>CAKTSA010000022.1 GCA_934597585.1 uncultured Oscillospiraceae bacterium
TGCAGAGGATGGAGAGGCGGATTTGCCCCCTGTTGAGCAACCTGCGATTCCGTTAGGAGAGGATAGCGAATGAGATCTTGATGTACTTTCGGAGGACGAGGAAGCTGCAGGGGGAGGTGTCGTTGAGTGAGACCATTGAGACGGACGGGGACGGGGCGGAGCTGTCTATCGGGGACGTGGTGGGGAAGAGCGACACCATGCTGGAGGACCTGCAGGACAAGGACGACCGGGCGCTGGTGCGGCGGCTGGTGGCCGAGCGGCTGACGGAGCGGGAGGCCGATGTGATCCGGCGGCGCTACGGCCTGGAGGGGCGGGTGTCCCAGACCCAGCGGCAGGTGGCGGCGGCGTATGGCATCAGCAGGAGCTATGTATCCCGCGGCGGCTATTGTAAGCGCTCCGCAGGCGGCGGGAGCGGAGGGCAGAGAAAAATAAACGGCAGAAAAAAGCCGCCAGAGAGGGCGCTTGGCGCACTCCGGCGGCTTTTGGCCTGGAAAAATGGGTGTGGGCGGGTCACTGCTCGGTCAGGCGGGCGGCCTGCTGGGCGATGTGGGTCAGCTGGCTGCGCAGGTCCGCCAGCTGCTGATCGCTGAGACCCTGGGTCACCAGGTGGTTGGTCTCTTCAATCAGGGACTCGATGGGCTTTTGCAGGGCGCGGCCGGCGTCTGTCAGGCAGACGATGATGCGGCGGCGGTCGGTTTTGCAGTACTGGCGGACGATCAGCTCCTTTTCCTCCAGGCGGCCCATGATGCCGGTGACGGTGGAGGAGTCCAGGCACAGGTGCTGGGCCAGCTGGGAGGGGGCCTGTTCATCCTCGTCCCACAGGCATTTCAGCAGCGCGTACTGGATGGGGGTGACGTTGAACTGCTGCAGCTGCTTCTTGAAGAAGAGAAACACCGCGTTCTGGACATTGGTCAGCATAAAGTTGATGCATTCCTGTAATTGCATAAGGAGGACCTCCCGCGTGATAGACGATAGCACCATCATAGCGGAAAGGGGGGCGGGTTGTCAATGCAAAAAATAATTTGCATGCAAATATCATGTTGACAAATAATTGAAAAGCAAGTAATATGGGCATAGAAACCCGCAACACTTTATCCATATGGAGGTAGCTATGGACTTTCAACTGAGCAAAATGCACCTGCTGCAGCAGGAACTGTTCCGCAAGTTTGCCGAGACCGAGATCCGACCTCTGGCAAAGGAGATGGACGAGAAGGAGGCCTATGATCTTGACCTACTGGCCAAGATGCAGCGCTACGGCTTCTTCGGTATCCCCTATAGCCGGCAGTACGGCGGCGCCGGCGCTGACACGCTGGCCTATACCCTGTGCATGGAGGAGGTCTCCAAGGTGGACGCCTCTACCGGTATCACCATTTCCGTGCACACCTCCCTGTGCTGCTCCTGCATCAACAACTACGGCACCGAGGAGCAGAAGCAGAAGTTCCTGCGTCCTCTGGTGGACGGCAGCCAGATCGGCTCCTTTGGCCTGACGGAGACCAACGCCGGCTCCGACGTACAGGGCGCCCAGACCGTGGCCGTGAAGGACGGCGAGGACTGGATTCTGAACGGCTCCAAGATCTTCACCACCAACTCCGGCTTTGCCGATGTGTGCATCGTCTTTGCCCTGACCGACCGCACGGTGCCTGCCGCCAAGGGGCTGACCGCCTTTATCGTGGATCTGAAGCACACCCCCGGCGTCACCGTCAGCGAGAATATCGAGCGTATGGGCATCCGCGCCGCCAGCAACTGCATCGTCACCTATGATAACGTCCGGGTGACCCCGGATCGCGTGCTGGGACCTGTGGGCAAGGGCTTCAAGATCGCCATGGGCGCGCTGGACTGCGGTCGTATCGGCATCGCCGCTCAGGCGGTGGGCATCGCCCAGGGCGCGCTGAACGAGGCCATCAAGTACGGCAAGGAGCGCAAGCAGTTCGGCAAGCCCATCAACTCCTTCCAGAACACCCAGTTCAAGATGGCGGAGATGCAGACCAAGATCGACGCTGCCCGTCTGATGACCTGGCGGGCCGCCATCGCCGAGGATCAGCACCAGAACTTCGGCCCGCTGGCCGCCATGGCGAAGCTGTTCGCCTCCGACGTGGCCAACGAGGTGTGCCGCTTCGCCGTGCAGGCCATGGGCGGCTACGGCTACTGCCGCGAGTACCCGGTGGAGCGCATGCTGCGCGACGCCAAGATCACCGAGATCTACGAGGGAACCTCCGAGGTGATGAAGATGGTCATCTCCGGTTCTATGAAGCTGAAATAAGGAGGGGGAGAAGCATATGAAGATCGTTGTTTGCATCAAGCAGGTGCCCGATACCGCCGAGGTAAAGCTGGATCCCAAGACCAATACCCTGATCCGCGAGGGTGTGCCCAGCATCATCAACCATGACGACAAGGCCGGTCTGGAGGCCGCGCTGCGGCTGCGTGAGCAGGTGGGCGGCACCGTTACCGTGGTGTGCATGGGCCCGCCCCAGGCGGATGTGGCTTTGCGGGAAGCGCTGGCCATGGGCGCGGACGAGGCCTATCTGCTGTCTGCCCGTGAGTTCGGCGGCTCCGACACCTACGCCACCGCCACCATCATCGCCGCGGCGCTGAAGAAGATCGGGTTCGATCTGGTCATCACTGGCCGTCAGGCCATCGACGGCGACACCGCACAGGTAGGCCCTCAGATCGCCGAGCAGCTGGGCGTGCCCCAGGTCAGCTACGCCGAGGAGCTGACGCTGGAGGACGGCAGCGTGGTGGTCAAGCGCCAGTTTGAGGATCAGGCCCACATGCTGAAGGTGCAGCTGCCCTGTCTGGTGACGGCGCTGTCCGAGCTGGACGAGCCCCGGTACATGTCCACATGGGGCATCGTGGATGCCTATGAGAAGAATGTCACGGTGTGGGGCTTCGACGACCTGAAGGATGCGCTGAATCCGGAATGGATCGGCCTGAAGGGCTCTCCCACCAATGTGTTTATGTCCTTCGGCAAGCAGGCCAAGGCGGCGGGCACGGTGCTGAAGGGTCTCAGCGCCGACGAGGCCGTGGCGGCCATTATGGACAAGCTGATCCAGCGCCACATCATCTGACAGGAGGGATAAGAGATGAGCAAGAATATTTTCGTATTTGTTGAGCAGCGGGGCGGCAGCATCCAGAAGGTCAGCCTTGAGCTGATCGGCGAGGCCACCAGGCTGGCCGCCGATCTGGGCGAGGCGGTGGTTGCCGTCCTCATGGGCCACAACATCGCCGACAAGGCCGACATGCTGTGCCAGTACGGCGCGGACGAGGTGCTGGTGCTGGATCATCCCGTGCTGGCGGAGTACACCACCGAGCCCTACGTCAAGGGCATGGAGTATGTGATCCGCCATTACGAGCCCAATATCGTGCTGTTCGGCGCCAGCTCCATCGGCCGCGATATGGCGCCCCGCATTGCCGGACGCATCCACACCGGCCTGACCGCCGATTGCACCCGTCTGGATGTGGACGTGGAGAAGTACAAGGGCTATCTGCGTGCGGCCACCTCTCTGCCGGAGGAGCGCATTGAGAAGCTGGACACCGCCGACCGCAACCTGAAGATGACCCGTCCCGCCTTTGGCGGCAATGTGATGGCCACCATCATCTGTCCCAACTACCGGCCCCAGATGGCCACGGTGCGGCCCGGCGTCATGGAGATGCCCCAGCGGGATATGAGCCGCCAGGGGAAGGTCACCGTGGTGGACGCGGGACTTGCGATGGACGACCGGAATGTGGAGATTCTGCAGGTGGTGCATGACGATAAGAAGTCCGTGGATATCACCGAGGCCAAGGTGCTGGTGTCCGGCGGCCGGGGCGTCGGCAGCGCCGAGGGCTATGCGCCTCTGCGCGAGCTGGCCGAAGTGCTGGGCGGCGAGGTGTCCTCCTCCCGTATCGGCGTGGACAGCGGCTGGATCGAGAAGGATCGTCAGGTGGGCCAGACCGGCAAGACGGTACATCCCGACCTGTACGTGGCCTGCGGTATTTCCGGCGCTATCCAGCATCTGGCGGGCATGGAGGGCAGCGAGTTCGTCATCGCCATCAACAAGGACGAGACCTGCCCCATGATGAAGCTGGCAGATCTGGGTATCGTGGGCGACCTGCACGTGATCGTGCCCAAGCTGACGGAGGCCATCAAGGCCTACAAGGCGGCACAGAAGGTGGACTGAGGTGACGGCCATGTATGAACATCTGCTGTTTGAGATCAAGGATTCCATCGCGTACATCACCATCAACAACCCCAAGTCCCTGAACGCCCTGAACACCGCCACGCTGACGGAGCTGAACGACTGCCTGGCCGGCGTAGAGAAGAGCAAGGAGGCCCGGGTGGTCATCGTCACCGGCAGCGGTGCAAAGGCCTTTGTGGCAGGGGCGGACATCTCGGAGATGGTCAATGCCACCTCGGAGGAGGGGCGCACTATGGCGCTGCTGGCGGACGAGGCCTTCTGCCGGTTGGAGCGGATGCCCCAGGTGAGCATCGCCGCTGTGAACGGCTACGCGCTGGGCGGTGGCTGTGAGCTGGCCATGGCCTGTGACATCCGCATCGCCGCGGACACCGCGTCCTTTGGCCAGCCGGAGTGTGGGCTGGGCATCCTGCCGGGCTTCGGCGGTACCCAGCGGCTGCCCCGGCTCATCGGCAAGGGCCGGGCCAAGGAGCTGATCTTTACCTGCGACCGCATCGATGCACAGGAGGCCTACCGCATCGGCCTTGCCAACAAGGTGGTGCCCAAGGAGGAGCTGATGGCGGCCTGCGAGACCATGGCCCGGAAGATCCTGTCCAAGGGCAGCTATGCCGTGACGCTGGCGAAGGCCTGCGTGGAGAGCGGTATGGACACCGATCTGGAGAACGGCCTGCGGATGGAGGCCACCACCTTCGGCATGTCCTTCGCCACCCACGACAAGGCGGAGGGGATGCAGGCGTTCCTGGAAAAGCGCCCGGCGCAGTTTACGGACTGAGGGCCTATGCGCAGTTTTACCTATCACGTTCCCACGGAGATCGTGTTTGGCCCAGGCACGGAGAAGGAGGCGGGCCGCCTGTGCCAAAAGTACGGCGGACGCCGGGTGCTGGTGGTCAGCGGCGGGGGAAGCGTCCGGCGGTCGGGCCTGCTGGACAGACTGTGTGACGATCTGGCGCAGGCGGGCTGCAGGACGGTACTGTTTGAGGGGGCGCAGCCCAATCCGGTGGTGGCCCACGCTCGGGAGGGCGTGGCGCTGGCGCTGCGGGAGGGCATCGACCTGATCCTGGCGGTGGGCGGCGGCAGCGCCATCGACACGGCCAAGGCCATCGCCATCGGCGCGAAGCAGCCGGAGAACGATCTGTGGGACATCTGGTCAAAGGGGCTGCCGGTGACGGAGCGGCTGCCGGTGGGGGTGGTGCTGACGATCCCGGCGGCGGGGTCGGAGACCAGCGCGTCGGCCATTCTCAGCGATCCGGACACGTGCGAGAAGCGCAGCGTGCGCTCGCCGCTGAATGTGCCGGTGTTCGCGGTGCTGGACCCGCTGCTGTGCGCCACGCTGCCCCGCAGGCAGGTGACCTGCGGCGTGGTGGACATCATGATGCACACGCTGGACCGGTATTTCAACGGCGCGTTTGACAACGAGACCAGCGACGCGCTGGCGGAGGCGCTGCTGCGCACGGTGATCCGCAACGGCCTGCGGGCGGTGGAGGATCCCGGCGACGGCCACGCCATGGGCGAGCTGATGTGGTGCGGCAGCCTGTCCCACAACTCCCTGACGGGGCTGGGGGGCACGCGGGATTTCACCGTGCACAAGCTGGGCAACGAGCTGAGCGCCTGCTATGACGTGATCCACGGGGAGAGCCTCTCCGCCCTGTGGACGGCCTGGGCCGCCTATGTGTGCGACAGCCATCCGGAGCGCTTTGCGCAGCTGGGACAGAACGTCTGGGGGCTGTCCGGCGACGAACTGGCGTGGCAGGCGATCCGGAAGACGCGGGCGTATTTCCAGACGCTGGGTATGCCGGTGTCGCTGACGGAGCTGGGGATCCCACCCCATGGGGCGGAACGGCTGGCGCGCTGCTGCAGCCAGAACGGCACCAGGACCATCGGCACGTTTCAGGTGCTGGAGCAGCGGGACATGGAGCGGATCTACGCCCTGGCCTATTGATGATGGAAAACGGAAAGCTCCGCGCGGCTGCGCGGAGCTTTCTGGGTTTATGATGGGGGGTGCGGGTCATATGCGGCCCTTTTTCTGGCGGAATTTTCCGGGGGAGACGCCGGTGTACTTTTTGAAGACACGGGCGAAGTAGCTCTGATCCTCGAAGCCGCAGGCGTGGGCCACCTCCACCAGGGGAAGGGAACCCTCCAGCAGGAGCTGCTGGCTGCGCTTGACCCGGAGGCGGTTCAGGTAGGCGACGAGGCTCTCGCCCGATTCGGCCTTGAAGAGGCTGCTGAGATAGCCGGGGCTGAGGCCGACCTGGGAGGCGATGCCCTCCAGGGTCAGCTTTTCGGCGTAGTGCTGGCGGATGAAGCGCTGGGCGTTGAACAGGGCGTTGGTGTGGCGGGCCTGCTGGAATTCAAAGGTGTAGTCCATGAAGCGCCGCAGGGCGGAGGTGATCCAGCCGTAGAGCTGGTCCACGGTGGAGAAGCTGCGGATATCGGTGAGATAGTCGCTGCGCCCGAAGATCTCCTGCACGTCGGCGCCGGCGCTGACACAGGCGCGGGCCAGCATGACGGACAGCTCGATCACCCGGTGGCGCATGGCCTCGGTGTCGCCGCCGCTGGCGGTATAGGCCTGGGAGAAGACGTGGTCCAGCAGCTCGCGGGCGCCCTCGCTGTCCTGCTGCTCGATGAGCAGGCGCAGCTGGCGCTCCTCGTCCAGGGAGGTGCTGGGGGCGGGCTCCCACTGCTTTTCCGGGAGAGGGGTCTGGGGCGGGCGATAGCCCTCGCTGACGATGCCCTGGCAGAGGAAGCGCAGCAGGCGGCCCAGGGCGTCGGACCGCTGGTGGCTCCACTGGGGGACGGGATCGATGCAGACGGCGCTGGTCAGCTCGGACACCTGCTCCTGGGCCTCCTCACGGTCGTTGGTGAGGAAGGGGCCGGCGGTGATGCCGCCTTCCAGCTCGCCGGAGTCTGAGCAGATGCACTGGGCGACAAAGGCCAGGCCCAGCGGGCAGTAGTAGAGATACGGGCTGTGCCAGCGGTAGGACTCGTTGCAGCCGTAGGCATGGGTGGCGCGGGCGCGGCAGCGGATATAGCTGCAGCTGTCGCAGAAGTCCGGCTGCGGCGGCGTTTCCCGCAGGATCTGGATGTCCTGGGTGCTTACGGTGCGGCAGTCCACACCGCACAGCAGACGGATATCGTGACAGCACTGCTGGCAGCGCTGCAGCTGCCCCTTGGATAACAGCATGGGATCCCCTCCTTATAAAACAGTATACCATACGGAGAGTGAAAAGCAAACAGCAGCGGAGGTGATCCGCTGCTGTTTTGCGGGCGTTTTTCAGCGAAAACGCTTGGAGATGGCGTGGTTGATGTCCTTCAGAGCATCCTGCAGGTGCACGTAGATGTTCTGATAGTAATCATCATAGCGCTTGTGCAGCTCCTCGTCCGGCTCGTAGACGGTGACGTTGCGGCGCACGGCCTCCACGGCCTGCTGCTCGTTGTCGTAGATACCGATGCCGAGACCGGCCACCATGGCGGCGCCCAGGGGCGTTGCCTCGTAGAGCTCGGGTACCTCCAGGCGGCGGCCGGTGATGTCGGCCTTGTTCTGCATCCAGAACTTGTTGTACGCCGCGCCGCCGGTGGCCACGATGCGCTGGAGATTGCCCAGGTGGTTGTCGGTAAAGGAGTCCACCATCATGCGGAACTGGTAGTCCAGGCCCTCCATGACGCTGCGCATCATGTCGCGCTTGCGCACGGCGTTGTGGAGGCCCACGTAGGCACCCATGGAGTCCGGGCTCCTGTTGGGGGCGCCGGCGCCGGAGAAGTGGGGCAGGAACATGCAGCCGTTGCTGCCGGGGGGCGACTTGCGGCAGGCCTCGATGATGGCGGTCCAGACGTCGATCTCCTGGGCGGAGGCGATCATACGCTCCTCGGCGCAGAGGTTTTTGCGCATCCACTCGGTCATATCACCGCTGACGGTGCTGCCCACGTAGCAGCACTTGCCCTTGGCGACGTGGCCCTCCAGGTAGTAGCCGCTCTGATAGAGCTGGTCGGTGATGTTGATCTGGTCGGTGGCCAGCACCAGCATCTCCCAGGTGCCGGTGATGTCCAGCAGCACGGACTCATCGATGGCGCCGGTGGCCAGCGCCGCGCAGATGTAGTCGTGTCCGCCCAGCACCACCAGCGTTCCGGGGGCCAGGCCCATCTCCCGGGCGGCCATGGGCAGGATCGTGCCCAGCACACGGCCGGCGGGATAGGCCTTGGGGAAGATGCTTTTGGGGATCCCCGCCTCGCGCAGCAGATCGTCGCACCAGTCGTGGGTGCGCTGGTCGAAGGCGGAGGTGCAGGTCGCCATGGAGTAGTCCGTGGCCTTGACGCCGCAGAGCATGTAGTTGACGTAATCCTCGATCAGCAGCCACTTGTCGGTGGCGTCCAGGATCTCGGGGTGATTCTCCTTCACCCACTGGATGCGGTAGATGGTGTCGATGTCCATGGCACGCTTTCCGGTGCGGTGGAAGATATTCTCGGTGCCGATGCGGCGGGTGAACGCCTCGTACTGCGGGATGGTCCGGGGACAGTGCCAGGAGATCATGGGATAGAGCGGCTTGCCGTTCCGGTCCATGGGCAGACCGTCCATACCGAAGCCGGTCACCGCAAGGGCCTTGATCTCCTGCACGTCACGGATCTTGGAGGTGGCCTCCATGACCGCGTAGACGACGCTGTCCCAGATACGCTTGGGCTCCCAGACACACCAGGTAGGCTGATCAGGGTTGTCATGCGTCAGCGGCGTGGGCTGGGAGCCGCTGGAGATCATATTCCCGGTCTCGTCATAGACCACTGCCTTGATGCTGGTGGAGCCGAGATCAATGCCCATCAAATATGCCATAATACGCCTCTTTTACTTTCTTTGGTCAGTTATCGGTGCTCAGCGGCGGAAGGGGTCCCGGTCTTCCTGGATGGTGCTCATGCTGTAGAGCTTGGCCAGGTTCAGGAAGTCGCGGCGGTAGTCGCCGTAGAAGGTGACCTTGTGCCAGCTGAAGATGTCGGTATCCCAGTTGTCCAGCAGGAGCTGTGCATCGGGCACCTCGGCGGCCAGCTTGGTGCGGCAGCCCTTTTCCTCGGTGACGTTTCCGACGGCCATGGCGGTGTGCAGCGCCATAGCGTGGTTTTCGATGTCCATCTTGACGGTGGTCACGGTCTGGCCCACGGGCATGATGCTCTGGATGGAGGTGCTGTTGTGATCCTCACTGTGGGAGCGCAGGTAGTAGGGCTGCGCGGGGCTGTCCGGGCCAAACCACTTGGTGGCGGCGGAGCAGTGGGCGTAGATGATCTGGTTGGTGGCGGTGTCGATCACGGGGTCGGAGATGAAGCCGGCACGGCCGGTGAGATAGCGGATCGCCAGCTGGGTCAGCGTGGAGTCGATATCCGACTCGCAGGTGCCGGTGAGGCCGTCGTCGCACATCTGGGAGTGACTCATGCAGGGATAGACGGACAGGTCGGTGGTGTAGAACATCATGATGCAGTCGACGCTGACGGCGTCAGCCTGCTCGTCCTCTACGCAGCGCTTCAGGCCCAGGTACATTCTGGCGGAGTTGAAGACGTCTTCCTTGCTGGGCTCGATGCAGCCCTCGGCGTGGCTCAGCCAGCGGTCGGCCACGGCCTGGGCCTCGGTCAGGTCGGCCTCGTTGTAGTAACGCTCCAGGTCGGCCTTGGTCTTGAGAATGACCTGGACGCCGAAGTTCTCGCGGAGCTTGTTCAGCTTGTCCTGCAGGCCTGCGGGGCCGGCCAGGTAGCGCTTCCAAGTGCTGCCGGTGCCCAGGGCTTCCTTCAGGAAGGCCTCGGTGCTCTCGCTGATGGGCTCGAAGTTCTTGAAGAGAACGATCTTGGAGGAGGCCAGCTGCTTTCTGACGTGCAGCAGACGGATGGCCTGGACGGTGTCGCTGAAATCGGAGGAGGCCACCACCACGATGGGCAGGTGCTCCTTGTTGATGCGGGTGTTCAGGCGCACCAGGTCGCCGGAACCGGCATAGAGCTCGTCCACGATGACGCCGGGCTTGCCCAGACGGACGAATTCGTTGGCAACGCCAATGCCGTGGGTGGCATTGAAGATGACCACGCCGTCGTACTGGTCGTTGTCGGCGAAGCCGGCCTTGGCCTCTTCACCGTTGCTGTAGTAGACGACGGTGAATTCGCAGTTGGGCAGCTCCTTCTGCAGCTGAGGCAGATAGCGGGCCATCATGCCCTCGTGGTCAAAGTCCACGTGGGGCCAGCCGGGATAACCCTTTTTTCTTGCGCAGCACACCAGCTTGATACTGCTCTTCACATGATCGGCATAACTCATTGTAAAAACCCTCCTAATCACTTAACGGTTGATGCATTCAGTATAACGGACGGCGCAGGGGGGTTCTTGGACAATTTTACAAATTCAAGGACTTTTTTTGGAAAAGTGTGTGCGAATTTCACAGAGGAGGCGGTGCAGAAAACTCCGGGCGGATCGCCCGGAGCCTTCTGCGACAAAAAAGGAGACAAAACAGGTGCAGTGCAGGAAAAACAGGATAGAAATAGAGAGAGGAGTTTTAGTGCTTTTTGGGTAAATGAATACAACGTCCTATTGCGTCTCCACATGCCTCCATAAAAGCTTCTGAGAAGCTGGGGTGTGCATGGATCATATCGGCGGTCTCCTCCACGGTCATCTCGGCGCACATGAGGGCGGTGGGCTCGGCGATCATCTCGGCGGCCTGGGCGCCGAAGATGTGGACGCCGCAGAACTCGGAGTATTTCTCCAGCATGATGACCTTCACGTAGCCATCCGGTTCGCCGCAGGACAGGGCGCGGCCATTGGCGGCGAAGGGGAACTTGCCGATGCGCAGGGCGTCGCGGCCGTATCTGGCCACTGCCTCGTCCTCGGTCATGCCCACGGAGGCCACCTGGGGGATGGCGTACACGCAGGAGGGGACGAAGGAGAGGTCCACAGTCCTGTGGCCGCCCATGGCGTTTTCAGCGGCCACCTCGCCCATCTTGAAGGCGGTGTGGGCCAGCATCAGACGGCCGTTGATGTCGCCGGCGGCGTAGATGTGGGGGATGCTGGTGTGCATGCCGTCGTCCACCACCACCACCTTGCCCTTTTCAGTGCGGATGGTGTCCTGCAGCGCGCCCAGGCAGCTCAAGTCGGTGCCGCGGCCCACGGACAGCAGGATCTTGTCGGCCTCCAGCTTGCTGCCGTCGGCGCAGTGGAGGAAGGTCTTGCCGTTTTCGCTGCGGATCTCGGTGATGCTGACGGAGGTGCGCACGTCGATGCCGCTTTTGATGAGGGATTTCTTCAGGGAATCCGCCAGCTCGCGGTCCATCAGGGGGATGAGACGGTCGGTGGCCTCCACGATGGTCACGTGGCTGCCGAAGGGGGCAAAGGCGCAGGCCAGCTCGCAGCCGATGACGCCGCCGCCGATGATGACCAGCTTGTCCGGAAGCTCCTTCAGATCCAGGATCTCCGTGCTGGTCAGCACGTTGGGATCGTCGATGCCGGGGATGGGGATGCGGGTGGCCACAGAGCCGCCGCACAGGATGATGGAGTCCGCCGTGTAGGTCTTGCCGCCGCAGGCGATCTCATGCTGGCCGGACAGGGCGGCCTCGCCCTTTACCACGGTGACGCCGTTGGAGCGCAGCAGCGCGCCTACGCCGCCGGTCAGCTGGCGGACCACGTGATCCTTGTTGGCCACCACCTTCTCCATATCCACGGAGGTGGCGGGGTCGTTGATGACACCATGCTGGGCGGCCTTATGGATGTCGCGGATCATGTCCGCGGTTTTCAGAAAGGTCTTGGTGGGGATGCAGCCCCGGTTCAGGCAGGTGCCGCCCAGCTGATCCTTTTCGAACAGCACCACCTTGCCGCCCAGCTGGGCGGCGCGGATGGCGGCCACGTAGCCGGCGGGGCCGCCGCCGACGACGGCCACCTGATAGGTCATTTCAGCCATGGCGCGCCCTCACTGCACCAGAAAGAGCTCGGGGGTCTCCAGATACTCTTTCATGGTCTTCATGATGGAGCCCACTTCGCCGCCGTCGAAGACGCGGTGGTCATAGGTGACGGACAGGACCATCATGGTGCGGATGCAGAGCTGACCCTGGTACACGGCGGGCTTTTCCACGCAGCGGCCGAAGCCGATGATGCAGGACTGGGGCGCCGGCAGGATGGGGTTGAAGTTGTCCACGGGGAAGATGCCCATGTTGGTCAGGGTGAAGGTACCGCCCTGCTGATCGTCGGCGGTGAGCTTGCGGTCGCGGGCGCGGACCACCAGGTCGCGCATGGCGAGGCTCAGCTCCACCAGGCTCATACGGTCGGCGCCGTGGACCACGGGGGAGGTCAGGCCGTAATCGGTGGCAACGGCCATGCTGAGGTTCACGTCGGGATAGCAGAGGATCTCGGTGTCGGCAAAGCTGGCGTTGGCCAGGGGGTGGGTCTTGATCATCTTGACCGCCGCGTAGCTGAGCAGGTCGTTGATGGTGATCTTGGTGCCCAGCTCGCCCTTGTGGGCCAGCAGGCGCTGGCGCAGCGCCATCAGCTCGGTGACGTCGATCTCCACGGAATCGGAGGTCTGGGCCATGGAGTGCAGGCTGTTGAACATATTGCGGGCGATGGCCTTGCGGATGGGCGTCAGGGGGATGCGGGTGATCTCGCGCTGGGCGGGAGCGGGCACGGCGGCGTTCAGCACGTCGCTCTTGCGGATCTTGCCGTCGTGGCCGGTGCCGGACACGGTGGAGAGGTCCACGCCGTTCACCTGGGCGTACTTCTTTGCCAGGGCGGTGGCGCTGACGGCGCCGCTCTGGACGGCGGCCAGAACGTCCTGGGCACGCACCTCACCGGCGGGACCGCTGGCGGTGACGGCGGCCAGGTCCACGCCCTTTTCCGCCGCCAGCTTTTTGGCGTAGGGGGTGGCGGCCACGGCACCGTTCAGGACCGGCAGGGCCGCGGCAGCGGCGGCAGAGGGCGCAGCGGCGGTCTCCTCCGCGGGGGCGGCAGCCGGTGCGTCGGCGGCGGCCGGCGCGTCGGGGATCTTTTCACCGGGCTGGCCGATGTAGCCGATGGTCTGCAGGACGGGGACGGTAGTGCCGTCCTCGATGAGTTTGGCCAGCAGGATGCCGGTGGCGGGAGCCTCGGCCTCCATGGTGATCTTGTCGGTCTCAATCTCCATGATGGGCTCGTCCTTCTCCACAGGGTCGCCGATGTTCTTCAGCCAGCGGAGAAGGGTGCCCTCTTTCATGTCCATGCCCGCTTTGGGCATAAATATCTCAGTCATACAATGCCTCCTATGGGTATGTCACATCAGGCTCTTGACCTGGGTGATGATCTTATCCACGGTGGGGAAGGTCTCGCGCTCCAGATTGGGGTTGAAGGGGATGGGGCAGCTGAGGGCGCCCAGACGGCGGATGGGGGCATCCAGATAGTAGAACGCCTCGCTGTCGGCCAGCTGGCCGGCAATCTCGCCGCCGAAGCCGCCGAACTGCACCGCCTCGTGGACGATCAGGGCGCGGTGGGTCTTCTTGACGGACTCCACGATGGTCTTGGTGTCCAGGGGCACCAGGGAGCGGATGTCCACCACCTCCACATGGATGCCCTCCTCGGCCAGCTTTTCGGCGGCCTGCAGGCTCATCTGCACCATGCGGCCATAGGTGATGATGGAACAGTCGGTGCCCTCGCGCTTGACGTCGGCCACGCCCAGGGGGATGGTGTACTCCTCCTCGGGGACCATGCCCTTGGTGCGGTAGAGGGTCTTCTGCTCCAGGAACATGACGGGGTTGTCGTCGCGGATGGCGGTTTTCAGCAGACCCTTGGCATCATAGGGGGTGGAGGGGATGACCACCTTCAGGCCGGGGAAGTGGGCCAGGCAGGCCTCCAGGCTCTGGGAGTGCTGGGCGGCGGCACCGGTGCCGGCGCCGGCGGCGGTGCGCATGACCAAGGGCACCTTCACCTTGCCGCCGAACATGAAGCGCATCTTGGGAGCCTCGTTGACCAGCTCGTCAAAGCAGACGCACATGAAGTCGGAGAACATCAGCTCCACGATGGGGCGCATGCCGGCCATGGCGGCGCCGATGCCGGCGCCTACATAGGCCTGCTCGGAGATGGGGGTGTTCATGATGCGGTCCTTGCCGAACTTCTCCAGCATGCCGCGGGAGACGCCGAAGGCGCCGCAGTACTCGGCGATATCCTCGCCCATCATGAAGACGTTTTCGTCACGCTGCATTTCCTCGCACATGGCGTCGTTGATGGCCTGTGCGTAGGTGATCTCTTTCATAGTAGCCATTGTTTGCATCCTCCTTTTTACGCGTAGACGTCGTTGAGCAGATCGTCCACAGACGGCTCGGGGCTGCTCTTGGCATATTCCTCAGCGGCGTCGATGGCGTTGGCGGCGGCCTGGGCCATGTCGTCCAGCTCCTGCTCGGTGGCGATGCCGTTCTCTACCAGGTATTTGCGGAAGGCCTTGATGGGGCACTTCTTCTTCCAGGACTCGATCTCCTCCTTGGTGCGGTACAGGTTGCCGTCACTCTTGGAGTGGCCGGAGATGCGGTAGGTGTTCTCCACCACCAGCATGGGACCCTTGCCGGAGGCGACGTACTCGCGGGCCTCCTTGATGGTCTGATAGACCTCCAGCACGTTGTTGCCGTCGATGGAGCGGGCGGGCATGTCAAAGGGATAGGCACGCTTGGAGATGTCGGTATCGTGCATGGCCTGGGCAATGGGGGTGGACATGCCGTAGGTATTGTTGACGCAGACGAACAGGGTGGGCAGCTGCCACACGGCGGCCAGGTTCATGGCCTCCCAGGTGGCGCCCTCGTTGCTGGTGCCGTCGCCGAAGAAGACCAGGGAGATGCGGTCCTTTTCGCCCCGCTTCTTGATGGCCAGGGCGGTGCCGTTGCACATGACGGCGCTGGCGCCCAGGATGCCGTCGGCGCCGAAGTAATGGATGTCGGGGTCGGCGATGTGCATGGAGCCGCCCTTGCCCTTGCATACGCCGGTCTCGCGGGCCAGGATCTCCGCCATCATGTTGTTGACGCTGATGCCCTTGCAGATGGCCTGGCTGTGGCCGCGGTGCGTGCCGAAGACATAGTCCTGCGGCTTCAGGGCAGCAATGGTGCCGGCCGCGGTGGCCTCCTCACCGATGCCCAAATGGGTGGTGCCGTGAACAAGTCCCTTGGAGAATAGCCACTGGACATGTTCTTCAAAATTGCGGGCCAGATTCATGTTCTCCCACATCTTCAGCAGCAGCAGCTCTCTGCTGATCTCGGTCGCTTCGCCGGCCTTGGCGGAGTTTTTGGCAGTTTTCACACTCAACGTAACCGCTCCTTTCAATCTATCGCTCTAAAAGCCGTAGCTTCAAATGAAGCCCTATGCGGCGATTTTAACACATGTTAAAACGAATGTCAATCACGAGAAGGAAACTTGTGAAAATTATTTGACTCACAGGAAAGAAATAAGGTAAATACAAAGACATAAAAGGTTTTTACCAATAAAATAGAATGAAATTTATTGAAAAATAAATGTCAATATGAAAGTTTTCCTTTGACATAGGGCAATTCATCCTGTATACTAAGGGGTGTTCCGCCTTGCGCGGGTTAAAAAAGTCTGGGAGGGATATGCGGTACGATGGATAATTCGAGCATTCAGAAGCTGGTTGAGATCGCAAAAATGTATTACAACCAAGGAATGACACAGGAAATGATCGCAAAAACGTTTGACATTTCCCGTTCCGCAGTTTCTATGTATCTGACAGATGCCAAGAACAATGGCATTATCAATGTGGAGATCAAGGATCCTTCGAAGAACAACGAGGAGCTGGCGGGGCGGTTTGAAAAGGAGTTCGGCCTGCGGAAATGCGTTGTGGTCCCCAGCGGCACACACAATGACAAGGCGTTGCTGCGGGTGATGACCTCGCAGGCCATCCGGCTGGCCAGCGAGCTGTTTACCAGTCATTCGTCGGTAGGCGTGGCCTGGGGCAACACCTGCTATGAATTCATGCACGCGTTCCCGGAGAATACGGATCTGTGCGACATCAGCGTGGTGCCGCTGGTGGGCTCCTCGCCGCTGCTGACCCAGGAGTATCAGCTGAATGAGAGCATCCGGCTGTTTTCCGACAAGCTGCGGGGCTACCCCATGTTCATCTATTCGCCGGGATTTGTTGACACGCTGGAGGACAAGCAGCGGATCGTGGAGAGCGCGTATATGCAGCCGATCCTGGACCGGTGGAAGCATCTGGATTACGCGGTGCTGGGCATCGGCCGGCTGCAGGAGCGGGGCGAGCTGCGGCAGTTCCGCTGCGAGGGGCGCAACATGCTGGAGGAGATCATCCGCTGCCCGGATATGGCGGTGGGCGATCTGTGCGCCCGGCAGTTCAATATAAAGGGTGAGTTCATCGACTGCAACTTCAACCGGCGGCTGATCGGCATCGACGAGGAGGGGCTGCGGGGGACGAAGCACGTGCTGGCCCTGGCGGTGGGCAGCAGCAAGGTGGTGTCTATCGTCGGTGCGCTGCGGACCGGGGCGATCCATTACTTCTGCACGGACGAGAACACGGCGCGGCAGGTGCTGGCGCTGCTGGAGACGATGGATTTACCTAGTTGAGCACTTGGAATAAAAAATGAAAACGCAATTGTAAATACGGAATCAGTGCTGATATTTGCCTGGATAAACTTGTTTTGCAGGGTTGTCCAGGCATTTTTCGGCGTTTTGCGCAAAAAATCCCGAAAGCTTTTGTGAGGTATTGAAATTTGTTCTGACAAAATCAACAACCCCGTTGACAATGGGGTAGAACTCTGCTACACTAACAGCAACCTGAACAATGTCATGAAAAAAGTCAGACGTTGTTTTGGGTAATAAAAACGGACCAGTGTGTTTCTCTGAGGAGAGGAAATGGTTCAGAAACATCAGGAGGAATATTATGAAGAAGTTTCTCGCGTTGATGCTTGCTCTGGTTATGGCGCTTTCGCTGGTAGCCTGCGGTGAGCAGAACACCCCTGCTGCCGACAGCAGCAATGACGGCAGCAGCGCCGTCACCACCAATGGTCTGGCCGGCAGCGCCGACGAGACCTATGTGATGAATGTTTTTGTCTCTGGCGTTGAGTATTGGTTCCCGGTCTATGCCGGCATGAAGGATGCCTGCAAGCAGCTGGGTGTGAGCTGCTCCTACGGCGGCACCACGGAGTATGACGCCCAGGCACAGGTGGACTCCTTCGAGGCTGACCTGGCCAAGAGCCCCAAGGGCATCCTGTTGTCCCCCATTGTTGAGGACGCCTTCGTGGAGCCCATCAACCGCGCCATCGCGCAGGGCGTTGCCGTGGTCACCTACGCTTCCGACGCCCCTGACTCCAACCGTCAGGCCTATGTCACCTCTGACAACGTCAACGAGGGTACCATCGCTGCCCGCACCATCTGCGACGATATGGGCGGCACCGGCTCCGTGATGGTGCTGCGCAATCCCGGCCAGGACAACCACAACCGCCGCTGCGACGCGTTTATCGCCACCGTGGAAGCGGAGTATCCCAACATCAAGGTCGTTGCCGACGTGGCCACCAACCAGGACGAGCAGGCTGGCTATGACGCCGTGATGGCCACCTATCAGAAGAACCCCGATCTGGGCGGCGTGTTCTGCCCCGAGGGCGTGTCCATTGTGGGCGGCGCCAAGGCTGCCAAGGAGCTGGGCACCGGCATCCGCTGCCTGTGCGTCGATACCAATGATACGCTGCTGGATATGCTGAAGGACGGCGATATGTTCGGCCTGATCTGCCCCGACCAGTACATGCAGGGCTACCTGGGCATGATGTCCCTGTTCATCGCGGCTCACCCCGAGAATGTGAACCCCATGAACGAGCGCAAGGCCCTGGGCGAGAACATCATGGGTATCTCCATCGATAACGGTCTGACCATTATTACCAAGGATACCGCTGACTATTACTATGTTGCCAAGTATGCCCAGAGCATCGGCTACGCCGACGTGAACGACATGCTGAGCGCTTATAAGGCCGGCTAAATGATCTATGGGCTCCGCGCTCCGGGCAAGACCGAAACCTGCGGTGTTGCCTGCGAGGGCGGAGCCCTCTTACTCTTTTTGGGAGGAAACTGCATTGGAAGCTTTGCAACTGAGAGATATCTCCAAATCCTTCGGCCGCAACCAGGTGCTGTTCAGCATCGACTTTGACCTGCAGCCGGGAGAGATCCATGGGATCATGGGTGAGAACGGCGCGGGCAAATCCACGCTGATGAACATCATCTACGGAAATCTGATGGCAGACGGCGGCGAGATCCGGGTGGACGGCAAGCCGGTGACCATCCGCGAGGTGCGGGACGCCCAGAAGCTGGGCATCTGCTTCGTGGAGCAGGAGATCGCCCTGTGCCAGGATGCGACCGTGGCGGAAAACATCTTTATGGCCCGTATCAGCCAGGGTATGGGCTTTCACATGAGGAAGATGGCGGAAGAGGCCCGCCAGATCCTCGAGCCCCTATGCGGCGGCAATATTGACCCCTATGACATCGTCGAAAAGTTGCCTATCTCCAGCCAGCAGGTGGTGGAGATCGCAAAGGCGATCTCCAATAACTGCCGTATTCTGATCCTGGACGAGCCCACCTCCTCGCTGTCCGGCGCGGAGGCCGAGGCGCTGCACCGGGTGATACAGGATCTGAAAAAGCGTGGGATCGGCATTATCTATATAAGTCACAGAATGTCCGATATCTTCGGCCAGTGCGACCGCGTCTCCGTGCTGCGGGATGGACGGATGGTGTCCACCCGGGCCATTGGCGAGGCAAACGTGCAGCAGCTGGTCAACGACATGGCCGGCCGCGAGGTGGACATCCTGTATCCCCCCAAGGCGGAGAACCTGCAGCGGACCGACGACAACGTGGTCCTGGAGGTGCAGGGGCTGACCGACGCGGCGGGACGGTTCCGGGATGTGGACTTCAAGCTTTATAAGGGTGAGATCCTGGGCTTTGCCGGACTGCTGGGTGCGGGACGCAGCGAGATCATGCAGGGCCTGACGGGCCTGCGGGCCATGAGCGGCGGCAAGGTGCTGTTCCACGGCAGGAACATCATGGGCAAGTCCACGGCCGCCATCTTCCAGGATGGACTGGTCATGCTGCCGGAGGACCGGAAGAAGCAGGGCCTGTTCCTGGACATGGACATCGAAATGAACACGTCCGCCGCCTATCTGCAGCAGATCACCCGCGGCGGTATGATCCAGCGGAGCAAGGAGCGGCACCAGGCGGAGGAGATCACAAAGTCTATGAATGTGCGCTGCACCGGCATCCACCAGATCGTCCGAAGCCTGTCCGGCGGCAACCAGCAGAAGGTGCTGTTGGCCAAGGTGCTGGCGAAGCGGCCCGACGTGGTCATCATGGACGAGCCTACCCGCGGCGTGGACGTGGGCGCCAAGGCGGAGATCCACCGGCTGCTGCGGCAGCTGGCTGACGAGGGCGTCAGCGTGATCATGGTCTCGTCCGAGCTGAATGAGGTCATGGGCATGAGCGACCGTGTGATCATGATCGACAGCTCCGGCTGTCTTGTGGGCGATGTGACGGGAGAGGATATCAATTCCGACCACATCATGTACTATATCTCTGATGCGTACAAGTATCAGGAAGAAAACAACGAGGTGACTGAACATGAATGATACGCAGGTAAAGAAGAGCAGTCCGGTCCTGAATTTCCTCAAGCGGCTGAAAAACGCCCGTGAGACCAGTCTGGTCCTGATCATTGTGGTGATGTGCGTCGTCCTTTCCATTACCAGCCCCTATTTTGCCAAGTGGGCTAATATCCAGACGCTGCTGGGCTCCATCGCTATCAACGGCATCCTCACCATCGGCATGATCATCGTGATGATCTCCGGCGGTCTGGATCTGTCCATCGGCGCGGTGATGTGCATGGCCATGGCCTTTTCCGCAAAGGCCATCACGGCGGGCATGTCGCCGGTGCTGGCCATCCTGATCGGCATTGCCGCCGCCGCGGTGTGCGGCTTTGTGATCGGCCTGATCGTGACAAAGCTTGATCTGTCCCACTTTATCGTGACGCTGTGCTTTATGGGCATCGCCCGCGGCGTGGTGTACGCCATGACCTCCGGTATCAGCATTTCCCTGGTCTCCAATCTGAAGGAGATGCCGGTGCTGAGCTTTATCGGCTCCGGCTACATCGGCGGCTATGTGCCCATGAGCTTCGTGATCTTCCTGGCGCTGGCCATTGCCGCGGACCTGTATGCCCGCAAGTCCTCCGGGATGCGCAAGGTGTACTACACCGGCAGCAATGAGATGGCGGCCAAGCACTCCGGTATCAAGATCGACCGGGTGAAGGTGCTGGCCTGCGTGGCGTGCAGCGTGCTGGCCGGCGTCGCCAGCGTGATCTATATGAGCAAGTACTCCGGCGTGTCCGTCAGTGCCGGCGAGGGCGCTGAGATGACGGCGCTGTCCGCGGCCGTGATCGGCGGCGTCAGCATGAACGGCGGCAAGGGTACGGTGGCCGGCGGCCTGCTGGGCCTGCTGTTCATCGTGCTGATCCAGGACGCCATGAACCTGTTCTCTGTGCAGGCCTTCTGGCAGGATCTGATCCGCTACATCATCGTGCTGCTGGCCGTGATCCTGGATGTGCTGCAGGAGCGGGCCCGCAAGAAGAAAAATTCCTGACCGAGAAAAGAGGATATAACTATGTACGAAAGTGAAAAGCTTGAGATCATCGCGGTTGCCAACGAGATCAAACGGGTGGGGCTGGTGCAGCTCACCGGCGGCAACGTCAGCGTCCGCAAGGAGAACGGCGACATCATCGTAACGCCCTCCGGCATGCCCTATGAGACCATGACCCCCGACCAGGTGCTGGTGCTGAACAAGGACGGCCAGATCATCGAGGGCACACTGCGCCCCTCGGTGGACACAGTGGCGCTGAAATACATCTATGACAACCGGCCCGACATCAACGCTATCATCCACACCCACCAGCCCTATGCCACTGCGGTGGGGCTGGTGACGGATGAGATGCCCGCCTGCTGCACGACGCTGTGCAACGTGTGCCTGGGCGCGGTGCCGGTGGCGCCGTACTCCGCCGCGGCCAGCGAGGAGATGGGAATCTCCACCGTGAAGTATATCGGCGACAAGCGGGCCGTGATCCTGAAGCATCACGGCGTGATCGCCGTGGGCCCCACGCTGCATGACGCGGAAGCGGCCGCCATCTATATGGAGGACGCCGCCAAGTGCTATCTGGCCGCCCGTGCGGCCTCGCCCACCGGCGAGGTGGCGCTGATGTCCCCGGAGCAGGAGGCAGAGGCGGTCAACACCCACAAGACCTACGGCCAGCGCCACTGACCGGAGAGGAACAGGGCCATGAGGAGAAACGTATGGCGCCGTGTGCTGGCGGTGATGCTGGCGGCGGTCATGGCGGCGGGGGTACTGTCCGCCTGTGCCGCCCGGAAAGAGGACGACGCGGTGGTGCTGCAGCTGCGGGACAGCGCGTTTACCGGCAGCCAGGTCCTTGCGAAGATGGAGCTTACCTGCCGGAAGTACAACCTGACGCTGGACGATCTGCGGGAGGACCCCACCATGTGGAACAAGCTGGCGGAGGATGTGGCATACGAGTACGCCGGCGCGGAGATCGTGACCGATCTGGCGCAGGAGTACGGCTTTGACCAGCTGAGCGCAGAGGAAGAGGCCCAGGCGCAGGCCCAGTACGATTCTTTTCTGGCGGATATTGAGAACATCGGAGAAGATGCGACCTCCTTTTTGAACAGGCTGGGACTGACGGAGGAGGGCCTGATGGCCCTCTCCCGCGCCCGGCTGTATCAGGAGAAGGTGACGGCCTTGTGGGCGGAGGATCTGGAGCTGTCCGACGAAGAGGGGATGGCCAATTATCAGATCCTGCTGAATTACATGAAACGGATCTCAGAGCAGATCGATGAGCGGATCGCCAGCGGCCTGTATGCGCGTGACCTGTCATCGCTTCTGCTTCCTGTGGAGGAGGAATAGGAACATGGCACAGAAGGGCAGTGTGGTTCTGATCACCGGCGGCACCAGCGGCTTTGGCCGGGCGATCGCCGGGCGCATGGCGCAGCAGGGGGCACAGGTGGTGATCACCGGCCGCAATGAGGCGCGCCTGCGGGAGACCATGGAGGCGCTGGGCGTGGACGGTATTGCCGCCGACGCGGCAAAGACGGAGGACTGGGTCCGGGTGCGGGACATGCTGGAGAAAAAATATGGCCGGCTGGACGTGCTGGTCAACAACGCCGGCACCGGCGTGGTGATCAAGGATCTGTGTGACCAGACCCTGGAGGAGATCAAAACCTGCGTTAATATCAATTTGATGGGGCCAATTTACGGTATTCGCTATCTGGCACCCATGATGAAGCGGCAGCACAGCGGCACGATCATTAATTTGTCTTCTGTGTGCGCCGATCATGCGTGGCCGGGTTACAGCGTATATGCCGCGGCTAAGGCGGGCGTATTGAACCTGTCAAAGAGTGCTTATGTGGAACTGCAGGAGCATGGGATTCGCGCTATATGCGTAATCCCCGGTGCAGGTCAAACCAATTTCCAGATCAATGCCCAGGATGCTCCATTGCCGGAAGACGAAAACAATCTGAAGCCAGAGGACATGGCGCAGGTGGTTTGTGACATTTGCAATCTTCCCAGCCATGTGGTGATTGAAGAGGTCACGGTGTGGGGTAGCGCACAGGTGGTGCGTCCGTTGTAAACAAAAGAGGGACGAGGGAGAAATTAATATTGAAAAATTTGCGAGAGTTGCCTCTGGGCGTCTATGAAAAAGCAATGGATAACCGGCAGACATGGCAGGAGAAGCTGATACTTGCCAAGGAGTGTGGTTTTGATTGCTTAGAGATGAGCGTTGACGCGACCCCGCAGCGAATGAACCGCCTGTATGATACACAGACGGTTCATCAGCTTTGCGGAGCAATTGAAGAGACTGGCATACCAATACACACCATGGCACTAACCGCCCTGCGGCAGTATCCGCTTGGCAGCGAGGATGAGCCGGTGCGGGATAAGGCATTAGAGCTTGTCCGAAAAGCGGTTGATCTTTCTGCGTCATGTGGCATTGGCGTAATCCATCTGGCTGGATATGATGAGCACGGAGATAAGCGGAACGAACATACGGACAGACGATTCCAGGATGGGATCCGCAGGTGTGTGGACTATGCGGCCCCCCGGGGCGTCACCCTGGCGGTGGAGACGATGGACACGCCCTATATGGGCAGCTGCCGGAACATTATGGCGCTGTGCCGGGAGATCGGCGCGGGGCTGCAGTGCTATGTGGACATCGGCAACCTGACGGCGGCGGGGCTGGACGTCACGGCGGAGATCGCCGGGGCGGCGGGCTGCATCGCCGGCGTACATCTGAAGGACACACGGCCCGGCGTCTACCGGGATATTCTGTTCGGGGATGGCACGGTGGATTTTGACATCTGCCTGCAGGCATTGAAAAATGCCGGCTATCAGGGTACAATGGTGGCGGAGATGTGGAGCTATGACGACCCTGGGTTCCACAGCTACCTGAAGCAGGCCAGCGGCTTCCTGCGGGAAAAGCTGGCACGGTACTGACGGATTCTGACAGAGGAGGTCTTTGGCGATGGGATACCTGATGGGTGTGGATATCGGCGGCAGCGTGGCAAAGGCGGCCATCTATGACACGCAGGGGCGCGAGCTGTGCGCCTGCGGCAGAAAGATGGACACGCTGACCCCGCGGCCGGAGTTCTGCCAGCGCGATCCGGAGCAGATCCGGGATTGCGTCTACGGCGCGGTTGCGGACGTTATGAAAAAGTCGGCAGTCTCCGGCGGTGAGATCGCGGCGATCGGCGTTACCGGCCAGGCCAACGGGCTGTACATGTTCAAAAAGGACGGAACGCCCGTCTATCCGGCCATCCTCAGCAGTGATCTGCGGGCCAAGGAGTTTATCAAGCGCTGGAACGAGGACGGGACGCTGGAGGTGATCCTGCCCAGAACGCGGCAGATCCTCTGGGCGGGGCAGACATCGGCACTGGTGGCGTGGTTTGCCAGATATGATCCCGAGACGCTGGAGCGGGCGGAGGTCTTTGTCACCGCAAAGGACTATGCCCGGTTTCTGCTGACGGGGGTTTTCGCGCTGGAGACCACAGAGGCGTCCTCCACCAGCATGATGGATCTGGGCACCCGGCGGCTGAGCCCGGAGATCGCGGAGCGGCTGGGCATTGCGGCCTATATGGACAAGTTCCCGGAGCGGATGCTGGAGAGCACGGAGGTCGGCGGCTATGTGACGGCCCAGTGCGCGGCGCTGACCGGACTGGCGGAGGGGACGCCCGTGGTGGGCGGCCTGATCGACACGGTGGCCAGCATCATCTCCCAGGGCGTTGTGCGGGAGGAGCAGCTGGGTATGATCATCGGCACGTGGGGTGTGAACACCTTCATCACCCGGCGGCCGCTGTATGACCGGGATATTTTCAGCGCCTTTTACTACTGCCTGCCGGACTATCAGCTGATCCTGGAGGGCAGCCCCACGTCGGCCACCAATCTGGAGTGGTTCCTGCAGACGTTCCTGCGGCAGCAGGGGATGACCTTCTGCGGGTATGACGCCATCAACCGCATGGTGGCGGAGAGCCGGCTGCACAGCAGCATCCTGTTTCTGCCGTTTCTGTATGGCACGAACGTGAACATCGACGCCAAGGGCTCGTTTGTGGGACTGAAGGGCGGCCATGGGATCGCGGACATGCTGCGGGCCATTTATGAGGGCGTGGTCTTCTGCCATATGTATCATATCGACCGCCTGCTGAAGTTCCGGGAGCGGCCGGAGACGGTGCGCATCGCCGGAGGCGGCGCGCGGTCTGCGGTGTGGATGCAGATATTCGCCGACGCGCTGGGCGCGCAGGTGGAGGTGTCCGAGGCGGAGGAGCTGGGCGCTATGGGCGCGGCCATGGCCGCCGGTGTAGGCGTGGGGGCGTTCCGGGATATGTATCACGCGGTGGAGTGCTTTACCCACATCAGCCGGGTCTATCGGCCGGACCCGGAGCGGCATGCGTATTATCAGAAGAAATACGCCCTTTACCGCCGGCTGATCGACGCGCTGGACCCGCTGTGGGGCGACCTGCAGGCCCTGAGCTGATATGGTACGCGTTACACTGACGGCCAGCGCCGGCGTTATGCTGGAGGCGGATGGCCTGCGCTTTCTGGTGGATGCGCTGCACAGCGAGGGGGAGTACCCCTTCAGCAGGGTGCCGGAGAAGCTGCTGGCGGAGATGGACACCGGCCGGGGCCCATTCTGCAACGCGGACTATCTGGTATTCACCCACGACCACCCGGATCACTATACGCCCCAGGTGGTGGAGCGGTATCTGCGCCACAACCGGGTGCGGCGGGTGCTGCTGCCCAGGGTGCAGTGGGCGGACCGGGAGACGGAACTGCTGCGGTATCTGGCGGAGGAGGCGATCCCCTGGTGGCGGCTGGGCATGCCGCGGGGGACCGCGCACAGCTATCAGCTGCAGCCCGGTGTGTTTCTGACGGCCATCGGCATGCAGCACACCGGCGCCGGCTTTGCGGAGCTGGACTGCGACTGCATCGTCCTGCAGGTAAACGGGAAGAACTTTCTGTTTACCGCGGACTGCGACTATCTGCGGCGGGAGGCCTATTCCTTTGCGAAGGGGCTGCCGTGGGAGGCGGTGTTTGTGAATCCGTACTTCTATCACTCCGGCACGGGGCAGGTGCTGCTGCGGGATGTGCTGCAGCCGAAGCATATCGTGGTGTATCACATCCCCTTTGCGGGGGAGGACCCCATGGGACTGCGGGCGCTGGCCCATCAGGACCAGGTGAAATACGCGGCCAGCCTGCCGCAGACGGTGTTCCTGACGGAGTATCTGCAGCAGAGCACATGGGACTGACCGGAAAATATGGTGAAAAAGAGGACCCCCACGGTGTGGGGGCCTTTTTTGTTGGCCGAAAGAGACGGTACCGCTGCTGTGGGGGCAAGTTCCGGAGGACGGCGGCATACCCTGGAGGGGGAGGTGGTGCTGTGTGAAGCAGAGTGAAGTGAAGGTCGTGTGCCGGTACGCGGCGGAGGGGGAGGCGCTGGAGGAACTCCTGCGGGAGTCCTTCCGGCTCTATCTGCGCCGGGCGCTCCAGACATTCGGGACGGCGCGTGAGCAGCCGTCCGGCGGGGGAGGCGGGGCATGCGCGGCCCGGTAGGCAGCCCCGCGGCGTATCGGGCGGCGCTGTACATCCGGCTGTCCAAGGAGGACGAGAGCGAGGGGCCCTCGCAGAGTGTGACGAACCAGAGGTCGCTGCTGGAGGAGTTTGCGCAGCGGCACTGCCTGCAGGTCTATGACGTCTACATTGACGACGGGTGGAGCGGCACGGATTTTGTTGAGGTAAGATAACGATACCTTTTTTGCAGAGGGTGTTATCTTACCTCTTTTTGATGTATGTTAGATAGCA
>CAKTSA010000023.1 GCA_934597585.1 uncultured Oscillospiraceae bacterium
CAGATCGAGTGTGTTGAGACACCTGGTGATGCTTCCTATGGCAAATATGTGATCGAACCCCTGGAGCGCGGCTACGGAACGACGTTGGGCAACGCACTGCGCCGTATTATGCTTTCTTCTCTGCCCGGCACGGCGGCCACCAGCATCAAGATTGCCGGTGTGCAGCACGAGTTTTCCACCATCCCCGGTGTGAAAGAGGACGTGACAGAGATCGTATTGAACGTGAAGCAGCTGCTGACCAAGCTGCACTGCGAGGGTGCCAAGACCGTCTTTATCGAGGCAGTCGGCCCCTGCGTGGTGACGGCAGGCGATATCAAGAGCGACGGTGAGGTAGAGATCCTCAACCCCGAGCTTCAGATCGCCACTCTGGACGTTGGCGCCACCCTCAGCATGGAGATCAGCCTGAGCCACGGCCGCGGCTATGTCTCTGCTGACAAGAACAAGGCCATGCGTCCCGCCGCCATCGGCGTAATCCCCATCGACTCCATTTATACCCCCGTGTATAAGGTCAACTACACCGTGGAGAATACCCGCGTGGGCGCGTCCAGCGACTATGACAAGCTGACGCTGGAGGTGTGGACCGATTCCACCATCTCCGCCCGCGACGCTGTCTCCCTGGGCGCCAAGATCCTGTGCGATCACTTCGCCCTGTTCACCGACCTGTCCGACGCTGTGGGCGACAAGTCCACCGTGGTGGAAAAGGCCACCGATCAGCGCGACAAGGTGCTGGAGCTGACCATCGAGGAACTGGATCTGAGTGTCCGCAGCTTTAACTGCCTCAAGCGCGCCAATATCAACACCGTTGAGGACTTGATCTCCAAGACCGAGGACGAGATGATGAAGGTGCGCAATCTGGGACGCAAGTCCCTGGAGGAAGTCATCAACAAGCTGGCCATGATGGGCCTGTCCCTGGCCAGCGAGGAAAACAACTAACATCCTATCAAGGAGGAAACGTAACATGCCCGGAACTCGTAAGCTCGGTAAGACTACCGATCAGCGTATGGCGATGCTCCGTCAGCAGGTCACCGATCTTCTGGACAACGGCCGCATGGAGACCACCATTACCCGTTGCAAGGAGATCAAGCCCTTGGCTGAAAAGATGATTACCCTGGGCAAGAAGGGTGATCTGGCTGCCTATCGTCAGGCACTGAGCTTCATCACCAAAGAGGATGTTGCCAACAAGCTGTTCAAGGAGATCGCTCCTGAATATGCCGATCGCAACGGTGGTTATACCCGCATCATCCGCACCGGCGTTCGCCGCGGCGATGCTGCCGAGACCGCTATCATCGAGCTGGTGAAGTAAGTCAATCTTCTCAATCAAAAAAGCCCTTTGCTATGGCTCAGCCGTCATAGCAAAGGGCTTTTTTATGTCTGCGCAAGGGAGCGGGTACAGAAAAAGGAGGAGGGGCGTGGGCCCCTCCTCTTTGGGAGAATTATTCTGCCTTGTCATCGGCAGTTTCATCCTCTGCCGTCTGGGTCTCCTCGGCGATGGTCTCGGCCTCCGCCTCGGCGGCGGGGACCTTTTCCACCACTACCTTGCCGTCACGCAGCGTCACCTTGGCGGTGTCGCCGGACTTCAGGGTACCCTCCAGCATCTGCTCGGCCACGGCGTCCTCCACGGTGTTCTGGATGGAACGGCGCAGGGGACGGGCGCCATACTCGGCGTCAAAGCCGTCCTTGGCCAGAGCGGCCACGGCGTCCTCATCGGACTCCAGGGTGATGCCCTGCTGGGCCATGCGCTTGCCAGTAACAGCCAGCATACGGTGGGCGATCTTCACGATGTCCGCCTCCGTCAGCTGACGGAAGACGATGGTCTCGTCGATACGGTTCAGGAACTCCGGCTTGAAGGTGCGCTTCAGCTCGGCCATGACGGCCTCCTTGATGCGGGCGAACCGGGCGGCCTCGTCAGCCTCGGCCTTCTCACTGCCGTCAAAGCCCAGGGGGGCATTCTCTGCGGCGGTGATGTTCTTGGCGCCCACGTTGGAGGTCATGACGATGACGGTGTTCTTGAAGTCCACCCGGCGGCCCTGGGAGTCGGTGACGATGCCGTCCTCCAGGATCTGCAGCAGGATGTTCCACACGTCCTCGTGGGCCTTTTCGATCTCATCGAACAGCACCACGGAATAGGGCTTGCGGCGGACCTTCTCGGTCAGCTGGCCGCCCTCCTCGTGGCCCACGTAGCCGGGAGGCGAGCCTACCAGACGGGACACGGTGTGGCGCTCCATATACTCGGACATGTCGATGCGGATCATGGCGTTCTCGTCGCCGAACATGGCCTCGGCCAGGGTCTTGCACAGCTCGGTCTTGCCCACGCCGGTGGGGCCCAGGAACAGGAAGGAGCCGATGGGCCGCTTGGGGTCCTTCAGCCCCACACGGCCACGGCGGATGGCCTTGGCCACGGCGGCCACAGCCTCGTCCTGGCCCACCACACGCTGGTGCAGGGTCTCCTCCAGCTTCAGCAGGCGCATGCTCTCGTCCTCCGTCAGGCGGGTGACGGGGATGCCGGTCCAGCCGGCCACCACGTTGGCGATGTCGTCAGCGGTGACGGTGCCGCGGTTTTGGCTCAGCTTCCTGCGCCAGTTGTCCCGCTCGATCTCCACCTGGTCGGTGTAGTTCTTCTCGATGTCCCGCAGCTGGGCGGCCTTTTCGTAGTCCTGAGCGGTGATGGCCTCGGACTTCTCCCGGCGCAGGGCGGCGATCTTTTCCTCCAGGGACTTCAGGTCGGGGGAGGCGCTCTCCGCCTTCATGCGAACCTGAGAGGCGGCCTCGTCCATCAGGTCGATGGCCTTGTCCGGCAGGAAGCGGTCGTTGATGTACCGGCGGGAGAGGGACACGGCGGCGTCCAGCGCCTCGTCGGTGATGGTCAGCTTGTGGTGTGCCTCGTACTTGTCCCGCAGGCCCTTCAGAATGGCCACGGTGTCCTCGGCGGAGGGCTCGCCCACGGTGACGGGCTGGAAGCGGCGCTCCAGGGCGGCGTCCTTTTCGATGTACTTGCGGTACTCGTTGAGGGTAGTGGCGCCGATAACGCGGATCTCGCCGCGGCCCAGGGCGGGCTTGATGATGTTGGCGGCGTCCACGGCGCCCTCGGCGGAGCCTGCACCCACGATGGTATGCAGCTCATCGATGAACAGGATCACGTTGCCGTCCTTCTTCACCTCGTCCAGGGCGTTCTTGATGCGCTCCTCGAACTCGCCGCGGTACTTGGTGCCGGCCACCATGCCGCTCAGGTCCAGGCTCAGCAGCTTCTTGTTCAGCAGTTCCTCCGGCACGTCGGCGCTGGCGATGCGCTGGGCCAGACCCTCGGCGATGGCGGTCTTGCCCACGCCGGGCTCGCCGATCAGCACGGGGTTGTTCTTGGTGCGACGGGACAGGATCTGCACGGTGCGCTGGATCTCCTTATCACGGCCGATGACGGGGTCCAGCTTGCCCTGACGGGCGGCCTCGGTCAGGTCGCGGGTGAACTCGGCCAGGGTCTTGCCGGTGTTCTTGTTCTCCTTGTTGGGCGTACTGCCGCCGCTGGTGACGGTGTGGGGGGAGTTCTCGCTGAGCTTCTGCTGCACGCTGGCATACATCTTCCGGGGATCTACGCCTACGGTGCGCAGGATGCGGACGGCCATGTTGCTGCCCTCACGCAGCAGGCCCATCAGCAGGTGCTCGGTGCCGATATAGCCGGCGCCCATCCGGTGGGATTCACCCACTGCCAACTCAATGACGCTCTTGGCGCGGGGCGTCAGGCCCTGGCTGGGGGCGTCGCCGGAGGTACCCTGGCCCACGCTGCGGCGCAGGATGCCGCTGACCATCTCATCGGTGAGGCCGTACTCCGTCAGCACACGGTGGGCAATGCCCTCCTCCTCACGCAGCAGGCCCAGCAGCAGGTGCTCGCAGCCTACGTAGTCATGGCCCATCTCCTGGGCGGCCTCCTGGGCCAGACGCAGGGATTCCTCGGCACGGGGGGTAAATTTATTCTCATTCATATATGGTCACATCCTTTTTGTTCGTTTCTTGGGGTGCCTTACGCGGAGAGCTTCTTCAGCTCATCCCGCAGGCGGGCGGCTTCCTCGTAGTTCTCGCTGTCCACGGCGGACTTCAGCTGGTTCTCCAGGGCGTTGCGTTCACGCTCCTTCTGGAGTTGTACCGCCTCGTCCCGGCCCACCAGACCGGCGGGGGTGTCGGGGCTGTCGGGGATACCGGCAGCGGCCCGGGCGGCCTCCTCCAGCGGGGCGGGGAACTCGGTCATGCGGTTGGACAGCATGCCGAAGTCCTCCAGCAGCGAGAAGGGATCGAAAAAGCTGCGGCGGAAGGAACGGAAGCTGTCGCTCATCCCTCTGGTATAGCCCAGCTCCGCCGCGCAGTCGGGGCACAGGTGGACCTGTGTCACCCGGCCGTTGATGTTGCTCTGGTAATAGAAAGTGGCTTCTCTCTGGCCACAGCGTTCGCATTTCATATAGCATAACCTCCTTTAAGGAAATCAAACCAATTGGATCAGGACCTGCTTGAAGATATCGCTGCGCAGCATGTCGCGGCAGCTCTTGTCCACCCGGTGCAGGGCCCGGTCGCCGGTGCCGGCCAGCAGGGAGCGGCCCGCCTCGGCGGAGATGGCCTCGCTGTCCACCAGGTTCTGGATGATGGCCCGGGCGCTGGCGGCGTCCAGCTCATCGCCGATGGAGTTGATGACATGCATCAGCAGCGTCTTGCGGTCGGTCCGCACACGGGTGATGCGGATGTAGCCGTTGCCACCCCGGCGGGACTCCACAATGTAGCCGTGTTCCGGGGAGAAGCGGGTGGACATGACGTAGTTGATCTGGCTGGGCACACAGTTGAACCGCTGGGCCAGGTCGCTGCGCTGCAGCTCCACCACGCCGTCCGTCTCCTCCAGTGCCGATTGGATGAAGCTGGCGATCACATCCGAAATACCCATATACAGGACCTCCTTGTTTTGACTTTGCCTTTCTTTGACCTTTGAACGTATGATACACCTGCCTGCCCACAATGTCAATAGGAAAATTTGACTTTCTTTGACGTTTTCTGTAAACAATCTATGAACAGCCCAGCGCAACTTCAGGTTGCGGGAAAAAATGGAAGAAATGCGGAAAAGCAACCTGAAATTGCTGTACAAGAGTAGGCGGGGTAGGGTATAATGAAAACAGAATAAGAGATGTGCTGTGGAGAAAGGAGACGCCTATGAAAACCAGAACCGCCCTGTGCCTGACGATTCTGGTGATGCTGCTGTGCGCCGTGAATATGATCATGGTCTGGCAGCTGACCCACGTGAAGGAGAGCCGCACTGTGGAGCTGTCCGCCGCGGTGACAAGGGTGGACAGCGAGAACGCCCTGGTCTATGTGACGCCCGGCGGCACGCTGTATCTGCCGGATGTGCTGAAAGACGACCTGCCCCAGTCGGTCCTGGAGCCCCTGGTGGGCCAGCAGGTACGCTTCCGCATGAAGGAGAGCGCCGCCCAGTTCTATCGCCAGGAGCAGTACGGCGATATTGTGGCGCTGGGCACCGACCAGCAGGAGGTCTTCACCTTGGACGACTACAACCGCGCCATGCAGGCGGATAACGCCCAGGGCTGGCCGGTGTGGCTGATGATCGAGGGCGGATTGCTGGTGCTGGCGATTTATTTTGTGTGGAAGATGTGGAAAGAGAAGGCAGCGCATGAGGGATAATTCTATATAGAGTTTCGTGCTTCCGAGCACGACCTACTTTTGCCAATAGCGGCAAAAGTAGGCAAAAGCGCCACTTAAACCTGCGGTTTAAGAATCCGCCCGCGCTATGCTGTGCTTTTAATTTGGTGCCTTATACCACGCGTTTACAGGACTTGGTTGATTTCGTTGCGTATGACGAATTGACATCCGTTCTGCGCCGCTGCCGCTGACGTTATCAACGGTAGGACTATGAGAGTTGTTCGGCGTAGGGATTAGCGGCAGCGACACTGGAGCAGAGACGATCCTTTTCACAAAAGCTTGCGTGAACGTGCGGTGGGCACATACAGTCTAGCACAGTGCATAGCGCGCAAGGAAGTGAAGAAACCATTGGTTTCTTCCGGCTCTTTTGGCTACTTTTCCAGCTGTTGGGAAAAGTAGCCCGCCGGAGGCCGCCCCGTCCCCGCAGGGACGAAATTTCCCCCATCATCGAAAGGAGACCCCTATGAACACCAACTGGAACGACCCCAATTTTCAGGGCTTCAAGGGCCAGAACCCCTTCCGCCGGGAGGGCCATACCCCCAAACCCCGCAAGGCCATCGGCACGCCCTTTGGCCGCACGATGCTGAACCTGGCGGTGACGCTTTTATTCGCGGCGGTATATTTCTACATCGCCCTGCCGCCCATCAATGTGAAGGCGCCGGAATTCTACGTATTCGCATTGCTGGTGTGCGGCGTGTACGGGCTGTGCGCCATCCTGACCTCTGGCTTTCAGGGGGACGGGGCCAAGGGCTACTTCAGTTTTCTGAAAAAGCAGTGCCTGATCCCCCTGGCGGCGGCCGTTTTGCTGGTGGCCACGGCGCTGGTGGGCAGCGCCCTGGGCTGGCAGGTATTCCGCGCCAATAGCTACCGGGATCTGCTGACGGTGGAGACCGGCGACTTTGCCGCCGAGGTGGAGGAGATCTCCTTTGACCAGATCCCCATGCTGGACCGTGACTCCGCCGCCAAGCTGGGCAACCGCAAGCTGGGTGAGCTGGCGGACATGGTGTCCCAGTTCGAGGTGGCCGACAACTACACCCAGATCAACTATAAGGGCCGCCCCGTCCGGGTCACCACCCTGCAGTACGGCGACTGGATCAAGTGGCTGAATAACCGCAAGGCCGGTCTGCCCGCCTATCTCATCATCGACATGGTGACCCAGAATGTGGAGGTGGTGCGCCTTCAGGAGGGCATCCGCTATACCCCCGCCGAGCATTTCAGCCGCAACCTGAACCGCTATCTCCGCTTCCGCTATCCCACCTATCTCTTTGACCAGCCCGCCTTCGAGATCGACGAGGAGGGCCGCCCCTGGTGGGTCTGCCCCCGCATCGACCGCACCATCGGCCTGTTCGGCGGCACAGACATCACCGGTGCGGTGCTGGTGAATGCCGTCACCGGCGAGACGGAGTACCACGACGTGGCGGACATCCCCGCCTGGGTGGATCACGTCTATACCGCCGAGCTGATCATCCAGCAGTACGACTATCACGGCACGTATATCAACGGCTTCTGGAACTCCCTGTTCGGCCAGCGTGAGGTGACCGTCACCACCGAGGGATATAATTACATCGCCATCGGCGACGATGTGTATATGTACACCGGCGTCACCTCCGTGGTGTCTGACGAGTCCAACGTGGGCTTCATCCTGTCCAACCAGCGGACCAAGGAGACCCGGTTCTATGCCGTGGCCGGCGCGGAGGAGTACTCCGCCATGGACAGCGCCCAGGGCCAGGTCCAGCAGATGAAGTACACCGCCACCTTCCCGCTGCTGCTGAACGTGGCGGAGCAGCCCACCTATTTCATGGCGCTGAAGGACGCGGCGGGGCTGGTGAAGATGTACGCAATGGTCAACGTCAGCCAGTATCAGATCGTGGCCACCGGCGCCACCGTGGCGGAGTGCGAGACCAATTACCGCCAGATGCTGCTGAATGCCAGCCTTATCCAGCCGGAGGACAGCGCCCTGCCGGAGGATCAGATGGCGCTGACTGACGCCCACACCGGTGCCGTCACCGACATCCGCAGCGCCGTCATGGACGGCAACACCTGGTACTATCTGCGCATCGACGGCGTGTGGTACAGCGGAAAGGCCGCGGACACGCCGGAGCTGATCCTGCTGAACGTAGGCGACGTGGTGACCGTCCGCTGCTACGCGGCGGCAGGTGGGATCGCCCAGCCGCTCTACAGCATCGAATCCAGCGTGGATCAGTTCTCCCCTGCGCAGGATGGCGTGGAGGATACAGCGGAGGATGCAGCGTAAATAAAGAAAACCGGACCCGATGGGTCCGGTTTTTGGTATTGGGGTGTTTCGCGCCCCGGCGCGACCTACTTTTGTCAACAGTGACAAAAGTAGGCAAAAGCACCGGAAGGAACCTCCGGTTCCTTCACCTCCCGGCGCGCTATGCGTTGTGCGGAGGTAGGAGTGCATACCTCACGTTTGCGTAAGTATTTTCTTTTCGTTTCATTAAAAGGATCGTCTCAGCTCCGGCGCCGTTGCCGCTGATACCTACGCCGGACAACGCTGTTGACTCTACCGTTGATAATATCAGCGGCAGCGGCGCAAGAAGAAAGTCGATATGTCATACGCAACGAAATTAGCCGTGTTCTGCGAACGCGTGGTATAAGGCCGTAAATTCGTAATCGGAACAGCGTGCGCGGATTCTTAAACCGCAGGTTTAAGCAGCATTTTGGGGGGAGCGATCCGAGCGCCGCCGGTGGCGGATACAGCGAGGTGAGCGAGTGGCAGCGGTCAAAATTTCAAGCGCCCGCCGTAAGGCAACGCAGAAATTTTGGGCACCGCAACAGGCAATTGCCGCCACGGGCAAAAGTACCTCGTCCCCGAGGGGACGAAATTCCCTTTTACACCACCTGAAACACAAAAAACTTCAGATAATTCGTTTCCTCCACGCCCCAGAGGATGGGGTGGTCGGCGCACTGCTGGCGAGCTTCGATCTGCCGCAGCTGCACCCCGGCGTCACGGGCGGCGCTGTGGAGCATTTTGATGAACAGCTCCTCGGTGGCGAAGTGGCTGCAGGAGCAGGTGGCCAGATATCCGCCCCGAGGCAGCAGCTTCATGGCTCGGTAGTTGATCTCCTTATAGCCGGCCATGGCGTTGTGGACGGTCTTGCGGCTCTTGGTAAAGGCCGGGGGATCGAGGATGATGAAGTCGTACTTCCGGGGCTGCTTCTCCAGCTCCGGAAGCAGGTCGAACACGTTGGCGGCCACGCAGTCCATGACGCCGTCCAGCCCGTTGCGGCGGGCGTTCTCCGCCGCGCACTGCACGGCGAACTCCGACACGTCCACGGCGGTGACGTGGGCCGCGCCGCCCTTGGCGGCGTTCAGGGCGAAGCTGCCGGTGTGGGTGAAGCAGTCCAGCACCGTCTTGCCCTTTGCCAGCCTGGCCACGGCGAGGCGGTTATACTTCTGGTCCAGGAAGAATCCGGTTTTCTGGCCGTTTTCAAAGTCGACGGTGTAGACGATGCCGTTTTCCGTAATGTCCACGCAGGTCTTCTCCGGCGGCGTCTCGCCGGGCAGGGGATACCAGCCCTTGTTCTGCTGCATGCCCTCCCGCTCCCGCAGGGCCACATCGTTGCGCTCGTAGATGCCGTGGATGTCCTGGCCGTCCTCCCGCAGCACCTTTACCAGCAGGGGAAACAGGCGGTCCTTGATGCGCTCCATGCCCAGGCTCAGGGTCTGGGTCACCAGCACGGACTCGAACCGGTCCACCGTCAGACCGGGGAACAGGTCGGCCTCGCCGAAGATGACCCGACAGCAGCGGCTGTCGGTCTCGCCCATGACGGTCTTGCGGTAGTCCCAGGCGTAGCGGACCCGGCGCTCCCAGAAGGCGTCGGAAAAGTCATCGTTGGCGTTGCGGCTGAGAAGCCGCACACGGATCTTGGAGTGGCTGTTGTAGAAGCCGCAGCCCAGCCAGCTGCCCCGGCGGCTCACCACGTCCACCAGAGCGCCGTCCTCCGGCGTGCCGTCCACGGCGGTCACCTCGCCCTCGTAGACCCACGGGTGCCCACCTGTCAGGGCGGCCTCCCCCTTGGGGGTGATGGTGATCTTGGGATAGGGACGCAGTGCTTTCATGGTGGTTCTCTCCTGACATTGATCAAATAATATCCCATTATAGCACATGCTTTTCCCTCGCGCTACATATATATGAGGGAGAAACCGAAAAAGGAGAAGCGCCATGCCCAATATATATTTAAGTCCCTCCACACAGGAGTACAATCCCTACATCACCGGCTCCGGCAGCGAGGAATACTGGATGAACCGCATCGCCGACGCCATGGAGCCGTATCTGCGGGCCAATACCATCCGCTTTACCCGCAACACGCCGGATATGACCGCCGCGTCCTCCATCGCCCAGGCGGCGCGGGGCAGCTACGACTTCTATCTGGCCCTCCACTCCAACGCCAGCGGCGACGGCTCCAGCGAGGGCCGGGTGCGGGGCATCATCGCCTTTTACTACCCCACCAGCACCAACGGCAGGCGGGCGGCCAACATCTTCGTGGAGAATCTGAAGGAGATCTATCCCCTGCCTTCGCTGGTGACGGCACGGGCTACCACCGCCCTGGGGGAGGTGCGCCAGCCCAAGTCCCCGGCGGTGCTGCTGGAGATCGGCTATCACGACAACACCGCCGACGCGGTGTGGATCCAGGAGAATGTCCAGGCCATCGCCGAAAATTTGTCCCGCTCCCTGACGGAGTACTTCGCCCTGCCCTTCATCACACCCATGACGCCCCGGACCGGCACGGTGATCACAGAGGAGAGCGCTCTGAACGTCCGCGCTTATCCGTCTCTCAGCGGCCAGGTGGTGGGCAGCGTGCCCCGGGAGGCACAGCTGACCGTGTACGGCCAGTATGACGGCTGGTACAGCATGGCCTACGGCGATCTGGCGGGCTATGTCCGGTCAGATTACGTGCGTGTCTAGGCAATTTTGACAAAATGTTTTTCCCATGTGGACAAAATTTTCACAACAGTATGTTTTTCTTCTTGACAGTTTACCGTAATGAGGGTAGAATTATGAAGGATTATCATCGGGAGATATAGGGGTATCGATCGATTATTTTCTATGGGCAGCCGCCGTCCCTCCGGGACGGGGACAGAGGCCCGGATACACCATTTTTACAGGAGGAAACCATGATCAAGATCGTATACGCGGTGCTCATCGCTGTGGCGGCGTTTGGTCTTGGCCTCCTCACTTGTATTCTGATCCAACGGCAGAAGCAGAAGCGCGACCAGGGCAAGATCCAGGACGCCGAACAGGAAGCGCTGCGCATCGTCAACGAAGCCATCAAAAATGGCGAGAGTAAGAAACGCGAAGCATTGGTGGAAGCGAAGGAGGAGATCCTGCGCTCCAGAAACGAATACGAGAAGGAAGTCAAGGAACGCCGCGCCGACCTGCAGAAGCAGGAGCGCCGTTTGCAGCAGAAGGAAGAAAATCTCGATCACAAGACCGAGCAGATCGAGAAGAAGGAAGAGGCCCTGGCCGCCAAGCATGCTGCCGCCGACCGTGAGCAGGAGGAGATCAAGCTCATCAAGCGCAGCCAGACGGAGATGCTGGAGCGCATCTCCGGCTTTACCGCCGACGAGGCCAAGCAGTACCTGATCGCCCAGGTGGAGTCCGAGGTTACCCACGAGACTGCCCTGAAGATCAAAGAGATCGAGGCCCGCGCCAAGGAAGAAGCCGACACCCGCGCCCGTGAGATCGTGGCCACCGCTATCCAGCGCTGCGCCGCCGACCACGTGGCCGAGATTACCGTCAGTGTGGTACCCCTGCCCAATGACGAGATGAAGGGCCGCATCATCGGCCGCGAGGGCCGCAACATCCGCGCCATCGAGACGCTGACCGGCGCAGACCTGATCATCGACGATACACCCGAGGCCATCACGGTGTCCTGCTTCGAGCCGGTGCGCCGCGAGGTGGCCCGCCTTGCCTTGGAAAAGCTTATCGCCGACGGCCGCATCCATCCCACCCACATCGAGGAGATGGTGGAAAAGGCCAAGCGCGAGGTGGATGCCGTCATCCGCTCCGAGGGCGAGCGCGCTGTGCTGGAGACCGGCGTCCGCGGCCTGCACCCCGAATTGCAGAAGCTGCTGGGCCGCCTCCACTACCGCACCAGCTACGGCCAGAACGTGCTGCAGCACTCCATCGAGGTGTCCCACATCGCCGGCATGATGGCCGCCGAGCTGGGCGCCGACGTGCACACCGCCAAACGTGCAGGTCTGCTGCACGACATCGGCAAGGCCCTGGACCACGAGTTTGAGGGCACCCACGTGTCTCTGGGTGTGGAGTATGCCCGGAAGTACAAGGAGAAGGAAGAAATCGTCCACGCCATCCAGGCCCATCACGGCGACGTGGAATGCAAGACGCTGGTGGCCTGCCTGGTGCAGGCGGCCGACGCTATCTCCGCCGCCCGTCCCGGCGCCCGCCGCGAAAACCTTGAGAATTACATCAAGCGTTTGCAGAAGCTGGAAGAGATCACCAGTTCCTACCCCGGCGTGGAGAAGAGCTACGCCATTCAGGCCGGCCGCGAGGTCCGCGTGATGGTAAAGCCCGAGCAGGTCAACGAGGACCAGATGGTCATTCTGGCCCGGGAGCTTGCCAAGCGCATCGAGAACGAACTGGAGTACCCCGGCCAGATCAAGGTTCACGTGCTGCGGGAAACCAAGGTCGTGGAATACGCAAAATAAACCAAATACGCTGTGCGACGCCCCACACCGGGGCGCCGCACAGTTGCATCTCAGGAGGGATATTCGATGAAAAGAAAGCTTTTGGCCCTGCTGCTGGCCCTTTGTATGGCGCTGCCGGTACTGTCCGGCTGCGGCCAGACGGACCAGCCAGACGCCCAGCCGTCCCAGGACGGCCAGACCCCGCCCAGCCAGAGCCAGGATCAGGCCGCGCCGCCGGACGACGGCTTTTCCACCTCCATCAGCGGCCGGGTGGAGGACTCGGAGAACCTGCTGGTCGAGCCGCAGCGGCAGCTGATGACCCGCCTGCTGACCGACTGGTACACCGACATCGCCCTGTTCGAGGAGCCCCAGTTGGGCGGCCTTTTCGCCGATGAGAAGGACGCCGCCATGCACGAGGCGTCTATCCGCACCCTGAACACCATCCGCGCCCAGGCTCTGACAGACCTGCGGATGCGGGACGTGGACTACGTGCTGACCGTCACCAAGGCGGAGCCCTCCACCGAGGAGGACGCCGTGGAGGGCCAGATCCATATCGAGGCGGACGAGTCCGCCGTGATGCACTTTGCCGCCACGCCCGACGTGGACAGCAAGCTCTACGACGTACCTCACATTTTTGAACTGGTGCCGGATGGGGACGGCTGGCTCATCAAGCACCACGAGGCCGATGACAACCCCTATTTCAGCCTGACCTATCAGGAGGGCAAGGCGGAGGACGGCCGTCTGCAGCAGCTGCTGCGGGCCATTGAGCGGCGAAGCTTGCAGCGGCAGGAGACGGTGCAGGTGACGCTGACGTGCGACCATCCCTATGACCGGGCCGCGGCGGAGCAGTATATGCGCCAGTATGACCACCAGCGCAACAGCGGCTGGTACGCCTATGACGACGTGGGCGGCAACTGCATGAACTTCGGCTCTCAGGTGCTGCTGGCGGGGGGCATTCCCATGGACGAGCAGGGGGGCAGCAAGTGGTACTGGCACGGCCAGAACAGCCTGGACCTGTCCTGGATCAACGTGGGCCGGTTCTACAGCTATGCCCGGGAGAACCGCGGCTACGGCCTGGTGGCGGACACCGAGGCAAACTATTACACCGGCGAGATCGGGGACATCCTGATCCTGGGCCCCGACGGCGGCCACAACCACACCACCGTCATCTCTGGTATCGTCCGCAACGAGGCGGGGGAGACGGTGGACTATCTCCTATGCTCCAACACCACCAACTACACAGACTTTCCCGCCGGGGCGTATTACTACACCAGCCACCGGCTTATTAAGATCTACGGCTGGAACGACATGCCAACGGAATAAAAAAGCTTCGCAGAATTCGCCGCCTGCAGGCGGCGAACTGTTTGGGTTATTTTTTGCCGCGGCGTGTACGTGGCAAAAAATACTTTGCGCGGAGAGAGTGTTCATTCACACGCTTTGCGTGTGAATGAACGCGGGTCGGAGCGAATCCAATTTTGACAAAAAGTGCGCAGCCCTTTTTGTCAAGCTGAAGGAGCGCTCTTGCGCTCCCTCTTCTTTTGTGGCATAATAGCAACGAATGAAGAAACCGTAAAAAGGAGGACACCATGCTGTATCACATTCTTGCCATCGGCGACGTGACCAGCGAGGACGGGCTGAAGCACCTGCGCCGCCACCTCACGCCGCTGAAGAAGCTGAAAAGTATTGATTTCACTGTGGTCAACGGGGAGAATATCTCCGGCACCGGCCTGACCCCCGCCCAGGCGGACGAGCTGTTTGCCGCCGGGGCTGATGTCATCACCCTGGGCAACCACACCTTCGGCCGGGTGCAGATCGCCGACTATCTGGAGGACAACCGCTACATCCTGCGGCCCGCCAACTTCTCCGGCCGGATGCCGGGCCGGGGCTGCGGCGTGTACGACTGCGGAAATCTCCGCATCGCCGTCATGACCCTCATCGGCCGGTGTGATCTGGACTGGAAGGCCGCCGACCCCTTCACCACGGCGGACAAGCTGCTGCGGGAGCTGGACGAGAAGGAGAAGCCCACCTTCACCCTGCTGGACTTCCACGCCCAGGCCACCAGCGAGAAGCTGGCGCTGGCCTACTATCTGGATGGCCGCATCAGCGCCATGTGGGGCACCCATACCCACGTGCCCACCGCCGACGAGCGGGTGATGCCCAAGGGCACCGGCTACATCACCGACCTGGGCATGACCGGGGCCATCGAATCCGTGCTGGGCATCCCGCCGGAGCAGTCTATCGAGTCGTTCCTGGGGGGACTGGCGGGGCGCTACCGCTTTGCCGACGGCCCCTGCAAGGCCCAGGGCTGCATCTTTACACTGGACAGCGACACCGGACTGTGCACCGCCGTGGAGCGGGTGGACATCCGCTGAACAAGAGACAAACGATCATAAAGGAGAGCATTACCATGTCTGTTGAAAAAGTAAGAGCCTATCTGGAACCCTACGGCGTTACCGACCGTATTCGTGAGTTTGACGTGTCCAGCGCCACTGTGGAGCTGGCTGCCCTGGCCGTGGGCGTGGAGGGCGCCCGCATTGCCAAGACCCTCAGCTTCAAGGTGGGGGAGGACCCCATCCTGGTGGTGGCCGCCGGCGACGCCAAGGTGGACAACAGCAAATATAAGCACTTCTTCGGTGCCAAGGCCAAGATGCTGACCGCCGAGGAGGCGGTGGAGCGCATCGGCCACGCCGTGGGCGGCGTGTGCCCCTTCGCCCTGCCTGACGATGTGAAGACCTATCTGGACGTATCCCTGAAGCGCTTTGCCACGGTGTTCCCCGCCGTGGGCAGTGCCGCCAGCGCTATTGAGCTGAATTGCGACGAGCTGGAGCGTTGCTGCGGCAAGAATTTCGTCCAGTGGGTGGACGTGTGCAAGGGCTGGCAGGAAGAGGAAGCGTAAATGGTACGCATTCTGCACGCGGCGGATTTTCACCTGGACAGCGCCTTTACCGGCCTGGATGAGCAGCATGCCAGAGAGCGCCGACAGGAGAGCCGCGACCTGGCCCGCCGCATGGTGGAGTACGCCAACGACCACGGCGTGCAGCTGATGCTGCTGTCCGGCGACCTGTTTGATAGTGACAGCGTCTATGGCCAGACGGCCCAGGACCTGGCCGCTGCCCTGGGGGAGTTCCGGGGCCAGACTGTCATCGCGCCGGGCAATCACGACTGCTACACCGCCGCCTCTCCCTACGCCCGGACCCTGTGGCCGGAGAATGTCCATATCTTCACCACGCCCCAGGTGAGCCGCTTCACCTTCCCCCAGTACGGCTGCACCGTCTACGGCGCGGCCTTCACCGCCGCCGAGGTGACGGACAGTGCTGTCCTGGAGAACATCGCGGTGGGGGCCGATGGCGTGGCCATCGGCCTTTTGCACGGCGAGGTGGGGGCCAAGGACAGCCATTACCGGCCTATTCCTCTCCAGCAGATCGCCAGAAGCGGCCTGGACTATCTGGCCCTGGGCCATATCCACGCCTATTCCGGCGTACTGACGGCGGAGAACACCGCCTACGCCTACCCCGGCTGCCCCGAGGGCCGGGGCTTCGACGAGCTGGGTGACAAGGGTTTCCTGACCGGCGAGGTGGACAAGGGCAGCGTGAAGCTGCGGTTTGTCCCCTTCGCCCGGCGCCGCTATGAGATCGTCACCGTGGACGTGACGGACCGGGAGCCGCTGGAGGCTATCCAGGCGGCATTGTCTCCGTCCACAGAGCAGGATATCTGCCGCATCCTGCTGACCGGCGAGACCGACGGCAGCGTAGATACCGCCGCCCTCACCCAGGAGCTGGCCCAGCGCTTCTACGCCTTGGAGGTGCGGGACCGCACCACCGTTCGCCGGGACATCTGGGATGGCTGCGGCGAGGACTCCCTGCGGGGCCTGTTCCTGCAGAAGATGCGGGAGAAATACGACGCCGCCGATGAGGCCCAGCGCCAGACCATCCAGCAGGCGGTGCGCTTCACCCTGTCCGCCATGGAAAACCGGGATATGTAACGCCAAAGTACTTTGACGGAGGAAGAGACCATGAAAAACATTCTCATGATCGGCACCGGCGGCACCATCGCCAGCGAGATGACGCCGGAGGGCCTGACCCCGGAGCTGAACAGCAAGCAGCTGCTGTCGTTCGTGCCCAAGATCGGCGAAATGTGCCATGTGGACTGCATCCAGGTCTACAGCCTGGACAGCACCAATCTGGAGCCCCGCCACTGGCTGGGGGTGGCCAACGCCATCCGGGAGAACTATGACCGGTACGACGGCTTCGTCATCAGTCACGGCACCGACACCATGGCCTATACGGCGGCGGCCCTCAGCTACCTGATCCAGGGCAGCCCCAAGCCCATCGTGCTGACCGGCGCCCAGAAGCCCATCTGGTTCGACGGCACCGACTCCAAGCGGAATCTGACGGACGCTTTCTTCTACGCCTGCCGGGGCTGCGGCGGCGTGCAGATCGTCTTCAACGGCAAGGTCATCCTGGGCACCCGCGCCCGCAAGACCTGCTCCAAGAGCTTCCAGGCTTTCTCCAGTGTCAATTACCCAGACCTGGCGGTGGTGCAGGACGATCACCTTTTGCAGTACATGTCCTGTCCGGTGGCGGAAAAACCTATATTTTACGGCAGTCTGGATGACAATGTGGGGCTGCTGAAGCTGATCCCCGGCACAAAGCCGGAGCTGGTGGAGTTCATGACCCAGCACTACGATGGACTGATCATCGAGAGCTTCGGCGTGGGCGGCCTGCCGGAATACGGCAATTTGTACGAGATCCTCCGCGCCGCCGTGGAGCGGGGCAAGATCATCGTCATGACCACCCAGGTGCCCAACGAGGGCAGCGACCTGACGGTCTACCACGTGGGTGGACATCTGAAGCAGACGCTGCGGCTGTTGGAGGCCTACGACATGACCACGGAGGCGGCGGTGGCCAAGCTCATGTGGATCATGGGCCAGACCCACGATTTTGCCCAGGCGGAGAAGCTGTTCTACGCCCCGGTGGCGCGGGATATTTTGTATAGTAATGAATAAAAAGCCGCCCTACGGCGGCCAGTGAAGAGTGAAGAGTTACGGTATGCCACCTGTGGCGGCATGATTGAAATTGTGCCGCGCAGCGGCACACGATAACTATTCTCTTTTCTCTCTTCTCTTTTTACTTTTCTTTGGCGTGCTCCTTTGGGAGCACGCTTTTTGCATAATTTTCCTCTCTTTCCTCCATACTAAAGGGAAAACGGAGGAGGATGCCTATGGTGGATTTTGATGCCCGGACGGCCCAGCTGGACGACCTGCTGGGGGTGGGGCGGAATTTTGATATGGTGGGCCGCAGCCTGCGGGTGGGCGGACGGCGGGCTCGGCTGTGGGTGGTGAACGGTTACGCGGAGGATATGCTGATCGAGCGGATGATCGGGCGGCTGCTGGCCATCGGCGATTTGAAAAGGGTGCCGGACCTGGACGCCTTCCTGTCCGCCCACGTCACCGTACCGGACGCGACGGCGGAGACGGACGTACACAGCATGGTGGTGGGCGTCTTTGCCGGAAAGACCCTGCTGGTGATGGACGGCTATGACGGCGGCGTGCTGATGGACGCCAAGGAGTACCCCACCCGCAGCGTGGAGGAGCCGGACACCAGCAAAGTGCTGCGGGGCAGCCACGACGGCTTTGTGGAGAGCATCATGGCCAACGCCGCCCTGCTGCGGCGGCGCATCCGGGACCCGGCGCTGACGCTGGAGCGCCATCAGGTGGGGGGACGCTCCCAGACCGATGTGGCCCTGGTCTATATGAAGGGCCAGGCCAACGAGCAGCACCTGCGGCAGCTGCGCCAGAAGCTGGAGGCCATCGACGTGTGCTCTATCTCCATGAGTCAGGAATCTATCGCGGAATGTATCGTTCCCAAACAATGGTGGAATCCGTTTCCGAAAATTCGATATAGTGAGCGGCCCGACGTGGCCACCGCCAGCGTCATGGAGGGCAGCATCCTGCTGATGATCGACAACACCCCCTCTGTCATGCTGCTGCCCACCACCCTGTTCAGCTTTGCCGAGGAGATCAACGACTACTACTTCCCGCCCCTCATCGGCACCTATCTGCGCATTGTGCGGCTGGTGGTGCTGTTCCTGACGGTGTTCATCACGCCCCTGTGGTACCTGCTGGTGAAGAACGGCGACGTGCTGCCGGGGGAGCTGGAGTTCCTTCTCATCGAGGACGAGTACTTTGTGCCGCTGATCGTGCAGCTGCTGCTGGTGGAGTTCATCGTGGACATTCTGAAGCTGGCGTCCCTGAACACCCCGGACGCCCTCAGTAATTCCTTCAGCATGCTGGGCGCGCTGATCCTGGGGGACTTCGCCGTCCAGGCCCGGTGGCTGGTGCCGGAGGTGCTGGTATATATGGCCTTTGTGGCGGTGGCGGGCTACGCCCAGCACAGCTACGAGATGGGCTATGCCTGCAAGCTGGTGCGGATGGTGCTGCTGGTCCTGATCTTTTTCTGGGACTGGTGGGGCTTCGCCGCCGGCGTCATCGGCACCGTGGCCCTCATCGCCTCCACCAAGCCGGTGGTGGGCAAGGGGTATCTTTATCCTCTCATCCCCTTCAACGGCAAACGCCTGATGCGGATACTGCGGAGAAGGCCAATCGACAAGGATAACACGTGAGGGGGAGTTTTACCCTCCGGCGCGCCCCTGTACAACAAATGAAAAGAGGCCGTCCGGCTTGCCGGTGCGGCCTCTTTTCAAAGGGGAGAGAGAAGATATCAAAGTAAGGGAAGCTTCCGGTCGCGGCCCCAGAAGAACAGGGCCACGGTGCCGGGGCCGGTGTGGCTGCCGATGGTGGTGCCCACGTAGTTGATGTCCACCTTGCCGTTGAGCTTGGGGAACTTGGCCTCGATGAGGTCGGCCAGCGCTCTGGCGTCCTCGTAGCACTCGGACTGAGAGATGAAGCACTTGCCGTCGTAATCCAGGCCCTTGTCGGCGTACTGCTCCATGCGGGTCAGCATCTCCTGGATGACCTTTTTCTTGGAGCGGATCTTGGCGCGGGGGATCAGGTGGCCCTGCTCGTCCATGTTCAGCAGCGGGCAGATGCCCAGCACGCCGCCGATGAAGCCCGCCGCCTTGGACACACGGCCGCCCTTCACATAGAAGGTCAGGTCGGTGGAGAAGAACCAGTGGTTCATCCGCAGCTTGTTCTCCTCAATCCACTGGTGGAGGGTGTCGATGTCCATACCTTCGTCCCGCAAGTCGGCCAGCGTCTCCATGATCAGGCCATAGCCGGAGGAGGCGCCCAGGGAGTCCACGATGTAGATCTTCCGGTCCGGGAACTGCTCCCGGGCGATGAGAGCGGCGCTGGAAGCGGAGTTATAGGAGCCGGACAGGCCGGAGGACAGGCACACGTGCAGAATGTCCTTGCCGCTCTCCAGAATGGGGGTGAAGAAGTCCAGATACTCGGAGATGTTCACCTGGGAGGTGCTGGTCTCCGCCCCGTTGGCCATGGCCTGATAGAAGATGGGGAAGGGGATGGATTGGCCCAGATCGTCGGGATAGGTCTCGCCGTTCAGGGTGAAGTGGAAGCAGACATATTGGATATCACGGGCCATAAAATGCTCGTGGGTCAGATCAGCAGTAGAGCAGCAGGTCAGTGCGTAAGACGCCATAGTATTTCCTCCGTATGATTTCAGAATCGCGGCCTTTTCGGACCGGTACCAGTATACGATACGGCCCGGAAAAAAACAAGCTTCGGCGGGGAAATGACCTCTCTACGAAATGACCGGGGGCAAAACCGCCCCGGTAGAGCGGTTCTACTCCCGGTAGAATCCCAGTATTATCAACGCTTCTGGGCACTTTCGTAAATGCGGGCCCCCAGAAACACCAGCAGCAGCGAAGGGATGACCAGCAGCCACAGCTGCCACAGGTTGCGGGCAAAAAAGGTCAGATACACCGTGGCGATGATGCTGATCACCAGGGCGGCGATGATGTAGCGGTTCCGTTTGCCGCCGTTCCACACCGAGTTCAGCACCAGAAATGTGACCAGCGACACCGGCACTGCGTACACGAACACCAGCCACACCACCATGCCGCAGATCCATAGGATCACAAACACGAACAGCGCCACCGTCCAGATACCCAGAATGGTCACCAGCGTGATCATTCTGGTGGTGTAGCTGGCCTGCTGCACCGGTTTGTTGTAGATGGCCGGTTCGATCTCGTTGTGGGGCTTCAGCAGATAGTCTACGTCTACGCCGAAGATATCGGCGATCTGCATCAGCACGAATACGTCGGTGGTCACGTCGCCCCGCTCCCATTTGGAGATGGATTTGTCGGAATAATTCAGTTTTTCGCCCAGCTCCGCCTGTGTCATCCCGGCGGCCAGCCGCAGCCGGATCAGATTGCTGGCGATAGTGGCCTTACGTTCGTCCATGGTTTGCTTCCTTCTGTGGTATTGTTTTCTTTATTATTCCGGAAAACGGGGGGAATGTCAAGTAAAGGATTTGTGGTCTTGTCCCTGGGCCACCTCCCGCAGCTCCCGCGGCAGCCATTTTTTCCGCCACAGGAAGAACAGAAACAGCAGTCCCCGGAAGCACAGCTCAATGCACATGGCGATCCACGCGCCCCGCAGGCCCCAGTGGGGCACCAGCAGCAGCGTCAGCGTCACCCGCATGCCCCACATGCTGGTGAAATTCAGCACCGAGCTGAGAAGCGAGCTGCCCGCCCCCTGAAAGACCCCCGCCGCCACAATGGACGCGCCGAACAGCGGCTCGGCAAACACCACGATCCGCAGCACCTCCGTACCCAGCGCCACTACCTGGGCGTCAGGGCTGAGAATGCCGATGATCCACGGCGCCAGCACGTACATCAGCGCCGCGGCTGCCAGCATGATGCCCATGCCCAGCAGCACCGTCACCCAGCCCAGCCGGGCCACCAGGTCCCGCCGCTTGGCCCCCACACTCTGGCCGATAAGGGTCACGGCGGCACTCTGCACGCCGTAGCCCGGCATGTAGCACAGGGCCTCAGCGGTGACGGCGAAGGAATTGGCGGCAATGGACACCGTGCCCAGCGGCGCGATGACGCCGGTGGTGAAGATCTGTGCGCTGGACATGACCGCCCGCTCGATGGCCACGGGAACGCCCAGCTGTACTGCCCGCCGCAGCTGAGCGGGCACAAAGCGCAGCTTTTCGCCCCGCCGCAGTCCCAGCACCGGGGAGCGCAGCAGACTGAGACACATGATCACCGCCACCACCGCCTCCGCCAGCGCCGTGCCCAGGGCCGCACCGGCCACGCCCAGTCCCGCGCCGGGCAGCGTGAAGCCGCCCACGGCCCGGGTGGGGAAGATCAGCAGCAGGTTGAATACCACGTCCAGGGCGCACATCAGCACCAGCAGCACGCTGGGCCGCCGCATGTTGCCGCTGGACTGCAGAAGCCCCGCCGACAGGCGGTTGACCAGCACAAATGGCATGGACAGGGCAAAGATCAGAAAATAGGCGGAGGCGTCATGAAACAGCCCCGCCTCCGCCCGGAGCCAGCTGGGCAGCGGGCCGGAAACAGCCGCTCCCACAGCTGCCAGCACCAGCCCGAAGGCCAGTCCTGCCAGCAGCGCCTGCTTGGCCAGGTTTCGGGCATCCCGTTCTTCCCCCGCGCCGATGCGCTGGGCCACCATGACGGAAAAGCCCACCACCACCGCGCTGCACAGGCCGTTGAACAGCCACGTGCTGGAGGCCACCAGTCCGATGGCGGCCGAGGCGTCACGCCCCAACTGGCCCACCATGGACGCGTCGATGTACTGCATGGCGATGGAGGAGACCTGGGCAAGTATGGCGGGCACGCTCAGCTGCAGCGTCAGCCAGATCTGCTGGCGCAGCGTCAGCTGTCCGCCGCCCCGTACGGCGGCCAAAAGGTCCTGCTTCGGCACGGTGTCTCCCTCCCTGAAAACATGATTTGTTTCATTATAGGAGATTTTTTCCGAACCGTCAAGGTGGTGAAAAAGGAAGAAGGGCGCGGCCTGCGCCGCGCCCTCCGCCTCTTCCGCTCTCCTGTTTACCGGATCAGCCCACGGCCGGCGGAGTATTCCTCGTTGATCTGGGCAAGCTCCTTAATGCCGTCAATATAGGGCTGATAGATGGTCTCCACCCGGCCGCCGCCGGAGTTGCCGCAGCCGTTGCAGCCCTCGCAGCTGCCGCCGCAGGCGCTCAGCGCCCGGCGGACGATCTCCTCACGCTCCGCCCGTGTGGTGTCGCGGATCAGCAAAGACTTCATGCCATTTCCTCCCGTCATCCTGCCATTTTCAGCATGTTTTCCATGAAAATGCCATACCCACGCGACGGATCGTCGATCAGCACATGGGTCACAGCTCCCACGAATTTACCATTCTGCAGAATCGGGCTGCCGCTCACGGTTGATGTCAATATGGGACAACAAATAATTATTTAAGAACTTTATTCGACAAATTAACTTATAAAATCAGGAAATTTCCAATTTATTTGAATTTTTTGCCTGTGGAAAACTAGAATTTCACAAACTAATTCTCGCATAAGAGCAGGGTCTAAAGCGCTTATTTCATGGTACGAAGAGAGGGCGGAGGTTTGCCGTTCTTCCTTTTTGGCGGTCTCCTCCTCCGCAGAGAGCAGTTCCCAATCGCTTTCCAACTGGGCGAGCTGCCGCTTCTTTTCGTTCTGCACACGGAGAATGCTTTCCCGTTTTTCTGTAAAGGACTCTTTTGATAGTCGGCCGCCGACATGCTCCTCGTAGAGAGACATGAGCGCCTCCTGTTTGCGGCGGATCTCGGCCTGTACTCTCTGCATCCTTGCGTTGATGGCGCGGCGCTTGGAGGCGTGACTCTCAAATTGACGATGATAGGTCTCAAGACGGGCGTCCCGCAGTTGACATTGCATGTTGATCGCACGGATCAGAATAGCTTGCAAGTCGGCGTCGGAGATACAGACTTCGGCACAGCCGCTTTCCGGTACATAACGTGCCGACGCACAGCGCCAGTTCTTGTTGGAGGCCTTGCCCTTCACCAGATGGTTTCCGCAGCAGCCGCAAACGAGATAGGGCTTAAGCAGGCTGGGCGTGTTTCCTGTCGGCGTTTTCGGTGCCGTTTTCTGTACGGTGCTGCGGGCGAGAAAATATAGCTCCCGTGACACGATGGGCTCGTGAGTATGGGGGATGATGGGGCGCTCCGTTTCGGGGAGCAGCTTCGTGCGGTTGCTGCCGACCTTGACCACATGAGACTTGAACGCCTCCGTATCGCCGGTGTAGATGCGGTTCTGAAGAATATTCCGGACGGATTCATATGTCCAGAATTTCCGCACCTTATAGCGGCCCCGGACTTTTGCCAGATAGGCGGAGGGCGTTTCGATACCGGACGCATTCAGCTGCTGCGCGATCTGTGTGATGCTGATGCCCTGCGAGGCCCACTGAAATATCTGTCTGACGATATCGGCGGCAGGCGGGTCAACTACGATAGTGTTCTTCTGCTCACCTTTTTGATAGCCGTAAGGTACAGCGCCAAAGGCATATTCGCCATTCAGCTTTTTGCGGTCTGTTACGCTTTTAATCTTGCGGGACAGGTCGCGGCTGTATAGCTGATTCAGCAGATTGGTGATGCCCAGCTCCAAACCGCCGGTGGATTCACGATAGTCGGCGCTGTCGAAGTGGTCGTTGATGGAGATAAAACGGACGCCATACGCCGGAAACACAAACTCCAGATAGTGGCCGCCCTCCAGAAAGTTTCTGGAAAAACGGGAGAGGTCACGCACAATGACAGTCTTGACACTCCCAGACTTTACCAGCGACAGCAGCCGCTGCATACCAGGACGGTTCATATTGGTGCCGGTGTAGCCATCGTCTACGATCTCCTCAACGGTTCCCTCCAGATCAGGACGGGACGCGAGGAAGTTCCGCACGCAGAGACGCTGTGCGGAGATACTGAAGCTCTCTGCGGCATTTCCGCGTGCGACGTCGCCATCCTCTGAAGAAAGGCGGTAGTAGCAGATCATGAGATCGGAAGTTGTTTTATCCACAGCAAGCAGCCTCCTCTGTCTGTGTATGATAGGGGCGTAGTGCGGCGAAGGGGTCGGCATAGTTGAGTTGGATCGTGATGCTGCGATCCTCATGAATGGAGATACGCTCAACAAGCGTATCAAGAAGCTCCCTTGTTATGGCTGGGAGCCGCTGATATTCCTGCATAGCGCATACCCACGCCTGCGCGGTGGATAAGCCCTTCTGCATCTGCTCGACCCGCTTCTTTTGTGCGGCTTCCGCCGCGAGAATGCGGTCGAGCTCTGTCCGATATTTTTCCTTTGCATAGAGAAATTCCTCGCGGCCAATCAGGCCGGTGGACAGGTCGTGAATCAGCATATCCAGCTTCCGGTCAAGGCCCTGCCGCTGGAGCCGCAGGCTTGTGGCGGTATTTTGCTTTTTCTGCTTTGCCTGTGTCAGTTCGGCGGAATGGTCGATCTCATGGATCAGCCGCTCTACATCAACCGCCAATGTCAACTGTTGGTCTAAGACATCGGTGACAGCGGCAAGCAGTCGTTCATGGCGGATGTAGTGGCTGGCACAGACGGTGTGCGCGGAGTAGCGATAGCGATTACAGTCATAGAACAGTCGGCTGGGGGAGTGTGCTCCGTGCCGGGCGCAGCCTTTGCCAGCCCCCATGGGACTGCCGCACTCCGCACAGAACAGCTTACCGCAGAAAAGATCGGCCTGCACATCGCCAATATCAGCACATGCGCGATAGGCGGCGCGGGACGCAAGAACCTCGTGGTTGACCTGCTGCACCGCGTCAAACAGCTCCTTGCTGATGATCGGCGGATGTGCATTGGGGATGACCATCCATTGTTCGGTGGGCTGGCGTTTCTTTTTCTCATTCAAATGGTTTCGGGATACTTTCCCATAGGTGCGGTTGCCGATATAGACATCGCTGCCGACGATCTTGCGGATAGTCGCCCTGCTCCACAGTGCGTTCCGGTACGCTGCGGAGCTGTTCATTCCGCGCAGATAACGCAGTTGGGCGGGGGACGGGATATGTTCCTGATTCAGCTGCTTTGCGATAGCGTTGAAGCTGACGCCCTCGGAACGCAGGGCAAAGATACGTCGGACGACCGGAGCGGCTTCCTCATCGATATCATAGGACGCGGCAGCGGCGTTCCGGAGATAACCGTAAGGGACGCTGCTGGATGAAGGCAGGTATGTGCCGCTGCGCATCTGCGCGTGGATGCTGCTGCGGATCTTGCGGGAGATATCCTTGGCGTAGTTCTCGTTCATGACCATTTTCAGCGGCATGGTGAGGGATGCGGCGGCGCCTGCATCCTGCACGAGACTGTCATAGTTGTCATTGACGCTGATGAGGCGTACATTCATGGCGGGGAAAATCTGCTCCACCAGTTCACTGGTCTCGACGAAGTGGCGTCCCAAGCGTGAGATGTCCTTGATGATGATGCAGTTGATCTTGCCGCTCCGTACATCCGCCATCAACTGATGGAACGCCGGACGGTTGTAGTTCATGCCGGTATAACCGTTGTCAGCGTACCGCTCGACAATTTGGATATCGGGATACTCCGAAAGAAACGCATCAGCGATTTTAGCTTGGTTGCCGATGGAATTGCTCTCGGTGTCGTCACCGTCCTCTACGGATAACCGGCCATACTGCCCGGCAAGATAGTGAACTGACGTCTCAGACACAGGTGGGGCAGACAGATATTTGCTTTTTCGTGCCATGATTACCACACCTCCTTTGTAGCTGTTGCGATCATCTGCTGATAAGACGCCAGCTCATCGGCGTAGTTAAACTGTATCGTGATCTGCTTACCCTCGGATACCGTGATCCTGCGGATCAACCCGGCTACCATTTCACGGGTGAGCTTGTCAATTTTCCTGAATTTGGTATATTCGGCGACCCAGTTCCGGGTGTCTGCCGCACCTTCCTCCAAGGCTTGCCGCCGTTCGTGCAGGCTGGCAAGGGCCGCCTGCAATGCGTCGATCCGCTGCGTATAGCGCTGCCGCATCATGTCATACTCCGTGCGGGAGATCAGATCATCGTGGAAAGCCTCCAGCAAGCGCATGCGGTA
>CAKTSA010000024.1 GCA_934597585.1 uncultured Oscillospiraceae bacterium
ATGTAAACACCCCCCTTTCTTCTATTATAGCAGAAACAGGGGCGTTTGGGTAGTTTTTTGACAGACTGAAGAGCCGCGGCCTGTAGGCCGCGGCTCTTTTTCATCGTGAAATATTTTCCCTGTCGGTGCGTCTCATCACGCAAACGGATTCTCCGTGGGATAGGGCAGGCTCTTGGGCTGGTTGTAGGCGATATCCGTCACACCCAGGAACTTGAATACCTCAAACAACGCCTTGCCATAGTGGCCGAAGGCCACCGCACCGTGGTGGGGATAGCGCTTCTGCACCAGCACGTGGCGATAGAAGCGGCCCATCTCCGGGATAGCAAACACGCCGATACCGCCGAAGCTGCCGGTGGGCACATCCAGCACCTCGCCCTGGGCGATATACGCCCGCAGCTGGCCCTCGCTGTCGCACTGGAGACGATAGAAGGTGATATCGGAGGCGGCGATGTCGCCCTCCAGCGTGCCGCGGGTAAAGTCCGGCGTACCGCCGTTTTCCAGCAGCCGGTTCTGGATCAGCTGATACTTCACAGCCCGGTCGGCGCACATCTTGCAGCTGGGGGTGTTGCCGCAGTGGAAGCCCATGAAGGTGTCAGTCAGCTGATAGTCATAGCGGCCCTTGATCTTGTCGCTCCACAGCTGGGCGGGCACGGAGTTGTTGATGTCCAGCAGCGTGACGGCATCCTGCGAGACACAGGCGCCGATGTACTCGCTGAGCGCGCCGTAGATATCCACCTCGCAGCTGACAGGGATACCCCGGGAGGCAAAGCGGGAGTTGACATAGCAGGGCTCAAAGCCGAACTCCTTGGGGAAGGCAGGCCAGCACTTGTCGGCAAAGGCCACATACTTCCGGGCGCCCTTGTGGGCCTCGGCCCAATCCAGCAGCGTCAGCTCAAACTGCGCCATACGGGGCAGCAGCTCGGGATAATACCGGCCCTCGCCCATCTCGGCGGCCATCTCCTTGCACACGCTGTCGATGCGGGGATCGCCGGCGTGGGCCTTATAGGCCACCAGCAGATCCAGCTCGGAGTTCTCCTCGATCTCCACACCCAGCTGGTACAGGCCCTTGATGGGCGCGTTGCAGGCGAAGAAGTCCTGGGGTCTCGGGCCAAAGGTGATGATCTTCAGGTCCCGCAGGCCCAGAATGGCACGGGCCACCGGCACGAAATCCGCCATCATGCGGGCGATGTCCTGGGCAGTGCCCACGGGGTACTCGGGGATGTACGCCTGGATATGGCGCATGCCCAGGTTGTAGGAGCAGTTCAGCATGCCGCAGTAGGCATCGCCGCGGCCGTTGATCAGATCGCCGTCGCCCTCGGCAGCGGCCACGAACATACAGGGGCCGTCAAATTCCTTTGCCAGCAGCGTCTCCGGCGTCTCCGGGCCGAAATTGCCCAGGAACACCACCAGTGCGTTGCAGCCGGCGGCTTTCACATCGGCGGCAGCCTTCTGCATATTCTTCTCGTTTTCCACGGTCACGGGGCACTCGTACACGTCCCCGTCATAGGCCTTGGCAATGGCGGCCCGACGGCGCTCGGACAGGGCGATGGGGAAGCAGTCGCGGCTGACGGCCACAAGGCCCAGCTTCACTTGGGGAATGTTGTCAAACATGAGATTTTCCTCCTATCACAGATCGTTGGCAATGTCGATATTGATACCGGTCAGGCCGACCTTCGCGCCGCTCCTGGCCTCGTCGCTGTCGGGATGGGGCAGCAGCCACTTGTTGCAGGCAGTCAGATATGCCGTCTCGCCCTCCGCCGCGTGGATCACAGGTGCCGCGGTGTTGGTGCCCCTGGGCAGCGCCACCAGCACCCGGAACCCCTTCTCCGGATCCGTATGGCAGGGAGCGTAGTGCAGCGTGGTGGCATAGACCTCCACCAGCACACCAGCCGGCACACGGAATGCCGCCACCCTTGCGGTGTCCAGCATCATGTCCCGGACGTCCTCCATTCTGGCCAGCAGCAGGATAAAATCCCCGGTGCCCAGGTTGAACTCGCTGTCCCGGTGATACTCCAGGCAGTTCAGCCGGGTGTTATGCCCCCAGCACATGCCCAGCTGCACCGGCATACCGCCGAAGACCCGGTCACGAAACGCATCCAAAGCGCCGCACTGCTCCAGCGCCGGAATGGCCGGCTCATAGGCCACGCCGCTTTCCGGCAGAGGGATGGTCTCCATGGCGGCCAACAGTTCTTCACAGGGCAGACCACTCACCACCCGGCCATAGGAGCGGAAGGCCTCGTCATATACAGAATAGATCGTCATCGTCTCACCTCTCCAACACTTTGAACAGCTCGCGGCAGGTGGGATAGATCTGCCGGAACTGCTGATATCGCTTCTCATACAGCGCCACACGCTCTGGATCGGGCTGCACCGTATCCTTGACATGGACCAGCTTGTCCGCCGCCTGCTGGACGCTTTCAAAAACGCCGCAGGCCACCATGGCCAGCATGGCGCCGCCATAGCCGGGCCCCTGCTCGGTGACGGGGATATCCAGCGGGATCCCCAGAATATCGGCGATCATCTGCCGCCACAGGGGCGATTTGCTGCCGCCGCCGCAGATCATGGAGCGTGGAATAGCGATGCCCAGCGAGCGGGCCACCTCAAAGCTGTCCCGGATGGCAAAGGCCACGCCCTCCAGCACAGCCTGCAGCATATCGGCCCGTGAGGTGTCCATGGTCATGCCGATGAAGGTGCCCCGGGCGGAGGTATCGTTGATGGGGCTGCGCTCGCCCATCAGATAGGGCAGAAAATAGACATGGCTGCGGCCCGGCTTGTCCGGCGTGATCTGTGCCTGAAGCCCCGCATAGTCGTCGCTGCCCAGAATATCCTCCATAAACCACTTGTTGCAGGAGGCCGCCGACAGCATGCAGCCCATCAGATGATAGCCGCCGTCGGCATGGGCAAAGGCGTGAAGACCGTTGTGGGGATCCACGCCGAATTTGTCCGAGCTGATGAAGATAGTCCCGGAGGTCCCCAGGGAGATGTTGCAGCCGCCGGCACCTACCACGCCGGTGCCCACTGCTGCCGCGGCGTTGTCGCCGGCGCCGGCGCAGACCTTTACGTCCGCAGGCAGTCCCAGTTCCGCCGCCACCTCCGGCAGCAGCGTGCCTACACACTGGAAGCTCTCGTACAGCCGGGGCATCTGCTCCTCCGTGATGCCGCAGATATCCAGCATCTCCCGGGACCAGCATTTGTGCTGCACATCCAGCAGCAGCATGCCCGAGGCGTCGGAGTAATCGCAGCAGTGAACGCCGGTCAGCTTGTAGTTGATATAGTCCTTGGGCAGCATGATCCGACGGATCCGGCGGAAATTCTCCGGCTCGTTCCGGCGCATCCACAAAAGCTTCGGGGCGGTGAAGCCTGCAAAGGCAATATTGGCCGTCAGCGCCGACAGGCGCTCCCTGCCGATGGTGTCGTTGAGGTAATCCACCTCCTGGAAGGTACGGCCATCGTTCCACAGAATGGCCGGGCGGATCACCTGGTCCGCCTCATCCAGCGCCACCAGACCGTGCATCTGGCCACCGGCGCCGATGCCCGCCACCTTTGCGGCGTCAAAGCCCTGCAGAAGTGTCGGAATACCCTCCCGCACCGCCTGCCACCAGTGGGCAGGCTCCTGCTCCGACCAGCCCGGCTGGGGGAACAGCAGTGGATACTCCCGGGTGACGGTGTGCCATATTTGCCCTGTTTCATCCACCAAAAGCAGCTTGATCGAAGAGGTTCCCAAATCTATCCCGATGTAATACATATGAAAGGCCTCCCTGATTTTTGTGCAATTATGCTAATAATTTGTGAGGGCAAAAACTCTTTTCAAGGCTATCTTACACTATCACCCAAAAACTGTCTTAGACATTTTCGCATGATTTGATTGGACGATTTTGCTCTGCATCTTGCATTTTCATGAGATAAAATGTACAATGGTACCCACCGGAGTCAGCGCAGGCCCTACCCCATATCAAAAAAGGAGGACGATCTGTGAACGAATTTGAAAATATTCCGTATCTGCGATTAAAAGGAATACGTATTTTCCTGAATACGGTCATGTACCGGAATCCGCATTTTCACAAGAGCATGGAGTGGATCCTTGTCCTGGCCGGCGAGATGAAGATCAACACGGACCAGAGCACGCAGCGGCTCCAGACCGATGACCTGATCCTGATCAACTCCGGCAGTCCCCACGAGCTTGCCGCCTGCACGGCGGAGTGCACCTTCCTGTGCGTGCAGTTCACGCCGGAATCCTATCTGCAGAACATCCCCACGATCCTGTTCGACTGCAATCTGCCCAGCCAGTATCTGCCGCCGCCGCAGTACCGCCACATTGTGCAGCGCATGCTGCAGATGGCCCTCTTCTACTTCCGCGAGGATCCGTTTTACGACGTGTACTGCATCTCCGCTGCCAACGAGATCCTCTATACGCTGCTGACGAACCTGCCCCACCACGCCCTGGCCAGCAAAAGCAGCCGCCAGGAGCTGATCTCCGCCCGTCTGATGCGTCTGGTGGACTACGTGGACAAAAACTACATGCACCGCCTGAGCCTGGCAGATTTCGCCGAGGCGGAGGGCCGCAGCCTCTCCTATATCTCCCGCTTTGTCAAAAGTGTGCTGAACCAGAGCTTCCAGTCCTATGTCAACACCGTGCGCTTCTACGCCGCCTGCCGGCTGATCGAGGAAAACAAGCTGAGCATGCTGGACGTCTGCTACGAGGTGGGCTTTTCCGACTATCGTTACTTCTCCAACGTGTTCAAGGAGCGCACCGGCATGACGCCGGCCCAGTTCCAGCAGCTGGAAAAAGACCCCCACCGGTACTTCTCCACCTACGACCAGGAACACATTTTTTCCAATGAAGAGAGCGTGCATTTTCTGGAAAAACTGGCGGCGGACCGCGGCGTGGACTGGGCTGCACCGGCGGTGCCCATACTGTCTTAATGCAAAGATAAGCACATTTTCTGCCAATTCGTTTGTGCTAATTTCCCGAAAAGAACTATCATTTTTTGTGCACTTTGCTTTCCAGGAAAGTGCACCACGGCAGGAAAACCGTCTTTTCCTTCAAAAAATTTTAGCTTCTTCAAAATTTTTTATTTTCGCCGCAAAATCACGCGAAATGCAAAAAGTCAAAATCGTCTAATGTTATTTACAGTTTTCGTGCAAGATGTCTCACCTTCTGGACGGTACTATGGAAACACGGTACCCAACCCGGAACAAACGGGGATCATGGATAGCGCATCGGGCGGTATCTGTTCCCCGCTTGTAATAAAAAGGAGGAGTTTACATGAAGAAATTTATTGCACTCGCACTGGCACTGGTTCTGGCCGTGTCGACCCTGGTCGGCTGCGGCGGTACCCCTGCTGCCGACAACAATGGCGATTCCGCTGACAAGCCCGTCAAGATTGGCGTCGCCATGGCAACCACCCAGAGCACCTTCTATGCCAAGATGGCCAAGATCATCGAGGACTATTGCAAGGAGCAGGGTATTGACTGCACCATCTCCGACCCCAACTACGATCTGGCCAAGCAGGTCGAGCAGGTTGAGAACTTCATCGCCAGCGGCTGCACCGCTATCGTCGTGGTCGCTTTCGATCCCGAGGGCATCAACGATGTGTGCCAGAAGGCCGTTGATCAGGGCATCTACGTGGTCTGCTACGATGGCGAGATCCCCGCTGCCCAGGGCTCCCTGGTCGTGAAGCAGTACGACTATGGTTACGCCATCGGCGAGAATGCCGCCAACTGGATCAACTCCAACGAGGAGATGAAGGCCCAGGACGTCATCGAGGTCGGCATCTTTGATTATCCCACCATCCCCGCCATCATTGATCGTGCCAACGGCATCATCGACGCGCTGACCTCCGCCTGCCCCAACGTGAAGATCGTGGAGCAGCAGTCCGCCTCCCTGACCGACGAAGGCGTTGAGCTGGGCGAGAACTTCCTGCAGGCTCATCCCAACATGCAGGTCATCTGCGGCATCAACGACAACGCTGTTCTGGGCGCCTACCAGGTGTGGAGCGCTGCCGGCCATGTGGGCGACAACATCGGCTTCTTCGGTGCTGACGCTGACGAGGGCGCTCTGGATCTGATCTCTCAGGGCACCAGCTATCGCGGCTCCGTGGCCCTGACCGCCGAGGAGTCCTTCCCCGAGCTGATCGACGCCTGCGTCGCTGCCAGCAAGGGCGAGACCGTGCCCGAGACCATGTACCTGGGCATGACTCAGATCACTGCCGAGAACGTTGCCGACTTCATGAAGTAATCACGGGTCCAGCGTTTATCATAAGTTGATCGAACAAAGCTCCCCTGCGCGCCCGCCGGCAGGGCGGGTGCGCAGGGGAGTGCTTTTATTAAGCCTCGTCAAGTACAAATCACGGAAAAGGATCTGGTTGACTGATATGTTTGAAAATATTCTGAGTGTACGCAGCATCTCGAAACGATATGTGGGCATACAGGCACTTGACGCTGTATCTGTGGATTTTCGCAAGGGCGAGGTCCACGCGCTGGTCGGTGAGAATGGTGCAGGTAAGTCTACTCTGATCAAAATCATCTCCGGTGCAGAAACGCCGGACTCCGGCGAGCTGGTCTTCGGCGACAAGACCTTTGACCGTCTGGATCCCCACACGGCACAGGATCTCGGCGTTGCCACCATCTACCAGGAGTTCAATTTGTTCCCGACACTGTCTGTTGCGGAAAACATTTACATGGGCGACGAGCGCCTGAACCCGAACGCCCCCTCTCTCTACCAGGAGAAGGAATATCTCACCCGTGCCAAGGAGGTCCTTGACAGCATGGGCGTTCGTATCGATCCCCGCGAACTGATTGAAAATATGACCACTGCCAACATGCAGCTGGTCGAGATCGCAAAATCCGTTGCAAAAAAAGCAAAAATACTGATCATGGACGAACCGACGGCCCCCTTGTCCAACAAGGAAACCGATGAGCTGTTCAAGCTGATCGAACGCCTGCAGGAACAGGGTGTTGCGATTATTTATATCTCGCACCGTATGGATGAGATCTTCCGCATCGCAAACCGCGTAACGGTCATGCGGGACGGCAAGGTGATCCAGACCTCCGACATCGGCGACGTGACCCGGCAGGAGCTGATCCAGCTGATGGCCAACCGCGCCGTGGAGGAGATCGAATTCAATTCCCCCGAGAAAAAGGGCGACGTTGTGCTGGAGGTCCGCAACCTCTGCGGCAACGGCCTGAAGGACATCTCCTTCAGCGTCCGCAGCGGCGAGATCTTCGGCATCGGCGGTCTGCTGGGTGCCGGCCGCACAGAGCTGGCCCGCCTGATCTTCGGCGCAGACAAGCTGGAGAGCGGGCAGATCCTTATCAACGGCAAGGAGGTCCGCATCACCAGCCCCAGAAAGGCGGTGCAGGCCGGCGTTGCCTACGTGCCCGAGGACCGGAAAAAGCACGGTGCACTGCTGACGCTTCCCATCAGCTGGAATATCACACTGCCGACCCTCAAGCGCATCTCCCACGGCATGGTCATCCAGCACAGCAAGGAGAACGAGGTCGTTGAGGCCCAGAAAAACAACCTCCGCATCAAAACATCCAACGTAAACAACAACGTCAACAGCCTCAGCGGCGGCAATCAGCAGAAGGTTGTCCTAGGCAAGTGGCTGGCAAGCCGCCCCAGCATCCTGATCCTGGACGAGCCCACCCGCGGCGTTGACGTCAACGCAAAGCAGGAGATCTATCAGCTGATCTCTGATTTTGCCGAACAGGGCATGGCGATCATTCTCATCTCCTCTGAAATGGGAGAGCTTCTGGATATCTCCGACCGTATGCTGGTCCTCAGTGAAAAGCGGAATGTCGGATTCCTGGAAAAAGCGGACTACTCACAAAACAAGGTGCTCGCCATGGCATCCGGCGTCGAATAAGGAGGATTTCGGATATGTCTCACAAATTTTCCACATTTATCAAGAAATACGGAAATGTCTTTGTCATCATTGCGCTGATCATTATCTTCACGCTGCTCAACCCCGTGTTCCTGTCCGTCTATAACTTCATGAACATCGTCCGGCAGATCGCCATGGTGGGCATCATCTCCGTGGGCTTCACCTTCGTGCTGATCGGCGGCGGCCTCGACCTGTCCGTGGGCGCGCAGATCGCATTCATGAACGTCTGTGTTGCCACCATGATCACCAACTGGGGCTTCTCCCCCATCATCTCCGTGGTCGTGGGCCTGCTGCTCACCACGCTGATCGGTCTTTTCAATGGCTACGTGATCTCCAAGACCAGCATTCCCCCGCTGATCGCCACCCTGGCCATGCAGACCATTCTCCGCGGCGCCGGCTACCTGATCTCCGGCGGCTACCCCATCTACGGCATCCCTGACGGCATCAAGTACCTGGGCCAGGGCTACCTGTTCGGCGTGATCCCCGTTCCCGGCCTGATTCTGATCGTCATCGTTCTGCTGGGCGCCTTCCTGCTGAATAAGACCTACCTGGGCCGCCACTTCTACGCTCTGGGCAGCAATGCTGAGGCCACCCGCCTGGCCGGCATCAACATTCACCTGACCCGCACCGTCACCTACGCCATGCTGGGTCTGCTGACCGGCCTGGCTGGCCTGATTATGCTGGGCCGCGTAGGCTCCGCCCAGCCCAACATCGCCACCAACTACGAGATGAACGCCCTGACCGCCTGCGTCATCGGCGGCGTCAGCATCAACGGCGGCAAGGGCACTGTGTTCGGCGCACTGCTGGGCGCCATCGTCATCGGCATTCTGAACAACGGTATGTCTCTGGCCGGCGCCAACGAGTACTGGCAGATGGTCATCACCGGCGCCGTGCTGCTGACCGTGGTCCTGTTCGACAGCCTGAACCACGCTAAGCAGGTCAAGGAGTGATCCCCCGTTTATCGCTGCGCAAGCAGTACAATACCCATCGTTGAACAAAGTCTTTTATGCAAAAGGAGACAACAACATGAACAAATCCAGAGAACTGATCCTCAAGATCTATCGCAATGCCGTGGCCATCCGCGCCTTTGAGCTGGCGGCACATGAGCAGTATGCCAACGGTCTGCTGGCCGGCTCCGTCCACCTGTACGCAGGTGAAGAGGGCGTGGCCGCCGGTATCTGCGGCGTGCTGAACAGCGACGACTATATCACCAGCACCCACCGCGGCCACGGCCACCTGATCGCCAAGGGCGGCAACCTGAAGCTGATGATGGCCGAGCTGGCCGGCAAGGCCACCGGCTACTGCAAGGGCAAGGGCGGTTCCATGCACATCTGTGACATGGACCTGGGCATCCTGGGCTCCAACGGCATCGTAGGCGCCGGTCTTCCCATTGCCGTGGGCGCCGGCTTCGCCTGCCAGTACTACGGCAAGGGCCAGGTGTGCGCCTGCTTCTTCGGCGACGGCGCCTCCAACCGCGGCACCTTCCACGAGAGCCTGAACATGACCTCCGAAATGAAGCTGCCTGTCATCTACGTGCTGGAGAACAACTTCTACGCCATCTCCGGCAGCCAGCGCGAGCTGACCACCCTCGAGAACCTGTCCGACCGCGCCAAGGCATACGCCATCCCCGGCGTCACCGTGGACGGCAACGACGTGATGGCCGTCATCGACGCCGCTGACGAGGCCGTGAGCCGCGCCAGAAGAGGCGAAGGTCCCACTCTGCTGGAGTGCAAGACCTGGCGCCGCTTTGGCCACTGGGAGGGCGACCCCGACATCCGTCTGTTCACCTACCGCAACAAGGAGGAGCATGAGGCCTGGCTGAAGCGCGACCCCCTGCCCAAGTTCAGAAACGACATCATCCAGGGCGGCTACGCCACCGCCGAGGAGTTGAACGCCATCGAAAAGGGCGTTGACAAGGAGATCGAAGAGGCGATCGAATTCGCCGAGAACAGTCCCTATCCCGATGTTTCCATCCTCACTGAGGACGTTTACGCGTAAGGAGGTATGCAGCAATGAAAATGACTTATGCAGAAGCCGTAAAGGACGCTATGCGCTGCGAAATGCTGAAGGACCCCAGCGTCTTTCTGGCCGGTGAAGATATTTCCGTCATGGGCGGCTCCTTCGGGTGCAGCGCCGGTCTGTTCAAGGAGTTCGGCCCCAAGCGTATCGTAAACACCCCCATCAGCGAGACCGCTATCCTGGGCCTGGGCGTCGGCTCTGCCGCCGCCGGCATGCGCCCCATCGTGGAGCTGATGTACCTGGACTTCGCAGGCTGCGCCATGGACGAGATCATGAACCAGGCCGCCAAGATGCGCTACATGTTCGGCGGCAAGTGCAAGATGCCTCTGGTCATCCGTGCCGCCGGCGGCGCCACTGTGCGCGCCGCTGCCCAGCACTCCCAGATGATCGAGGCCATGTTCACCCATATCCCCGGCCTGAAGGTCGCCTGCCCCGCCACCCCCGCCGATGCCAAGGGCCTGCTGCTCACCGCCATCGAGGATGATAATCCCGTCATGTTCGTGGAGCACAAGGCACTGTACAGCATGAAGGGCGAGGTGGCCGAGGGTCTGGACTGCGCCGTCCCCTTCGGCAAGGCAAACGTGCTCCGCGAGGGCAAGGACATCACCATCATTGCCTGGAGTCTGATGACCCACGTGGCCATGGAAGCCGCCGAAAAGCTGGCCAAGCAGGGCGTCGAGGCCGAGGTCATTGATGCCCGTACCCTGGTTCCCTTCGACAGGGAGACGCTGTTCAACTCCATCCGGAAGACCCACCGCCTGGCCATCGTCCAGGAGGCCTGCCACACCTCTGGCTTTGCCTCCGAGATCTGCGCCCTGGTGGCCGAGGACTGCCTGGATCAGCTGGACGAAAACATCATCCGCATCACCGCCCCCGACTGCCCCATCCCCTACAGCGGCGTCCTGGAGGATGCCTACGTTCCCAACAGCGATGTGGTCGTAAAGCGGGTCATGGAATTATTCTAAAGACTGGTGGTATTGCAATATGGCTAAAAAAGTTGTGATTCAGCGCATGGGTCAGACCATGAAAGAGGGCACGATCGTCCGCTGGATGAAGGCAGACGGCGAGAGCGTCAAGGCCGGCGACCACATCTACGAGCTGGAGTACGATAAATCCACCGTAGAGGTCGAGGCCCCCGTGGACGGCACCCTCCACATCCTCGTGGAAGAGGGCGCCACCCTCCCCGTGGGCACCAAGGTCGCCGAGATCCTCGGCGAGGGTGAGACGGCAGCCGCCGCCCCCGCCGCGCCCACTGCCGCCGCGGAAGCGCCCGTCGCCTCCGGTGACAGCGCTCCCGCTGTTGCCTACGGCATCTCTGCCTCCGCCAAGCGCATGATCCGTCAGAATGGCCTGCGGGCTGAGGATATCCGTCCTGCCAACGGCAGACGCATCATGCCCGCCGACGTGACCGCCTATATGAACGGCCTCAGCCAGCAGACGGCAGCGCCTGTAAAGGCATCCCCCCTGGCAGCCAAGGTGGCCGAAAAGATCGGTCTGGATCTGCACGACGTGCCCGCCAGCAATCGCGTAATGGCCCAGGACATCCTGCAGTACCTGCAGGGCCGCCCCGCAGGCGGCGCCGCTGTCCAGGCGGAGGAAGTGCAGCCTATGAGCGGTATGCGCCGGGCCATCGCCAAGAACATGCTGGCCTCCCACATGACCTCCCCCACGGTGACCTACAACACCTCCGTGGATATGTTTGAGATGAAGCGCTACCGTGAGCAGCTTAAGAGCAAGAACGTCAAGGTCAGCTACACCGACCTGCTGGTGAAGTTTGTGTCCAAGGCCCTGTTGGAGTTCCCCCTGCTGAACTGCACGGTGAACGACGACAAGATCACCTACAAGCACTACGTCAACATGGGTGTGGCTGTGGCGCTGGACAGCGGCCTGGTGGTCCCCAATGTGGTGGACGCCGACCGCAAGAGCCTGACCCAGATCTCCGCTGAGCTGAAGGAGCTTGCCGCAGCCGCCCGTGCCGGTACGCTGTCCTCGGACAAGATGGAAAACGGCACGTTCACCATCACCAACCTGGGCATGTACGGCATCGAGCACTTCACCCCCATCATCAACCAGCCGGAGGTCGCCATCCTGGGCGTCAACGCTATGATCGACACCCCCGTTGTCCGCAATGGCGAGGTGGTGGTCCGTCCCATCATGAACCTGAGCCTGACGGCGGATCACCGCGTGGTGGACGGCTCTGTTGCCGCAGAGTTCCTGCAGCGCGTCCGCGAGCTTCTGGAAAACCCGGCACTGATGCTGGCATAAACACATAAAGAGGGGAAGATTTGCCAAGGGAAGCCGCATACGGCCTTTGCAAAGCTTCCCCTCTCTACCTTTCTATCTGAACAGGAGGATAACACAATGAATGTATTGGTGATCGGCGGCGGCCCCGGCGGCTATGTGGCGGCGATCCGCGCCGCACAGCTGGGGGCAAAAGTGACTCTGGTGGAAAAGCAGTATCTGGGCGGCACCTGCCTGAATGTAGGCTGCATCCCCACCAAGTGCCTGCTCCACAGCGCCGAGCTGGTATCCCAGATCAAGGACCAGGGCCGCGAGATCGGCGTGGAGGTGGCGGGCGTCACCGTCAACTTCCCCCAGGTCATCGCCCATAAGAACGACATCTCCAAAAAGCTGACCAGCGGCGTGGCCGGCCTGCTGCGCATGAACCATGTGGAAAAGATCGACGGCACAGCCACCTTCGCGGCGGAAAAGACCGTAGAGGTGACCAAGGCTGACGGCAGCAAGATGACCCTGACCCCCGACGCGGTCATCATCGCCACCGGCTCCGTCAATGCCGTGCCCCCCATCCCCGGCATCCGGGAAAACCCCAACTGCATCGACTCCACCGGCGCTCTGTCCCTGGAAAAGCTGCCCGCCAGCATGGTGGTCATCGGCGGCGGCGTCATCGGCATCGAACTGGCCTGCGCCTATGCCGCCTTCGGCACGCAGGTGGACGTGGTGGAGGCCATGGACCACATGCTGCCCATGCTGGACAGCGACCTGACCGAGATCGGCGTGGCGCACATGGAAAACATGGGCGTCCGCTTCCACACCGAGTGCCCCGTGCAGTCGGTCGAGGAGGCGCCCGCCGGCGCCAGAGTGGTCTATCTGGACAAGAAAACCGGCCAGACTGCCTCTATCGAGGCGGAAAAGGTGCTGGTAGCCGTCGGCCGCCGCGCCAACACAGAGTCCCTGTGCCTGGAGAAGGCCGGCATCGCCAACGACCGCGGCCGCATTATTGTCAACGACAGGATGCAGACCAACGTCAGCGGCGTCTACGCCATCGGTGACTGCGTGTTCGGCCGCGCCCAGCTGGCGCACACCGCCTCCGCCATGGGCGAAGTGGCCGCCGAGAACATCATGGGCCACGACAGCCTGTACAACGAGAGCACCAACCCCACCTGCGTCTACATGGAGCCGGAGGCCGCCTCCGTCGGTCTTACCGAGGCCCAGTGCAAGGCGGCAGGCATTGCCTACAAAGTGGGCAAATTCCCCTTCGCCGCCAATGGCAAGGCCCTGATCCTCAATGACGGCGAGGGTCTGGTGAAGATCATCGCCGGCGAGGAGTTCGGCGAGGTGCTGGGCATGCACATCATCGGTCCCCGCGCCACCGACCTGATCGCAGAGGGCGCGCTGGCGATCCGCGGCGAAATGACGCTGGACGAGATCATCTCCACCATCCACTCCCACCCCACCGTCACCGAAGCCATCCGCGAGGCGGCGCTGCACGCAGAGCACCGCGCCATCCACACCCGAAACTGACACCGGGCAGCCGGACCCTCTCATACCAAAAATTCCTGACCCCCACAGGGTCAGGAATTTTTTCAGCTACACCGCCGGTTGTGCGCTTCTTAAATCACCAGAGCCCCTTGACCTCAGTCAAGGGGCTCTCCTTCTATTTCTATTTCATCTCAGCTCTTGCCGCGGATCTGACCGCCGCATTTGGGGCAGGTGATAACGATCTTCCCCTTCCCCACCGGCACGCGGCACACGGTCTTGCAGTTGGGACAGGTAAAGTACTTGTGCTCCCTGTCCATCCGCTGCTGACGGCTGCTGCCCAGCTTCCGCTTGATGGGCCACCAGACCTTCTGCAGAAAGGCGGCGTTCTCCGCCCGGCGTTTCTCCAGATTCCGGGAAAACACCCGGAACAGCGCCCACAGCACCATCACCGTGGTGACCAGCCCAAGGATACCGGACAGTACCCCGACCTTCTTCACCAGCATGCTGACGATATCCAGCACAATGGCCGCCCATATGGTGCACAGCCCCAGCTGGTCCGCGCCGTTGCGGCCATACATGAACCGGCTCAAAGCGTTGCGCACACGCTGAAAGAAACTCATAACTCCGCCTCGATTTCCTTTGAGTATACTGATCCGAAAGAGTATTTTACCGGAAAACGCCCAAAAGGTAAAGGGTACATCCGGAAAATTAACAAATTGGTCAAAATTTTGTCCATATTGACAGGGTGAACGGGAACTCTTTATTGCAATCCCACCACGAAATTGCTATAATATTTTAGTTAACACACTGGGGACCGGCGGAGCAGCCCCCACCGGTCCCCTATCTGAAAAGCGGTCGCCTGCCCTGTGCGTGGCTTTTGCGCCGCTTACTGTATCATATGCCGCGCCCATGGCAGCGGTGCGGCGAAAGGAGCGCCATCATGATCAAGATCGCACCCTCTATCCTGTCGGCGGACTTTGCTAATTTACAGCGGGACATTGAACGTATTTCCACCGCCGATTACGTCCACGTGGACGTGATGGACGGCCTGTTCGTCCCCAATATCTCCATCGGCATCCCCGTGGTAAAGTCCATCCGCCCCACCACCTCCCTGCCCCTGGACGTCCACCTGATGATCGACCGCCCCCTGCGGTATGTGGAGCAGTTCTGCGATGCAGGCGGCGATATCGTCACCTGCCACGTAGAGGCGGACACCGAGGAGAATATTCACGAGGCCCTGCGCCGCATCCACGCCAAGGGCAAAAAGGCCGGCGTGGTAGTCAAGCCCAAAACTCCCGCCAGCGCCGTCCTGCCCTTTATCAACGAGTGTGACATCATCCTGGTGATGACAGTGGAGCCCGGCTTCGGCGGCCAGAAATTCATGGCCGACATGATGCCCAAGGTGCAGACCATCCGCGGCTACATCGACGCCATGAATCCCGCCTGTGAGCTGGAGGTGGACGGCGGTGTGGACGCCAACACCTGCCACCAGTGCATCCACGCCGGCGCCAACGTCCTGGTGGCTGGCAGCTCTGTCTATAAGGCAGAGGATATCACCCAGCGCATCAAAGAACTGAGAGGTTAACACCCATGGAGTACTTTCCCGCCCCCCTGGAAAAGCTGGTGGAGCAGTTTGCCCGTCTGCCGGGCATCGGCGGCAAATCCGCCCAGCGACTGGCCTTTCACGTGCTGAACCTGCCCATGGAGGAGGCCGAGAACTTCGCCAACGCCATCATCGAGGCCAAGCGGGGCGTGACGCTGTGTCCCGTGTGCCGCAACCTGACGGCCGGCGGCCTGTGCAGCGTGTGCGCCGACCCCAAGCGGGACGAGACCATCATCTGCGTGGTGGCCGACCCCCGGGACGTGCTGGCCATCGAGCGCAGCCGGGAATTCAACGGCCACTATCATGTGCTTCACGGCGTGCTGTCCCCCATGAACCACGTGGGTCCGGATGACCTGCAAATCAAATCCCTGCTGGACCGGGTGGCCCAGGGCGGCGTCAACGAGGTCATCATGGCCACCAATCCCGACACCGAGGGGGAAGCCACCGCCCTTTACATCGCCCGGCTGCTGAAGCCCTTCGGCGTCCGTGTGACCCGTCTGGCCTACGGTATCCCCGTGGGCGGCCACCTGGAATTCGCCGATGACGCCACGCTGATGCGTGCCCTGGAAGGGCGGCGCGAACTATGAGACGCCTGACCTGCCTGCTGCTGGCCTGCCTGACGGCCCTGTCCCTCACCGCCTGCGGCGCGCCGAAAACTGAGACGCTGGATATCTTCGCCATGGACACCTATATGTCCCTGGTGGCCATCGGCGACGGCGCCTCCGACGTGCTGCAGAAATGCTCCACCCAGATCAATGCCCTGGAGCAGAAACTCAGCCGCACCATCGCCACCAGTGACGTATCCCGCCTGAATGCCGACAGCACCGCCCAGCTGGACGGAGATACGGCGGCGCTGCTGCAAGCGGCGCTGCAGTACAGTGCCGAAACCGGCGGCGCCTTTGACGTGTCTATCGCCCCCCTGGTAGCGCTGTGGGGCATCACCACCGATAGTCCCCGCGTCCCCACGCAGGAAGAGATCGACGCCCTGCTGCCCCTGGTGGGCAGCGATCATGTCCGGCTGGACGGCACCACCGCCGCGCTGGATGCAGGCTGCGCCATCGACCTGGGCGGCATCGGCAAGGGCTATGCCTCTGACAAGACGGCAGATTTGTTTGCGGACAGTGCCATCTCCGGCGGCTTCGTCAGTCTGGGCGGCAACGTCTATGTCCACGGCACCACTGCCGAGGGCAAGCTCTGGAACGTGGCTATCCAGGATCCCCGGAACACCGAGGGCTTTGCCTGTACCCTGCACCTGTCGGACGCCTTTGTGGTGACCTCCGGCGGCTACCAGCGCTACTTTGAGGCCCCGGACGGCACAGTGTATCAGCATATCATCGACCCCGCCACCGGCTATCCGGTGGACAACGGACTTCTGAGCGTCTCCATCATCACCCGCCGCCATAGCGGCGGCACCGGCACCATGGCCGACGCCTACTCCACCGCCCTGTACGTCATGGGCGAGACCGCCGCCGTGGACTTCTGGCGGCAGCAGAACAGCTTCGACATGGTGCTGATAACAGAGGACGGCCGGGTACTCTATACGCCCGGCCTGGCGGACTGCTTCAGCGAGACGGAGGGAAGCGGCTATGACTACGCGCTCATCAACGCCTGAACTGAAATTCAACCGCTATGACGCCGTCGTGGCGGCCATCGTGGCGCTGCTGGCCATCGCCGCGGCGCTGTGGTTCTACCTGCCCAAGGCCCAGACAGGCGACCTGACAGTAGTCATCTCCGTGGGCGGCGAAGAAGCGCAGCGTGTCAGTCTGAATAGCTTTACAGACACCATCATCTCTCACAACGGCTACACGCTCACCGTCGCCACCGACGGCGACAGCGTCTGGGTGGCGGACAGCGACTGTCCTACCCAGGACTGCGTCCACACCGGCCATATCCGCCGCGCGGGCCAGTCCATCGTCTGTCTCCCTGCCCAGGTGGTGATCCATCTGGAGGGCGCGGCTTCCGCCGACGCCCCTGACGTGATCGTGGGGTGACGGCTATGAAATGGACGACGAAAAACCTGGCCCTGTGCGCCGTGCTGACGGCCCTGGCCCTGGGCCTGAGCACCCTGGAAAACCTCTTTCCTGTGTCACTGGTCATTCCTCTGCCGGGCGTAAAGCTGGGCCTGGCCAACATCGTCACGGTCTTCGCCCTCTACGAGCTGGGCGCGGCCCCGGCGCTGGTGATCCTGCTGGCCCGGTGCGGCCTGGGCAGTCTCTTTGCCGGAAATGTGTCGGCCCTGCTGTTTTCCCTGCTGGGCGGGCTCACCGCCATGCTGGTGATGATCGGCCTGAAGCATTGCCGCCGACTCAGCATCTATGGCGTCTCCATCGGCGGCGCGGCGGCCCACAACCTGGGCCAGATGGCCGCCGCCATCATCACCCTGGGCAACGCCATGGTGCTGGGCTATCTCCCCTTCCTGCTGGCGGTCTCTCTGGTGACAGGAACACTGACGGGCTTCGTCTCGTCGCTTCTCTTCCGGGCCATGGCCCATGTAAAACTCTCAAAATAGGAAACCGCGCTTTTACTGTACATAGGGGTCGATGCCCACATCGACCCGTTCAAAACTCCACATCAGGAGGTAACAAAATGGATCAGAAGGATAAGATCATCCTGCAGCAGCTGGACGTGATCCGCTCCATGACGGAAAACGGCATCAAGCGCATGAACAGCGACTTCTGGGGCGCCCCCACCGCACCTCAGACCCCCGCAGCCCCCAAGGCGCCCACCGGCAGCAGCGACGGCGAGAAAAAGGCCGCTGCATCCACCGGCCAGAAGGAGGCAGAACCCAAAGAGGAGCTGCCGCCTCCCGAGAAGCTGGAGGATCTGCTGCAGGAGCTGGACACCTATATCGGACTGGACGTGGTGAAGGACGAGGTCCGCAGCCTCATCAACATGGTGCAGGTCTATAAGCTCCGCCGTGAACACGACCTGCCCACCACCGACATGTCCCTCCATATGGTCTTCACCGGCAACCCCGGCACCGGCAAGACCATGATGGCCCGCATGATGGCCCGCATTTACCGCTCCCTGGGCATTCTCAGCAAGGGGCAGCTGGTAGAGGTGGACCGCAGCGGCCTGGTGGCGGGCTACGTGGGCCAGACAGCCATCAAGACCCAGAAAGCCATCGAAAAGGCCATGGGCGGCGTGCTGTTCATTGACGAGGCCTACGCTCTCAATGGCAAGTCGGAGAATGACTTCGGCCAGGAGGCCATCGACACTGTCCTGAAGGCCATGGAGGACCACCGGGACGACCTGGTGGTGATCGTGGCCGGCTACACCGACCTAATGGAGAAGTTCATCCACTCCAACCCCGGTCTTGAGAGCCGTTTCAACCGCTTCCTCCTCTTCCCCGACTACACGGTGGACGAGATGATGGCCATCTTCAGGATGCGCTGCGGCAAGGGCTACGTGCTGACCGCCGAGGCCGAGCCCCTGGTCCGGGATTACATCGCTGAGGAGAGCGCCGCCGGAGACAGCTTCGGCAACGCCCGCGGCGTGCGGAACATCTTCGAGCATATCCTGGTGGCCCAGAACAACCGCCTGGCCAAAATGGAAACCGTCACCCGGGACGACCTGATGGCCCTGACCGCCGATGACGTGCTCCACGCCCGCGGCAAGATCGACGACGAATAAGCAAAAAAGACCCCGTCCAGCAGGACGGGGCCTTTTCTGTTTTGTTTTACAGCACCTTGCTGAGGAAGTCCTTCAGCCGGGGATCCTTGGGGTGGTCGAACAGCTCTGCAGGCGCGCCCTCCTCCAGGATCTTGCCGTCGGCCATGAACACCACGCGGTCCGCCACCTCACGGGCAAAGCCCATCTCGTGGGTGACCACGGCCATGGTCATGCCGTCCTTGGCCAGGTCCCGCATCAGGTCCAGCACCTCGCCCACCATTTCAGGGTCCAGGGCGGAGGTAGGCTCATCAAACAGCATGACCTCAGGATCCATAGCCAGGGCCCGGACGATGGCGATACGCTGCTTCTGGCCGCCGGAGAGCATATTGGGATATTCGTTGGCCTTGTCAGCCAGACCGATCCGTTCTAACAGAGACTTGGCCTGGGCCTCCGCCTCGGCGGCGGTTTTCTTCTTCAGGGTGACAGGTGCCATGGTGATGTTCTGCAGCACCGTCTTGTGAGGGAACAGGTTGAAGTGCTGGAACACCATGCCCATCTTCTGGCGGTGGAGATTGATATCCACGGACTTGTCCGCCAGATCCACGCCGTCAAAATAGATGGCGCCGGAGGTAGGCTGCTCCAGCAGGTTCAGGCTGCGCAGCAGCGTGGATTTGCCGCTGCCGGAGGGGCCGATGATGGCCACCACCTCGCCTTTTTTGATCTCCAGATTGCAGTCGTTCAGGGCATGGACGGAGCCGTGATTGTACTCCTTCACCAGATGCTGCACGGAAATAAGGACTTTACTGCTTGTCGCCACGACGCATTCTCCTTTCGATGGCCTCGATCGCCTTGGAGGCCGGATAGTTGATGCAGAAATAGACCAACGCGGCCAGTACATAGGGGGCCAGCGTGATATACGAGTTACCGGAGACGGTCTGTGCGGTGTACATGATCTCCGCCATGCCCAGCACGGAGCAGATGGAGGATTCCTTCACCATGGTGACCACCTCGTTGGCCAGGGCGGGCAGCACGTTCTTGATGGCCTGGGGCAGCACCACCAGGCGCATGGACTGCCAGCCGGACAGGCCCAGGGAGCGGGCGGCCTCGGTCTGGCCCTTATCCACCGCCAGAATACCGGCACGGAAGATCTCGGCCACATAGGCGGAGCTGTTCAGAGCCAGGGCCACCACACCGGGGATAAAGCGGTTGATGGCGATGAAGCCGAACAGCAGCGTGCGGGGCAGCGTGATGTAGTGGAACAGTCCGAAGTAGATGATGGACAGCTGCACCAGCATGGGGGTGGAGCGGAACACCGCGATGTACGCGCCGGCAAACCATTTGATGGGCTTGACCTTGCTGAGGCGCATCATGGCCAGCAGCAGAGCGGGGATCACCGCCAGCAGCACGGAGACCACAGCCAGCAGCAGCGTATATTCAAAGCCTCGGACAAAGGCGGAGCCATACTTGGGCAGGAACGAGAAATTGAAGAAGTTTGTGTTGTCCATATTCACAAACAGATCATTCCACGACATAGACGAAGCATCCTTTCACATGTTCTGGGGCCTAAAGCGCACGCAAGCGTGCAAAGCCGAGGCTCTGCACGTTTGCGGTAAGATCACGGGGTTTATCAGCCGACGTAGCTCAGGCCCACGTTGCCGTCCAGCACCAACAGGTCGATGGTGCCGTTCTTCAGCTCGGTGACCAGGGTGGGGACCAGGGACTCCAGCACCATGCCGTTGGCAGCCTCGGGGAACATATCGGCGGCGGCCATGGCCTTGGTGGTGTTCTTCTGGGCGCCGATGATGACGGAAGCCTGGTTGATGTCGTCCACGGTCTTGTACTTGTCAGCGTCGGAAGCCTTCACCAGAATGACGGGAGGCAGGTCGGTGTAGTAGGGATCGGAGAAGTCGCAGGCCAGAGCACGCTCTTCGGTGTACTCGCAGGCGGCCAGCACCATGTCGAAGTCGCCGTTGCTCAGAGAGGTGACCAGGTTATCGAAGTTCATGGACTCGATCTGCAGCTCCATGCCCATGGAGTCGGCAATGTACTTGGCGACCTCCACGTCGATACCGGCATACTCGGTCATAGCGGCGTCGGCAAAGAACTCATAGGGAGGATAGTCGGGGCTGGTGCCCAGCACCAGGACGGGCTTGTCGCTGGAAGCGGCGGCGTCATCGGCGGGAGCCAGGTTGGAGGCCACAGCGTCGGGGGTGTAGGTCTCCTGAGAGGCGACCTTGTTCTCGATCTCCTTGATCAGGGCGCCGTCGTTGGCGGTCAGCTCAGCGATGGCCTTGTTGATGCCCTCCAGCAGGCCCTTGGGGTCGCCCTTCTGCACCAGAACACGGTAAGGCTCGGTCTCGCCCCAGTCCACCACGTTCTCCAGAACCACCAGAGACTCGTCGGTGTTGGCAGCGTCGCCGTTTGCGTTGTTATCGTCAGCAGCGTTATTACCGCCGCCGCAGGCCACCAGGCTCAGCGCCATCAGCATGGCCAGCATCAATGCCAGAAACTTTTTCATCTTTTTCATTTCCTTTCAAAATACTTTGTTGGCTCCGCTCCGGCCTTCCTATATCCGAAGTCGGAGGAACGTTACGATGTGGTCAACTCCTGTTGACAGTGGATACTATACACCCTCTATGCATATAAGTCAACCTCTTTTTGAATATTTTTTCATCTCTTTTGCCGTTTTTGGTGGTTTTGGCTCTTTTCCCCCTTCTTCTCAATGTTATGTACAGCATTTTGCCCAACATCTATTATGTATAAATGCATAAATATGCGTGTATGCGGTAAACTCTCCCTTTCCCTCTAAATCCAAGATTGCACTTTTTGCATACCATGTGGTATAATGCACGCAAAACCTGCGGGAGGTGTCATCATGGAACCCTTACCCTATGAAAAGCGCGGCTATCTCAACGAGCCCTTTCGCCTCTTCCACCTGGCGGACGCCAACCACCAGGAGATCGCCTATCACTACCATACCTTTCATAAGATCATCATCCTTCTGGCCGGCCGGGCCGACTACGCCATCGAGGGTGAGCGCTACGCCCTGCAGCCGGGGGACTACGTCCTGGTGGGCCGGGGCAGCATCCACAAGCCCATCGTGGAGCGGGGCGACTTCTACGAGCGGGTGATCCTCTACATCTCCCCCGCCTTTCTGCGGGAGCTGTCCCGGGACGGCGATGACCTGGCCGCCTGCTTCCGCCAGGCCCAGCAGGACTTCCGCTACGTCTACCACTCCGGCGCCGACCGGGTACGGGAGCTGTTCACCCAGCTGGAGCAGTCCCAACAGACGGAGGGCTTTGGCGCGGCGCTGCTGCAGCGCGCCCTGTTCACCCAGCTGATGGTGGAGGTAAACCGCACCTCCCTCACCGGCAACACCGCCAGCGCCGCCGCAGGCGACAGCAAGGTGGTGGCCATCCTACAATACCTGAACGCCCATCTGACCGAGGGTCTGACCATCGACGACCTGGCGGACCGTTTCTACATCAGCAAATACCACATGATGCGCCGCTTCCGGGAGGAGACCGGCTACACCATCCACAGCTACCTGACAGAGAAGCGCCTGCTGCTGGCCCAGCAGCTGCTGAGCCAGGGCATCCCCCTGGGCGAGGCCGCCCTCCGCTGCGGCTACCAGGAGTATTCCACCTTCTCCCGGGCCTACAAAAAGCAGTTCGGCCGCGCCCCCTCGGCCAGATAGCACGATTTGCCATGTGTAAAGGCAATTTTTCCGATTTACATTTGAAAAAATGCTTATATAATAGGGGTACCAAACTTGTGTGTGAATAAGGAGGACCGAAATGAAGAACTTTCTGAAGAGCTACGGCTTTATTTTCTGTATGCTGATTGGCATCATCGCCGGCTGCCTGGTGGGCTGGCTGGCCCCCGGTTTCGGCAGCAAGATCGAGTTCCTGGGCACCGTGTTCATCAACATGATGTTCTGCGTGGTGGTGCCCATGGTGTTCTGTTCCATCAGCTCCGCTATCGCCAACATGAAGAGCGCCAAGCGTGCCGGTAAGATCATGGGCACCACTATCGCCACCTTCCTGGCCACCGCCGCCATCGCCGGCGTACTGATGTACATCGTCTGCCGCATCTTCCCCCTGGTCAGCGGCCATTACACCGTGGTAGAGGGCGAGATCGGCGACACCCTGGGCGTCCAGGACATGATCGTCAACTTCTTTACCAAGCCTGACTTCACCGAGCTGCTGAGCCGCCGGGCCATCCTGCCCCTGATCGTGGCGGCCATCCTCTTCGGCTTCGGCGTGCAGCTGTCCGGCGGCCCCGCCACCAAGACGGCCCAGTTCCTGGAGGATATCACCAACTGCATCATGAAGACCGTGAAGATCATCACCTACTACGCGCCCATCGGCTTCTTCGGCTTCTTCGCCAGCCTGGTGGCCACCTACGGCCCCGAGCTGATCGGCGATTACAGCCGCACGCTGATCATCTACTATGTGATGAGCTTTGCCTACATGTTTATCTTCTTCCCCATCTATGCCCGGTTCGGCGGCGGCAGAGGCGCGGTCAAGGTCATGTTCTCCAAGCTGTTCCGGCCCGCGGCGGTGTCCTTCGGCACCTGCTCCAGCGTGGCCACCATCCCCACCAACATGGAGGTGGCGGAGGAGACCGGCATCAGTAAGGACGTCAGCGACATCGTGCTGCCCATGGGTGCTACGATGCATATGGACGGCTCCGCCATGTCCGCCATCATCAAGGTGGCGTTCCTGTTCGGCATCTTCGGCATGGACTTCTCCACCGACAAGGCCATCCTGGCCATCATCGTGGCGGTGTTCTCCTCCGTGGCCATGAGCGGCATCCCCGGCGGCGGCGGCACCGGCGAGCTGGTGGTGTGCACCATCTTCTTCCCCGACCAGTTGGCCATCGCCTACCCCATCGCCCTGGCCATCGGCAACCTGGTGGATCCCCCCGCCACCATGGTCAACTCCGCCGGCGACTATGTGGTGTCCTTCATCGTGTCCCGCTATGTGGACGGCAAGGACTGGCTGCAGAAGAAGCTCCACGGCGAGACCAAGTAACATTCTCTCTTCTCACTGCAATAAGCAATAGAGACGGCTCACCCTGGCCGTCTCTATTGCTTATTTTTTTGCAGCGTGCTACAATAGGCCATATTTTTCCCGGAGGTACCCCATGAAGAAGCTGCCCGTCCCCTACCTGGACCAGACCGCCCAGGCCCCCACCGGGTGCGAGAGCGTCTCCGCCGTAATGCTGCTGCGCTACCTGGGCTATGACGTGACCATCGACAGCTTTCTGGACACCGCCCTGGACAAGGGCGTGTGGGAGCAGCGCGGCGGCGAGTGGTGGGGCAGCGACCCCCGCGAAGCCTTCGTGGGCGATCCCCGTGACCCGGAGGCCCTGGGCTGCTACGCCCCGGTGATGGTCAAGGCCCTGAACCGGGTGGCCGGGGATACCTACACCGCCGTAGATGAGACCGGCACAGAGATCGACGACCTGTGCCTCCGGTATATCGACGCCGGCATTCCGGTGCTCCTGTGGTGCAGCATCAACATGCGCCCCACCGTCAACGGCCCCTGGTACCGTCTGATCCCCAGCGGAGAACCCTTCATGTGGGTCTCCAACGAGCACTGCCTGCTGCTGGTGGGCTATGACGCGGAAAATTACATCTGCAATGACCCCTGGGACAACAACGGTGTTGTGTCCTATCCCCGCCGCACCATGTGGCAGCGGCACCGGGAGCAGGGGATGCAAGCGGTGGGCCTGCGGAAAACGTGACCCACCTATCATAGAAAAAGGAGGACGACCATTCATGAACCTATTGTACGACACCCTGACCATCGGCGAAAACGGCCATCTGCACTTCGCCGGGCAAGACACGGTGGCCCTGGCCAAGCAGTACGGCACGCCCCTGTACCTGATGGACGAAGACGGCATCCGCCGCCAGTGCCAGACCTATCAGGCGGCCTTTCGAAAGCACTTCGGCCCCGGCAGCCGCCCCCTGTACGCCAGCAAGGCCTGCTGCTTCAAGCGCATCTACCAGATCATGGCCGAAGAGGACATGGGCATCGACGTGGTGTCCTCCGGTGAGATCTACACCGCCCTCCAGGCCGGCTATGACCTGCGCGGCGCCTACTTCCACAGCAACAACAAGACCGACGAGGACATCGCCTTCGCCATGGACAGCCACGTGGGCTATTTCGTCGCCGACAACATCGAGGAGATCAACGCCATTGAGACCCACGCCGCCTGCCGCGGCATCCGCCAGAAGGTGCTGCTGCGCCTGACCCCCGGCATTGACCCCCACACCTACGAGGCCATCTCCACCGGCAAGGTGGACAGCAAGTTCGGCTCCGCCATCGAGACCGGCCAGGCCGAGGCCATTACCCTCCACACCCTGGCCCAGCCCCACGTGGAGCTGATGGGCTTCCACTGCCATGTGGGCTCCCAGGTGTTCACTGAGGACGTGTTCGAGCGGGCCGCCGCCGTCATGCTGACCTTCATCGCCGCCATGGCGCAGAAGCATGGCTACCAGACCCGGCAACTGGACCTGGGCGGCGGCTACGGCGTCCGCTACGTGGACACCGACCCCCACCTGGACATCGACGCCAAGGTGGCCCAGGTGGCCGCCGCCATCAAGAGCACCTGTGCCCGCCTGGACATCCCCATGCCGGAGATCCACATGGAGCCGGGCCGCAGCATCGTGGCCGCGGCCGGTCTGACCCTCTATACCTGCGGCACGGTGAAGAAGATCCCCGGTTACAAGAACTATGTGTCCATCGACGGCGGCATGACCGACAACCCCCGCTTTGCCCTCTACCGGGCCAGCTACACCTGTCTGCCCGCCAACAAGATGACCGAGCCCCGCGTCCTCGAGGCCTCCGTGGTGGGCCGCTGCTGCGAGAGCGGCGATATCATCCAGGAGCACGTCCTGCTGCCCGCCTCCATCGGCCGCGGCGACATCGTAGCCGTCTGCACCACCGGCGCCTACAACTACTCCATGGCCTCCCACTATAACCGTCTCCCCAAGCCCCCTATCGTCATGCTCCACCGCGGCACAAGCTACGTAGCCGTCCGCCGCGAGTCCCTCTCCGACCTGTGCCGGAACGACCTATAAACAAAAAAAGAAAGCCCCTATGGGCTTTCTTTCAGTCTGTCAAAAAACTACCCAAACGCCCCTGTTTCTGCTATAATAGAAGAAACGGGGGTGTTTACATGGAA
>CAKTSA010000025.1 GCA_934597585.1 uncultured Oscillospiraceae bacterium
GCATCCCGGCTGTCCAGGCCGTTTTTGGCGATGGTGCGCTTCAGGCTGCCGTCGGACCAGGCGTTGGCGGCGGAGACACTCAGCAGCACCTCCAGGGCGGTATCACGGGCGTTGCCCTTCCGTCTCTCGTTCATAGGCAGACGGGGATGGGATGGCCGGCCAGATAGGCGGCGGCAGCCATGCGCTTGCCGCCCTGGGGCTGCAGCTCCAGGATGCGCAGCAGCTTGCCGTCGCCGCAGGCGACGGCGATGCCCTTCTTATTGGCTTCCACGATGGAGCCGGGGGCGGCAGCGGTCTCCTCGCCCACAGCGGTGCGATATACTTTCACAGTGGCGCCGTTCAGCTCCATCGTCGCGCAGGGCCAGGGGATCAGACCTCGGACCTGATCGTGAAGCTGCCGGGCGGGCTTGGTGAAGTCCATGGGACTCATGGTCTTATCCAGCATGGGGGCATAGGTGTGCTTGTCATGCTCCTGGGGTGTACGGGTGGCAGTACCGCTCTCCAGGTCAGTTACTACCTGGACCAATGCACCGGCACCCAGCAGGGCCAGACGTGCCGTCAGGGTCTGGGCATCCTCGTCGGGATCAATGGGGGTCTCCGCGATACGGATGATATCACCGGCGTCCAGCTCAGCGGCCATATACATAATGGTGACGCCTGTCACCCGCTCACCGTTGAGGATCGCCCAGTTAATGGGGGCTGAGCCACGGTATTTTGGCAAGATGGAGGAATGGACGTTGATGGAGCCGTAAGGCGGCGTGTTCAGGATATCCTCCGGCAGAATACGGCCATAGGCCGCCACCACGATCAGATCGGGGTGCAGCTCCTGCACCAGGGACAACGCTGTGCCGTCCCGCATTTTCAGGGGCTGATAGACCGGCAGATCATGTGACAGGGCATATTCCTTTACAGGAGAGAAGGCCAGCTTGTGACCGCGGTTCTTGGGCTTATCCGGCTGTGTGAATACGCCGCAGATCTCGTGCCCGGCCTCCACCAGCGCGTTAAGGGAGGCCACTGCAAAATCCGGGGTCCCCATGAATAAGATGCGCATTACTCTTCCCCGTCCTCTTCCTCGATCTCATACTGGTCGGCGTGATCGGCCAGCCACTGCTGCAGCTCCTCGCCCTCCAGCAGGCGGTCGGTGTGCTCCACGAACAGGTGGCCGTCCAGATGCTCGATCTCGTGGCAGAAGCAGCGGGCAGTGATACCCTCGTCCTCCACCTCGAACCACTGGCCGTCACGATCCTGGGCCTTGACCCGGACTACGTAGGGACGGGTGACCTCGCCATATTTGCCGGGGACGCTGAGGCAGCCCTCCAGGGCGGTCTCCTCCCCTTCAGTGTAGATGATCTCGGGGTTGATGAGCTCGATGATCTCGTCATCCTCGTTCAATACGATGCATACCCGGCGCAGGATGCCCACCTGGGGCGCGGCCAGGCCAACGCCGCCGGCGTCCTCCAGCGTTTCCGCCATGTCGTCCAGCAGCGTGTGAAGACGGTCATTGAACTCCGTCACAGGGCGGCAAACCTTGGTGAGACATTCCTCACCCTGCAGTGCGATCTTCCTTAGTGCCATACTCGATTACCTCTCATCCATCAAATTACAATCTGTGTATATCTGCATATTGCGGTTTTCACCGCGTTTGGAAAATGCCTTCATAAAGGCCGACAGCAAACCCCGCAGCACCTTGTCGTTCTGTCCGATCACGGTGACGCGATAGCGGTAGCGGTCGTTGATCCTGACCACCGGTGCGGGGGCGGGGCCCAGGATCATCAGGCCCAATGTGTCGTAGGGCGGCTGCTTTGCCGCTGCCAGCAGGCTGTCGCTGATCTCCTGAATGGCGCGGCGGACGGCGGATTCCTCCGGTCCGGCAACGGTGACCATCAGCTGGTCGGCAAAGGGCGGATCGCGCCGCAGCTGCCGCAGACGGATCTCACTCTCATAAAACCGCTCGTAATCCTGGGCGGCGGCCGCCTGGATCACGTCGTTATGGGGCGTGTAGGTCTGGATCACGGCGCGGCCTTTCTTTTCGCCCCGGCCAGCCCGTCCCACCACCTGGGTCAGCAGGCTGAAGGTCCGCTCAGAGGCCCGGTAGTGGTCCACATACAGTGACAGATCCGCCGCCAGCACACCCACCAGCGTAACATTTTCAAAATCCAGACCCTTGGCCACCATCTGGGTACCAAGGAGAATGGGGATCTTCTTCTCGTCAAATTCCTTCAATATGGCCTCGTGTCCTGCGCCGATGGTATCGGCGTCCATCCGCAGGATAGGGGTATCCGGGAACAGCTGGCGCAGCTCCTCCTCCACCCGCTGGGTGCCGAAGCCGATGTGGCGCAGCGGCGTACCGCACTCCGGACATTGATCCGGAGCCCTTTCCGAATGGCCGCAGTAGTGGCACATCAGCCGGCCGTTGGCGCTGTGATAGGTCAGATAGACGCTGCAGCGGGGACATTGGGGCACAAAGCTGCAGTTGGGACACAGCAGCTGGCGGCTGCTGCCCCTGCGGTTGAGAAACAGAATGCTCTGCTCTCCCCTGTTCAGGTTTTCCCGCAGCTCCTCATACAGTGGCTGGCTGATGGCGGTCATGTTGCCCTGCCGCAGCTCCTGGCGCATGTCCGCCAGGATGACCTGGGGCAGCTGCTGCCGGTTATAGCGGCTGCGCAGCAGCGCCAAGTGATAGTCTCCGTTTTTGGCGTGCCACGCCGTTTCTATGGTGGGCGTGGCGGAGCCCAGCACCAGGTGGCAGCCCTCGGTCATGCAGCGGTATTTCGCGATGTCCCGGGCGTGGTAGCAGGGGGCCCGCTCGGATTCATAGGAGCTCTCCTGCTCCTCGTCCATGACGATCAGGCCCAGGTTCTCCAGCGGTGCAAACACCGCGCTGCGGGTACCCAGGACCACGGTGGCCTCTCCCTTTCGGATACGCTTCCACTGGTCATAGCGTTCGGTCACCCGGAGGCCGCTGTGAAGCAGGGCCACCTTTTCGCCGAAATAGGCGGTGAAGCGAGCCATCATCTGAGGCGTCAGCGCGATCTCCGGCACCAGGATCATGACGGAGCGTCCCTGGGCCAGCAGCTCCTGTGCCAGGCGGATATAGATCAGCGTTTTGCCGCTGCCGGTGACGCCCTGCAGCAGCGTCACGCCGCCTTTCTCACTGTCGGCGCGGGCCAGAATGGCATCATAGGCCGCCTGCTGCTCATCGTTCAGTGTAATGCTTTCCGCCTTTACAGAATATGTTTTTTCTGATATGCGGTAGGCTTCCTCCTCCCGCAGGGCGATGACGCCGCGCTTTTCCAGGGTGGTGACCGTCCGGGAAGAGACGCCGGTAAAATAGCTCAACTCGTGTACGGCGCATTCACCCTGCTGCAGCAGAAACTGTACCGCGTCGTACATGCGGGGGGACGAACGCTTTTTGCTCTCCGCCCAGCTCTCCGCCTCTTCAGGCGGAAGCAGCAGACGGGCCAGGCGCACAGTCTTATCCCGGGTATTGCGGCGGCTGACAGTCTGGTGGGAGACAAGTCCCCGCTTTTCCAGGCTGCGCAGCGTAGTGATGACGCTCTCGCCATAGGCCTCCTTCAGGGTGGTGATCTCCTTGGGACCATCAGTGAGCATCTGGTATATCGCGGCTTCCTTTCCAGATAAATCGCTTACCGGCGCGTTGGTCAGCTGCCACAGCTCCCGATAATGATACCACACAGCGGCGGGCAGGATGGTGCGGATGGCGTCGTAAAACGTGCAGAAATACCGCTGGCGCATCCAGAGGGCCAGCTTGATCTCACGCTGGGAGACCATCGGCGCACCGTCCAGGTTCAGGCGCAGGGCTTTCAGCGGGCCGCCGGGAACACCGTCCTCTAAAGAGAGGACGATCCCCTCGCTGGTCCGGTTGCCGCGGCCAAAGGGGACCAGCACGCGGCAGCCCACACTGACGTCCATATCGGAGGGCACCAGATAGGAGTAGGGCTTGTCAATGGCATATGTGGCCGCTTCCACGACGATCCTGGCGATCCGCATAGCCCTGTTCCCCTCTCTTTTCTGATATTACTCCTGGATGGAGGAGTCGATGGTGCTGGCGTCAAACTTGCCCTCGGCCACCTCGTCAATGGCCATGGTGACAGGCTTTTCGTCCAGGTGCTCGCTGTTCATCTCCGCCTCAGAGGCGATCTGGCGGGCACGGCGGGCCACTACGTTGACCATCATATAGCGGTTGGGTACATAGGCCGTCAGCTGGTTCATTGCGGGATACAACATAGACATGATACATTCTCCTTCTGCCTTTTCGGCGGTCAAATTTATTGGTTCAGTTCCGCGATACGGTCGGCGGGGCGGCAATGCTCGGCCAGCATGATGGCCCGCAACTCCGCCACGGCGTTATCCACGGTATCGTTGATGACAAAGTAATCGTAGTGGCCGGCATTTTCCAGCTCTACCTTGGCCCGCAGCAGGCGCTTCTGTACCTTTTCCGGAGAATCGGTACCGCGTGCGGTCAGGCGGCGCTCCAGCTCCTCCCAGGAGGGCGGTGCAATGAAGATACGCACCACATCGGGCCGCAGCTCGTGGACCTGGGTGGCACCCTGGATCTCGATGTCCAGGATCACGTCCTTGCCCTCATCCATGGCGGCGTCCACGTATTTCTTGGGGGTGCCGTAGAAGTTGCCCACATACTCGGCATACTCCAGGAACTCGCCGCCCTCGATCCATTGGCGGAAGGTCTCCGGCTCGATGAAATGATAGTCTGCGCCGTCCTTTTCGCCGGGACGCGGGGCGCGGGTGGTGGCGGAAACGGAAAAATACAGGTCGTCCCGGCCCTGGAACAGGGCGCTGAGAACGGTGCTCTTTCCCACACCGGAGGGCCCGGAAATGATAAATGATTTGCCGATTTTTTTCAAAGTGTACTCTCTTCCTCTCTCAATTCCTCTGGGGGCATGCCCAGGCGCGGTGCAAGGCGCTCGGTGCTCAGTGCGGAGAGCACCACGTGATCGCTGTCCATGATCAGCACCGATGCCGTCTTGCGGCCATAGGTGGCGTCGATCAGCATACCGCGGTCACGGGACTCCTGCACCAGGCGCTTCACAGGGGCGCTGTCGGGGCTGACGATGGCAATCAGGCGCTGCAAGGACACCAGATTGCCGAATCCAATGTTTACCAGCTGCATCTTATTCAATGTTCTGCACCTGTTCGCGGATCTTCTCCACCTCGGCCTTCATGTTCACCACGTCCTGGGCGATGGTCAGGTCGTTGCACTTGGAGCCGATGGTGTTGCACTCGCGGTTGACCTCCTGGATCAGGAAGTCCAGCTTGCGTCCGACGGGCTGGTCGCTCTCCAGCATGGTACGCAGCTGGGCGATGTGGCTGCGGAGACGAACGGTCTCCTCATCCACGGCGATCTTGTCGGCGAAGATGGCGGCCTCCGTCAGGATACGGCTCTCGTCCACAGCGGTGGACTGCAGCACTTCCTGCATGCGGGAGAGCAGCTTTTCCCGGTAGGCGGCCACGGTCTGGGGCGAGCGCTCCTCCACCTTGCCCACCACGGTCTCGATCGTGGCGGCACGGCCAGCGATATCCTCGCTGAGCTTGGCACCCTCGACGGTGCGCATGTTGTTATAGGCGGCCAGGGCATCGTCCAGCACGGCGCAGATGTCACCGGCCACAGACTCCAGGTCCTCCTCCGCCTTGGTGACGGTCAGCACATCGGGAAACTTGGCCAGTGTAGCAGCGGTCAGCTCGCCGTCCAGAGCAAACATCTCCTTCAGCTTTGTCAGAGCCTCGTAATACCCGTGGGCCAGAGGCTCGTTGACGGCGATCACCGTCTCGTCGGCAGCAGTGGCGTCAATGGTAATAAAGACGTCCACCTTGCCGCGGGAGACAGCCTTCTGCACATGGGATTTGACGGCATCCTCCACAAAGATATAGGTGCGGGGCACCTTGACGGTGCAGTCCAGGTAGCGGTTGTTGACGGACCGGACCTCCACGGTGATGTCGCGCCCGTTCAGCGTCTCTCTGGCCCGGCCGTAGCCGGTCATACTTTTGACCACAATATTCCTTCCTTTCCGGCGGCGGTGCCGCCGCGGTTAATTAACAGCAGTAGAAATATCCGCCGCCGGGGCAGCAGATCAGGGGCAGGCAGAAGGGCAGACACGGGTTCATATGGCAGTTGCCTGTGCTGACGCTGCCGTAGCCGTCGGGACGGTAGGCCGTCTGACGGCCCTCCGCCATATCCAGGGCGCGCTGATACTCCTCGTCATCGGGGTCCATCTGCACCGCCGTCTGATAGTAGCGCTTGGCCTCATCCAGCCAGCCGCGGCGGGTACACAGCACGCCCTTGAGGAAGTTCCACTCAGCATCATGATCCTGCATGGCGTTCAGCAGCTCCTCCGCCAGGTTCAGGTTGCCCTGCTGAATGGCGGCGCGTACCCGCTGATAGGGGCCGGTGTAGGACTGGTAAGCGCCATATCCCGCACCGTAGCCTGTGCCATAGGGATTGTAGCCTGCGGAGGAGCCGGCGCTGTAGCCTCCGCCGGTATTGCCCCGCTTGCGCTGGGTCTGGATCTCCTCGTAAGCCTCGTTGATCTCCTTCATACGCTCCTGGGCCAGGTCGGCCAGGGGGTTATCGTGATAGTTGTCCGGATGGTACTTGCGGGCCAGGTTCCGGTAGGCTTTTTTGACTTCTTCATCGGTGGCGGTGCTGGGTACGCCCAGCACCTGGTAGGGATCACGCATGCAGGTGTCCCCCTTTCTTTTGTACAGCGTTCTTCTTTTGGTGGAAGGTGCCGTCCAGGACGGCGGTGCCCACCGCGTAAAGGCCCTGGTAGACGGTACTTTCGATCACCGGACCGTATTCACCAAAGTCCCACAGCTCAAAGGCCGCCGCCATGGCCTGAATGGAGCCGTCCAGGGTCTGGGCCAGTTCCTGGCGCGCGGTGTCAGTCAGCGTATCGCCGGGGAGTACGTAGCGCAGGGGCAGCGGGTTATAGCTGCCGGTCTTTATATCTTTTTTCAGGTCGTCCGCCGCGTCGATCAGGTAGATCCAGCGGCCCAGGTGATAGAGCAGCTGTCCCAGCACACGGCGTTTGACCGGCTCGGCGACCTCTTCCGCCGCGCCGGACAGCAGTTGGGCGAAGGTATCCGCCGCCGCGTCCAAGGAGGGACAGCCCTCCCCTTCCAGCCGGGAGAGCTCCTGCAGGTGGCGCCGGGTACGCTCATCAAATGCCGGACATTGGGTTTTTGCCTTACGGTAGGCCCGCCGCAGCAGCAGTGATGCCGCACGGTATTTCAGACCGCCCCAGAAGCCATGATCAGCAATGCCGTCCTGCACCTGCCACCAGGTGAGAACCACGCTCATATCCGCCGCCAGGTCAAAGGCGCCATCTCCGCAGATACAGGTCCGCCCCCCTACAGGGTGCACGATGCAGCGCCTGCGGCACGAGGTGCCCTGCCCTTCCGACAACAGCATGGCAAGAAAGGTCAGATCATAGTTGAGGATCATGCGGCCCGGCAGGCCGTAGCGTCTGCCCAGGGCGTGGCACAGGCCGCAGTAGGCCGCCTGAAAGCGGCTATTCTGTTCTTCTGTCAGCCGATCCGAGGCGGGAAGTACATAACCGAACATCAGAACAGGCGCATGATCTGATAGGTCAGCAGCTCTTTTTTCCGGGCGTGGCGGTCATAGAGGATGCAGGGGATAAAGCTGACCGCGAAAGCGGCGATGGCGATGGCATACCGCACACCCTCGGCAAGGCCCTCCGACAGGAAGTAGCCCAGCAGGAACAGCACCACCGGCAGCACATAGACCAGGGCCACCACACCGAAGATCTTTCTGGTACTGCTCTCCACCACCACCTTGTCGCCGGGCTGCGCGCCGATGTCGTTTCTGGCCCGGGCCTTGATGGCTGCGCCGGTCATGCCGCAGCCGGCGCACTCTTCACAGTCGTGACCGCAGGCGGATTTCCGGGGAACCGATATCTCGGCATAGCCGCCGCCCAGGTCGCGCTCGATGGTTGCAATTTGTGTCATGTCGTATTACCTCTTTTCCCCGGTATCTAGGGAGTGGTCGTTGTGTGGGGCGTCGTATTGGATACCGTTGTGTTGGCTGCTGCGGCGGTATCCGTCGGCGTCTCCCGCTGGGTGACGTGGACCGTCACCTTATAGGCGCCGCGGACTGTAATGCCGGAGCCCTCTATGGCGGTAACTGTGACGGGGAGAATGTATTCGCCGGGCTCTGTGATCTCGCTGAGGTCCACGCGGACGCGGACGCTGTCAGCGGTGGCCGCTGCGACCTCCGCCTCGTTGCCCCAGATGCTCACCTCCAGAGGATCCCGTACCTCGGCCTTCAGGCCGTCGGCCACACCCTCGCAGGTGACGTTGTTCACGGTGACGGTCCCCTCAGTGGTGCCGTTGATGGCAACGGTGACAACGGCTTCTTTTGTACCATCAGAGGTGGTGACGCCGTCAGGCAGCTTGATGGTATAGGAATAAGGACCGTTCATACCGGGGACCAGGTCCTCCACGTAAATTTTATCCAATGTCACCTCGCTGATACCTGCCAGCGTACTCCCTTCGCCCACCAGGGTGATACTGGAGGGGCGGATATCCACATCGACAGATTCCATCAGCTCGGTACCCACCAGGTTCATGATCAGGGGAACGGTCTTGGTGGTGCGTACCGGCACCGTTACCTGAATGAGCTTGATGTTGGAGCGGATATTGTCATTATAGACAGGCACATCGTTGTAGTCGTAGAGGGTATACTCCAGCGTCTCGATCAGCGTACTGGTGGCGCCGGCCAGATTGACCGTCACCTTGGCATATTTGATGTTCAGCATATCCTCCCGCTCGGCCCGCAGGGTCAGCACCTGAGGATCGATGGAGACATCGTCCCGGAAGTAGCCGTCGGCCACCTGGCCCTTGACCTCCACCTCGATGGGGACCTCCTTGGAGTAGAGCTGGCCTACGTTGACAGTGATGTTGTACAGGCTCCGCCAGTCAACAGACGCCTTGGTACTTGGAAAATCATCGGGAAAGAAAATATCGTACCGCAGCGTCTGCACACCGGGGGACGTAATGGTTCCCGTATTCGCCACCAGCCGGATCTTGGAGGTATCCAGCCACATCAGATCCTTGCGCGCGCCCTTCAGCCGCAGATCCACAGTGGTATCGTAGCCGGAGAGCAGCATCAGGCCGTTTTCTGCCAGGATGGTATCCTCGTTGGTGAACTCCACCGGGATATCGTCCACCTCTACGGTGGATTCTGGCGAGACATAGACCTCCATATAGATCCACAGAGCCAGAGTGATCAGCACCGCCACAATGATCTGGGCGACTTTGCGGTTTTTATTACTCTTCTTCTCCATCGTCGTCTGCCTCCTTTCCCAACTTTCTCAGGAACGACAACGCCAGAAGCCGCTGGGGCTTGTCCGTTTCTTCCTCCGGCGGCATCAGCTCGTTGCGCAGCAGCTTGCCCAGGGTCTCAGGCATCAGGTGCCGCTTGAGCATGCCGCCGATGGCCACGGAGATGGAGCCCGTCTCCTCAGAGACGATGACCACCACTGCGTCGGAATTCTCGCTCATGCCGATGCCGGCGCGGTGGCGCATGCCCAGGTCACGGCTCAGGTTGACATTTTTGGACAAAGGCAGCATACAGCCACCGCCGATGATGCGTCCGTGGCGGACGATCACCGCGCCGTCGTGCATGGGTGCCTTGACAAAGAAGATATTCTTCAGCAGTTCGCACACCACAGCGCAGTCCAGCTCTGTACCGGTACGGACGATGTCGTCCAGGTTGATGTTCCGCTCGAACACCATCAGGACGCCGGTCCTGGTGCGGCTCATCTCGCTGCAGGCCATAACGGTCTGGTCGATGGCCTTTTCCAGCTCGGTGATCTCCTCCTCCGAGCGGAAGACGCGCATCAGGCGCAGATTCTTGCTGCCCAGCTTCTCCAGGATCTGGCGGATCTCCGGCTGGAACAGGATGATAAGGGCCAGAATGCCCCACTCCACCACGTGGTTCAGAATATAGCTGACAGCCCGCAGCTTCAGCGCTGTGGACAGCCACAGAGCGATCAGAAAGACCGCCACACCTTTGAGGATATTCTCCGCCCTGGTGCTCTTGACCAGCGACAGCAGCTTATATACCAGGAAGATAATGATAGCCACGTCCAGAAAGTCTGTGACCTTCAGGAGCGTTAAGTATCTCCCAATATCTTCCATCAATGCCAGTACCTTATCCATAGCTTGCTTCATCCCTCCCGGGCGCATTTCTACGCATAACGATAGATACTAATATTATATAAAAGATATTGGGAAAATGCAACAAAAAATCTGTGACCAGAGTGTTACATTTTACGAAGGGTTGTTTGCAATATCTGTGCGAACTGCACCACCTGCCGGGAGGTATTGAAGGCCGACGGGCTGAAGCGCACCGTTCCGGTCTTCAGCGTACCCACCGTGCGGTGGGCCAGAGGCGCACAGTGGAGCCCCGCACGGAGAGCGACGCCCTGGCGGGCCATGGCCTCGCCCAGCTCCTCACAGTCGATGCCCTCCACGATGAAGGACAGTACGCCGGTCTGGCAGCGGAAGCCCTCCTGCCAGAACAGGCGGATCCCCTCGGTATGCCGCAGCAGTTCCACTGCCTGTGCGGTCAGGCGGCGCTCGTGGGCGGCGATGTCCTCTGTGCCGGTGCGCTGGACATAGCGGATGCCCTCCAGCAATCCGGCGATGCCCGGCATGTTGTGGGTGCCGCTCTCCAGCCGGTCAGGCAGCATATCCGGCATGGTCTGCAGCTTGGAAAGACTGCCGGTGCCACCGTGCAGCAGCGGCGTGACTGGGTGACCGCACAGCAGCATGCCGGTCCCCTGCGGGCCGTACAGCCCCTTGTGGCCCGGCATGGCGATAAACGCCGCATGGAGCTGGTCCATCCGCACCGGCAGGATGCCGGCGGACTGGGACGCGTCCAGCAGGAACGGCACGCCCGCTTCGGCGCACAGGTCGGCCATCTCCTCCACCGGCTGGATGCAGCCGAACACATTGGACACATGGTTGCAGATGACCACATCCGCACCCTGCGCCAGCGCCGCCTTCAGCTCTTCTGTCATTCTTTCCGGCTGAAAGGGCGGTGTGTTCAGAATGGTCAGCGTCACATTGGGGATGGCGTGAAGCGGCCGGGTGACGGCGTTATGCTCATAGCCGGAGATCACCACCCGGCTGCCCGGCTGCACCAGCGTGTGGATGGCAATGTTCAGGCCGTGGGTGGCGTTGCTGGTAAAGACGACATTGGATTCGTCCTCCATGCCGAACAGCTGGGCCGCGGCGGTCCGACAGGCGTAGTCCGTCTCCTCCGCCAGTTGGGTGGCCCGGTGGCTGCCCCGGCCCGGCGAGGACATGGTGCTGACCGCCCGGGCCATGGCGCAGCGGACGGCCTGCGGCTTTTCCAGTGTGGTGGCGCCGGAATCAAAGTAGATCATGGCGTCACCTCACTGTACCCTGTGCCGCTGTGCCGGAGGACGCGCTCCGGCGCCAGACGCGCCTGCTGCAGCCGCAGCCATGCAACATCATAGTCCGCCGCATCCACACGCACCCCATAGGTGCAGCCCTGCTTGGCAAACTCCACCGGCAGGCGCTGAACGCTGGCGTGGATGCCGCCGCTGTTCAGCACCCGGGCCGCCCGCTGGGCCTGTGTGGCGGACCGCACCGCAAAAAGATAATGATCCATAGTACACCTCCTCCACTCCAATGTATGAAAAAAGAAGGAGCGAGGCCACTGTGACCTCGCTCAAAAGCTATTTTATTTTCTTATATTTTCTCCACCAGCGCCACGGCATGGGCGGCCATGCCCTCACCCGTTCCAGTAAAGCCCAGATGCTCCTCGGTGGTGGCCTTGACACTGATCTGCGAGACGTCCACCGCCAGTGCATCGGCGATGTTCTGCCGCATGGTCTCCCGGTAGGGGGATACCCTGGGGGCCTGGGCGATCAAGGTGGCGTCGACATTCACCAGGGCGTAGCCCTGCTGCCGGAGGTATTCCCCCACCCGCTTCAGCAGCACCATGCTGGAGATATTGTGAAAGGCCTCGTCATTGTCCGGGAAGAGCTTTCCGATATCTCCGGCAGCGATGGCGCCCAGCAGCGCGTCCATGATGGCGTGGGTCAGCACATCGGCATCGGAGTGTCCATCCAGACCACGGTCCCAGGGGATGGTGACGCCGCCCAGGATCAGGGCGCGGCCCTCTGCCAGGCGGTGTACATCGTACCCGTGGCCGATCCGCAGGGCCGTCATTGTGCCGCCTCCCGCTGCCGCAGCAGAGCCTCAGCTATCGCCAGGTCGTCCGGCGTGGTGATCTTGATGTTGCTTCTGTCCCCCTCTGCCAGCCAGACCTGCTTGCCCAGCCGCTCCACGGCGGCACAGTCGTCGGTCACCGGTTCGCCGGAGGCCAGCGCCGCCTGCAGGGCGGCCTTGAGGATGTTGGCCTGGAACACCTGTGGCGTCTGCACCGCGTACAGGGATCTGCGGTCCGGAGTGGACAGCACAAGGCCGTTCTCGTCCGCTACCTTCACGGTGTCTGTCACCGGAACGGCGGGGGCTGCCGCCTGGGTCCGGTGTCCGACACGGATCATCTCGTCGATCAGCGCAGGCTGCACCAGCGGGCGGGCGCCGTCGTGAATGGCGATCAGCTCCGCCTTGGGGTCACACTCCAGCGCTGCCGCCAGCACAGACTCCGTGCGGGACGCACCGCCCCTGACCACCTTTACCGGCTTATGGAGCGCGCAGCGGGCGCACAGATCGGCCACCGCCTCCATCTTATCCTCCTGGGCGGCGATGACGATCTCCGCCACCAGCGCAGAACGGTCAATGGCGGACAGAGTCCGCCTCAGGACGGGTACCCCCGCCAGGCTGGAGAACAGCTTATCCTCTCCGCCCATGCGGGCGCTGCTGCCTGCCGCGGCCACCACCATGTTGCATTTTGGCAGCGCCTTATCCTGCCATTTCTGCACCGTATTCCAAAAAGCCATAGCCTTTCTCCTTACTCTGCCAGTACGCTCCGGCTCAGCAATTGCTCTGCGCCGTCGTAGGACAGGTCCTCCACCAGCATCATCTCGCTCAGCAATATCTGCTTGGCACTGCGCAGCATTTTGCGCTCCACCGTGGACAGACCGCGGCTGGCCTCCCGGTGCATCAGACTTTTGATGACCCGGGCTACTTCACGGACCTGGCCGCTTTTGATGCGCTCCATGTTCTCCCGGTAGCGATGGTTCCAGTTCTCCGTCATGTCCTCCTCCAGCTCACGCAGCGAGGCCAGCGTCTCTGCCAGCTGCACGCGGCTGACAGGCTGCCGCAGCCCCACCGCGCCGCTGTTGCCCACCGGGATCTTCAGCGTCAGTCCGCCAAGAGGCGCGGTAAATACATAATAACGCTCTGCAATGCCATTGAAACGCTCTTCTACGATCTCTGCGATCACACCTGCGCCGTGCATGGGATGCACGACCTTTTCTCCGACGGTATACATACCGGAACCTCCTTTTTGCAAATTGCTGATATCATCTTCCTTTTGATTTGATAATTATATTATAGCCTCTTTTTTCACATCTTGCAAGAAAAATGTATCCGGTTAAATCGTATACGTATACCTTTTGCAATGAAACCGAGACTTTTCATCGCTCCACGCCAAAAGGCGCCGTTCTCTGTGAACGACGCCTTCTGACCTTGTATTACACTTCCTGTTGGAAGTATTGTCGGAGTTCAGCGCTTGTTGCTGTGGTACCAGATCTTCTGCTTCTGGGCGGCCTGGATCAGCTCCTCGCGGAAGTCGGGATGGGCGATGGAGATCAGCGCCTCGGCACGTTCCCAGGAGGACAGGCCCTTCAGGTTCACGCAACCGTACTCGGTGACCACATACATGGTGTTGACGCGGGTATCGGTGACGATGCTGCCCTCGGCCAGGGTGGGACGGATACGGGAGGCCAGGGTGCCGTCCTTCTTCTTGAAGGTGGAGGACAGGCAGATGAAGCTCTTGCCGCCGTTGGACAGGTACGCGCCCAGAACGAAGTCCTGCTGGCCGCCGGCGCCGGAGATATGGCGGATGCCGGAGGTCTCACTGCTGACCTGGCCGTAGAGGTCGATGTCCACCGCGTTGTTGATGGACATGAAGTTGTCGATGGCAGCGATGGTGCGGATATCGTTGACATAGCTGACGGGGGCGGCCATGCACATGCGGTTGTCGTCCAGGAAGTCATAGACCCGCTGGCTGCCGGCAGCGAAGGAGTAGGTCTGGCGGCCGTGGTCGATGCTCTTGTTGGCACCGCTGATCTTGCCGCACAGGGACAGGTCAACGAAGGCCTCCACGTACATCTCGGTATGGACGCTCATGTCCTTCAGGTCGGACTCGCACAGCAGCATGCCAACGGCGTTGGGCATGCCGCCGATGCCCAGCTGCAGGCAGGCGCCATTGGGGATGCGCTCCACCACCTGCTTGGCCACGGCCTTGTCGATCTCCGTGGGAGGCGCGGACAGCAACTGACCCATGGGGTCGTTGCGGCCTTCCACGATCATGTCCACGTCGGTGATATGTACGCTCTCGCCAAAGCCGCCCAGGCAGCGGGGCATGTTCTGGTTGACTTCCACGATCAGGATCTTGGCCGTATCGCAGATGGCTTTCATATGGGAGGCGGAAACGCCGAAGTTGAAGTAGCCATGCTTATCCATGGGACCCACCTGGATCAGGGCGACGTCTGGCGGATTGATATGGTCATAGTAGTAACGGGGCAGCTCGGAATACCGCATGGGCTCATAGAAGCAGGCCCCGGTGTCGATGTGCTTGCGCTCGAAGCCGCCGGTGTGATGGGAGTTGTAGATAATATGCTTGGCGGGCTCCTCGATATCGAAGATCGCGGGCTTCCACAGGGCAATACCGCCGCGGACCTTCACGTCCTCCAGCTCGGGGGCGCGGCGGGCCAGCGCCTCATCCAGAACGTGGGGGTGGGTATTGCAGAAGCCATAGTCTACCCAATCGCCGGACTTGATCACTTTTACGGCTTCCTCTGCCGTGGTCAGCTTGGACTGATACATACCCAGAAATTCTTCGTATGCCATTTTTGATATGCCTCCTGTTTTCTTTCTTTTTCTGTTCCCTATTTTTCCTCTCTGGGTAATACTTTACTACTTCGTTAAAAAAATATCAACCTTTTCGTTAAAAAAATATCAATTTTGGCGGCTTGCCCAAATTCGGATTGTCAAATCTGTAACAAATGGCAAATTTTTATTGGCGATAGCGTTTCTCTGACAATAATTTCCTGTCACTCAACAAGCTTTTGACGAAGAGGCAGCCGCAGCAGCAAAAAAGACACCCGCGCAGCGGTCGCTGCGCGGGTGTTTTGTCCTTTACTTGCCGCAGTACTGGCCGATGGCGGCCAGCAATTCGGTCTTGCCCGTCCCCTTCTCGGCGGAGAACGGGATCAGCAGCACGCTGTCATCCAGTGTCAGCGTCTGGCGGATCAGGGCCAGATTGGGCTCGATCTCGCTCTTTTTCAGCTTGTCCAGCTTGTTGGCCACCACCACCATGGGGCAGCCGGTGGCCTTGAAATAGTCGCACATGGTCACGTCATCAGCAGTGGGCTTATGGCGGGCGTCCACGATGAGAACGCCCAAGGTGATGAGACCCTCTTCGGCGAAATAGTTCTCCATCAGACGGCCCCAGCGGTCACGCTCATCCTTGGAGACTTTGGCGTAGCCGTAGCCGGGTAGGTCAGTAAAGTAGATCTTGTCGTCGATGCGGAAGTAGTTGATCTGGGTGGTCTTGCCAGGGGTGGCGCCTACGCGGGCGAAGTTCTTCCGGTTCAGCAGCCGGTTGATAACGGAGGACTTCCCCACATTGGAGCGTCCGGCAAAGGTCACCTGGGGACGGCCGTCCCGGATAAAGGTGGACGGCTTCACCGCCGAGAGGACAAACTCCGCTTTATTAAAGTTGATGGCCATGACGTACCTCCTGATAGGGCGTATCGGTCACAATAGCCGCCATATGTTCCACCGCGTCCTCCATGCTCTCCGGCACCAGGGCTGCGGCAAACACCGCATCCACCGACTCCACCGGGATGAAGTGCAGCGCCTTGCGGACGGTCTGGTCGATCTCCGCCAGGTCCTTCTCGTTCTCCTTGGGGAGGATCACCGTCTTGATGCCATTGCGCAGGGCAGCCATGGTCTTTTCCTTCAGGCCGCCGATGGGCAGCACACGGCCCCGCAGCGTCACCTCGCCGGTCATGGCCACGTCGCGGCGGACCTTACGGCCCGTCAGCGCCGACAGCATAGCGGCGGTGATGGCGATACCGGCGGAGGGACCGTCCTTGGGGGTGGCGGCCTCCGGGAAGTGGATGTGGATATCCTTGGTCTTGTAGAAGTCCTTTTCCAGGTGCAGGCTCTCTGTCCGGCTGCGCAGACAGCTGAGGGCCGCCTTAGCAGATTCCTGCATGACGGTGCCCAGATTACCGGTCAGCTCCAGCTTGCCGCTGCCGTCCATGACGTTGACCTCTACCTCCAGGATCTCGCCGCCCACCTCTGTCCAGGCCAGGCCGTTGACCACGCCGATCTCATCCTGCTGGCTATGTACACCGGGGGTGTAGCGGATCGTTCCCAGGTAATCCGCGAGATTTTTCTCTGTAATGTTAACGCGCTTTACATCGCCCCCCACCAGGCGCATTGCCGTCTTACGGCACAGCTTTCCCATCTGGCGCTCCATAATGCGGACGCCGGACTCCCGTGTGTAGCCGGAGATGGTGGTGCGGATGGCGGCGTCGCTGACATGGAGCTGCGTGCGCTTCAGGCCGTGCTCCTTCAGCTGCTTGGGCAGCAGGTAGCGCTTGGCGATCTGGAGCTTCTCCTCGTCGGTATAGCTGGACAGCTCGATGACCTCCATACGGTCCAGCAGAGGCCGGGGAATGGTATCCAGCGTATTGGCGGTGGTGATGAACATGACCTTGCTCAGGTCCACCGGAATCTCCAGAAAATGATCCCGGAAGGCGTAGTTCTGCTCGCTGTCCAGCACCTCCAGCAGTGCGGAGGCGGGATCGCCCCGCATGTCGCTGGCCAGCTTGTCAATCTCGTCCAGCACCAGCAGGGGGTTCATGGAGCCGGAACGGGTCAGTGCGTCGATAATGCGGCCGGGCATGGCACCGATGTAGGTCTTGCGGTGGCCGCGGATATCCGCTTCATCCCGCACGCCGCCCAGACTGAGCCGAGCCAGCTTGCGGTTCATGGCCTTGGCCACGGAAATGGCGATGGAGGTCTTACCCACACCGGGAGGGCCCACCAGGCACAGGATCTTGCCCTTGGCATCGGGGTTGATCTGCTGCACGGCGATGAACTCCAGAATGCGCTCCTTTACCTTATCCAGGCCAAAATGATCCTTATCCAGGATGGCACGTGCCTTTGCCACATCGGCCCGGTCCCTGGTGGTCTTGTGCCAGGGCATCTCCAGGCACACATCCAGATAGTTGCGGATTACCGAGGCCTCGGCGCTGCCATAGGGCTGCTTGGCCAGGCGGTCCACTTCCTTCATCAGCTTGTTGTGGATCTCCTCGGGCAGATGCAGCTTTTCAATTTTTTCGGCGTACTCCTCAATCTCCTCGTCGCCGTCGTCGCCCAGCTCGTGCTTCAGCACCTTCATCTGCTCCCGCAGGATCATGTCCTTCTGGACCTGAGCCACCCGGGAACGGACCTTCTGCTCCAGCTCCACCTCCAGGGAGATGACCTCCACCTCGTGGGCCAGGATCTCGTTCAGCAGGCGCAGGCGCTTGACGGGGTTCAGCTCCTCCAGGATTCTCTGGCGGTCGCCATGCCGCAGGTTGATGTTCTGGGTGATGAAGTCTGCCAGGCGGCCGGGATCACGGCAGTCCAGCACAGCGGAGACAAAATCGTCGTTGAGGCTGGTGACCAGATCCTTATACTCGCCAAAAATTACATAGGTCTGGCGGATCAACGCCTCCATGCGGGGCGTCATGCGGCCCGGGAAATCCTCCTCCAGCAGCTCCACATTGGCCTGCAGGAAGGGCTTATTCTGCCACAGGCGGTGGATACGGGCCCGCTGCCGACCCTCTACAATCACACGAACGCTGGTCTCAGAGGTCTTGAGGATCTGCAGGATGCGGCAGATGGTGCCCACTGCGTACAGATCCTTCTCTGTGGGGGCGGTGGTGGATATCTCACGCTGGGTCACCAGGAACACCAGTCGCTCGTCCATATCCATGGCGCTGTCCAACGCATAGATGGATATCTCACGCTCCACGTCGAAGCTCAGTGTCAGATCCGGGAAAACTGTCAGCCCCCGCAGGGCGATAACAGGGATATTCATGGTCGTTCTTTCTTCCATAGGGGTTCTCCTTTTGCCGGGGAATCATTCTGTGCCGCAGAAGCGGCAAAAAAGCGCAGAGGGAGAGGCTGTGCCTCTCCCCTGTTTATGCTTTAAGAGGCCGGTGCGGAGGATCGCTTCTCCGCCTGCTTTCCGGTCTTTAGTTTTGCCCGCCGCACGGCGTGCTCGGGATCGCGGACGATCTCCGGCTGGGCGCCGTTTTTCACACAGTCGGCGGTGATGGTCACCTTTTCGATGGTGTGGTCGGAGGGGATGTCATACATCAGCCTGGTCAGCACGCCCTCCATGACGGCCCGCAGACCGCGGGCGCCGATGTTGCGCTCGATAGCCTTGTCGGCGACGGCCTCCAGAGCCTCCGGTGTGAATTCCAGATCCACATCGTCGTACTCCAGCAGCTTCTGATATTGCTTCACCAGCGCGTTCTTGGGCTGGGTCAGGATGGTCACCAGATCGTCCCGGGTCAGACCGTCCAGCGCGGCGATCACCGGCAGACGGCCCACCAGCTCGGGGATAATGCCAAACTTCAGCAGGTCGTGGGGCTGCACTTCCTTGAGCAGCTGGCCCTGACGGCGCTCCGCCTTGCTCTCCACCACGGCGTCGAAGCCGATGCCCTTGCGGTCGGTACGGCGCTCGATGATCTTTTCCAGACCGTCAAAGGCGCCGCCGCAGATGAAGAGGATATTGTGGGTGTCGATCTGAATGAACTCCTGGTGGGGGTGCTTGCGGCCGCCCTGGGGCGGCACATTGGCCACGGTACCCTCCAGGATCTTCAGCAGCGCCTGCTGCACGCCCTCGCCGGATACGTCGCGGGTGATGGAGGTATTCTCACTCTTGCGGGCGATCTTGTCGATCTCGTCCACGTAGATGATGCCCCGCTCAGCCAGCTCCACGTCGAAATCCGCCGCCTGCAGGAGACGCAGCAGGATATTCTCCACGTCGTCGCCAACGTAGCCGGCCTCGGTCAGCGTGGTGGCGTCGGCGATGGCGAAGGGGACCTTCAGCACCCGGGCCAGGGTCTGGGCAAACAGGGTCTTGCCGCTGCCGGTGGGGCCCACCATCAGGATGTTGCTCTTCTGCAGCTCCACATCCTCTCCGCCGCCGAAGAAAATACGCTTATAATGGTTGTACACGGACACGGACAGGGCGATCTTGGCCGCCTCCTGCCCCACCACATACTCGTCCAGAACGGTCTTGATCTCCCGGGGCGTAGGCAGCTGGTCAAGGCTGTCTACCAGCTCCGGTCCCACGTCGTCATAGCCGTCATCCAGCAAAGACAGGCACAGATGCACGCACTCGTCGCAGATGCGGACGCCGGGCCCCTGGATCATGCGGTGGACCTGGTTCTCGGTCTTGCCGCAGAAGGAGCACCGCAGTGCCTTAGAATTATCAGCCATATGCTACCTCACTCAGCGCTTATAGATGACCTTGTCCACCAGGCCGTACTCCCGGGCCTCCTCGGCGATCATCCAGTTATCCCGCTCGGAGTCAGCTTTGATCTGCTCCGGCGTCTTGCCGGTATTCTCGGCAAGGATCTTGTTGATACGCTGCTTGATCTTCAGGAAATGCTCCACGTCGATCTCCATATCGGTGACCTTACCCTGGGTACCGGCAGAGGGCTGGTGGATCATCACCTCGGCATTGGGCAGCGCGATGCGCTTGCCCTTGGCGCCGCAGGACAGCAGGAACGCGCCCATGCTGGCGGCCATGCCGATGCAGATGGTGGATACATCACACTTGATGTACTGCATGGTGTCATAGATTGCCATACCGGCCGTAACGCTGCCGCCGGGGCTGTTGATATACATCTGGATGTCCTTGTCGGGATCCTGGGCCTCCAGATACAGCAGCTGGGCCACGACCAGGCTGGCGGTGGTATCATTCACTTCTTCGCCCAGGAAGATAATGCGGTCATTCAGCAGACGGGAAAAGATATCATAGGACCGCTCGCCGCGGTTGGTCTGCTCAACAACATAGGGAACCAAACTCATTGTAAAATACCTCCATACGAAAGATAGTCAAAGTATACCCACCCTGATCTGTGATTTAGTCTTTCTTCTCCTCGGTTTCCTCGGCCTTGGTCTCCTCTTCCTTGACCTCGGGGGCAACAGCCGTGGCGGACTCCGCGACGACCTTGATGACCTTCTCGCGCATGACCTGCTCCTTCACATCCTCGGCGCGCAGGTACTTCTTGACGGTATCCAGATCCATGCCGTACTTCTCGGCAACGGTCTTCATCTCGTTCTCCACTTCCTCGTCGGAGACTTCCAGACCCTCGGCCTTGATGATAGCACGGATGGCCAGATCCATCTTCACCTGATTGGTGGCGGGCTCCTTGGCGTCCATGATGATCTGCTCTTCATTCATGCCGGTCATCTTGGTGTACTGGTCGAAGGGAATGCCCTGAGAGGCCAGCTGCTGCTTGAAGCCTTCCAGCATCTGGTGGGCCTGCATCTCGATCATCTCATCAGGGATGTCGGCCTTGATGCCCTCGGCCACCTTGGTCATCAGCACGTCCTCGAAGGCGCGCTGCGCGGCGGCGGTGCGCTCCTCGGTCATCTTCTTCTTGATGTCGGCCTTCAGCTCCTTCAGGGTGTCAAACTCGGACACGTCCTTGGCGAACTCGTCGTCGATGGCGGGCAGCTCCTTGACCTTGACCTCGTTGACCTTCACGTGGAAGACCACGGGCTTGCCGGCCAGCTCGGGGGTATAGTTCTCGGGGAAGGTGATGTCGATGTCCTTCTCCTCGCCGGCCTTCATGCCGATCAGCTGATCCTCGAAGCCGGGCACGAAGCTGCCGGAGCCGATCTCCAGGTCAAAGGCCTCGCCCTTGCCGCCGTCGAAGGCGACGCCCTGGTCAAAGCCCTCGAAGTCGATGTTGGCGGTGTCGCCCTTCTTGACGGCGCGCTCCACGGCCACCAGGCGGCTGTTGCGGTCGGCCATCTCCTTGAGACGGGCGTTCACGTCGGCGGCCATGACCTTGACCTCGGCCTTCACGGCCTCCAGACCCTTGTACTGGCCCAGCTCTACCTCGGGATACACGGCCACGGTGCACTTGAAGGTCGCGCCTTCCTTGCCCACGTTCTCGATCTCCACCTGGGGATAGCCAACGACCTCCAGCTTCTGCTCGTCCACGGCGCTCTCGTAAGCGTCGGGCAGAATAGCGTTGACGGCTTCCTCATAAAAGACCTCGGCGCCGTACATGCTCTCGATCATCTTGCGGGGAGCCTTGCCGGGACGGAAGCCGGGAATGTTCATCTTGCCGCGCATCTTCAGATACGCCTTGTTGACGGCGGCCTCGAACTCCTCGGCGCCCACCTCGATGGTCAGAGCGACTCTGCTCTTTTCCAGTTTTTCGCAGCTTTTGACAGTCATTATTGCTTTTCCTCCAGTTTACATCTATGTTGTGATGGCATAAGAATACAATTTAATTAAGCCAAGTGTATATGATATCAGAAAACAATTGAAATTTCCATACCTTTTTGCATTATTCACAAATTTTTTTGGGGACAAACCCCAGGAAATCACCGGCCACCAGTGAAAACAGGGTGCCGCTGCGCGTTCCTTCGATGGCCCGGCGGTGGGAAGCGCCGTGGAGATGGCCGTAATAGCAGGCCTTTACCCCATATTCCCGCAGCAGCCGCAGGATCTCGGGACACTCATAACCCTGGTAGATGGGCGGATAGTGGAGGAAGCACAGCTTCTCCCTGTCCCCCGCCTCCTTCAGTGAGGTCTCCAGACGTCCGATCTCCCGCAGGAGGACCTTTTCGTTGTGGGTGCCCTGGTTGTCCAGCTCATAAAACCAGCCCCGGGTGCCGCACAGAGCGATATCCCCGTAAAAAAGGCAGTTATTGTGCAGGATATCCAGGGTGTCCAGGCCGTTTTCAGTGAAGAATCGCTTCATCTTCGCGGCGGTGTTCCACCAGTAGTCGTGGTTGCCCTTCAGCAATATCTTCTTTCCCGGCAGAGCATTGATGAATTGAAAATCCAGCAGGGATTCCTCCAGGCTCATGCCCCAGCTGAGGTCGCCGCACAGCACCGTCACGTCGTCGTCATGGAGCGGGGCAAAGCCCTCTCGAATACGGTTCACGTAATCATGCCAGCCGTCGCCGAAGATGTCCATGGACTTGTCCGAGTTCAGCGACAGGTGCAGGTCGCCCATTGCGTATAGTGCCATAAATCCCTCCTCTGCGTCAGATCAGGCGGCGGAGATTGTTCCAGAAGATGTCCTCCAGCAGATCTTCACCGTAGCCCCGGGCCTTCAGGGCGTCGTACAGCCTGGGAACATCCTGCATGCCGGTCATGCCGGCGGCCAGGGACTCGCAGCCGTCCAGGTCGCCGCCCAGGCACAGTGTCTTTTCGCCGCCCAGGTTCAGAAAGTGCTCCACATGGGCCACCAGGGCATCCATGGTGGGCTCGCCCACAAAATCCAGATACAGGTTCAAGCCCACCACACCGTTCAGGTCACGGATGGCCCGGAACTGGTCGTCCGTCAGGTTGCGGCGGTGGGGACAGACTGCCCGTGCGTTGGAATGGGAGGCGATGATGGGCCGCCGGGCCATATGGACCAGATCCCAGAAACCCGCGTCGGACAGGTGGGACACGTCGGGATAGATATCGTGTTCCTCCAGCACCCGGATGAAATCCTTTCCCTCTGTGGACAGGCCCCGCTCCGGCTCCTCAGCGTTGGTGCCGGACAGCAGGTTGGCCCGATTCCACACCGGGTTCAGGAAGCGCACGCCCCATCCGGACACCGTTCCGATCCTATGTACGTCGCAGTCGATGAGGTCGGCCCCCTCGATGCTCAGCAGCGCGGCCACCTTGCCCTGGGCCACCGTCTCGTCCACCTCTGCACCGGTGCGGCAGTGGCGGGCAATATCCGTGCTGTCCGCCATCTCCCCCAGGAAGAAATCGTGCATTCTTTGGCACTGGGCCCACATCCCGTCGACAGGTGCCTCCACCGCGTCGTGGAACAGTGCGAAGAACTGGGCGCAGCGCCGAAACTTCAGGCCCCGCTCCAGGTCGATATGACCGCCGTTTTTCCGCAGATGGGTGGATGCAGCGTAATAGCAGCGCTGTTCCTCGCGGTTTTCACCGTAGTCCAGAGCGGAAGTCTCACCGGTCTCCAGACAGCGGTAGATGGTATCGCAGTGAGCGTCAAAATAGGAAATCATGGTCGTCTCCTCTATTCAAATGCGTTTTTGATGTATTCTATGCGTGCCTCGTCAAAGCCGTGCTCGGCATAGACCTCCGCCACGTCGAACCGGGCGCAGCAGTCCAGCCGCTTCTCCGCCAGGTACATCATGGCGGTTTTGCGGAGCTTGTTCTGCTTCTGGTACGTCACATACTCCCGGGGCAGGGCCATGTCCAGATTGGTGCGGGTCTTGACCTCCACAAAGCACAGCACATCGCCGTCCCAGGCGATGATGTCGATCTCACCATAGCGGCTGCGGTAACCATGGGCGGCCAGTTTATAGCCATGCTCCCGCAGATAGCGGGCCACCATGGCCTCGCCCTGCATGCCCTCCGCCCGGCTCATCGTCTGGCCTCCCACTTCTTCAGAAAGGTCATACGGTGCTCGGGACAGGGGCCGTATTGGTCCAGCATGGCGTAGTGGAGCTTGGTGCCGTAGCCCTTGTGTCTGGCAAACTGATACTGGGGATATTCTTTGTCCAGCACGTCTCTCACGTAGCGGTCACGGCTGACCTTGGCCAGAATGGACGCCGCCGCGATGGAAGCGGAGTGGCCATCGCCGCCTATGATGCAGCGGTGAGGTGCGGTGATGGCAGCATGCTGCCCGTGGTCACGGTTGCCATCGATCAGCGCCAGATCAGGTGCCAGGGAAAGGCCATCGATGGCCAGCTGCATGGCCTTCATGCGGGCGGAGAGAATGTCCGTGGCATCGATCTCCGCCGCGCTGACACTGGCCACCGACCAGGCCAGGGCGGTCTCCGTGATGACGCCGTACAGGGCTTCCCGCTTCTTCTCCGTCAGCTTTTTCGAGTCGTTCAGGCCGTCAATGACGCACTCACGGGGCAAAATCACCGCCGCCGCGTATACCGGGCCCATCAGGGGTCCCGCCCCGGCCTCGTCCACACCGCAGACCGTCTCGCAGCCCTGGTCCCAGGCCTCCTGTTCGTATGTCCAAAGCTCCATAGAGCACCCCTCTCAATAGGTCATCGTGATCTTACGGCAGTCCCGGCAGACGCAGGCGGAAAAGCTGGATTCATTGGGGAAATCGGTATTATAGGGGCCGTCCAGCACGATGCCGTTTTGCCGGGTGATGTACTTCCTGGTCAGGAACAGGGCGTCGATATCGCCGCCGGGCGGCAGGAAAAACAGGCCCCGGCTATAGGAAGTGATGATTTTCCCCTGTTCCATCTCTTTCCCGCAGTTTGGGCAGTTCATCCCTGCACCTCCTCCACGGTCTCCAGCGTGAAGCGGCCCAGCTTGCCGCCCCGGAACTCGTCCAGCAGGATACGGGCCATGCGCTCGGTGTCCACCTCCGCGCCCCGCATCAGGAAGCCACGCTTGCGCCCCGCCTTGGTCAGCAGGTCATAGCCCATGTCGCCCTCCTCCACCTGGATCTTATACCGCTCGTTGAGGATCTCGGCATAGTGCTGGCCCAGATACTCCATCAGATAGCAGGCCAGCTCCTCGATATCCATCACATCGTCCTTGATGGCGCCTGTAAAGGCAAGGCGCTTGCCAACTTCCACGTCGTCAAACTTGGGCCACAGGATACCGGGGGTGTCCAGCAGCTCCAGCGTCCGGTCCACCGGCACCCACTGCTTGGAGCGGGTCACGCCGGGGCGATCCTCCGCCTTGGCGGTCTTGCGGTGGGCCACCTTATTGATAAAGGTGGATTTGCCCACGTTGGGGATGCCCAGCACCATCACGCGGACGGTGCGGCCCACCTGGCCCTTTTCGGCGTAGGCGGCCAGCTTGTCCTTCAAAAGCTCGCGGACAGCGGCGGCAAATTGCGCCGTACCAACGCCGCCCTTGGCGTTGGCCTCCAGCACCGCGTAGCCCTTTCCCCGGAAATAGGCGGCCCAGCGTTTCGTCTCTCTGGGGTCGGCCTGATCCACGCGGTTCAGCACCACCAGCCGTGGCTTGCCCGCCGTCATCTCATCCACGTCCGGGTTACGGCTGGACAGGGGGATGCGGGCGTCCAGTATCTCGCACACCGCGTCCACATTCCTGATCTCGGCCACGATCATGCGCTTGGTTTTCGTCATATGGCCGGGAAACCAGCTCAGTCCTTCTATCTGCATGGTGTGTCACCTCACAATCAAATTTAATCTCGCATATCAAGCTAATTAATAACTACTGAACAAGTGCCCAATTTTTGTTCTGAGCGAGAATCTCCAGAAGATATGCGAGCATTCTCAAAAGA
>CAKTSA010000026.1 GCA_934597585.1 uncultured Oscillospiraceae bacterium
GCAGCCTCGACGGCGTTCAGGTCGTCGGGGTTGATGATGGTCTGCATGGAAGCACGGTCCAGCGTACCATCGGGATTGACAGCGACCTTGCCGCTGGTGTCGGGAACTTGCTTTACGGTAACCAGAATCTTCATTGTCTCTTCCCTCCCCTTACAGACCCATGTTGGCGGAGATCACGATGCGCTGGACCTCGCTGGTGCCCTCGTAAATTTCCGTGATCTTGGCGTCGCGCATCATGCGCTCCACGGGATAATCCTTGGTGTAGCCGTAGCCGCCGAACAACTGCACCACCTTGGTGGTGGTCTTCATGGCGTGCTCGGACGTGAACAGCTTGGCCATGGCGGCCAGCTTGGTGTAGCGCTTGCCCTCGCCCTTGGCCACGGCGGCCTGATAGGTCAGCAGGCGGCCCGCCTCGCAGCCCAGCTCCATGTCGGCCAGCGTAAACTGGGTGTTCTGGAACTTGGAGATGGGCTTGCCGAACTGGACGCGGCCCTTGGTGTAGTTGATGGCCTCGGCCAGTGCGCCCTCGGCGATGCCCAGGGACTGGGCGGCGATGCCGATACGGCCGCCGTCCAGGGTCGCCATGGCGATGGAGAAGCCCTTGCCCTCTACGCCCAGCAGGTTCTCCTTGGGAACGATGCAGTCCTGGAACACGATCTCGGCGGTGGGGCTGCCGTGGAGGCCCAGCTTTTCCTCATGCTTGCCCACGGAGAAGCCGGGGAAGCTGCTCTCCACGATGAAGGCGGAGATGCCCTTGGTGCCGCGGGTCTTATCGGTCATGGCAAACACCACGAACACGTCGGCCACGTAGCCGTTGGTAATGAAGATCTTGCTGCCGTTCATCACATAGTGGTCGCCCACCAGCTTGGCCTCGGTCTGGCCCTTGGAGGCGTCGGATCCGGCGTTGGGCTCGGTGAGGGCGAAGGCGCCCACATGATGACCGGTGGTCAGCATGGGCAGGTACTTGGCCTTCTGCTCAGGAGTGCCATAGGTCATGATGGGGTCGCAGCACAGGCCGTTGTGGGTGGCCACGATGTCGCCGGTGGAGGCGCACTGCTTGGAGAGTTCCTCAATGCAAATGGCGCTGGCCAGAGGATCAGCGCCCGCGCCGCCGTACTCCTTGGGAACGCACATGCCCATGACGCCCAAATTGAACAGCTTCTCAATGTTCTCGCGGGGATACTCGCAGGTACGGTCGGTCTCCGCCGCGATGGGCTTGACTTCCTTTTCCGCAAACTCCGCCATCATCTTGCGGATCAGCTGATGTTCACGACTGAGATTAAAATCCATGTTGTTTCTCCTATATTTTTACTCTGTTTCGGAACGGTTCTTATAAGGGCATCCAACTGCCGCTGGCGGTGGCCAGCAGCTTTCCGGTGGCGGCGTCGGTCAGCTCCGCCCGCTGGCGTTGGAGCCACGCTTGCTTCTTGTCCATGCCGCCCTCTTACTTCTGGATACCGGCGATGTTCTTAGCCAGCTTTTTCTTCTCCTGAATGTTCCCCTGGCGGGCGATCATGATGCGCTGGGCCTGGGGAGAGCCTGCGCCGTGCATGGACTCCGTACGGTAGCCCACAGCCGCCGCGCCCAGGCACATGTTCTCCAGGAAGCGCATGATCCGCTGGCGATCCTCGGTGCTGACGCCCTCGCGGGCGGCGAAGTACTTGTTGCAGATCTCGCCGATGGTCTCGCCGTTGTTGCCCACCACGGTGTCGGACTTGAAGTCGGTCTCGCTGGGCATGGTGACCATCAGGCCGCCTGCGATGTCCTCGGCCAGACGCACGATCTCATAGGGGAAGCGGGTGACGTTCTGCTTGCAGACATTGGCCAGCAGCAGGTCGATCTGGTAGTTGCCCGCCTTGGTGGGGCAGCCCTCGCAGGAGCAGGCAATGCCGCAGGAGTAGAGGGTCTCGTTGAGATGGGTCATCTCGATGAGCTTGTCCTTCACGGCGCTGGCCTTCTCCACGCCGTTGTACTCGGCGGCCAGAGCCGCCGCGCCGATGACCACATCGCCTACGCCCACCTTGCAGCCGCCGTAGCTCTGGCGGTGGTAGCCGGCGAAGCGCTCCACGATGGTGCCGGCGAACTCATACTCGCCGTTGAGGAAGATGTACTCGTTGGGGATAAAGACGTGGTCAAGAACCACCAGGGCCTCCTGACCGCCGAACTTGGCGTTGCCCACGTCGATGCAGCCCTCCTCCATCTTACGGGTGTCGCAGGACTGGCGGCCGTAGATCATGTACAGGCCCTCGGCGTCGGTGGGGCAGGCGAAGGACACGGCGTAGTCCTTGTCAGCTTCGCCCATGGCGATGGTGGGCATGAAGATGTGCCAGTGGCTGTTGATAGAGCCGGTCTGATGGCACTTGGCGCCGCAGACCACGATGCCGTCGGGGCGGCGCTCCACCACATGGACATACATATCCGGGTCGGTCTGGTCGTGGGGAGCCTTGGAGCGGTCGCCCTTGGGGTCGGTCATGGCACCGTCCACCGTCAGGTCGTTGTCCTGGACGTAAATGAGGAACTTCTTGAAGTTCTCATGATAGTGGGTGCCGTACTTCTCGTCGATCTCGTAGGTGGAGGAATAGACGGCGTTGAAGGCGTCCATACCCACGCAGCGCTGGAAGCAGGAAGCCGTCTTCTGGCCCAGCAGGCGCTGCATCTTCACCTTTTTCACCAGATCCTCGCTGGACTGGTGGAGATGGGTAAAGCGGTTGATCTTGTGGCCGGTCAGACTGGAGGTGGCGGTCATCAGGTCCTCGTACTGGGGGTCCTGAGCCAGGGCGTAGGTCATGGCCACGCAGTTGATGGAGGGGCGGATCATGGGGTGATCCACCCAGTTGTCGATCTTCTCGCCGAACATATACACGCGGGTGTTCAGCTTGCGCAGGGAGTCGATGTACTCTTTCGCGGTCATCAATGCCATTTTTCGTTTCCTCCTTAAATTTACCGCATAGCTATCGTTATATCGCCGTTGGCCGCCCGCTCCTGATGAATGTATATTTCGGCAGCGCAAGTGACGATGGCTTTTTCTTTTTTCTCGGAAATAATATTTGCATGGATATCAAGGGTGTCTCCCGGCAGGATCTTTTTTCGGAAGCTCACCTTGTCAACGCCTAAAAGGAGCGGTGTTTTTCCGGCGTAGCGCGGTGTTGTCATCAGTAGGATATCCACCGCCTGCGCCATACATTCTATAGAGTATACGCCCGGCAGTATCGGCTCTTCCGGGAAGTGTCCGCGAAAGATGTCCATTTTAGGATCCGCGAAAAAGACGGCGCGAATATCCTTTCCGGGGCTCAAATCTTCTACCGATGTCACCAGAAGCATCGGCTCACGGTGCGGCAGGACCGTTTTGATCTCATCTTGATTCAGCTTCATAACGCAATTCACCTGTTCTGAAAGTTGGCGGTGCGTTTTTCCAGAAACGCGCCCATGCCCTCCTTCTGGTCGGCGGTGGCGAAGCACATGGCGAACAGCTCGTTCTCCACGGCGATACCGTCGTCGATGCCCATCTGCATGCCACGGTCGATGCAGGCCTTGGCGTACTTCACGGCGATGGGGGCGTTCTTGGTGAAGGACTTAGCCATCTCCAGCGCGCCGTCCATGAGGGCTTCGGGGGCGTAGACGGCGTTGACAAGGCCGATCTTTTCCGCCTCGTCGGCCTTGATCATCTTGCCGGAGAAGATCAGCTCCTTGGCCTTGGCCACGCCTACGCGGCGGGGCAGGCGCTGGGTGCCGGAGAAGCCGGGGGTGATGCCCAAGCCCACCTCAGGCTGGCCGAATTTGGCCTTTTCGGAGGCCAGGATGATATCGCAGCTGAGGGCCAGCTCGCAGCCGCCGCCCAGGGCGAAGCCGTTGACCGCGGCGATGGTGGGGAACTCCAGCTTTTCGATGCGGCGGAACAGGGCGCTGCCCCGCTGGCCCCAGCGGCGGCCGCCGTCCAGGTCCAGCGGATACTGGGCGCCGATGTCGGCGCCGGCCACGAAAGCGCGGCCCTCGCCGGTGAGAATCATGCAGCGGATGTCGTGGTCATTTTCCAGAGCCGTCGCTACCTGCTCCAGCTCCGTGATGACGGTGCCGTTCAGGGCGTTCAGGGCCTCGGGTCGGTCAATGGTCACGATGGCGATATGATCCTGCTTTTCAAAATGGATCGTCTGATACATGTGGATCGTCTCCTTACGGCAATAAATGTAGTGTAGAGCAGAAGGGGAACCGCCCGTTTAGAGCGATTCCCCTTCTTTGATCGCTCAGTATACAGAATGAGGCTTTAATTGTTCGCTGCCATCTTCTTATACTTGGCGTAACGTGCCTTCACATCGGCAATTTCTTTGGCATAGAGCGCATCCGCCTTCTCCGGGAAGTTGTTCTTCAGTGCGGCGAAGCGGTTTTCACCCATCAGGAAGTCCATCAGTTTGCTGGTATCGGGTTCGGGGGAATCCAACTGGAAGGGATTTTTGCCCTCCTCGATCCGGCGGGGATCGTAGCGATACAGATGCCAATAACCACATTCCACAGCCTTTTTCATCTCTTCCTGAGAACTACCCATACCAGCCTTGATATGCTGCTCCAGGCAGGGACAGTAGCAGATTACAATGGAAGGGCCGGGATAGGCTTCGGCTTCTCGTAAAGCTTTCAGCGTCTGTGCCTGATCGGCGCCCATAGCTACCTGGGCTACATACACATAACCATATTGCATCAGAATGCCGCCCAGGTCCTTTTTGGCCACCTGTTTACCGCCGGCAGAGAACTTTGCTGTGGCACTGGTGGGGGTGGCCTTGGAGGACTGACCGCCGGTGTTGGAGTACACCTCGGTGTCCAGTACCATCAGGTTCACATCACGGTTCTGCGCCATGACATGGTCGATACCTCCGAAGCCGATGTCATACGCCCAGCCGTCGCCGCCCACAGCCCAGACGGACTTCTTGGTCAGATATTCTCTGTTTTCAAGGATGTATTTCACGTCCTCCGTCTGCTCGGCCTTTTTCAGAGTGGCCAGCAGCTCGTCTGTGACGGCACGGGAGGTCTCGTGCTTATTCCACCCGTTCTGGTATGCCTCCACAGCCTCCGCAGCAATACCCGCGGACTTGATGGCGTCCAGACGGATCAGCAGTTCCTTGCGGATGGCGTCCTGCGCGTGGAAGAAGCCGTAGGCAAACTCGGCGTTGTCCTCGAACAGGGAATGCTCCCATGCGGGGCCGTGGCCGTGGCAATCCTTACAGTAGGGCAGGATGGGCGCACCGCCGCTGATGGCGGAGGAGCAGCCTGCGGCGTTGCCCACATACATGTGGTCGCCGAACAGCTGGCTCAGGAGCTTGATATATGTCGTCTCGGCACAGCCTGCACAGGCGGCGGAGAACTGAAAGTAGGGCTTGGCGAACTGCACGTTCTTCACGCTCTTATCGCTGATGACATCCTTCTTCAAATAGGTCTCGTTCATGGCCACCTGGTCAAACAGCGGCTGCTCGGCTTTCATCTCCTCGAAGGGAGCCATGGTTAGTGCGTCCTTGGCGGGACAGGCCGTCAGGCAGACGCCGCAGCCCAGGCAATCGTAGGGCGATACCTGCATCCGGAAGTGATACGCCGGAGCGTCCTTGCCCAGACCCTTGGCCGGTGCGGTGACAAACCCGGCGGGAACCTGCGCTTTCTCCTCTTCGGTCAGCAGCACAGGGCGGATGGCCGCGTGGGGACAGCTCATGGTGCAGCGGTTGCACTGGATGCAGGCCGTCTCATCCCATTTTGGAACGGAGGTGGCCACGCCGCGCTTGGAGTAAGCGGAGGTACCGTTCTCCCATGTGCCGTCCAGCACGCCGTGCTTCTGGAACACGGACACAGGCAGCTTGTCTCCCTGCTGGCGATCCATGGGCATGACGATTTCTTTGACGAAGGGCGTGGCGTTGATCTCGGCAATGGAAGCGTCCTGCGCGTCGGCCCACGCGGCGGGAATATCCACCTTCACCGCGGCGGTAATGCCGACGTCTACGGCCTTGTCGTTCAGATCGACGATCTTCTGTCCGGCCTTCTTAAAGTAGGTGGCGTAGTTGTTCTTCTTCATATCCGCCACGGCAACGTCCATGGGAATGACCTTGGTCAGGGCAAAGAACGCGCCCTGAAGGATATTATTGGTATGCTTGCCAAGGCCAACGTCGGCAGCCAGCTTGGCGGCGTCGATGATATAGAACTGCGCGTGCTTGCGGGCCAGATCCCGCTTCATCTTGGAGGGCAGACGTTCCTCCAGCTCCGCTACCTTCCAGGGGCAGTTCAGCAGGAAGGTACCGCCGTTCTTCAGATCCTCGGTCAGATCATATTTCTTGACATAGGTAGGCGCGTGGCAGGCTACGAAATCGGCAGAGGACACCAGATAGGTGCTGCGGATAGGCGTGTCGCCGAAGCGCAGGTGGCTCTGGGTCAGGCCGCCGGACTTCATAGAGTCGTAGGAGAAGTAGGCCTGCGCGTATTTATCGGCCACAAGGCCAATGGTGGAGATAGCGTTCTTGTTGGCGCCCACGGTGCCGTCGCCGCCCAGGCCCCAGATCTTGCAGGAGATCTCACCGGGATGATGGAACTCCACATTTTCATAGTCCAGAGAGGTATGGGTCACGTCGTCGTTGATGCCGATGGTAAAGCTGTTCTTGGGAGTCTCCTGCCGCAGGTTGTCGTACACGGCAATCAACTGGCCGGGGGTGGTATCCTTGCTGGACAGGCCGTAACGGCCGCCTACCACGCGGATATCGCCGCGACCTGCCTGATTCAGCGCCGTTACCACGTCCAGATACACAGGCTCGCCCACGGAGCCAGTCTCCTTGCTGCGATCCAGCACGGCAACCTTCTTGACTGTGGCGGGAATAGCGGCAGAGAAGTCAGGCACGGAGAAGGGACGGTACAGATGGATCTGCACCATGCCCACCTTGCGGCCCTGCGCGTTGAGGTAGTCCACGGTCTCCTTCACAGCCTCGGAGGCGGAACACATGACAACGACCACTTCTTCGGCGTCTGGTGCGCCGTAGTAGTTAAACAGCTTGTAGTCGCGGCCCGTCAATTTGTTGATCTCGTCCATGTAGTGCTGCACCGTTCCGGGCACGATGGCGGACTTAACGTTGGCACCCTCCTTGCACTGGAAGTACACGTCGGGGTTGACGTTGTTGCCGCGGTTGGTGGGGTGCTCTGGGTTCAGGGACTGGCGGCGGAAATCCCGCAGCGCGTCCTGATCCAGCAGGGGCCGCAGCTCTTCATAGTCCAGCGCTTCGATACGCTGCATCTCGTGAGAGGTGCGGAAGCCGTCGAAGCAGTGCATAAAGGCGTACTTCGCCTTGATAGCGGACAGGTGCGCCACCGCCGCCAGATCCATGGCCTCCTGAGGGGAGGAGGACATCAGCATGGCGTAGCCGGTGGTACGGCAGGTCATAAAGTCCGTATGATCGCCGAAAATGGAGTGGTGGTTAGAGGTCACAACGCGGGAGGCGATGTGCATGACGCTGGGGAGGAACTGACCGCCCATGGCATACATGGCGGGGATCATCAGCATCAGACCCTGAGAGGATGTGAACGTGGTGGTCAAAGCGCCCGCCTGCAAAGAGCCGTGACAGGTGCCGGCAGCGCCGGCCTCCGATTGCATCTGGATCACATCCACTGTGGAGCCGAACAGATTCTTCCGTCCCTTGGCGGACCACTCGTCCACTTTCTCCGCCATGGGGGAGGACGGCGTGATGGGATAGATGGCCGCTACCTCTGTAAAGGCATAGGCAACATGGGCCGCCGCCGTGTTGCCGTCCATGACAACATAATTCTTTTTACTCATATTCCTCTCTACTTTCAATGTTCGCCGTGGAAGGCGGCAATATCAGCTTTTGCCATATTCATAAAAATCGCCGTATCACAGGAATAACCGATGAACTTCACGCCCATCTCCAACAGCTTGCGGCCGGATTCGGCAGAGTCGGCGAAGCAGCCTACCTGCACGCCCTTCGCGGCAGCCTTTTGAACAATCTGCGCGATCCGATCCATAACCAGAGGATGGGTGATCTGCCCGATGATGCCCAGAGAGGCGGACAGATCGTAAGGCCCTACAAACACGATGTCCACGCCTTCGACACTGAGAATGTCATCCAGATTGTCGATGGCCTTTTGACCCTCGGCCTGAAGGATCACCACGGTGTCCTGCGCCTTTGCGAAGTAGTCCGCGCCGGGAACGCCGCCATAGGCGGCGGAACGGACAAAGCGGCAGGTGCCACGGGTGCCGCGGGGAGAGAATTTCGCGGCGGACACAGCGGCGCGCGCCTGATTGGCACTGTCAATCTGGGGGATCATAACTGCACCGGCACCAACGTCCAGCGCCTGATCGATCCAGATATCCGTCCCACGGGGAACGCGAACCACAGGGCAGACGCCGGACACATTGGCGGCGCGGATCAGATTCTGCAGATTTTCAAATGTGCCGGGGCCATGTTCCATATCCAGCAACACAAAATCATATCCGGCGTAACCGGCAGCCTCCACAAAGGCGGGGTCGGAGGTAATCATAAAGGGGCCGAAAGCACCCTGCTCCGATGCCATGGCAGCCTTGAAGTTCTTAACGCTTTCCAATGTCGGCATAGTAACGTTTCTTTCCATAATAATTCCTCCTAAGCAAATCGTTTTGATACATAAAGAAAAGCGGCGACTGTGTCAATGGTTTTGCCCTGTGGCCGTTTTTCATGGAATGGCGGTATTTTTACTTCATATCAGGATACGCCTTGCGGACATAGGCATCAATGCGGCGGACGGCTTCCTTGAGGTTCTCGTCGGAGTTGGCGAACACAAGGCGCAGATATCCCTCGCCGCAGTCACCGAAGGCGGAGCCGGGCACGGTGACAACACCGGCGCCCACCAGCAGCTCCTCGGCGAACTCCTGGGCGGACTTGCCGAAGGCCTTGATGTTGGCGAAGGCGTAGAAGCTGCCGGCAGACTTCTTGCAGCTGAAGCCGGGAATGGCGTTGATGCCGTCGATGAGGATATCCCGGCGGCGGGTGTAGTCCGCCACCATCTGCTTGACGCACGCGTCGCTCTTCAGCGCCTCGGCGGCGGCCACCTGGGAGAAGCTGGACACGCAGGAGGCGATGGCCTCGTTCATCTGTGCCATCTTCTTGACGCAGGCAGGGTCGGGAGCGATGACATAGCCCACACGCCAGCCGGTCATGGCATAGGACTTGGAGAAGCTATTCAGCACGAACACACGGTCACGGACCTCCGGCACCTGAGCGATGCTGAAGGGCTCCGCGCCATCGTAGACGATGCTGTCATAGGGCTCGTCGGACAGCACCCACAGGTCGTGCTTCTTCACCACTTCGGCGATGGCCAGGATGTCCTCCTTGGTCAGCACCGCGCCAGTGGGGTTGCAGGGGGAGTTCAGCAGCAGCGCCTTGGTGTGGGGCGTGACGCACTTCTCGATATCGGCGGCCAGCATGCGGTAGTCGTTGTCCTCATAGGTGGGCACCGGCTTGGCGCACGCGCCGGTCAGGGATGCCTGGCCGTAGTAGTTGGGGAAGCAGGGATCGGGCACCAAGATCTCGTCGCCGGGATCCAGCAACAGCATCATGGTCAGCATCAGGCCCTCCATGGCGCCCACGGTGACCATCACATGGTCGGCGGTATAGCCGTCCCAGTGGCTCTTCTGATACTTCTCCGCCACCGCCTGACGCAGCACGGTCATGCCGGCGTTGGGGGTATAGTGGGTCTCTCCGGCATCCATGGCCTTCTTTGCGGCCTCCTTGATATAGGTGGGGGTATCAAAGTTGGGCTCACCCACCGTCAGTTTGATGGCGTCGGGATACTGGGCCGCCAGATCGAACATCTTGCGGATACCAGAGGGCGGGTAATTCCGCGCCGCCTTGGAAAATTCTCTGCTCATAAGTTATAGATCCTTTCGTAATAAGACAGCAGGGTTTGATGGATGTCCAGCGCGCCGATCATCTCGCCGCCCTTCCAGTATCGGATGGGCAGACGCTGGGTGTTGGACAGCAGTACCTCATAGCCGTCCGTTCCCACACGGTCGGCCACCTCCTGGAGCGTGAGGACCTCGTCGCCGTCCCGGCCGATCAGCGTGGCCACGTCGCCCATGGCGACGTTCTCGATCTCCGTCACGTCGATCATCAGCTGATCCATGCACACGCAGCCCACCATGGGAGCGCGCTTGCCGTGGAGCAGCACATAGCCCTTGTTCTTCAGCCGCCGCAGACAGATCATATCGGCGTAGCCCAGGGGCAGTACCGCGATGCGGGTGGGACGCTGGGCGATAAAGGCCAGGTCGTAGCCCACCCCCTCGCCGGGGGCCAGTTCCTTGACGCAGGCTACCTCCGCCCGGAGGGCAAAGGCGTCCTTCAGCTGTACACGGGCCTTGCAGACTTCGTTGGAGGAGTAGGAGCCGAAAACCATGCTGCCGAAGCGGATCATGTCCTGGTGATACTCCGGAGAGTCCAGGATGATGCCGCAGTTGGACAGATGCTTCACGGGAATATCCACGCCCCGCGCCGCCAGCATCTCCTTGAAGGCGGCAAAGCCGCGGTACTGGTAGTGGACATACTCCTTTTCCCGCATGGCGGAGGTGGCGAAGTGAGTAAACAGTCCCTCTACGCACACGTTGGGCAGGCCGCAGATGGCGGCCACCGTGTCGGCGCTCTGGTCGCTGACATCAAAGCCCAGGCGGTGCATGCCGGTGTCCACCTTGATGTGGATGTAGGCGGTCTTGCCCTGGGCCTGGGCCTGCTGGGAGAGGGTCAGGCCCTGTTCGTAGGTATATACGCAGGGGCGGATGCCGTAACGGACGATCTCCCCCATCATATCCAGAGGCGTATAGCCAAGGATCAGCACCTTGGCCTGGGGAGCCGCCAGCAGGGCCAGCCGGGCCTCGGAATAGGTGGCCACCGCCATCCACTCTACGCTGGACTCGCCCAGAATGTGGGCCACCTCGAAAATGCCGTGGCCGTAGGCGTTTCCCTTGATCACCGGCATCGCCATGATGGGGCGTCCCGCGTCCTTCTGAGCCAGGGCCTGAACAGCTTTTACATTGTGGACGATATTCTCCAGTTCAACATCGATCCACGCGGCTCTTGTACGGTTCATATCGTTTCTCCTTTTTCTGTCGCTGTGATGGTATCCCGGTCAATGACCGGGATACCATCGTGATATGGCAGCAGCTTGCGGGTGTCGCTTACTTGGCGGCGGTCTCCTCAGGCAGCTTCTTCAGCTCTTCGCCGTTGGGACCGGCAAAGCGGCGGCCCCAGCCGGTGATGGAGGCGAACAGCATAACGGCCAGCAGCGCCCAGGCGTAAACGGGATAGAAGAAGATCTCTTCCGCGCCGATGGCGGGTACCACGTCGCCGAACAAGGCGTTGCCCTGGGCGGAGTAGGTGGCGGTCGCCAGCGCGATGGAGGTCCAGGGCAGGGTGTATGCCAGGGAGCAGGAGGAGGCATCCAGCAGATTGGCGCGGCGATAGGGGTGGATGTGGAATCTCTCGCCCATGGGCTTGGCATAGGGAACACCGATGGCCAGGATGGCGGGGGTATTGACGCCGGTCATACCGGCCAGAATGGCGGACAGGATGACGATGGACAGCTCCGCGCCGCAGACGCCGCGGATGACCTTGGTGGCAATGTCGATGAGGAGCTTGTCGCCCTCGCCGGCCTTCATGACGCCCACCATGCCCATGACCAGCAGGCACAGGATCACGATGTCGGCCATGCCGCCGATGCCGTCCACCAGAGTACCGGAAACGCCGCCCTCGCTCAGGCAGATGATATCAGACAGGGTCAGCAGACCGGTGGGCAGCGCCACGACGATGACAGCGGCGGTACCGGCGATGCAGGCGTAGATCACGTCGCCCTTCTTGATGGCCAGGTAGATGGTCAGGATGGCGGGGATCAGCATCAGCAGGCCCTTGGGGTTCATGTACTCAGCGATCAGGTCGTGAGGCAGGGCCTCACCGGTGACGCTGCCGCCGCCGCCGAAGAACAGGATGAACAGGATGGTGATGGCAGCGGCCACAGCGGAGTAGCGCAGGCGGGACTTCACAACGCCGGTGATGTCGGCGCCCTGGGTCATCGCGGAGCAGATGGTGGTATCGGAAACGGGGGCCAGGTTATCGCCGAAGGCACCGCCGCCGATGATGGCACCGGCCAGGACCAGGGGATTGGCGCCCAGCAGGCAGCCGGCGGGATACAGGATGGAGATACCGGCGATGGTGGTGCCCAGGCCGGTACCGGCGGCCGTGGCGAACGCGGCGCAGGAGATGAACGCCACCAGCACGAACAGCATGCCGTGAGCGCCCACGTTATAGGCGGCCCACACGATGCCCTGCACCAGACCGGCGGCACGCAGCGTGGTGGTGAAAATACCGGCAAAGATCCAGCACAGCACGGGAACGGAGGTCAGCTTCTGGGCAATGCCCTCCGCGATGGCGTCGCCATAGCGGACCTTATCCTTAGCCAGGAAGAAGGCAATCATCAGGCCCACGATGCAGCAGATCCACATGGAGCGCTCCGACACGGCGTCCAGCACCACGGACACGATGATCATGCCCAGGAAGATGATGAACGGCAGGAACGATACCCATCGGCCCGTATAGAATTCCAATTTCTTTCCTTCAGTCTTCATTTCAAGTTCCATTGCTTTTTCTCCTTTTCTCATAACAGTATTGTGGGGAAGGGGGATGTGTCTTTCGGGCGTCACCTCTTTCTCGGTTCGCGGGATTTGTATGTCTTGTGCCGTGTAAGGTCTTACTTCTGGATACCGGCGATGTTCTTGGCCAGCTTTTTCTTCTCCTGAATGTTCCCCTGGCGGGCGATCATAATGCGCTATGAACACCTCACTCGTTTTCACAATATGAAATACAATTCTGTAATGCGAAATTTTACTTTATTATTGCTGTTTCCTACAGAAATGTCAATCCCCTATTCTGACAAAAAAATTATTGTTTTGTATTGCAAAATGACTAAAAGCAAGTTATTATGTAGCTATATTTTCATAATGCGGAAAGGAATTGCCATGAAGGATAACAACGGTTCTGTTCAATCCATTGATCGTGTATTAGACATTTTTGAAACACTCTCAGCCGCACCGCAGGGACTTACACTGTCAGATTTGGCTGCAGCCACCTCTTTGCATGTGAGCACTGCACACCGACTTTTGGCCTCGCTTGCAAACAGAGGCTATGTAAGAAAAGACGCAGAAAATGGGAAGTATCGTTTAACGCTTCGGCTCTATGAAATATCCCGCCGAGTCTCGACCGTATTGAATCTTTTTTCAGCCTCTAAACCTTTGCTGGAAAAACTGTCCAACGATGTCAAGGAGATTGTGCATCTGGTGGAGCGCGACGGAAACGAGGTCGTTTATCTCCACAAATTTGAGCCGCTTTTCCGCCCCATCAGCATCACATCGTCTGTCGGACTGCACAACCCTATGTACTGCACCGGCGTGGGCAAGAGCATCATGGCCTACCTGCCAGAGAAGGAGGTGCGCACCATCTGGGACGGTACGCAGGTCATTCAGTTCACCCCGAAGACCATCACCACATGGGAGGCCCTGCAGAAGGATCTATCCTGCGTCCGTGAGAGGGGCTATGCCATCGACGATGAGGAGCACGACTTGGGGGTCCGGTGCATCGCTGCCCCCATCTATAATTGGAATGGAACGCCTGTGGGCGCTATGAGTATTTCTGGTTCCGTAGCCAGAATGAACTCCGCCGCGATAGATGAATTTTCATCCAAGCTCAAAAGCACCGCTGGGAAGATCAGCGAGCTGATGGGCTGGAATGCGGGATGCCGCCCTATGTGTTCATAAACATAATAAGGAGACGGAAAACGTCGGAGTCCAACGCTTTCCGTCTCCTTTTCGCGCTTTCGCACAATGGCACAAGGGAATATCCATCGTATCCTTCCGTTGCTCCACTGCCGTTTCCGTGCTTGGCTCACATTCAGGGTTAGCGTGCGCGGCGGCGCAAAATGACCTTCTCTGTGTTCAAGAGACTGGCATCAGGCGTTGACCTTTTATATGTCGGACAGAGCCTGTATGCCAGGTTCTGTTATTGCGGAGCTGTCTGTGCAAGGTGCTTTTTGAAAAACTCAATAAAGTGTACAGCGGCCGGAGACGCATTCTCGATGTTGCGCACCACGAGCATAATCTCCCTGTAATACTGCGGCACTGTGGGCCGACTGGTCACGCGGTAGGAATTCTTCGTGAGAATCAGCTTACCCATATATCCGATACACAGGTTATTTTCTATCAGCGAGAGGATGAGGTTATCGTCGCGGCTGGTGTATTCCACACGCGGCGAAATTTTATTTCTCCGAAATACGCCCATAGCCTCCTTTTGGCTACCCTCGTCAAAGAGGGCCGTTGGCTCAGAGCTGTAAACAGACAGAGGTATCGCCTCTGCCTCGGCATAAGGGCTGTCCTCCGGCACTACCGCCACAAACGGGTCACGCCGCACCAGAAAGGAATCAAATCCCATAGGGACCGGCGCATCCATAAATCCAAAGTCGACCTCGTCGTGCAGCAGCATCTCGGTGACGCTGGCATCATCGCCCTCGCGGATCTCAATGCTGATATTGGGATAGTCCGTCTTGAATTCCTTCAACACAGGAGCCAGCACATGGCAAGATACGCTGGAAAAGGTGCCGATGCGGATATGGCCTATTTCAAGGCCGTGCAGTCTGGCGGCCTGCTCGGCCACGGCCTCTGCCGCATCGTGCAGGTGTCGGATATAAGGGAGCATCTGCTCGCCGTCGGAGGTCAGTGTCACCCCGGACTGGCTACGGTTGAGCAGCGTCATCTGGAGTTCATCCTCCAGAGAACTGATGATCTGGCTTACAGCGGACTGAGAATAGTTGCAGTGCATGGCGGCCTTGGACATACTGCCAAGTTCAGCCACCTTCAAGAAAATAGCATATTTAGATGTCACAGGAAACCCTTCTTTCTGCAAAATTACTTCTCAGCAATAGTAACAGATTTCCTGCTTTCCTGTCAATTTTTTGTATCATTCCCGAAGCGACGGAGCGCCCTGCAGACATCACCACACTGAGATTATGCCACACTTTTTCCCTTTTTGGTTATCAGCAACCATGAAGGTGCGGTTCACGATTTTTGATATCTCTACCGGCGCGGCGGGTCGGCACGGCGATGTGCACAAGCGAACACTTTCTGCATTGTGAAAAACACACAAAAAGCGGATACTCTCAGGAAAAACAGAGAAAATTCCTGTCGCCGGAAACGGTGGTATAAGAAAACGTGAAGCGGCAATTCGGATATCGTGATTGGCCTATGGCAGAAAAGTCCGCTATAATCGGGGCAAAGACCAAGGGCGCGCTGCGCTGCATGGGATTACGTAATGAAGGAGAGTACATTATGGACAAGAAGAAAGCGGTCATCATGGACGGCAACGAAGCCGCCGCGTATGTATCCTACGCATTTACGGAAGTGGCGGGTATTTTCCCCATCACACCCTCCAGCCCCATGGCGGAGCATGTGGATGAGTGGGCTGCCAACGGAAAGAAGAACCTGTTCGGCCAGCCGGTGCAGGTGGTGGAGATGCAGTCCGAGGGCGGCGCGGCCGGCACGGTGCACGGCTCACTGCAGTCCGGCGCGCTGACCACTACATATACCGCCTCCCAGGGGCTGCTGCTGATGATCCCCAATATGTATAAGATCGCCGGCGAAATGCTGCCGGGCGTATTCCATGTTTCCGCCCGCACCCTGTCGGCTCACGCCCTGTCCATCTTCGGCGACCACAGCGACGTGATGGGCGTGCGCAGCACCGGCTTCGCCATGCTGGCGTCCTCCTCCCCCCAGGAGGTCATGGATCTGGGCGCGGTGGCGCATCTGAGCGCCATCCACTGCCGGATGCCGTTCCTGCACTTCTTTGACGGCTTCCGCACTAGCCACGAGATCCAGAAGATCGAAGCGCTGGATTATGAGGAGCTGCGCCCGCTGGTGGATATGGGCGCCCTGCGGGCCTTCCGCCGCAACTCCCTGAACCCGGAGCACCCTGCCACCCGCGGTACCACCGTCAACCCCGATATCTTCTTCCAGTGCCGCGAGGCCTGCAACGAGAAGGTGGCCTCTATCCCCAACGCGGTAGAGAAGTATATGGCCGCCATCAGCAAGCTGACAGGCCGCGAGTACAAGCTGTTCAACTACTACGGCGCGCCGGACGCCCAGCGCGTGGTGGTGCTGATGGGCAGCGCCGCCGAGACCGCCAAGGAGGCCATCGACTACCTGACCGCCAAGGGCGAGAAGGTGGGCCTGCTGAATGTTCATCTGTACCGTCCCTTTGCCGCCGACAAGTTCGTGGCCGCCATCCCCGCCGCCTGTAAGAAGCTGGCGGTGCTGGACCGCACCAAGGAGCCCGGCGCCATGGGCGAGCCGCTGTATCAGGACATCTGCGCCGTATACAAGGAACTGGACAGCGATATGGTCATCGTGGGCGGCCGCTACGGCCTCAGCAGCAAGGACACCACCCCCGGCCAGATCATCGCCGTGCTGGATAACCTGAAGCAGGAAAAGCCCAAAAACAATTTCACGGTGGGCATTGTGGACGATGTGACCCATACCTCTCTGGATGTGACCTGTGAGATCGACACCTCTCCCGCCGGTCAGACCAGCGCCGAGTTCTGGGGCATGGGCTCCGACGGCACCGTGGGCGCCAATAAGAACTCCATCAAGATCATCGGCCACGCCACCGACCTGTACTGTCAGGCGTACTTCGTCTATGACTCCAAGAAGTCCGGCGGCCTGACCCAGAGCCATCTGCGCTTCGGCAAGACCCCCATCCGCTCCCCCTATCTCATTCAGTCCGCTGATTTTGTGGCCTGCCACAACCCCTCCTATGTCCACAAGTACGACATGGTGAAGAACCTGAAGGAGGGCGGCGTGTTCCTGCTGAACTGCGCGTGGGACGCCGAGGGTCTGGAGAAGAATCTGCCCGCCGCCATGAAGCGTGCCCTGGCGGAGAAGAAAGCCAGGTTCTACACCATCGACGCCATCAAGATCGCCCGTGAGCTGGGGCTGGGCAGCCGCACCAACACCATTCTGCAGGCTGCCTTCTTCAAGCTGGCCAATGTGATCCCTCTGGAGCAGGCGGTGGCCGAGATGAAGGACGCCATCTACAAGACCTATTATAAGAAGAAGGGCCAGGCCGTGGTGGACATGAACAACGCCTCCATTGAGCACGGCATCAACGAACTGGTGGAGGTAGCCATCCCCGCCGCCTGGCTGACCGCCCAGGATACCCCTGTGGAGCGCAAGGCCCCCGACTTCATCCGCGAGGTGGTGGACGTGATGAACCGCCAGGAGGGCGATAGCCTGCCGGTGTCCATCATGAAGAAATACGGACTGGAGGACGGCACCTGGCACGCGGGCTCCACCAAGTATGAAAAGCGCGGCGCCGCCGTGGACGTGCCCCAGTGGGATATGACCAAGTGCATCCAGTGCAACATGTGCTCTCTGGTGTGCCCCCACGCCGCCATCCGCCCCGTGCTGCTGGACGAGAACGAGCAGCAAAACACCCCTGCCGGCTTCGAGACCAAGAAGGCCAACGGCACCGACCTGGGCAAATATCAGTATCGTATGCAGGTCTCTCCTTATGACTGCACCGGCTGCGGCAGCTGCGTCAACGTCTGCCCCGCCAAGGAGAAGGCGCTGACCATGCAGCCGCTGGAGACGCAGCTGTCCCAGTCCGCCAACTGGGACTACGCTGTAGAGACCGTCACCATCAAGAAGGATGCCGTCAGCGACAAGACCGTCAAGGCCTCCCAGTTCGCCAAGCCCTACTTCGAGTTCTCCGGCGCCTGCGCCGGCTGCGGTGAGACCCCCTATATCAAGCTGGTGACCCAGCTGTTCGGCGATCATATGTACATCACCAACGCCTCCGGCTGCTCCTCCGCTTACGGCGGCTCCACCCCCAGCTCCCCCTACTGCACCAACTGCAATGGCTGCGGCCCCGCCTGGGCCATGAGCCTGTTTGAGGATAACGCCGAGTACGCCTACGGCTACCTGCTGGGCCAGGACGCCATCAAGCGGCAGCTGAAGGCCGCGGCACAGACCCTGGCCGACAGGGGCGTGGCCGCCGACGTGTGCCGGAATTATATCGACAAGGCTGAAAGCACCGCCGAGTCCCGCATGGCCGCTGACGCCCTGCTGGCGGCTGTGGTTGGCGACAAGAGCGACGAGGCCAAGTTCATCCGAAACAACAAGGAATTCCTCACCAAGAAGTCCGTGTGGGCCTTCGGCGGCGACGGCTGGGCCTACGACATCGGCTACGGCGGCCTGGACCACGTGCTGGCCTCCGGCAAGAACATCAACATGCTGGTGCTGGATACCGAGGTGTACTCCAATACCGGCGGCCAGTCCTCCAAGGCCACGGCGGCGGCGGCCATCGCCAAATTCTCCGCCGGCGGCAAGGTCACCAAAAAGAAGGACCTGGGTCTGATGGCCATGAGCTACGGCTACGTCTATGTGGCCCAGGTGGCCATGGGCGCCGATCCCGCGCAGACCCTGAAGGCCATCCGGGAGGCCGAGGCCTATGACGGCCCCTCCATCGTCATCTGCTACTGCCCCTGCATCGAGCACGGTATGAAGGCCAGTATGGGTCTGAGCCAGATCGAGGAGAAGAAGGCCGTGGAGTGCGGCTACTGGCACCTGTACCGCTATGATCCCCGCCTGAAGGCCGAGGGCAAGAACCCCTTCCAGCTGGATTCCAAGGTGCCCACCGGCGACTTCCAGCAGTTCCTCATGGGTGAGAACCGCTACGCTTCCCTGAAGCTGTCCTTCCCCGAGAAGACGGACGCCCTGTATGCCAAGGCCGCCCGTGACGCCAAGGAGCGCTATGAGGGCTACGTCAAGCTGGCCAAGGAATAAGAATTCGGCGCTGTACGAATCCGTCATTGCAAAGGATACCGTGACCACTCCGTGTAGATGGTTAATATGCTGATTGGCGAAGATCTAGTATTTTTCAAAGAAGTATGGGCCGATTCAATAAAACTGCCCTGACGCAAAAAACTCCCTGCGCTAAGAGTGTTTGACCGCTTAGCACAGGGAGTTAATCTATTAAGGGGCCTAAAAGCTTTTTGCTGCGATTATCGCACCAGCTCAAACAAATTGGCGAAAAAATAGTGATTATCCAGGATGGCCGAGGCAATTAGTTACCGTCCTTCCTTCTGAGTAATCAGGGCATGTTTGTAGTTCAAATTATCCAATACGCACATAATACGCATTATCTTCGTAATACGCCTGTAATACGCATTTAATACGCATTTAATACGGAGATAATGCGTATTACTTTTTGCCTACGCTCTCCCAAGCACATATTTAGGCATTTTCATATTGACAGCTACAATATATTGAGGTATATAAGAACTATCCAGTTATTTGTGCACCGCCCCAATGGGGTTTCCGAATACCTTTCGGATCGCACACGTTGTTAAGCTTGTACTTGAGGAGCACCATGCTCCCGCTTGAGATCAGGGCCATTGTGCCCTTATATTTCAATGACTATGCTGCGAGAAGTTTTCTCGCGGCATTTTCCACCTGTACATTTCTCTGTCACCGTACTACACTGAACGTGTACTTAAGGCATCAAGCATTTAGGTCGGAGCAGAGCAGGCACGGGTGGAAGGCTATCAACAGCTTTTCACTCTGACTAAGAACTCGAAGTATGTCAAAATGCGCCTCCCGAAAAACGGGGCGGCCATCAGAATTGAACAATACTGCAAACGCAGGAAGGATCGTAAGAAGCCGAAACGGCAGGAAGATTCTTCCTGCGTTTTTGCTTACCGTTTTTGTCGCGGCACTTGCCAACGTCGCGATACCGCAGAAAAAGAAAGAGCGCCGGAATCAATTCGGCGCAGATCAGAAAAAAGAAGCTTTGTAAAAAGCCGTTGGGACGATACGGCAGGAAAATCGTCAAGGGAGAGGCAAGCTCCCGCCCCTGTATGCCGCAGTCAGAGTGCGGCGCCGGTCATACGGGGTTATCGCGCATCCCTCGATCCGTCGCCGGGCGGATCACAGGACACCGGCGGAGCCTTCCGCAGCCGAGTTCAGCGGCCTGGTGTCCGCCACCGCTCTATCGGAGCAGGGCATATTTGCCCCATGTGGCAGCGTACTGACCTGGCACAAGTAAAGAGAGACAGACACACAGGCAAGCCGCGAAAAACACGCAGCACCAAGGCTTTCCGCCTGCGGCAGTCTATCCTTTCTGCGAAGATACGCCGGAAATGGCTCTCCTTGCCAACGGGTGAAGTGCGCCCATCTGAACACAACTTTGATTTTAAGGAGATTTCTCTATATGGCCACAAAAGGTATTTACCACACCCTCGTTACCCAGTTGGACAAGCTGGCGCGGCACAACCGGCAGGGCAGCTTTCGCACGAAGGGCCGCTACTATGAGGCGGTCAAGCGGTTCTGCGCCTACCTTGCTGTTCATTACCATCTGCAAAAGCTGGAGAACATCAGCGGCAAGCATCTGGTGAGCTACGTTCTCTATTTGCAGGAGCAGGGCAAGTCGGCCAGCACCATCAAGACCGACCTCTCCGCCATCCGCTTCTTCCACGACAAGATGTCCCACCCCCGCTACACGCTGCCGGGCAACGAAGAACTGGGCGTTGCCTTGGAACGCCGCCGCTTCGGGCAGCAGGATCGCACATGGACGAACTCGGAGTTCGGCAAACTGATCGGCCGCGCCATGGCGGAGGAGCGGGAGGACTACATCCTCGCCCTGTATCTGGCCCGCTACGCCGGTCTGCGCATCCATGAGTGCTTCCGCATGGACACCGCTGCGGCGGAGCGCGCACTGCGTGAAAACGCCCTCACCGTGAAAGGCAAGGGCGGCAAGGTGCGTATCGTTCCCATCGAGGACGACCGCATCACGATGATGCTGCAAAGGCTGCTGGAGAAAACGGAACGCGGTCACAAGCTGCTGGTGCCAGATGACGTTCCCACCGACCGGGCCATCAACGGTATGCAGCAATTCATCATCCGCCACCGTGATGCCATCTGCGACCCTACAGCGCCGGACAGGCGCATTACTTTCCATGGACTGCGGCATACTTACGCCGCCGAAAAGTACACATCTCTCGTCAACGGCGGCATGACGCCTTTGGACGCCCACTTCACCGTGTCCCGTCTGCTGGGACATGAGCGGCCCGATGTGACGGACATCTATCTGGCGTCCGTGAAGGGAGGCACTGCCCGTGGAGAATAAGTACCGCGACCTGCATGAGTTGCCCGTGACACTGCGGGTGGAGGACTTGATGCCTATCCTCGGCATCGGCCGCAACACCGCCTACGAACTGATCCGCAGCGGCCAGATACGAAGCGTCCGCATCGGTAGGCAGATCCGCATCCCACGGGAGGCACTGCTGGAGTTTTTGGAGGGGAGGAAGTTTTAAATGACAATGCCGCAAAGAAAAAATTTGCAGGATGACCTCCTGCTGTCGTATAATAATTTTAAGATCTTCCCTGCGCGGCAAAAGGAGGGAATCATTCATGCCGCGTAAACCAAGCAAACCTAAAACCACACGCCGCGGAAAGAACGAAGGCAGCGTCTATCGCCGCAAGGACGGTAAATGGGTCGGTCAGGTGACCGTGGGCTATCACCCCGATACCGGCAAGCCCATCCGCAAATACACCTACGCCAACACCCGTGAAGAGGCCGCGCACTGGATCGCCCTGACGCTGGTTTCTGAAACATCCAAGGCCGCCCCTTCACTGGCATCCGAATTGCTGCTGAAGGACTTTCTGCACCGCTGGCTAACCACGTTCAAGACCTATGAGGTTTGCAGCCGCACCATGGAGCTGTATTATTCCTGCGAACGGTTACATATCGTTCCTGCATTGGGGGATATCCCCGTGGCGGCGCTGACAGCCTCCCGCATTCAGACGTTTCTCTATTATCTGCAAGCGGAAAAGCAGCTCTCCCGCCGCACCATTTCACTGGTACGCAGTGTCCTGATCCAGCTGTACGACTACGCCGTAGAAATGTCTCTGGCCCCGATCAATCCTGCCCGCAGCACAAAGCTGCCCCGGCAGCCGCAGCGCCCGGAATCGGAGGAGAAAGTTATCCCCATCGCTCAACGAGAAGCGGTGCTGGCCGCGGCGCAGAAAGACCCCATCATGCGCCCCATTATCACCACGTTGCTATTCACCGGCATGCGCATCGGTGAGCTGCTGGCACTCCAATGGAAGCATATCGACTTTGCGGCCCACACCATCACCATTGCGCAATCCGTGACGCGGGAGCTGACCTTCGACGAAAATGGAAAAACGGTAGAAATGACCGATGCGCTGGGCTCCACTAAGACCCGCACCTCCCATCGCGTCATTCAGGCACCGGAGCTGGTGCTGACACGGCTGCGGGAATGGATGCGCTACGTGGCGACTCTGCCAAAAGGGCTGGAGGTGCTGACACCGGAGGGCTTCGTTTTCATCAGCACACGCACCATGTCCATGCGAACATACAGTGGCTTCCGCGCCAGCTATCGTCACTTCCTGGATCGCAACGGCTTTTCCGGCGAGGGCTTGAATCTCCATCGGTATCGCCATACCTATGCCTCCATGCTTTTGGAGCAGGAGATCAACCCCAAGATCGTCCAGAAGCTG
>CAKTSA010000027.1 GCA_934597585.1 uncultured Oscillospiraceae bacterium
GCCAGCAGATAGTCGCCGATGATGGACTGCCAGCCGATGGCGAAGCCGCCGTCAAACACGAACTGCAGCACGCCGAAGACAAAGCCGCTCAGCAGGCCGGGCCCCAGGCCCCAGCGCACGGCGTACAGCACCAGGGGCACCATGGACAGCACGATGCTGCCGCCCCAGGGCATCTCCCACAGCTTGATAAAGCTGAGGATCTGGGCCACAGCCACCAGAACAGCGCCCTCGCACAGGGCGCGAAGCTTCATGTGATTCATGTGAAATGACCTCCTAAGAAAACATGCTCTGTCCGGAGGCGTCTCTTATGGAAACACCGCATTGCGGGCGATGCAATGCGGTGAAATCAAAATCACTATGACCACATTCCTACGCCGGCATTATCCGGATCAGGTTCGAGGGATCACAGCGGCGATACGCTGTATCTCAGCCGGCTTGTGCCAGCACCCCTTGGATTGTAGGGTCATCATACCACATGGGTAGGTATTTGTCAAGATGCCGTTACGGGAAAATTTCATCCCTGGTCCAGCGCGCCGGTGGCCTCCAGCGTGGCGAAACGGTCCAGGGCGATGTAGCCGGCGGCGAAGATCACGTAAAGGCCCGCCAGGGCCAGCAGGGGCTTCAGGGCGTTGGCCCAGAGGGGTTCGCTGTACAGCACCGTGCCGCTGTCTGTGACCACCTGGGCGGCCAGCATCTCGCGGCGGAGGGTATACACCGTGCCGTCATCGGCGGTGAAGCTGCGGCGCAGGGGCTTGATGGCCTGATAGACCGCGCCGTCCTGGTCCTCCTGCTGGTCAATGGCATTGCCCTGCAGGTCCAGGGTGAGGACGGTCTTGCCGGTGGACAGCACCAGCTGCCCGTCCCGGATGGTGAAGACGAAGCTCTTGTCGGCGTGGGGCTTGATGGTGTCCACCCTCTGCCCTGCCTGGTACACCTCGATGCTGCCGCCCCGGCCCAGGTAGAGGCGTCCGTCGTCGGCGGCCACGCCGCTGTAGGACAGGGCCATACGGCCCGTCACCATGGCCACGACGGACAGCACAAAGATCACCGCGGCGGGGATGGCCAGCGCCCGCACCAGGCGGCGGAATTTCGGTTCCAACAGTTTCATATCGGGTCTCCTTGCTCTCAAAGGGTCACATCCACATGGCGAACAGCCGCAGCAGTGTGCCAAGGGCCTTGCGGTACCAGGGCCGGGCCTTCCAGTCCTTCAGGGTCACCCGCTTTCCGGCGGCGATGATCCGGCCCATGTCCTCCGCCAGCGGCCGGGAGGCCGCCGTGCCGTACAGCAGCGTGCCGCACTCGAAATGCAGCTGGAAGCTGCGGTAGTCCATGTTCACCGAGCCCACAAAGGCGATCTTTCCGTCCGCCAGCACCGTCTTGCCGTGGAGCAGGCCCGGGGTGAAGGTGTGAATGGCCACCCCGTGGCGCAGCAGCTCTCCCCAGTAGCTCTCCGCCACCAGATAGGCGAATTTGTGGTCCGGGACGCCGGGCATCAGCAGCTGTACCGCCACGCCGCTGTCCGCCGCCAGGCACAGGGCGCGCATCACAGGCTCGTCAATGGCCAGGTAGGGGGTGGTGATGGTCAGCGTCTCCCGCGCGCCGGTGATCAGCTGCAGGAACGCATCCTCGGCGGCGTTGATGGGGTTGTTGTCCGGGCCGTCCACAAAGGGCTGGACGAAGCCGTCGTCCGGGGCGTCAGCATGGGGGCGATAGAACTCATAGCCATTCTGCAGGGCGCCGCCCATCCGCTCCCACAGGTGGATGAACTCCCGGGTCAGGCCCCAGGCACCCCGGCCTGTCAGGCGCACGCCGCAGTCCTTCCAGTAGCCGAAGCGCTCCACCAGGTTGGCGTACTCGTCCGCCAGGTTGGCGCCGCCGGTATAGGCCACTTCGCCGTCGATGCAGGCGATCTTCCGGTGGTCCCGGTAGTTGAAGTACAGCCGGTTCACGTACTGGTGCACCGGGTTGAACACCATGACCTCCACGCCGATGTCCTCCAGGGCGTCGATCTCGGTGCTGTCAAAGCGCATCATGCTGCCGAAGTCGTCAAAGAGGAATTTGATCTCCACACCCTGGGCCCGCTTGCGGCGGAAGATGTCCAGCAGCCGGTCGAAGATCTCGCCCCGGGCCACGATGTAGTACTCCAGGAAGATGAAGCGCTTCGCCTGCTCCAGGTGGGCCAGCAGGTCGCTGAGATACGCCTCGCCGGTGTCCAGATAGACGGTCTCGGTGCCGTCGTACAGGGGGAAGCCGTGGCGCTGCATGTAGCAGGCCAGGCGGCTCCATTCCGGTTCCTGCTGCTGCAGCGACGCCATGGCGGCGGCGCACTGCTCCTCCTGGGTGGTGCTCTCCGGCGGCAGGGGCAGCTTTTTCAGCGTCAGCCGCTTGGCGGTCCGCTCGCCGTTCCACAGCCAGTACAGGATCAGACCCGCCACCGGCACCGCCAGGATCAGCAAGATCCAGCCGATCTTGTAGCTGCTGCTGCCGGGCCGGGTGTAGATGCGCCCGGCAATGATCAGCGCCAGCACCTGCAGCAGCATATAGGCCAGCGCCATCTTCTGCTGCAGCAGGACCGACAGGCCCACCACCAGGGCGATCTGCGCCGCCAGCAGCACCGCCACCAGCACCAGCCGCAAGCCCGCGCCGATCCGGCGTTCCGTCTTCTGTTGTACCTGGTGCTTCTTCATGGGGCTCCTTTCGATAGGGATAACGAGGGATTGCGTAGGGGCGTTTATCGTGCGGGCCGTCGGGGACGCCGGCCCCTACGGATGGCCCTCCTGCTCAGTTCCGGTTTTTCCGCAGGAGGTCCTGCTGGATGTCCCACAGCTTCTGGCTGAGGTCCACGTAGTAGGTCTGGGGGTTATCGAAGCGCTTGATCTCGTCCCACAGGGTGTCCACCTGCTGCTTGCAGTAGGTCTGGATGTCCTTCAGGGCGGGGGATTCATACACCTTTTTGCCCTTCAGGAACACCGGCACCAGCAGCTCCCGGGCCTGGTAGTTGCAGACGTTCTTGGTCTTCCAGGTGGCGTAGGGGTCGAAGAGCATCATGGGCTCGTTCTCGTCCACCACCTCGTCATGGACGGTCATGTAGTCGGCGATGGCCTTGCCGTTGTCCCTGTTATACAGGCGATAGACCTTCTTGAAGTGGGGGATGGTGATCTTCTCCACGTTTTCGCTGCACTTGATCTTGGGGATGATCTCACCCTTTTCATTCTCCACGGCGGTGAGCTTGTACACGCCGCCGAACACCGGCTCGCTCTTGGCGGTGATCATCCGCTCGCCCACGCCGAACATGTCGATCTGGGCCCCCTGCAGGAACAGGTTCTGGATCAGCCGCTCGTCCAGGGAGTTGGACACGCTGATCTGACACTCGGGCCAGCCGGCCTCGTCCAGCATCTTGCGGGCCTTCTGGCTGAGATAGGCCATGTCGCCGCTGTCCAGGCGGATGCCGCACTTGCTGATGCCCAGGGGGCGCAGCACCTCGTTGAAAGCCCGGATGGCGTTGGGTACGCCGGATTTCAGGGTGTTGTAGGTGTCCACCAGCAGCGTGGCGTTGGTGGGATAGGTCTCGCAGTAGGTCTTGAAGGCCTCGTACTCGCTGTCAAACATCTGCACCCAGGCGTGGGCCATGGTGCCGCCGGCGGGGACGCCGTACAGCTGGTCGGAGATGGTGCAGGCGGTGCCGGCGCAGCCGCCGATATAGGCCGCCCGTGCGCCGATGATGGCGGCGTCCGCCCCCTGGGCCCGGCGGGAGCCGAACTCCAGCACCGTGCGGCCGTTGGCGGCCCGGCAGATGCGGTTGGCCTTGGTGGCGATGAGGCTCTGGTGGTTGATGGTCAGCAGCGTGAAGGTCTCGATCAGCTGGGCCTCGATAGACGGGGCGCGGACCACCACCAGGGGCTCCCGGGGGAACACGGGGGTACCCTCGGGGATGGCGTAGATATCACCGGTGAAGCGGAAGTCCCGCAGATAGTCCAGGAACTCCTCGCAGAACAGGTTCCGGCCCCGGAGATAGGCGATGTCCTCCTCGCTGAAGCGGAGATTTTCAATGTAGTCGATCAGCTGCTCCAGACCCGCGGCGATGGCGAAGCCGCCCTGGTCGGGTACCTTGCGGAAGAACACATCGAAATAGGTGATGCGGTCCTTGTATCCGTTGCGGAAGTATCCGTTGCCCATGGTCAACTCGTAAAAGTCGCACAGCATGGTCATGTTCAGCTTTTCAGCAGTTTTCATGTCCTGTCAAACCTCAAATTCTCAATAATACCTCATGCAGGGCATCCGCCCCGTGAGGCGCAGCGTATCTGTTTATTATAGCACATTTTCCGCATTTCGCAACCATTTACAGCCAGAATTCCGGGGTTTTCACACTTCACGCATTTCAATCATGCCGCGCAGCGGCATACCACAACTCTTCTCTCTTCTCTTTTCACTCTTCACTGAAATAAATATCCCCCGGCATGGCCGGAGGATATTGGTTTCTTATGCGCTTGCCTTTACCACATTCTGGAAGTAGTACACGCCCATGCCGTCGGTCTGCAGGCCGGTGAGGGTGGGGCGCAGGAGCCAGGTGTAGGTCTCGGTATACAGGGGCATCACGTAGCCGCTGGACAGGAGCATGGTCTCGGCGTCGGCCAGATAGGCGTCCCGGGCCTCGTCGCTGCTGGAGTTGGCGGCGGTGCGGATCAGCATGTCGTAGGCGTTGGAGTAGAACTGACCGTAGTTCTCCAGCTGGCCGCTGCTGAAGCGGTTCAGATAGCCCAGGGCGGTGTTGCGGTCGCCGTTGACGGCGGTGAGGGCCAGGGAGAATTCGCCGCTGCGCAGCACGCCCAGCATCTCCTCCGGCGCCACGGCACGGATGGTAATGCGGACGCCCAGCTTGTCCCGCCACACGTTCTGCAGGGCCTGGGCCACCTTGGCGTTGGCGGCGGTGCTCTCGTACAGCAGTGTCACGGGGCTCATGTGCTCCAGCATGGTGGCGGTGTAGCCGGCGGAGCGCAGCAGCTCCACGGCCTGGTCGCACCGCTGGTCGTACTTCTCCGGGTCGTTGTCGATGGCCGGGCCGTTGGCCTGGCGGAAGGACTGGCCCTGGGAGGTGGTGATGCCGTCGGGGATGAGACCGTCGGCGGCGCGGTAGACCTCGTCTCCCGTGACGGCCAGGTCTGCCAGGGCGGCGCGGTCGATCACCAGGGACATGGCCTGGCGGATGCTGTCGCTGAGGGTGGTAGCCATCTGGTTCACCAGCACCACGCTGACGGAGGAGGCGGAGGCCTCTGCGGCCCCCTCTGCCTCACCGGCGTCCAGGACGAAGTCCACGTCCTCGCTGTCGTACAGGGCCATGGCGTCGGCGGTGGAGGCGGCGTAGGTGAACTCCAGGCGGTCAGGGCCCAGGCGGCGGGCGTCGTAGTACTTAGCGGCCACGGCGGCGCTGAGGCTGTTCTGGTCCATGGCGGACACGGCGTAGGGGCCGTTGGTCAGCAGCGTGGCGGCGGACAGGGACCAGTCAGGCCGCTGGGCGGCGTCGGTGCTGTCGGTGCTGTCGCTGCTGTCCGTGCTGTCGGCGCTGTCGTCCTGGGGCTGGGCGACGCTCTGGCGCACCGGCATGGTGGACACCGCCGTACACACCACCGACAGGAAGTAGGAGCAGTGGCCCTCGATGACCACCACCAGGGTGCGGTCGTCCTCGGCCCACACCTGCAGGGCGGCGGGATCACCGGACACCGCGTCGGCATAGCCGGCCACCATGTTCAGGATGGAGGCGTGGGGGGAGTTGGTCTCCGGGTCCACCAGACGCTGCCAGGCGTAGACGAAGTCACCGGCGGTGACCTTCTGGCCGTCGGACCAGTAGATGTCATTGCGGAGGGTGAAGGTATAGGTCTCGGTGCCGTCCATGTTGTCGGTGTAGTGGTAGCTGGCGGCCTGGCCGGGGACCACGCCGGAGGCGTTCTGCTTCATCAGGCCCTCAAACAGCTGCCCGGTCACGGTCTTTTCCGTGGCGGTGACGGCCAGGGCCGGGTCCAGGGTATGGGGCGCGTCCACCAGTGCGGCACGGACGGTCATATGCTCCGGCTCCGTTTCGCCGCAGGCGACAAGCGTCAGCGCCATGCACAGCGCCAGCAGGAGGGATATCAGGCGTTTGGTGTGTTTCATGGGATGCTCCTTTCAGGGGGGTGCGGGGGAAGGTATCACTTCGTAGGGGCCGATGCCCACATCGGCCCGCACGGTGTACGATGGTACCTCCGGTAAACGGCGGGGCGATGTGGGCATCGCCCCCTACACACGGGTATAGGCAACCCGGTGTGGTGCTCACTCCGTCACCACTGCGCCGTCGTCTGCTACCTTGGCGGCAACGATCTGGCTGCGGGTGTTGCGGACGATGTCGTCCAGGCGCATGCGGCTGGGGAAGTCGCTGAGGAGGGTGTAGGCCACGCCGTGGCGTTTGGCGCGGCCGGTGCGGCCGATGCGGTGGATGTAGTACTCGTTCTCCTCCGGCACGTCGTAGTTGAACACGGCGTCCACGTCGTCCACGTCGATGCCCCGGCTGGCCACGTCGGTGGCCACGAAGACCCGCAGCTTGCCGTCCCGGAACTGCTGCATGACGGCCTCACGCTTGCTCTGGGGGATGTCGCCGTGGATGCACTTGGCGTCTACGCCCCGCAGCTGCAGGAACTTGGTGAGCCGCTCGGTGCTGCCCTTGGTGTTGCAGAAGCACATGACCCGGTCGTAGCCCTCGTGCTCCAGGATTTTGGCAATGGCGTCCACCTTGCCGTCGGAGGGCACCTCGATGCGGTACTGCAGGATGTCGGGCTTGTTTTCTTTGGTGGCCTGGACGGTGATCTCCTCCGGGTCACGCTGATAGACCCAGGAGATGTCCATCACCTCACGGGAGATGGTGGCGGAGAACATGCCCAGATTCTCACGGCTGGGGATCTTATCCAAAATGCGGGTCACGTCGTGGATGAAGCCCATGTCCAGCATGCGGTCGGCCTCGTCCAGCACCACGGTTTTCACGGCCTTCAGCACCACGGTGCGGCGCTTCATGTGGTCGCTGAGGCGGCCGGGGGTGGCCACCACGATCTGGGGCTTGCGCTTCAGGGCGTTGATCTGCTTGGCGATGGGCTGGCCGCCGTACAGGCACACCAGGCGCACCCCCTCGTGATAGACGGCGATGTCCCGCATCTCGTCGGTGATCTGCAGGGCCAGCTCCCGGGTGGGGGCCATGATGACGGCCTGGACCTCTTCACTGTCCGGGTCGATCTTTTCAATGATGGGGATGCCGAAGGCCATGGTCTTGCCGGTGCCGGTGGGGGCCTTGGCGATCACATCCTTGCCCGCCATCATGGGCGGGATGCAGCCGGCCTGGACCGGCGTGGAAACGGTGTATCCCTTGTTGCGGATGGCCCGCAGCGTGGCCTCGGACAGGCCGAAGCGCTCAAATGCCACCCCCTGGGTGATCTCCATAGCGTTTTTCCTCGTTTTTCTCAAAAATTTCAATCATTCCTATTATAACACGGCTGTCAAGATGGGGCTGCCCTCCCCTGCCCTGCCGGGGGGCTGGCACATATACCAGCAATTTGCCCAAAATCGGGGCGGATATTTGTACATATCCGTGACGAAGCTTTGCTTGAAAGCGGCGGCCATAGCTGGTATACTGAATATGTATACGGCGCACCGCCGGCGGAACCCCATGGGGTTCCGGCTTTTTACAGGAATGTAAAAAGCCAAGGTATATTCCCTACCGGCACTGGGACAAGCGGCGGCGCGCCACAGAGACAGGAAACACAACGAGGAAAGAGAGGTACCAACATGAAGAAAACAATCACCGCCCTGCTGCTGTCGCTGGTGACAGTCCTGTGCCTGACGGCTGTGGCATGGGCGACAGAGTCACCGGCAGCACCGGACGCACCTACTGATGCGCAGCTGCTGGCGCTGACGGATGTGGTCAAGATCAGCTGCATTGCGGACGAAGATCCTGTCACGCATGTCACCCGCCACGGCAGCAGGAGCTACCAGCTGATCCCCGGCACCTATACCACGAAGGATTATACGGGTAAGGACTGTGAGGTAGAATACGTTGATAGTGCCCAGGCATGGAGATATATCTTCTGGCTGACGGAGGCGGGTGAAAAAGCATATATTTCCAAGTTCGAGCAGGAGACGAATTCCTCTCACTATTCCCCGCTTCCCGACACTGGCATTATCCTGGTATACAGAAATGCTGAGTCGGGCTGGCAGCTGGATGCTGTAGACGGCGCGGCTGAGATCAGACTGACTGACTGCAACACCATCCCCAAGCCCGACGCCCCCTCTCAGGATCTGATCAAAACCGGCAAGGTCTTCGTGGTCTGTGAAAGCAACCATCAGCACAGCGTGTCGGAGTTCACTCTGGCCGCGGGCACCTATTATACCGACGCAACCAGCATGCGCTGGAATGCTGAATATAACAACAGGGCCGGTGCATGGCTCTACAATGTATACCTGCGTCAGGGCAATGAGGGCATCAGCCCCTATGTGAATCCGTTCTTCCAGGCAAACGGCAAGCACCTGGTGAACTACGTCGGCGGCGAGGTTTCCTTCATCTACCGCAGCAACGAAAACAAATGGGAAATCTTGGGTGATGGCGAATATTTCTCTGCCGCCCACATCTGGGTGTGCGACTTCCCCACCGCCGCTGAGCTGGGTCTGAACGTCAACGTCACGTGCAAGGATGGCACGCACGCGGACAAAAAATATGACACCGCCAATCTGCTAGCCGACACCAGCCTGAGCTTTGAGCCAGTACTCATACCCTACTCTTCTATGGAGCCCTACTATGTGGAATATCACTACAAGGTGTTCCTGACCGACACGGCAGCCAACGGCTATGCAGCCAATTACAGCACCGCAGTGGGCAAGACCCATACGTGGGATAAAGTCAGAGACTCCGTAATGATGTGCTGGAGCGGCAACCAATCCTCCAACTATTCCATCGATCCGGACAATAGGGATTCCGCAGCGATCGCCGTCTACTCTGATCCGGCCAACGATCCTCCCATTGAAGTCGATCCCGACAATCCCGACTACAAGTGGATGCTGGTCGAGGGCAGCAAAAACACCCTCACCCTCACCGCCACGGACACTACCACCACACCCCCCGGCGGTACCGGCGGCGGGTTCCCCTTCAAGGACAGCAACAAGACCACCACAACCGTCTCCTCCCCCAAGACCTTTGACGCGGGCATGGCGGTGTACGCCGGCCTGGCCATCCTGTCCCTCACCGGCAGCGCCATGGTGATCCGCAAGAAGAACGAGTTCTAAAAAAATCACCTGAGAAAGAGCACCCTGCGGGGTGCTCTTTTTTTGCGAATGCAGTGCAGTGCGTTCACCGGGCGGGCCGATGTGGGCATCGGCCCCTACGGGTGCGCCCACTCATATCCAATCATGCCGCGCAGCGGCATACCACAACTTTTCACTTTTCACTCTTCACTCTTCACTCTTCCTAAAAACGTCACCCAACGTCAAATTGTAAATTTTTCCCCTGCCCCATGGCGGATGTTGCAAAAGGTCGGAAAGCGTGGTATGATATTCAAACTGCCCTTCGGCATATTCTGACGATCCTCGTCCCGCCGGGACGCCTGCGAAAAAAGGAGACCTCTATGGAAGAGAAACACACCCGTCTGGAGCCGCCCCAGGAGAGCGCCCCCAAGGCCACGCTGTGGCCCCTGTTTTTCCTGCCGCTGGCGCTTTTGTATCACGAGCTGCTGCTGCGCATCTGCGACCGCACGGTGCCCTTTCTGGACACGGCGCTGGTGTATATCCTGCTGTTTTCCGCCGCGGGAGGCTTTCTGCTGTCAGCCCTCATCGACCTGCTGCCCCGTAAGGCCGCCCATGTGACCACCTACGTCCTGTGTACCCTGTGGACGGTGGTGACGTGCATCGAGCTGTGCTGCAAGAGCTACTTCAAGAGCTACTGGGGTCTCAGCTTCATCACCCAGATGACCGGCAACGTGGTGGGCAACTTCTTCTCCACCATGCTGGAGATCATCTGGAGCCGCATCGTCTTCATCCTGCTGGCCTACGTGCCCTTGATCCTGCTGATCATCTTCCGCCGCCATCTGCTGCCGGGGAGAGCCCTCAGCAAGCGGACGCGCCTCACCGCCCTGGCGGCCTTTGCGGTGTGCCAGGCGGCCGGCAGCGCCCTGTGCTATACCGGCGATGCCCGGGGGGACTACACCTATAACTACGTCACCGACCGGGCGGTGCCCCAGTTCGGCCTGGCGGCGTCCATCCGGCTGGAGGCCCAGTACGGCATCTTCGGTCTGCCGGACGCCCCGGTGATCCAGGTGGACGAGCCCTTGCCGGACGACACCGCGGACCAGCCGGTGGAGTACGACTACAACAAGATGGACCTGGACTTCTCCGCCACCTCCGACCTGGTGGGCGGCTCCACCCTGGAGAACATGCACAAGTACTTCAGCAGCAAGACCGCCAGCCAGCAGAACGAGTACACCGGCATGTTCCAGGGCAAGAACCTCATCCAGATCACCGCCGAGGCCTTCTCCCCCTACGTCATCAGCAAGGAGCTGACGCCGACCCTGTATAAGCTGACCCACGAGGGCTTCGTCTTCACCAACTACTACCAGCCCGGCTGGGGCCAGTCCACCACCGGCGGCGAGTTTGCCCACATGACCGGCGTCATCCCCACCTGGGTCAACGGCAACCTCAGCTTCTACGCCAGCCACCAGGACTATATGCCCTTCGCCCTGGGCAACCAGTTCCGGGCCCTGGGCTACACCACCGTGGCCTATCACAACAACTCCTACACCTACTACAACCGCCATCTCACCCACCCCAACCTGGGCTATGACTACTACGGCCAGGGCAACGGCCTGGACATCACCGGCCCCGGCTGGCCCTACTCCGACCGGGAGATGATGGAGCTGACCGCCCCGGCGTATATTCAGGATTACGTCAACACCGGCAAGCCCTTCCACGCCTACTACATGTCCGTCAGCGGCCACGCCAACTGGGGCTGGGGCAACGCCATGTCCGCCAAGAACCGGGAGGCCGCCGTGGCCGCCTATCCCGACGCCTCCCAGCCGGTGCAGGGCTATATCGCCGCCAACCTGGAGCTGGAGTACGCCCTCACCTACCTTCTGGAGCAGCTGGAGGCCGCCGGCATCGCCGAGGATACCGTCATCTGCATGACCGCCGACCACTATCCCTACGCCCTGGTCACCGACGAGGTGGACTACTACCAGGAGCTCAGCGGCAAACAGGACAGCGAGCTGGACATCTCCCGCTATCAGAACACCTGGCTCCTGTGGAGCGGCAGCATGACCGAGAGCATCACCGTGGACACCCCCTGCTCCGCCATCGATATTCTGCCCACCGTCAGCAATCTGTTCGGTCTGACGTTTGACTCCCGGCTGCTGTCGGGCCACGACGTGTTCGCCCAGAACTACAGCGCTTCCCAGGCCAGCACCTGCATGCCCCTGGTGATCCTGCCCACCAACCGGGGCTACAGCTGGATCACCGCCGCCGGCACCTACGACGCCAAGACCCGCACCTTCACCCCCAACCGGGGCATCACCGTGGCGGAGGATTACGTGAAGACCGTCTCGGCCCTGGTGGACGCCAAGTACTCCTACGCCCGCCAGCTGATCCAGTACGACTACGCCGGCGTGGTCCTCCACCATCCCCAGGCCACCCACGTGATGCCCGCTCCCCCCAAGCCCCCCGCCTCCAGCTCCCACCTGACGGATGTCACGGAGTGACATCCATCACCCATATTCAATCATGCCGCGCAGCGGCATACCACACCTCTTCACTCTTCACTTTTCACTCTTATCTCTTCACTTATATAAAACTCCCTCTACTAAGAGGGAGTTTTTTCGCCTTTGTTGCCCTTTCGAGGGCAACAAATAGAAAAAAAATCACTATGGGTAAAGGAGGTGACCGCCTATGCGGGAAGGATGGGTAAAGCTGCACCGGTCGGTGCTGAACCTGCCGGTGTTTGACGAGCCGGAGCTGCTGCGGCTGTGGCTCTATCTGCTGCTGAAGGCCAGCCACCAGCCCCGGGACCTGCCGGTGGGCCAGACCATCGTCCACCTGCAGCCGGGCCAGTTGATCACCGGCCGCAAGCGCATCGCCCAGGATCTGGACATAAACGAGGCCAGAGTCCGCCGCCAGCTGAAACGACTGGCACTGCACCAGCTGGTGGACACGAAAGCGACCAACAAATATACCCTCGTAACCCTGATGAACTGGGACTTTTTCCAGTCCGGCGACCAACAAAACGACCAGCAAACGGCCAACAAACGGCCAACAAACGACCAACAAAACGGCCACAAACAAGAATGTAACAACAAGAAAGAAAAGAATGAAAAGAAGGGTGTACCCCGCGCGTGCTTCGCACCACCCACCCTGGCGGAGGTTCAGTCCTACGTGGCTGAGCGCCATTCTCCGGTAATTCCACAGGAATTCATCGACTTCTACGCCGCAAAAGGCTGGATGGTCGGCAAGACCCCCATGAAAGACTGGAAAGCGGCTTGCCGAAACGCCGAAACCTGGGACCGCTGGCACCGCAAGAGCGTCACACCGCCCTTCTACGACTACTCCAATACGGAGGACAGTTTGTGAGTGCCCTGCGGGAGTGAAGAGTGAAGAGTGAAGAGTGAAGAGTGAAGAGTGAAAAGTGAAGGAGGTACCCATGAGCATCATCACCACCGTGGCCGAAAAGAGTCGGGCCACGCAGGAGCCGGGGGACTACACCCGGGACGGGCTGCTGTATTGCGGCCAGTGCCACACCCCCAAGCAGTGCCGCATCACCGTGGGCGGCAGAACCTACACCGTGGGCTGCCAGTGCACCTGCGCCGAGGAGCGCTACCAGGCCCGCCGCCAGGCCCTGCGGCAGCAGGAGCAGGCCCAGCGCATCGAGAGCCTGCGCTCCCGGGGCATCCAGGACCGCGCCCTGTCCGCCTGCCGCTTTGCCCGGGCGGAGGAGACCCCCCAGCTGGCCCGCTGCCGCCGCTACGTCCAGAACTGGGACCAGGTCCAGGCCCGGAATCTGGGTCTGCTGCTGTGGGGCGGCACCGGCAGCGGCAAGACCTTCGCCGCCGCCTGCGTGGCCAACGAGCTCATCAGCCGCGGCGTGCCCACCATGATCACCAGCTTCCCCCGCATCCTCAGCGCCGGATACGACCGCCAGGACATCCTGACCCAGGTGCGGGAGTTCCCCCTGCTGGTCATCGACGACCTGGGGGTGGAGCGCAGCAGCGACTATGCGCTGGAGACGGTATACCTCATCGTAGATGAGCGATACAAGGCCAAGAAGCCCCTGATCGTCACCACCAACCTGCCCATCGAGACCCTGAAAAACCCCCAGAACCTCACCTATCAGCGAATCTACGACCGGATCCTGGAGCTGTGCGTCCCCATCGCCTTCCCCGGCCCCGACCGCCGCCGCACCGCCGCCAGAAGCAACCGGGAGGATATGGCAGCGCTGCTGCAGTGAAACGGGGGAAAAGGAAGAGAGAAGCGTGAAGAGGGAAAAGTGAAAAGTTGCGGTATGCCGCTGCGCGGCATGATTGAAATAACGGTGCGTCTACCGTGCGGGCCGATGTGGGCATCGGCCCCTACGAAAATCTACCGTATCCGTTCGTAGGGGGCGATGCCCACATCGCCCCGCCGTACAACGATCCATCCCCTACCGTTCCACCGCATGAGCGGCAGCGGCGCAAGAAGAAAGTCGATGCGTCATACGATACGAAATCAGACATATTCCGCGACCGCGTGGTAAAAGGCTGCAAATCCGTACACACCATAGCGTGGGCGGATTCTTAAACCGCAGGTTTAAGCGGCCCTTTTGGACACTTTTGGGGCCGCGGCCAAAAGTGTCTCGCGCCCGGGGGCGCGAAACACCCCCTCGTGTCCCGTCTCCGCCGACACATGTCCACCTCCCTCTCGGCAAAATCACCATATCCGGTCACATAAAACTGTCACTCCATACGAAAATCAGCAAACCGCATTGACACGACCTGTGAAAGTTGCTAGTATAGTGGTGTCCTGAATTGAAAACGTTTCCGGTAACGCTACCAAGACGCTTTGCATTGGACACCGCACGACAGGAGGAGAGAACGTGACCATCAAGGATATCGCCCGATTGAGCGGCGTCAGCATCACCACGGTCTCCCGCGTGCTGAATGACCGCCCCGACGTCAGCCAGGAGAGCCGCCGCCGGGTGCTGGACGTGATCGAGAGCACCAACTACATCCCCAACAACTCCGCCCGCGACCTGGTAAAGACCAAGTCCGACGCCATCGGCCTGGTGGTGCGGGGCATCTCCAACCCCTTCTACACCGACATCATCCGCTCTGTCGAGGCCGCCATCACCGCTGGAGGCTACACCATGGTGATGCAGCAGATCGCCTCCAACGAGGACGAGCTGAAGCGGGCCGCCATCATGGAGCGGGAGAAGCGGCTGCGGGGCCTGGTGCTGCTGGGAGGACGATTTGACTATTCCACCGCGGACCTGGCGCTGCTGAACGTGCCCTTCGTGTGCTGCTCCTTCGGCAACCACTACGGCACGCTGGAGCACGGGGACTACTCCTCCGTGTCCATCGCCGACATGGAGACCGCCTATCGGGCCACCCGCTACCTCATCGACAACGGTCACCGGCGCATCGCCGCCCTGATCACCTGCCCCGACGACCACTCCATCAGCCAGCTGCGGTACGAGGGGTACAAAAAAGCCCTGACCGAGGCCGGCATCACCCCCGGCGATACCCTGGCCATCTGCACCGATTCCTTCAACATCCAGGGCGCCTATCAAGCCATGAACCGGGCGCTGGACGCTGGTATGGACTTCACCGCCGTGTTCGCCATCTCCGACAATATGGCCATCGGCGCCATGCGCTCCCTGCGGGAGCACGGACGCACCGTCCCCAACGACTGCTCGGTGATCGCCATCGACGGTATCGAGGTGTCCGACTACATCGACCCGCCCCTGACCACCCTGTGCCAGCCTATGGAGGAGATGGGCTGCCGCAGCATGGAGATCCTGCTGGATATGATCGAGGGCCGCAGCGGCAACCGCCACGAGGTGCTGCCCACCGTACTGCGCCCCGGCGGCAGTGTGAAAACGCTGGTAGGAAACGGTATGAAATGATTTTTACAGTGCATACTGTGAAAATAAAATTATCAAAAGGAGATCTATCAACATGAAAAAGTTTCTTGCACTGATCCTGGCTCTTGTGATGGCTTTGTCTCTGGTCGCCTGCGGCGGCGGAAGCAATGACGCACAGGGCAACGGCGACGGCAGCGACGCCGCCACCGGCAGCGTCTACTACCTGAACTTCAAGCCCGAATCCGACCAGGCCTGGCAGGATCTGGCTGCCGCCTACACCGCTGAGACCGGCGTGCCCGTCAAGGTCGTGACCGCTGCCTCCGGCCAGTACGACACCACCCTGACCGCCGAGCTGGATAAGGACGCTGCTCCTACCATGTTCCAGGTGGGCAATGTGGGCGCCGTCAACAGCTACGGTGAGTTCTGCTACAATCTGGAAGGCACCGATGTGTGGAACCAGATGACCACCCATGACTTCGATCTGAAGAACGCCGACGGCGAGACCGTGTCCATCGGTTACTGCTACGAGGCCTTCGGCATCATCGTCAACAAGGCGCTGCTGGAGCAGGCCGGCCACTCCCTGGACGAGATCACCAACTTCGAGTCCCTGAAGGCCGTTGCTGACGACATCCACGCCAACGCCGCCACCCTGGGCTTCGACGCCTTCACCTCCGCCGGTCTGGATGGTTCCTCCTCCTGGCGTTTCTCCGGCCACCTGGCCAACATGCCCCTGTACTATGAGTTCCGCGATGACAACGTCACCGCTCAGCCCGCCACCATCAAGGGCACCTATCTGGACAACTACAAGAACGTCTGGGATCTGTACATCACTGACTCCGCCACCACCGGCGCTGCCCTGCTGACCGCCACCGGCGACGCGGCTGAGGCTGAGTTCGGCGAGGGCAAGGCTGTGTTCTATCAGAACGGCACTTGGGAGTTCAGCAACCTGACCGCCGCTGACAAGTTCGGCATGAACGCCGACGATCTGGCCATGATCCCCATCTACTGCGGTGTGGAAGGCGAGGAGAAGGCCGGTCTGTGCTGCGGCACCGAGAACTGCTGGGCTGTGAACAAGAACGCCTCCGAGGCGGACATCAAGGCCACTCTGGACTTCATGAACTGGGTCGTCACCTCTGACGCCGGCACCACCATGCTGGCTGAGCAGTTTGGTCCCTGCCCCTTCAAGAACGCCAAGACCCCCGAGAACGTGTTCTTCGCACAGGCCAACGAGTATGTTGCCAACGGCAACTACACCGTCACCTGGGCCTTCAACTGGACTCCCGCTGTGGATGACTGGCGTGCCGCCGTTGTGGACGCTCTGAGCCAGTACACCACCGGTTCCGGCAGCTGGGACAACGTCAAGACCGCTTTCGTGGAAGGCTGGGCTACCCAGTACGCCAACGAGCACTAAGTCTTGCGCAAGCTGACGAACGCAAACAAGTAAACGGACAGCGGGGCGGGCGTGATCGCCCGCCCCGCCGTTCCCTTTTTCGCCGTGGTGACGTGAGCTGTGGGCCGAAGGGGCTTCGGCCAAGAGCTTTCGCCATGACAATAACCGGAGAACAGGAGTGAAAGAATGAAGCTATTTCAACGAAAGCGGGACGCGGCCGCCCTCAGCAGCCGCCTGATCCGCCGGCCCATTCAACGGATGGTGTGGCTGTTTCTGCTGCCCACCTTCGCCGCCTTTTGCATCGGGTTTTTGTACCCCTTCCTGAAAGGCGCGTTTTTGTCCTTCTGTAAGTTCAAGCTGACCAGCCAGTGGACGTGGGTGGGTCTCAGCAACTATGCAAAGGCTTTCTCCGACAGCAGTTTCCTGCACGCCTTCTGGTACACGGCGCTGTTCGCCTTCGTGTCGGTGCTGTTTATCAACGTGCTGGCTTTTACGGTGGCCTACTTCCTGACCAAGGGCATCAAGGGCTCCAACCTGTTCCGGACGGTGTTCTTTATGCCCAACCTGATCGGCGGCATCGTGCTGGGCTATATCTGGTCCATGATCTTTGACGGTATCCTGGTGAAGTACAACACCTCCGTGGTGCTGGAGAGCAAGTACGGCTTCTGGGGACTGATCATCCTGATGTGCTGGCAGCAGGTGGGCTACATGATGATCATCTACATCGCCGGATTGCAGTCTATCCCCGAGGATATGCTGGAGGCCGCCCGCATCGACGGCGCCACCAACTGGCAGACGCTGTGGAAGGTCACCATCCCCAATATGATGAGCTCCTTTACCATCTGCATCTTCCTGACGCTGACCAACGGCTTTAAGCTGTTTGACCAGAACCTGGCGCTGACGGGAGGCCGGCCCTTCCTGCAGCAGCCGGACGGCAGCGTGATAAAAACCACGGAGATGCTGGCGTTGAACATCTACAACGCCTTCTACTCCGGCGGCGGCAACAACCGCGGCGTGGGCCAGGCCAAGGCCGTGGTGTTCTTCATCCTGGTGGCGGCTATCAGCCTGATCCAGCTCCAGTCCACCCGTAAGAAGGAGGTGCAGCAGTAATGAACGCCAGTCTCGCCAACAAGCACACACGCAGCAAAACCGTGATGACCGTGGCCTTCGCGGTGATCTGCATCATCTATGTGCTGCCCATCCTCATCGTGCTGATGAACTCCTTTAAGACCAACGCCGCCGTCAATACCGAGACGTTTGCCCTGCCCAACGAGGATACCTTCGTGGGGTTCCAGAACTATATCAAGGGCATGACCTTCGGTAACTATCCCTTTGTGAAGGCGGTGTTTTACAGCCTGTTCATCACGCTGGTGTCCTCCGCGCTGATCTTGCTGTGCACGTCTATGGCGGCGTGGTATGTCTCCCGGGTGGGCAGTCTGGTCAGCAAGATCGTGTACTACCTGTGCGTGTTCTCCATGGTGGTGCCGTTCCAGATGGTGATGTTCACCCTGTCCCGAACCGCCAACAAGCTGCATCTGGATACGCCGTGGACCATCCCCATCATTTACCTGGGCTTCGGCGCGGGATTGGCGGTGTTCATGTTCTCCGGCTTTGTGAAATCCATTCCGCTGGAGATCGAGGAGGCCGCCGTCATCGACGGCTGCGGACCGCTGCGGACCTTCTTTCTGGTGGTACTGCCCATGATGAAGCCCACCTTCATCTCCGTGGGCGTGCTGGAGATCATGTGGGTGTGGAACGACTTCCTGCTGCCGTATCTGGTGCTGGACCGCACCAAGTATATGACCATCCCCATCGTCATCCAGCATCTGAAGGGCAGCTACGGTCAGGTGGATATGGGCGCCACCATGGCGCTGATCCTGCTGAGCATCCTGCCGGTCATCATCTTCTACCTGCTGTGCCAGAAGCACATCATCAAGGGCGTGGCAGCCGGCGCAGTGAAGGGATAAAAATAGCTGGCATGAAATCTGACGATTTCATTGCCAAAACACACATCAATCCGCAGGGCGGGGGCTCCTCCCCGCCCTGTCACAACCTATATCATTCTGAATCGAGAGAGCAATGAGTATGAAACGTTCCAGTGGTATTTTGATGGCGGTGTCCTCCCTGCCGTCCCCCTATGGCATCGGCACGCTGGGCAAGGCCGCCTATGAATTTGCAGATTTTCTCCACGACGCCGGGCAGCACTATTGGCAGATGCTGCCCCTGGGCCCCACCAGCTACGGGGACTCCCCCTATCAGAGCTTTTCCACCTTTGCCGGCAATCCCTACTTCATCGACCTGGATATGCTGATGGCCGACGGCCTGCTGAAAAAGAGCGAAGTGACCCGCTGCCAGTGGGGCACCGAGCCCCGGTACGTGGACTACGGCAAGATCTACGAGAGCCGCTTCCAGGTGCTGGAAACCGCCAAAAAGCGGGGCTGGCAGCGTGACGCCCAGGCCGTGGCCGCCTTCCGGCAGGAGAACGGCCGTTGGCTGGAGGACTACGCCCTGTACATGGCCTGCAAGCGCCATTTCGGCATGAAATCCTGGACGGAGTGGCCCGACGACGACCTGCGCCTGCGGAAAACCCCGGAGGTGCTGGAGCAATACCGCACCGCGCTTCAGGAGGATGTGGAGCTGTTCATCTACATCCAGTTCCTGTTCTTCCGGCAGTGGACGGCCCTGCGGGAGTATCTCCACAGCCTGGACATCCAGGTGATCGGCGACCTGCCCATCTACGTGCCCATGGACAGCGCCGACGTGTGGGCGGAGCCGGAGTTCTTCCAGCTGGACGACCAGTGCATCCCCACCGCCGTCAGCGGCGTGCCGCCCGACTACTTCAGCGCCGACGGCCAGCTGTGGGGCACGCCCCTGTACCGCTGGGACGTGATGCAGCAGGACGGCTTCGGCTGGTGGATCCGCCGCATCGACGGCGCCGGCAAGCTGTACGACGTGATCCGCATCGACCATTTCCGCGGCCTGGACACCTACTGGGCCGTGCCCTATGGCGAGACCACCGCCCGCAACGGCAAGTGGTGCCAGGGCCCCGGCATGGCCCTGGTCAGCGCCCTGACCGGCTGGTTCCCCGGCCTGCAGTTCATCGCCGAGGATCTGGGCTATCCCACCCCCTCCGTGCAGCAGCTGCTGCAGGACTCCGGCTGGCCCGGCATGAAGGTGCTGGAATTCGCCTTCGACTCCCGTGACACCAGCAACTACCTCCCCCACACCTACCCCCGCCACTGTGTGTGCTACACCGGCACCCACGACAACAGCCCCGTGGCCCTGTGGCGGCAGGAGGCGGCGCCGGAGGACATCCAGTACGCCAAGCGGTACCTGGGCCTGAACGATGAGGAGGGCTTCCACTGGGGCATTCTCCGGGGCGGACAGAGCAGCGTGGCGGACCTGTTCGTGGCCCAGATGCAGGACTATCTGGGCCTGGGGCAGTACCACCGGATGAACACCCCCGGCATCCTGGGCGGCAACTGGCAGTGGCGCATGCTGCCCGGCGAGGCCAGCGCCGCGCTTGCCCAGAAGATCTACGACATGACCCTCATGTACAGCCGCACCGAGCGCCGCACGGAGGAAACAGCGGAAGAGCCCGCAGCAGAAGCGGAATAAATTCCAACCACGCCGCCACTCTTCACTTTTCACTCTTCACTCTTCACTGAGACAAAATAAAAACCAGGCTCCGGACGGGAGCCTGGTTTTTCGTCTTGTCTCTCTTAATAGCTTCCCAGGTCGGCGGACTTGTCGCCCTCGACGTTGGTGCCGAACTCGTAGTCGTTGCCGGGCAGGATGGCGTTCAGGATCACGCCCGCCAGGGCGGCGATGGCCAGGCCCGTCAGGGTGATGTCGGCGCTGCCCACGGTAAAGGTGATGCCGCCGGTGGAGCTGAAGCCCAGGCCGCTGACGAAGATCACCGCGGCAATAATCAGGTTGCGGGACTTGGTGAGATCCACCTTGTTCTCCACCACGTTGCGGACGCCCACGGCGGAGATCATACCGTACAGCACGAAGCTGACGCCGCCCACGATGGCGGTGGGAATGGAGTTCACCAGCGCGTCAAACTTGGGGGAGAAGCTGAGGATGATGGCGTACAGGGCCGCCAGACGGATGACCCGGGGGTCGTAGACCTTGCTGAGAGCCAGCACGCCGGTGTTCTCGCCGTAGGTGGTGTTGGCGGGGCCGCCGAACATACCGGCCATGGCGGTGGCCAGACCGTCGCCCAGCAGCGTGCGGTGCAGGCCGGGGTCCTCGATGAAGTTCTTGCCGGTGGTGGAGGAGATGGCGGAGATGTCGCCGATGTGCTCCATCATGGCGGCGATGGCGATGGGGGCCATCACCAGGATGGAGGTGATGTCAAACTTGGCGATGACGAACTGCTGCAGGCCCACGATGTCGGCCTCACGCATGGCGGTGAAGTCCACCTGGCCGGTGACCAGGGCCACGATGTAGCTGACCACCACGCCCAGCAGGATGGGGATGATCTTGATCATGCCCTTGCCCCAGATGTTGGCCACGATGATGACGGCGATGGCCACCAGGGCCAGCCACCAGTTGGTGGAAGCGTTGCTGATGGCGGTGCCGGACAGGTTCAGACCGATCAGGATGATGATGGGGCCGGTGACGATGGGGGGGAAGAA
>CAKTSA010000028.1 GCA_934597585.1 uncultured Oscillospiraceae bacterium
CAGCCTTCCATGTAAACCCCCCCCTTTCTTCTATTATAGCAGAAACAGGGGCGTTTGGGTAGTTTTTTGACAGACTGAAGCGCCCCGCATACAAACGTATGCGGGGCGCTGTTTTGAAGGCTGGGGATAAACTTCGAATCCCTAGGTCCACAGCAAAAAGAAAAACCACCCTTCTGGCATCTTTCATAGGTACACAAAGTGACCTGACCTTTTGTATGGGCAGGCAGTGGCGTAAGCCGCTGCCTGCCTGTTCTTTTTTCTGTTTTGCCTGTTCTGTACTTACGATACCTGTGTCTGTGCCGTCATCTGCTGCACGACCATTTCCAGAGAGGGAATGAAGTGGACTTCGGTGCTGTCAGCGTCTTCTGCTGACAGGGTGCTGTCTACGACACCAACGTCACGGTAGATGATCCGTACCTCCTGCATGCCGTTGTGGTTGTAGCGGCCCGGCCTCTCGCCAATGTCGATGCGCTCAATGAACGTCCACAGCAGCTCCGGTGTTAACTCGGTTATCTCCGTGTAGCGGCTGGCCTTCTCAATGAAGGCATCCACGTTGGCGGCGGAGGCTTTCAGCTTCTCCAGCTTCGCCTGCTTCTCAGGTATGGACACCGCCAGTTGCTTCTGCTCGGCATTGTAGTCGGCGGACAGCATCCGGAACTGCTCGTTACTGATCTTGCCCAGCACATTGTCCTCGTAGAGCCGCTTGAACAGGGCGGACAGATCCGAGTTCCGCTTCACCATCTTATCCAGCTCCCGTTGGGTGGCGGTCATTTCCTTGCGGAGCTGTGCTGTGTTCTTGCGGTTGATGTGAGCGGCAAACTGGTGCTTCTTTGTTCTCGCAAAATGCGTTACCCGCCGCAGATCATCCAGCACAATGGCTTTCAGATTTACCTCCGTGATATGGTGAGGTGTGCAGGCCTCCTTGCCCCGCTTGCCGTAGGTGGAGCAGCGGAAGTAGTACTGCTCTGGTCGCATTTTTCCTGTGCGGCACAGCACCATGTAGCCGCCGCAGTCGGCGCAGTAGACCAATCCTGCGAACAGCCCCGGCTCATCCATGTGCTTGGGCGGACGGCGCTTGTGTTCACGGATACGCTGTACCGTGTCCCACAGTTCTTGATCAACGAGGGCCTCGTGAGTGTTCTTCACCAACACTTGCTCCTCTGGTGGACGATGGATGACCTTCTTGTTCTTGTAGGACAGGGTGCTGCTCTGCATATTCAGCGTGTGACCCAGGTATACAGGATTGGAGAGAATGTCCGCCACCGTTGCGCCGCACCAGTTGTAGGGCTGCGTGGTATCCAGCCGTGTGCAGGCCACGCCGGTCTGCCGGTAGTACTGATTGGTGGGATTCAGCACCTGCTGCGCTTTCAGCATACGGGAGATCTGGCAGGGGCCTTTGCCCTCAGAGCAGAGTTGGAAGATGCGCTGAACGATCCCCTTTGTCTCCTCGTCAGGTACAATGTGCTTACTGTCACCGTCCCGCTTACGGTAGCCATAGGGCGGCTTGCCGCCTAAGCGTTCGCCGTTCTCCGCCTGCATCCGCTTCACGGAACGCACCTTGCGGCTGGTGTCCTTGGCGTGGAGCTCATTGGCCCAATTGCGGATAGGATTGAAGTCACTGCTGCTCTCTACCAGAGAATCCACGCCGTCGTTGACCGCGATGAAGCGAACGCCCTTTGATGGGAAGTAGAGTTCCGTCAGCTCACCGACCTTCAGGTACTCACGACCCAGCCGGGACATGTCCTTCACGATCAGGGTGCGTACCAACCCCGCCTCGATGAGTGTCACAATATCCTGCCATGCGGGACGGTCAAAGTTGGTGCCGCTGTAGCCATCGTCCGCCATGAATACGGGGTTCGGGAAGCCATTGTCAGCGGCGTACTTCTCCAGATAGCTGCGCTGGTTGACGATGCTGTTGCTGTCACCGGCGTGGTCATCCTCCTGACTCAAGCGGCCATATAGAATGTCCACCGGTTCTCCATTTTTGATGATATTGGCTGTGATTTGACTTGCCATGTTGCCTCCTTTCTTCAAGGGCAAGCCGATGCGGTACACACAACATACCGCAAGGCTCGTCCAAAGTCTACTGAAAGATTTACCGGTTTTCCTTCTCTATGCTTGCGTCGATGTAGGCCAGCAGCTTCTTCGTGGCGGTAGCCGTTGGATGGCTGGGGAATACAGAAGTGACGTGGAAGCAGTGTTTGCCCACCATCATATCGCGCTCCACAACGACGGCGTCCTCATCATAGTAGTACGTTGCGTCACGGAACACCGACTGTATGCCATCGCCCGTCTTACGCAGTAGAGCCCGTTCCGGCTGGTAGCTGCCCAGCATACCGGTCTGCTTGTATTCTTCATAATCAGTCATCGTTGTCCTCCCGAATCACATCTTTCAGCGAGATGGTACCCCGTGTGCTGTTGATCTCACGGACACTGTTGCCGCGCATCTTGTTGTAGTCATCACGGGTCATGTCCACGTCGGCGGCCAGCAAGTGGTTGGTAATGTTGTGTTCTACGGCCAGGTTGAACAGTAGCTTAGCCATCCGGTTTGCGAACACGCCCAGCGTCCCCTCTAGAACGTCAGCCACCGCATGGGGCAGAAACGCACCGGCGTTCTGCGTCTTCAGGTAGCCATCATAGAACCGAACGGCCTTCTCTACGAACTCGCTCTGGCTGCCGCAGTTGCCCAAAGTGACATCCGATTCGACCATTTTCTTCGCTTCCGGCGTGAGCCAAAAAGCGTACTTTTCTTTGTTGTTTGTCATTTTCATGTTCCTCCTTAAAATTTGGCTGTGACCCCGCAGTTTGTTCCGCAACTGCGGGACTTTTTCTGTTTTCGACCCCACCGCCCGCCGAAAATGCCCTTCCACGACGCCGGTGGTGGAACGGCGCAACTGCCCGCACTGTGGGCAGAAGTGTCCGGGGTGGGGCGCGCACGACGCCACCCTTTTCTCCTGCTGCTTTTTCGGCGCACCGAAAAGCTCCCCGACACGCTCCAAAATAGGCCGGGTGGTATCCGTACCCTACCTCCGCCCTGCGAGGCCACAAATCGGCCCACAGGCGGCAACACGGCGGGCAACGGGCGTGAGGTGCGGTGTGGCTGGGAATTTCCCTTTTTCTCCTCTGGTTTTGCTCCAAAATCGCAATTTTTCGGGGTGAAATGGCGGGGTATATCCTCTGACCAAAAGCCGAACAAAAAGGATAATTTCCTCTGTGACGGCTGTGACAGGTGTGACGGCAAATTTGACATATCCCCTATATCACTTTTTCCCGTCACTGCCGTCACTCCCGTCACGCGGGAGGCAGAGGATACTCAGGGAACGCGCAGTTCTTGTCCGTGTGCTGACGACACGGACACCCTCCTGCTCCAGTACCGCGGCGTACTTTACCAACCGCTTGGACAGCACGCTGGGCGTCAGCTTTTCACCGGTCTGTGCTTCCAGCCGCTCACTCAATTCCGTGGCCGTTCCCTCGAAGCTGCCCAGCGTGTGTAAGAACGCAGAGAGGGAAAGTGCCTCCGGATCGACGTGGATGTGCTCTGCTTCCACCGGCGCTGTCAGCGTCCAGACAAAGTTGGCTTTGTCAAATTTCAGCGACAGCTCCATGTGCTCGATGTCACGTCCCATGCAGGCCAGCGTTGCTTCGCTGCATCCACGCTTGTGTGCTTCCAGCACAAAATTGTTGTCGGCAGCACCACTGATGCCTGTCGTACCGGAGATTTTGTCCATAGGATCGTCGGCCTGCTGCTTCCGCGTGTGATGTACTAACAGCAGAGAAATGCTGTGCTTGTCGGCGATCGCTTTCAGCGCAGTGACATCACGGTAGTCGCTGGCGTAGGGAGGGCCGGTGTCGTTGCCGTCGCGGATGCGCTGGAAGGTATCAATGACCACCAGCGACGTGTCGGGGTGCTGTGCGAGAAAGTTGGTGAGCTGTTCCTGCAAGCCTGAGTAGAGCCCCGCGGCGATGGTGGCGAAGTGCAGCGTTTCCGGCGCGTCATCCGTGATCTGAAACAGACGATTCTGGATGCGGGTGAAGTTGTCCTCCAGACAGAGATAGAGCACCGTGCCGCCGTGTGTGGCGAGGCCCCAGACGCTTTCGCCCTTTGCAACTTGTAGACATAGCCACAGCGCCAGCCACGATTTGCCGATCTTGGATGACCCTGCGAGGACGTTTACTCCCTGCGGCAGCAGCCGGTCTATGACGAACCGGAGGGGTGGCAGCGACGTGGACATAAGCGTGTCCGCGTCAATGGTGTAGAGATGTTGGTGATCCATGTTGTATATCAACTCCTTCTTGGATTATTTTCCGGGGTGTGATATACTGTAACAGAAGAAAAAACTGTTCTGAATCTCAAAGTGACTTTTGCCAAAATCGAGAAAAGTCACTCCCGCTGTTCAACAGGAGGTCGTTATGCTGGAAGGACTTTACATATCCATACTTCCCAATGGCGACGTGGAGCGGACACTTGTGACGCCTTCCGGAACTATGGTGTTAGAAAAGACGACGATCGCGGAGGAACTGATCCTCTTTTCTGAACTGTGCTTTGATCCGTATAGCGAGGTCGGAAAGTATCTGGCGACCATTGCGATGTACCTCCCCTCGCCATCTGAACACACCTATACGCAGGAGGAGATCAACGCCTATGAGCTGTTCTGCGATGTGACGGAAGATCTGGTCGACACACTGACAGAGGAGAATCCGCTGTCTGGCACGTTGCTGGCAACGCTGCTTTTTCACGGTGTGCTTCGCCCCGATTGGAGAGACCTTGCTGCCGCAGATGATACCAAAGCAGGGGTGCTGCAGGCTATCGTCGATCCGATGTGGTTTCATTTTCAGCTGAATGATGTTTTCTTCGCCATGCTGGACGGTAAAGAATTTGACGCAGGCGAGAAGTTTCCGTACTTGAAAGAGTACTATGTTACGCAGATGGTATCGCTGGGCGAGGAACTGACCACACGATATGTTTTTGCTTCAGAGTCGAACTATCTCGCCTTTTTGCTGATCCATTTCATCATGACAAAGCCACGGCTGCAAATGTGTCAGTGCTGCGGACGGTATTTTATCCCGAAAACAAAACAGCGGACACTGTACTGCGACCGCATCTTCAAGGATGATCGTACCTGCAAGCAGGTCGCGCCGAAGCTGAAGCATCAGATCGCAGCCATGAACCATACCGTCATCCAGACCTTTGACCGGGCCAAGCGGCGAATGTATAAGCGCTATGAACGGGCATTGGAGGGAAAGGCCTTGTCAGAAAAAGATCTGACGTTATTTGAATACTATGAGTGGCTACAAGCCGCCACCAAGGCCAGAGACGCCTGCCTGTATGGCAAGCTGTCTCAGGAGAAAGCGCTGCGGATTATTGATGTACCATAAGAGATAGAGGGTGAGCAGGCCATGGGTCTGCTCACCCTCTATCTCTTATGGTTGATCTTTTTCCTGATGAAAAACTAAATTGTGCTATTCTATGCCTTTCAGTCCTCTATTCCACTACAGTCGAGTGTAAGCACAGGAGGCGGAAAGAGCGGAAGTATTTTGCCTCTAAAGAAGTCAGCTCGTCCCCATAGATCATTTATCATCAAAGGCAATTCATGCTTATCAGTTTTAATTAAAATGCCGCACTCATCCAATTTTGGGTTTTTTAAACCCCTATTTACAGGAGCAAGCACAACGGTAAGTAGCAGCCCAAGGATAACTTGTCTGCTTAAGCGAACCTTGCCGTTTCCAAGATACATACAGGGGTGATTGCCATTATTCGCAATTAATTCACATCCTTCAGGTAACGCTTGACCGTGATCGTGATTACATCTGTGTACGCCATAAATGATATCTGCGATGTCGGGCAACCCACCCGTCGCCTTTGGATTAGGAAGTGTCATCTTAAATCTTGACGTTGCAAAATTCACCCCTGGTGCTACGCATACTCCCAATATGTCATAATTGTCTCGCAAAAAATTTGTAAAAATTGCGTTTTTGCCAAATCCCTTTCCGTCAAATGTCCTTACCGCCGTACCTTCAACTGCGTGGCATACGTTCATCATTGCCGCATCAAATTCATGCTGATACCAGTCCCGAAGAGTCAGCCGAACAGAATCAGAAATCTCCATATACTCCTCCTTCTTTTGTCATATAATACTTCGATATATTTTAATGATACCAGCCAGATGATTTCTCGTCAAGGTAATAGCTGCTGGCTATAGCGTATTTGCAAGCCATTATCGGGATGGTAGTTTACAGCGTTAGAGCGTATCAAGAGACGGGAAAACAATGCCTGGCTGCAGATTGTTCGCAGTCAGGCATTGTTCCGTTATTCTTCGGTGTCTACTATGAGTTCTACCGTCAGCAACGCTGCCAGCCGGAAGCCGCAGAGGAAGCTTCGCTCCGCCACCTGTTCAGCCACCATGTTGTGAGCGTCCTCGGCGATCAGTAACAGGTGCTTGTCCTCTTTGGACAGGCGCTTGACCAAGCTTCGGAAGGCATCTTCGGCCTCTGGCGGGAGGTCATACTGGCCTTTTCGCTCACAGTAGACGCGGTATAAGGATTTCAGCAGTTCTTGCATACCCCACCTCAGCCATCATAGAGGACATAGATCAGCAGGCTCCCGGCATCCTCCACGATGCAGACATTGCAGTGGAATCCGGCATCCGCCACACTGTCCCTGCCCGCCTGCATCATGAGTTGACGGAAGGTAAAGTCCACCATGTCTCGTGCCTTGGCCTCCAACGTTTCCTGCGAGGCGTCCACCGGCACTGCAGCGGGGAATCGGTAGGCGCTGTTATCCAGCGTCAGGCCGCTGTCCGTGGTGACGCCGTATTGTGACACCGCGTAGGCGTTGGTTGCGTCGATGGCCGCCTGCCGGTCTGCGGGAGCCGTAGGTTCAGGTGTGGGTTCCGGCTCTGGAGCAGGCTCCGGTTCCACATAGCCTGTCTTGGCGTGGACAGTCTCGGAGGGAATGTCCTCCGGAAGTGTGAGTTCCTCGACCGGCTCAGGGGACCGAGTTGCTTGTGGGACAATTTCTGTCTGAGGAACTTTTTGCCCTTGGGGGTACTCCTGTGCTACACCCGATACCGTGTCTGACTCTTTCGCCGCTGTGGTAGGTTCAGGTGCCACTTGCGGCTGCTGGGCATCTTCCTGTACCACAGTCATCGGTGGCGATGCGACCTCTGCCGGGCTGCTTTCCACCTGCCCGCAGGCTGTGAGGAGCAGCAGCGCACTGGCTGCCAGTAGTGTGATTTTCTTCATCTGTGCGTTCTCCTTTCGTTTTGGTAGCACAAACAACTACCACACACCTTTTGACAAGTCAACGAAAAGAAGCGAACATCGGAAAACAAAAGGTATGGCAAAACGCTTTTGCCATACCTTTTTGTTTTACTTTCTATTCTTTGTCCCGTTCTTTTTCCGCTTCCACAGCAGAAATTCCTCATACTCCCGCAGGGCGCGCCACTCCTCGTCGGTGAAACGCCGCTGGTTGCCCCGCGGATCGTAAGCCGGGTCAACATCTGAGAGTCCCAGCAGATAATCCGCCGATATGCGGTACATCCGGCAAATGGCCACCAGTGCGTCGTGGGATGGTGAGCTCTTTTCCTGTTCCCAACTCCGAACAGCCGCCAGCGAAACGTTGAGCCGTTCCGCCAGTGCTGCCTGTGTATCGTGATTGTCTTTCCGGACTTCCGCCAAACGTTCCCCGACCATATTGCCTCACCTCTTGGCAATAGTATAAGCAATATTATCACTTTCAACAAAAACTAATAAGATTCTTGTCACAAAACAAGCGAAGTGATATAATTCTTATTACCTCAATCAAAAAGAAATAAGAAACTTATTAGTCAAGATAACGAGGAGGGGCATACCATGGCGGATAACAGAAAAGAGCAGGAGCGCGAGGAGCTTCACCGCACCATATGGAGCATCGCCAACGACCTGCGGGGCAGCGTGGACGGCTGGGACTTCAAGCAGTACGTTTTGGGAATGTTGTTCTACCGCTATATTTCCGAGAACTTCGCCAACTACATTAACGAAGGCGAACGCGAGGCCGGTGATACCGAGTTTGACTATGCAAACCTGTCTGACACTGACGCGGAGCAGGCGCGGGCAGACCTGATCGAGACAAAAGGCTTTTTCATCCTGCCCAGCCAACTGTTTGCCAACGTCCGCAAGAACGCGCCGCTGGATGAAAACCTCAACGAAACGCTGGAGGCCATCTTCACCGCTATCGAGGACTCCGCCAAGGGCAGCGACAGCGAGGAGGATTTCAAGGGCCTGTTCGACGACATGGACGTGAACAGCAACAAGCTGGGCGGTACGGTGGCCGAGCGCAACAAGCGGCTGGTGAAGCTGATGAACGGCGTGGGCGACATGAAGCTGGGCAACTATCAGGACAACACCATCGACGCTTTTGGCGACGCCTACGAGTACCTGATGGGTATGTACGCCTCCAACGCCGGTAAGAGCGGCGGCGAGTACTTCACACCTCAGGAGGTGTCCGAACTGCTGACCCGCATCGCCATCTACGGCAAGACGGAGATCAACAAGGTCTATGACCCCGCCTGCGGTTCCGGCTCTCTGCTGCTGAAGGCCGCCAAGATATTGGGCCGTGACAACGTGCGGCAGGGCTTCTATGGGCAGGAGATCAACATTACCACCTACAACCTGTGCCGCATTAATATGTTCCTCCACGATATTGACTATGACAAGTTCGATATTGCCCACGGGGACACTCTTACCGCGCCGCAGCACTGGGACGATGAGCCCTTCGAGGCCATCGTCAGCAATCCGCCCTACTCCATCAAGTGGGAGGGTGACGAGAACGCCACCCTCATCAACGACCCCCGGTTCTCGCCTGCCGGTGTGTTGGCGCCCAAGTCCAAGGCCGACCTCGCCTTCATCATGCACGCCCTCAGTTGGCTGGCCACCGATGGCACCGCCGCCATCGTCTGCTTCCCCGGCGTCATGTATCGCGGCGGCGCGGAGAAGAAGATTCGCAAATACCTTATCGACAACAACTTCATCGACTGCGTGATCCAACTGCCGGACAACCTGTTTTTCGGCACCACCATCGCCACCTGCATCATGGTGTTGAAAAAGTCCAAGACCGATAACGCCACGCTGTTCATCGACGCCGGCAAGCAGTGCGTCAAGGTCACCAACAGCAACAAGCTGACGGAGGAGAATATCAGCACCATTCTGGCGGCGTTCGCGGAGCGCACAGACAAGGCGCATTTTGCCCGTCTGGTGCCAAACGACGAGATCGGCGCGCAGGACTATAACCTGTCCGTGTCCACCTACGTGGAGCAGGAGGACACCCGCGAGGTCATCGACATTGTGAAGCTGAACGCGGAGATCGAGCAGATCGTGGCACGGGAGCAAGTGCTGCGGGAGGAGATCAGCAAGATCGTGGCGGAGATCGAGGGTGTGTAAAGTGTGCATCATTGATTGGTGTAATGAAAATGATGGTTTTCTATCCGCATTACTTGCCGTGCTGGCAATTCTTGTCCCCTTCAGAGTTGCTTATATACAAAACAGAGTTGCGCTATTTGAAAAACGACTGGAATGTTATCAACGGCTTATGGCTTTGAAGGACTTTTCAAAGTATACAAGTAGATTTGATTCTTTTGATCCTCAGCCGGAAATAGATCCAATTTATCAATGTCAGCAGGAATACCTCTATATTCACGGTGTACTTGCGGATGAAAGGCAAGCGCAGAGGTGCAGAGTTGGGAATATGAGTGGGAAATACGCAATGGGTTGCCTTGATAAGGACATTGAATTATTTACATCAATACAAATGCTGATGGGGGCGAAGGAGGACACTCCCCTCTCCGAAGTCAAGTCAGCATTAAAGGCATTTGTAGAGGCGTTGTTTACCCTAAAAGACCCAAACGGAATCGAGTCGGCACAAAAGAATTTATTTAAGGCGTTTGCTGATGCAGAGGAGTGCTGTAACAGCCTACGGTATGAGGTGAAAATGCACCATACTTTGCGAGATTATTTTGAAAAACTGAGAGGTAAGAAGCATGACAAATCTTGAAAATCTCATTTCGGAATTTTGTCCTAATGGAGTTGTATACGCTGAGCTTAAAGATGTTGCCAAAATTGCAATAGGCGAATTTGTACACAAAAACAAGCAGACCATAGATGGACAATATCCTGTCTACAACGGAGGTACAGCTAACACGGGGTTCTACGATGATTTTAATAGAACCGCGAACAAAATCATTATTAGTGCGCGTGGCGCAAATGCGGGATATGTCAACAGAGTATTTACAAACTTCTGGTCTGGAAATAGCTGCTATAGTGTTGACATTACTGATAACAATGTTGATTGGAATTATGTCTATTACTGCCTAAAAAGTGGAGAATCAAAATTGCTTGGAGAGCAGCAAAAGGGCAGCATACCTGCTGTTTCAAAGAAACAAGTTGAGCAGTTCCGTATCCCCCTCCCGCCGCTGCCTGTCCAGCAGGAAATCGTCCGCATTTTGGACAACTTCACGGAACTCACGGCGGAACTGAACAAGAATCTGGAGGAAGAACTCGCCGCCCGCCAAAAGCAGTATGAGCATTATCGGGATGAATTGTTGCGGCAGGGAACCATCACACATTATGGTAAGATAATTGATATGCTCGTCCAGCCGATTACTGATGGACCTCATACGACACCTACCCTTGTAGAAAAAGGCATCCCGTTTTTATCTGCGGAAGCTGTTTTCGATGGGCGTATCCACTTCAATAAGAAACGGGGTTTCATAACCGAAGAATTTGATAGCGAGTGTTGCAGAAAGTACAAACCTCAAAGAGATGATGTCCTTATGGTAAAGTCTGGCTCTACGACAGGAAAAGTAGGGTATGTTGATACGGATGAAAGATTTAACGTGTGGTCACCTTTGGCTGCAATGCGTGTAAACGCCAAAAATTCTCCTCGTTTTTTATTTCATTTGCTTCAATCCGAACACGTTCAAAAGCAGGTTCGGACAAAAGCAAGCCACGGTTCACAACCAAATCTGAGCATGCGTGCTCTGGAACAGTTTGACGTTCCCATTCCATCATTTGACGTACAGGAGGAAATAGCAGCGGTTCTGGACAATTTAGATGCTCTCTGCAATGACCTGGCCTCCGGCCTGCCCGCCGAGATCGCCACCCGTCAAAAGCAGTACGAATACTACCGCGACAAGCTGCTGACGTTTAAGGAGTTGGAGGGATAACATGAATTATTGGGAATTAGCAACTTCTTGGAATTATTTTTTGAGCATTGAAAGAGACTTGAGTGAAACCTCTCGATACATAGAGCCGTATGGCCAAGAAAATGCATACTCTTTTGAGTTCTACAAAATAATCATGCTAAGTTGTGCAGAAATTGAATCCGCTTTCAAAAAGCTTTGTAAAAAAGTCGCCCCTGATGAAAAATGTGGAAATATGGAGAATTACAAATCCATTATCCTCAAAAAATTCCCACAAATCTGCTCTTGTGAGGTAGTTATACCAAGGTGGCACGCCCAAGGAATATATCCATTTAATGATTGGGATTCAAAACCACTGTTCTGGTGGTCTGCATACCAAAATGTGAAACACAGACGTGCTTCTCAAATGAATGAGGCTACATACAAAAATGCCGTTTACGCGCTCGCTGCGTTATATGTAATCCTTTTATACTTGTACAAAGTCAATGAGGAAGTTTGTAAAGGCGATGATTCAACTTACTTCTGGAGCAAATATTGTCCCGGCGCACACTATTTACCACCTTTGGAAGAACTGCCAGACTTTGCTGACAAAAGTCATTGCACAGGAGAATAACTATGTCCCAATACAACCTCATTGCGGCCACCACCGAAAGCACAGTGGTGGCGGAATATACCCCGGAGGCGCGGCGTTCGGACAGCTACCAGAGCGAGGCCGCGCTGGAGCAGGAATTCATCCATATGCTGACCGCCCAGGGCTATGAATATCTGACCATCCACGACGAGGCTGCCCTCGTCGCCAACCTGCGCCGCCAGCTGGAGCTGCTGAACGACTACACCTTCTCCGACGCTGAGTGGGAGCGGTTCTTCAAGGACTGCATCGCCAGCGCCAACGAGGGCATCATGGAAAAGACCCGCAAGATACAGAGCGACCATGTGCAGGTGCTGCGGCAGGACAACGGCGCAAGCAAAAACATCTATCTGCTGGACAAGAAGAACATCCACAACAACCGTTTGCAGGTCATCAACCAGTACGAGGAGGGCGCAGGCACCCGCGACGTGCGCTACGACGTGACCGTGCTGGTCAACGGCCTGCCCATGGTACATATTGAGCTGAAGCGCCGCGGCGTGGCTATCCGCGAGGCGTTCAACCAGATCAAGCGCTACCAGCGGGACAGCTTTTGGGCCGCCAGCGGCCTGTACGAGTATGTGCAGATATTTGTCATCTCCAACGGCACCCACACCAAGTACTACTCCAACACCACCCGCAACAGCCACATCAAGGAGACGAACGAAAACCGCAATAAGAGCAAAAAGACCAGCAACAGCTTCGAGTTTACCTCCTTTTGGGCGGACGGCAACAATAAGACTATCCCCGACCTGGTAGACTTTACCAAGACGTTTTTCGCCAAGCATACGCTGTTGAACATCCTGACCCGCTACTGCGTGTTCACGGCGGAAAACCTGCTGCTGGTGATGCGGCCCTATCAGATCGCCGCTACGGAGCGAATACTCAACCGCATCGAGGTGTCCTCCAACTACAAAAAGGGCGGCACTATCGAGGCCGGGGGATACATTTGGCACACCACCGGCAGCGGCAAGACGCTGACCTCCTTTAAAACGGCGCAGCTGGCTTCCCGCCTGCCCGACATCGACAAGGTGTTGTTCGTGGTGGACAGAAAAGATTTGGACTACCAGACCATGAAGGAGTACGACCGTTTCGAGAAGGGCGCGGCCAACAGCAACACCAACACCGCTGTTCTCCAGCGGCAGATGGGCGATCCTGACGTACATATCATCATTACGACCATCCAAAAGCTGGACATCTTCGTGCGGAAGAATAAGAGCCATCCTGTTTTCCGCCAGCATATTGTCATCATCTTCGACGAGTGCCACCGCAGCCAATTCGGTGATATGCACCGCGCCATCACAAAGGCATTCAAGAACTACCACCTTTTTGGCTTCACCGGCACGCCCATTTTCGCCGTCAACGCATCTTCCGGCAGTGCGCCCGATATGCGTACCACGCCCCAAGCCTTCGGTGATAAGCTCCACACCTACACCATCGTGGACGCCATCAACGACGGCAATGTGCTGCCCTTCCGCATCGACTATATGAACACGGTCAAGGCAAAAGAGAATGTCGAGGACGCACAGGTGCGGGCCATCGATATCGAAAAAGCCATGGGCGCACCGGAGCGCATCAGGGAGATCGTCGGCTACACGCTGGAACATTTTGACCAGAAGACGAAGCGCAACAGCTTCTATACCCTCAAGGGACAGCGCACGGCGGGGTTCAACTCTATTTTCGCGGTCAGCTCCATCCCCATGGCCATGAAATACTACACGGAGTTCAAGCGTCAGTTGGCTGAGCAGAGCCGTGATCTGACCGTCGCCACCATCTTCAGCTTTGCCGCCAACGAGGACGATCCGGAGGATGTGATGGTGGAAGAAGGCTTTGACACCGACGCGCTGGATAAGACCTCGCGGGATTTTCTGGACGAGGCCATCAAGGACTACAACGAGGCGTTCCATACGAACTATGATACCTCGGCGGACAAGTTCCAGAACTACTACAAAGACCTGTCCATGCGGGTAAAGAACCGCGAGGTGGATATTCTCATTGTGGTCAATATGTTCCTGACCGGCTTCGACGCTACCACGCTGAATACGCTGTGGGTGGATAAGAATCTGAAAATGCACGGACTGATCCAAGCGTTTTCCCGCACGAACCGTATCCTCAACTCCGTCAAGACTTTCGGCAACATCGTCTGCTTCCGTGATCTGCAAAAAGCCACCGAGGACGCTCTGGCGCTCTTTGGCGACCGGAATGCCAGCGGTATCGTACTGCTGAAAGATTACAATTCTTACTACTCCGGCTATGTTGATAACAGAGGTCACGATGTTCCGGGGTATCAGGACTTGATCGACCAGCTTGTCACCGAGTTCCCCGTGGGGCAGCCTATCATAGGAGAGCAGGAACAGAAGGACTTTATCCAGCTCTATGGTAAAATCCTGCGACTGAAAAATATCCTCAGCACCTTCGACCAATTCGCGGGGAGCGAGATATTGGCGGAGCGGCATTTTCAGGATTATCAAAGTATGTATATCGACCTCTACCAGAAGTTCCGTCCCAAGGACGACGGGGACAAGGAGAACATCAACGACGACATTGAGTTCGAGATGGAACTGATCCGTCAGGTGGAGATCAATATTGACTACATCCTGATTCTGGTGGCGCGGTATCATGACTCTAACTGCACAGACAAGGAGATTTTGGGCGCTATCGACCGTGCCATCGACTCCAGCATCCAGCTCCGCAGTAAAAAAGACCTTATCGAAGGTTTTATCGACACCATCAACGCTTCCACCGAGGTAGACCGGGATTGGCACCTCTATGTCCACCAGCAGCAGGAAACTGATTTGGAGAATATCATCGAAGAGGAGCGCTTAAAGCCTGATGAGACCCGCCGTTTTCTGGCAAACTCTTTCCGGGATGGTGCGTTGAAAACCACAGGCACAGACATCGACAAGTTGATGCCTCCTGTTTCGCGCTTTGGCGGCGGCAACCGCATCGAAAAGAAACAGGGCGTTATCCAGCGGCTTTCCCGTTTCTTTGAGAAATATCTCGGCGTTGCGTAGTGAATAGCTGTGTGCTATGCTGAATAGAAGGGGGTGTCTCCATGAACTGTCCGACCTGTGGTGCACCGAATGTAATCCTGCACAAAGATATATGGGAATGTGGCTGGTGCGGTGATAGCGGTTTCATTCCGCAGCGCATCCAAGACGCGCGCAGAGCCGCAAAGACTGTCCGGATACCCAAGGAGATCACCCTCACTCTCACGGTAGAACCCAGTGAAAATGAGGATACCCCGGAACAATCGATCTTCTTCGACTCCGCTGTAGAGCGTATTGTGGAGCAGTTTCCGGAACTGAAGGACGAGCACGAAAGCGAGACCCTTTCCGGCATGATGGGGGCACAGCTTTTGGAAGAAGTCTACCGTACCGACCCGCAAAAGGCCATCGCCATGTGGCGATCCTTACCGGAAAAGAAGGAGCCGTTGCAAGACCCGTGCCGTGCGGAGGATTTCTTCTATCTGCTGGATTTTCTGTGGGAACATGAAGACTATAACGAAGATGTCCTTGCTCCGTTGCTGGACGCCATTCAGGAGGATGATACGCTTGCAGAGATGGTGTTCCGCAGTCATTATGTGTGCAGGCTGCACCTATACCTGATCCAAGCCGCCATTGAGCAAGACAAAATGGAACTGGCGGAGCATCTGTATGCGCTGCTGCAGTCAAATCCGCTGCCGCGGGAGGAGTGGCGTGAAGACCCCGACGAGTTCGATGCTCTAATGGAAGAATATGCGAACGCAGATGATAGTACACCGACATATCGCTACTGCTTTGTACGGGTGGACAATGGCCGCCGCTATGCCTACCTGACCGCTGGCCTCCCGGTGAAGAAGGGCGACCATGTGCGTGTGCCTTACGGCAAGAATAACGAACTGAAAGAAGGCGTTGTTCACACTGTAGGCAATTATACCCGTGATACAGCCCCGTGGCCACCGGAGAAAACCAAGTGCGTGCTGGAGATACTCCCCAAGCCGCAAGAGTCCACAGGAAAAGAGTCCGCCGCACAAAAGCCGCAGCGGGAACACACAAAACCAGAGGAACCAGCACAATCTGCCGCACCTGCACCAATGGAAGCGGCGCAAGATACAACAAAGCCAACCCGGAAATATGGCAAAATCGCAATCATTGTAATTTGCTTGGTGTTAGCAGGTTGGTTAATATTTCTTGCCGCGCAGGACATCCCCAAAGCACAACCTGCCGCGGTGGCTCCCGCCGTCTCTGAAACTGCCAGCTCATCCATAGCGACCACGCCGACTGCCAGCTATACTCAATATAGCGGCAAACTTCCGGTGGAGGGTATGCCTATGAAGGCGTTGTCCTATACTTCGCTGGGCGTGCCTGACAAAGAGCTGAAGTGCAAGAACTTTGACAAGCTGGAGCCGAACCGCAAGTACATTAACGCTTACTGGTACGATGACTCCGGTGAGATGATCGCCGCCGGTATGTGCGCCCAGTGGGAGGGAGACAGTGAGTTCATGCTGAAATCCTTCTCGCAATACTATCCCACGCAGCCCTATGAGGGGCAGACTTTCCACTCAGGCAGCGCCACCGACACCGGCCCCGGCAGCGGCCAAAGTCTCCGCGAGGACTATGGCGACCCAGAGGATCTCTACGAGGACGGCGACTACGATGACCTCGATGAAGCCTGGGACGAGTGGGAGGAAGGGCGGTAAAACGAAAGAAAGCTGCCGCAGGAAATTCCTGCGGCAGCTTTTTACATCAGCCACCCTTGGGCCACAATGTGTACCTATGAGATTGTAGCCTTCGGGTGGTTTTCTTTTTGGTGGACCTGAAGGGATTCGAACCCTCGACCTCTCGGATGCGAACCGAACGCTCTCCCAGCTGAGCTACAAGCCCGTACCCTTACATTATACACAGATTTTCTGAAAAAGCAAGAGGGAAAATGTATTAAGCGGTGCTTATGTCGAATATTAAAAATCGGCATTTTACTTATGCAGCGCTTCCTGATATAATAAAGTGCAAAACGCATTTGACAGACTTTGAAAGGATGAAGGAATATGAGAACGCTGGGAACTGTTGTGCGGGGCGTGCGCGCGCCCATTTTCCGCCAGGGCGACGACGCCGTGGCCGTTACTGTGGAGACCGTGCTGAACGCGCTGCGGGAGAACGGCATCCAGGCCCACGACAAGGACGTGGTGGCCATCACCGAGTCCGTGGTGGCCCGCTGCCAGGGCAACTACGCCACCGTGGAGCAGATCAGCGCCGACGTCCGGGCCAAGACCGGCGGCGGGACCGTTGGCGTCACGTTCCCCATTCTCAGCCGCAACCGCTTCTCCCTGCTGCTGCAGGGCATCGCCGGCGGCTGCAAAAAGGTGGTGCTGATGCTCAGCTATCCCTCTGACGAGGTGGGCAACCATCTGGTGTCCATGGACCAGCTGGACGAGGCGGGCATCGACCCCTGGCACGACGTGCTGGACCTGAAGCGCTTCCGGGACGCCTTCGGCGCGGTGATCCACCCCTTCACCGGCGTGGACTACGTGGATTTCTATAAGTCCATCATCGAGTCCGCCGGTGCCCAGGCGGAGATCGTGTTCGCCAACCGCGTCCAGGCGGTGCTGGACTATACCGACACCGTTATCTGCTGCGACATCCACACCCGCGAGCGCAGCAAGCGGCTGCTGAAGGCCGCCGGTGCCAAGACGGTGCTGGGTCTGGACGACCTGCTGACCGCCCCCGTGGACGGCAGCGGCTACAACCCCCAGTACGGTCTGCTGGGCAGCAACAAGGCCGACGACGAGCGCGTCAAGCTCTTCCCCCGCGACGCCATGGCCGTGGCCGAGGGCATCGGCAAGGCCATGAGCCTGGCCACCGGCAAGCAGATCGAGGCCATGGTCTACGGCGACGGCGCTTTCAAGGACCCCGCCGGCAAGATCTGGGAGCTGGCCGACCCCGTGGTGGCCCCCGGCTACACCGCCGGTCTCATCGGCACCCCCAACGAGCTGAAGCTGAAGTACCTGGCCGACCACGACTTCGGCGACCTGGCCGGCGAGGCGCTGCAGAAGGCCGTGGCCGAGAAGATCCGCCAGAAGGACGCCAAGGTGAGCCTGGTGGGCAACATGGTGTCCGAGGGCACCACCCCCCGCAATCTCACCGACCTGATCGGCTCCCTGTGCGACCTGACCTCCGGCAGCGGCGACAAGGGCACCCCCATCATCTACATCCAGGGGTATTTCGACAACTACACCAACGAGTAACCCCCGGCGGCCCGTCCCATGACGGGCCGCTTTTTTTGATGAACACGGGAACATTTTCCGCCGGACATTCGTCAAAATAGTACTTGTTTTTCCCCAGAAAAGCGCTATACTGTCGCTGGACGCCGGGAGGGGCGTCCTATGCACAAGAAAGGAAATGATGAACATGAAGAAATTGCTCTGCCTCGCGCTGGCAGCCGTGATGGTGCTGGCCCTGGCCGCCTGCGGCGGAAACGACACCCCCGCCGGGGACAACAGTGATCCCCAGCAGGACCAGCAGACCCAGTCCGTGGACCTGAAGCAGGTGGCGGCGGACGCCGTGGCCGCCCTGGGCGACGAATACCCCATGTTCCCGGTGGAGGACGCCGACCAGCTGGAGAGCCTCTATCCCGGCCTGACCGCTGTGGAGACCAGGCAGCTGGTGGCCTATCAGCCGCCGGTATCCGGCTTCGGCTGTGAGCTGGCCATGGTGGAGGTGGCCAACGCCGCCGACGCCGAGACCGTCCGCGCCATCTTCCAGCAGCGGGTGGACAGCATCGCCAACGACACCGCCTATCCGGAGAACGCCCCCGCCTGGAAGAACAACTCCGCCGTCACCGTCAACGGCAATTACGTGGTCCTGGGCGTCCTGCCCGAGGGCACCGACCTGCCCGCCGCCTTCAAGGCAGCGTTCTGAGCCTGCCGCATCCCGAAAGCCGCCCTACCGGGCGGCTTCCGCTCACCCCAGAAGGCCCGTCACATCCTCCACCGTCAGCCCCTGCTGCAGGGCCAGGGTAACGCCGTAGCCGATAAGGCGGCCCAGCTCCCGGACCTTTTCGTCGATATCCCGGGGCGTCAGGAACATGGGCTCCTCCTCTGCCGCCGCCCCCAGCAGGTCGGCGGCGATGACGGTGGGCACCCCCAGGGCGACGACGGGGACGCCCAAAGTCTCCGCGTTGACGGCCTTGCGGTGGTTGCCCACGCCGCTGCCGGGGATCAGACCCGTGTCCCCCAGCTGGATGGTGGCGCACAGCCGGTCCCGGCTGCGGGCGGCCAGGGCGTCGATGGCCACGACGGCGGCACTGCCGGTGGCCTGGACGGCGCCCCGCAGCAGCTCCAGCGTCTCCATGCCCGTCTCCGCCAGCACGCCGGGGGCCAGGGCCGACACCGGGGTGAAGCCCCGGAACTGCCCCGGCAGGGCCCGCACCATGTGCCGCGTCACCAGCAGGCTCTCCAGGGCCAGGGGGCCCACCGCGTCGGCGGTCATGGCGCGGTTGCCCAGGCCCGCCGCCAGCACGGGGAAGTCCGGCCCCGCCGCCGGCAGCAGTGCGCGCAGCGCACGGGCCAGACACTCCACCGCACGGGAGAAAAAGCCCGCCTCCCGCCGGAAATAGGGCCGCAGGTCGATGGTCACGTACCGGCCCGCCGGCTTGCCCAACCGCTCCCCCGCCGCCTCGGTGGCGACGCGCACGTCCGTGACGGTGTAGCCCCGGCAGGTATATTCCGCCGCGCTGACGCCCTCCAGCCGGGAAATATCGCCCCCCTGCCGCAGTTCCTCTACGTTTTCCAGGGCAAGATCGGTGCGGGTGATCCTCATGTTTGTGGTCACGCTCCTTTCAAAAGCACAAAATGTTGTGGAGTCCGGGCGGTTTTGCCGTCCCCAAAAAGTTTTCAGCGAAAAAAAGAGACAAATCTCAAAAAAACCCTTGCTTTTTCTGGGCAAAGATGCTAAAATATCATCTTGCGTGGGACTTTGTGTCTCCGTTAATGTCATAACCGAGGAGGTGTTTGGTTTGCCGAATATCAAGTCTGCTAAGAAGCGTGTTCTGGTGGCAGAGGCGCGCAATGCCCGCAACAAAGCCGAAAAGTCCGCACTGAAGACTGCTATCAAGAAGTTCGAGGCTGCTGCCGTTGACGGCGATCGCACCGAGGCCGAGGGCACTTACAAGGTGGCGGTCAAGGCCATCGACAAGGCTGCTGCCAAGGGTTTGATGCACAAGAACAACGCGGCTCACAAGAAGTCCGCTCTGACCCTGAAGCTGAATAAGATCGGTTAACAAACCACATTCGACAGACGTCCATCGGGCGTCTGTTTTTGTTT
>CAKTSA010000029.1 GCA_934597585.1 uncultured Oscillospiraceae bacterium
CCGAACCGACAGCAGCCATCAGGAATCCAAAATTGGATCCAAAGCCTTTTCTTTCTTCCATTGTTTTCTCTCCTTATGTTTATTCGCTCCCCTGTTGGGAAGCGTGCGCCGTCCCTCCGGCCATACATCCCGAGGACGACCACCCGAAAAAAGTGAAGCTCCTTTCAGGTTACTCAAAAGTATACAGGATTTCCCCCGTTGTCGCAATTAGTAATATTTATAAAAATTTAGCGTCATAATCTACCATTTTAACAATCTATTAACAAGCATTTTCTTGTCCTTAACATATGTTTTCACCATGAATCTCAGGAAAAACCCTTTGATTGCGCCGTTTTTCCCGATCTTTTTACCGCCGTTACCAGCTTTTCCTCTCAAGAAACCGTCTTTCTTCGTGTTAAGTTCTTAACGGCGTTGTGTTAAGGCTGCCTTAACATACTCTCCTCCATTCCGCCTTTTCCCGCCCTCCAGCAAGGACGGGGATCGCTGATCACTGCTTGACAAATCCCCCGTTCTCGCCTATAATCTGAAATTGAATTTCATTTTCAAATTGGAGGCGAGACACATGTCCGTTACCTATATGACACGGCAGCAGCGGGCGGTGCTGGAGGGCGTCAAGGCCAGCCCGGAGGGCTGCGCCACTGCAGCGGAGCTGACGGAGCAGCTGCACGTCCAGGGCCAGGCCATCGGCCTGACCACCGTGTACCGGCAGCTGGAGCGGCTGGCCCAGCAAGGGCTGGTCCACAAGGCCGTCACCGACCAGGGGGCCTACTATCAGTTCTGCGGCCACGACGAGGGCAGCTGCTTTCTGCTGAAATGCGAGAAATGCGGCGCCATCCGGCACCTGGACTGCTCCCATCTAGGGGAGCTGTACCAACATCTGGAGCAGGAGCACCACTTCCGCATCGACCCCCGCCGGACGCTTTTCTACGGCCTGTGCGAGGCGTGCGGACGGGAGGAGACGGTATGAGGCGGCTTCTGGCGCTTGTCCTGGCGCTGACGCTGGCGGCGTCCCTGACCGGCTGCGGGCCCCAGGAGCGGGTGGAGGACGGCAAATTGCAGGTGGTGTGCACCCTGTTCCCCTACTACGACTTCGCCCGGCAGATCGGCGGCGAGGACGTGGACGTGACGCTGCTGGTGGCCGCCGGAAAGGAGACCCACAGCTTCGAGCCCACGCCCCTGGACGTCATCACCCTGTCGGAAGCAGATGTATTCCTCTATAACGGCGGCGAGAGCGAGGCGTGGGTGGACGACATTCTGTCCGCCGCGGGAGAGAACATCGCCGTGACGCTGCCGCTGATGCCCCAAGTATCCGCCCTGGCAGAGGAATGGGCCGAGGGCATGGAGGGCGGCCTCGACGGCCACGACCGTGACCTTGACAGCGAGGATCACGACCATGACAGCGACGACATCGAGTATGATGAGCACGTGTGGACGTCCCCGGTGCTGGCCAAGACGCTGTGTCAGGCCATCTGCGGCGCCCTGTGCCAGGCCGACCCGGACCACCGGGAGGACTATCAGGCCCGTCTGGCGGACTATCTGGCGCAGCTGGACCACCTGGACGAGGCCTTCCGGGACGTGGTAGCCTCCGGACAGCGGCGGCTGCTGGTGTTCGGCGATCGGTTCCCGCTGCTGTACTTCTGCCGGGAGTACGGCCTGGACTACCGGGCAGCCTTCCACGGCTGCGCCAGCGACACAGAGCCGTCTCTCGCCACGCTGAAATATCTCATCGACAAGGTAGAGGAGGAGCACATCCCGGTGGTGTACACCATTGAACTGAGCAGCCGGAAGGTGGCCAACGCCATCGCCGAGACCACCGGCGCGAAGGTGCTGACCTTCCAGTCCTGCCAGACGGTGTCGAAGCAGGATATGGACGAGGGCGCCACCTATCTCAGCCTTATGTGGGCAAACGCAGACGCATTGAAGGAGGGCCTGGCCTGATGGAAGAAAAGAAGATCTGGATCGACTGCCGGGACGTGGCCCTGGGGTACGAGGGCAAGGCCCTCAGCCGCCACCTGACCTTTCAGGTCCGCAGCGGCGACTATCTGTGCATCGTGGGGGAGAACGGCACCGGCAAGTCCACCCTCCTGAAGGTGCTGCTGGGCCTTCTGAAGCCCATGGAGGGCACAGTGACGGTGGACAGGTCCCTGAAGGCCGGGGCCATCGGCTACCTGCCCCAGCAGACCCGGGCCCAGCGGGACTTTCCTGCTACGGTGTACGAGGTGGTGCTGTCGGGCTTTCTCAGCGCCCGGAAGGGGCGGTTTTTCTACACCGCCGCCGAGAAGTCCCAGGCCCTGATGAACATGGGCAAGCTGGGGGTGCTGGAACTGAAGGACCGGTGCTACCGGGAGCTGTCCGGCGGACAGCAGCAGCGGGTGCTGCTGTCCCGCGCCCTGTGCGCCGCCGGTGAGCTGCTGATCCTGGACGAGCCGGTGACGGGCCTGGACCCGGAGGCCGCCCACGACATGTACCGCACCCTGTCCTATCTCAACCGCAGCGAGGGCACCGCCATCGTCATGGTGACCCACGACCTGCAGAACGCCCTGAAATACGCCACCCACATCCTCCACGCGGGACGGAAGGGCTGGTGGTACGGCACGGCGGCGGACTTTGCCGCCTCGCCCTACGGCAAAAAGCTGGGAGGTGACGGGGAATGAGCCTGCTGCTGGAAATGTTCACGTATCCCTTCATCCTGCGGGCCTTTGTGGTGGGCATCCTGGTGTCGCTGTGTGCGGCGCTGCTGGGGGTACCACTGGTGCTGAAGCGGTACTCCATGATCGGCGACGGACTGAGCCACGTGTCCTTCGGCGCGCTGGCGGTGGCGGTGGCCTGCGGCTGGGCGCCCCTGCCGGTGTCCATTCCGGTGGTGATCGTGGCGGCGCTGTGCCTGCTGCGCATGACCGAGCGCAGCCGTATGGGGGCCGACGCCGCCATTGCGGTGACCTCCGCCTCCTCACTGGCGGTGGGCGTCATCGTCACGTCCCTGACCACCGGCATGACCACCGATGTGGACAGCTACATGTTCGGCTCCATCCTGGTCATGGACCGCTCTGACGTGGCGCTGAGCGTGGGGCTGAGCATCGCGGTGCTGGCGCTGTTTGTGCTGTTCTATCACCGGCTGTTCGCCATCACCTTTGACGAGAGCTTCTCCCGGGCCACCGGGGTGAAGGTGGGGCTGTACAACACCCTTCTCAGTGTGCTGACGGCCCTGACCATCGTGCTGGGCATGCGGATGATGGGCGCCATGCTGATCTCCAGCCTGGTGATCTTCCCGGCATTGAGCGCCATGCGGGTGCTGAAGAGCTTCCGGGGCGTGGTGATCTGCTCCGGCTGCATCAGCGTAGCCTCCTTCTGCGTGGGACTGACGGCCTCCTATCTGCTGGGTACCCCCGTGGGCGCATCGGTGGTACTGGTGGACCTGGCGGTGTTCCTGGCCTGCTGCGGCATCGCCCGGATCAAAAAAGCGAACTAAAATAACACCTCCGGTTCCCCGGAGGTGTTATTTTGTGATATGCCGCCGTAGGCGGCACCTTAACTTTTCACTTTTCACTCTTCCCTTTTCTCTGGCGTCTCCGACGCCATCCTGGCCTCCGCCCAGTCGCTCAATTGCTCCAGGATGGGCAGCAGGGCGCGGCAGTCGGCGGTGGGGCTGTATTCCACCCGGACGGGGACCTCCGGGTACACGGTGCGGACCGCCAGACCGTCGCGCTCCAGCTCCCGCAGAGAGGTGGCCAGCACGGTGTTGCTGATGCCGTCCAGCTTGGCCCGCAGGGCGTTGTACCGCAGCGCCCCGGCGTTGGTCAGGGCGCAGACGATCTGCACCTTCCACTTGCCGCCGATGACGCTCATAGCGTAGTGCAGCGGGCATTTCTCCATGCAGGGACAATCATAGTGGGACATGGTAAGCTCCTCCTGACCTTGTTCTGAAAATCTGCGCTCTTGCGTTTTCCGGCTATCGTGCTATGATTATAGCAGGTAAGAAAAAAGGAGTAAATAGCAAATGAACATTTATCTTCAGGGCCTGACCATGGGTCTCGCCTATGTGGCCCCCATCGGGCTGCAGAATCTGTTCGTCATCAACAGCGCACTGACCCAGAAGCGCAGCCGGGTGTATCTGACGGCGCTGATCGTCATCTTCTGGGACATCTCCCTGGGTCTGAGCTGCTTCCTGGGAGCCGGTGCACTGATGCAGGCGCTGCCCTGGCTGCAGAAGGTGATCCTGGCGGTGGGCAGCCTGATCGTCATCTGGATCGGCATCGGGCTGCTGCGCTCCAAGGCCAGCCTGGAGGGCGGCCGGGACGTGAACGTGCCCGTCTGGAAGCTGATCACCAGCGCCTTTGTGGTGACGTGGCTGAACCCCCAGGCCATCATCGACGGCACCATGATGCTGGGCGCCTTCCGGGCCAGCATCCCCGCCGGAACGGACGTATTCTTCATCTGCGGTTTCGCCAGCGCTTCTGTGATCTGGTTCCTGACGCTGTCCACCATCGTGTCGCTGCTGGGCAGCAAATTCAACGAGAAGGTGCTGAATATCATCAACAAGGTCTGCGGCGCGGTGATCATCTTCTACGGCTGCAAGCTGGCGTGGAGCTTTATCCAGATGATGGGCTGGGTCGGCTGAGAAAAATTTGAATATTCTGACGAAAAAGGCAGGAAAAGTTCTTGCATATTTCCCAAATCGTGATATGATATGCCATACGTCCCGCCTCTGTGCGGCCATCAGAAAGTGAGGAATGAGACATGACATATCAGGAGATCCTGGATCGCTCCCGCGATCAGATCGGGCCTTACTGCAAATCCTGCAAGATCTGCAACGGCATGGCCTGCAAGAACACCGTCCCCGGCCCCGGCGCCAAAGGTCTGGGCACCGGGTTTATCCGCAACTACCAGAAATGGCAGGAGCTGTGCGTCAACATGGACACCATCTGCGAGAACGGCCCGGCGGACACCACCTTTGATTTCTTCGGTCATCAGCTGACCATCCCCGTGATGGCCGGCCCCGTAGGCGCCATGCAGCTGCACTACGGCGACAAGTACGACGACCTGACCTATAATGACCTGCTGGTCACCGCCTGCGCCAAGGCCGGCATCCTGGCCTTTACCGGCGACGGCGTCAACCCCGCCGTCATGGAGGCCGCCGTTAACGCCATCGGCGAGAACCACGGCGCAGGCGTCACCACCATCAAGCCCTGGAACCAGGGCCTGGTGATGCAGAAGATGGATATGGCCAAGGGCTGCGGCGCCTGGGCCATATCCATGGATATCGACGGCGCGGGCCTGCCCTTCCTGAAGAACCTGACGCCCCCCGCCGGCAGCAAGACGGTGGAGCAGCTGAAGGAGATCGCCGACTACGCCGGCGTGCCCTTCATCCTCAAGGGCATCATGACCGTCAAGGGCGCGGAGAAGGCCGTGAAGGCCGGCGCCAAGGCCATCATCGTGTCCAACCATGGCGGCCGCGTGCTGGACCAGTGCCCCGCCACGGCAGAGGTACTGCCGGAGATCGTGGACGCGGTGGGCAAGGACGTGATGGTGCTGGTGGACGGCGGCATCCGCACCGGCATGGACGTGTTCAAGGCCCTGGCTCTGGGCGCCAAGGGCGTGCTGATCGCCCGTCCCTTCGTCAACATGGTCTACGGCGGCGGCGAGGAAGGCCCCGCTGTGCTGGTGGAAAAGCTGAAGGCTGAGCTGGCCGACACCATGCTGATGTGCGGCGCCCACTCTCTGGCCGAGATCGACCGGAGCATGGTGCGGTAATCGGAAACAAGCAAAGGACGGGGCGACCCGTCCTTTGTGTTTTTGAAGTTTCGCTCTTCGGGGCGAAGACGGCCTCCGGCGGCCCACTTTTCCCAATAGCTGGAAAAGTGGGCAAAAGAGCCAGAAGGAACCTCCGGTTCCTTCACCTCCTGGCGCGCTATATTTTTATAGATATTCGGAACTTCATACCGCACGTTCGCGCAAGACATTTTTCGTCGATCCGTCATCGAATCGTCTCTGCATCAGCGCCGCTGCCGCTCATCATTGCGACGGTAGAGGATGAATCGCTGTACGGCGGCGCGATGCGGGCATCGCGCCCTACGAAATTCTATCGTACCCGGTCGTAGGGGCCGATGCCCACATCGGCCCGCATAGCAAGCCACAAAAAAGCCCCACCCTTTCGGGTGGGGCTTTCTGTTGCGAATTGCTTCGTCTTACTCAGTGACGAAGGGCAGCAGAGCGATCTGACGGGCGCGCTTGATGGCCTCGGTCAGCTGGCGCTGATGCATGGCGCAGGTACCGGTGGTGCGGCGAGGCAGGATCTTGGAGCGCTCGCTGATGAAGCGACGCAGCTTGGCAGCATCCTTGTAATCAATATGCTCGCACTTATCCACGCAGAACTGGCAAACCTTCTTCCGCTTGCGGACGCCGCCGCGTGCGGGTCTGTTTTCACGTTCCATAGCCATGGAATAGTCCTCCTTATCGTATTAGTAGTGTGTCCTGGAACACGGGATCAGAACGGCAGGTCGCCGTCCTCGTCGTCGATCTCGGCAAAATCGCCGCCTGCGGGGGCGTTGAAGCCGCCGGCGGGCGCGGTATAGGCCGGGGCGCTGGGAGCGGAATAGGCAGGTCCGTCGTTATAGGAATTGCCATTGCCGCCGGCGGGCCGGCTGTCGCCGAAATACACGTTGTCAGCAATAACCTCCGCGCTGCGGCGCTTATTGCCGTCTCTGTCCTGCCAGTCGCGGATCTGCAGACGGCCCTCCACCACGGCCATACGGCCCTTGGCAAAGTACTTGGCCACGAACTCAGCCGTGCTGCGCCAAGCCACCACGTCGATGAAATCCGTCTCCTTTTCACCGGACTGGGACTTGAAATCCCGGTCCACCGCCAGGGAGAAGCTGGTGACAGGAGTCCCGGACTGCGTGCGGCGCAGCTCGGGATCACGGGTCAGACGACCCATGATGAAGATCTTGTTGAGCATGCCGCCCTCCTTACTCGTCCTTGCAGACGATCATGGAACGCATGACACCCTCGGTAATGCCCAGGATACGATCCAGCTCGCGGGGGAATTCCGGCGCGCTGGTGAAGGACATCAGGACATAATAGCCTTCGGTCTTGTAGTCGATCGCGTAAGCGAGACGACGCTTGCCCCACTCGTCAACGACGACGTTGGAAGCATGCTGTTCAGCCAGAGTCTGGAACTTTGCCACGGTCGCGGCAACAGCCTCCTCACCCTGTGCAGGGTCGATGATGTAAACGACCTCATAGTTGGCGGAAATCTTAGCCATACTTTTGCACCTCCTTTTGGACTTATGGCCCCTATTCTCCGATAGGAGCAAGGATTTGCCCACGCATTGCCATAATACGCGAGCCTAATTATTTTACCATTTTCCCGGGAAAAGTCAATCTTTTTTTTGCAGATCCCTGAAATATTTCGTTTTCTCCAGAGCTTTCAGCAGCAAAAGGCCCAGCACGTAGCACACCACCGCCTCGCTGACGGCCAGGGAGCAGGCGTTGTACCAGAAAGCGGGCATGAACGCCGACGTGAAGCCGGTCTGCTCAAAGGTCAGCAGTCCGCCCACCAGCACCATGTTGACGATCACCGGCGGCAGGGGCGCCAGATACCGGCTGCGGCACCGGGAGGTGAGCCACGCGGCGATCAGCGTTGCCAGCGAGCCGATGATGATATCCAGCAGCCCATAGGGGCTGAACAGGTTGGCGATGAGGCAGCCCACGAACAGACCTCCCACCGCCTCCGGGAACAGGAACGGCGTGACGCACAGGGCCTCGGAGAACCGGAACTGGATGGTGCCGAAGGTCAGCCCGAACACCGAGCCGAAGATAGCCATAACGGCGTAGGCCGCGCCGATCATGCCGGACAGGGCCAGCTTGCGTGTGGTGAGATTTTTCATTCCGTTACCTCCAGGATCAGTATCAGATCGCCCTCGACATTGTACAGGGCCATCACCGTTTTGCCCAGCTCCTGCGCCTGCTGTTCGGTAAGGCCATAGGTGTAACAGTTGTTTTCGGTTTTTGCGGGCTGGATGCCCATCTCGTCCAGCGCCGCCCTGGCGTCATTAGCGTCCTGGCCCACCAGGGTGACGGCCTGGACGTTCTCGCCGTGGGGCGTGCCGGGCTCTTCGGCGTACTCGCTACCTTCCACCTGTTTCTGGCTGGCCGAATCACCCACCTCATCGCTGCCATTCCGCGGCGCGCCCATGGTGTACTGCCCCGCGCTGTCCATATCGGCAGCGCCGTCGTCGGCGTTCATATCCATCATAGGGGCGGCGTTGTCCGCGCTGGCCGTGCTGTTGCCGTGAGGCATCACCAGCGGGATGGCCACGGCGATGACGGCGCAGGCCGCCACTGCCGCCAGAATCTTCTTGTAGGGACGGTTTTTCGCTTTCTGCTGGGGCGTGCGGCGCACCTGCTCCATGAGCCGCGCCGTGAAATCCTCGGAGGGTGCGGCGTCGGACGCAAGAGCGTCCCGCAGCAGCTGATCAAAGCTGTCGTTTTCCCATTCATTGTGATTCATGGCCGCGCCTCCTTTCCTTGTGTTTCTGTATGTATGACGCCGGGCGAACCGAAAAGGTTCCCGCTTTTTGACAAAATGTCTTTTAACTGCCCCTTGGCCCGGTTCAGCCGGGATTTCACCGTGCCGGCCGGCAGCTTCAGCGCCGCGCCGATCTCCTCATAGCTCAGCTCCTCCAGATACCGCAGCACCACGATCTGCCGGTACTCCGGCGTAAGCTGCAGCACGGCGTCCCGGACGACCTGACGAGTCTCGGACTGCTCCGCCTGCTGCTGGGGGCTGGGGCCGGGGTCAGCGGCGCTGACGTCGGCGATATCCTCGGCGGCGATCTGCCGCTTCTCCCGCCGCATCAGGTCGATGGCGGCGTGGCTGGTCAGCTGATAGAGCCAGGTGGAGAACTGGCTGTCCCCCCGGAAGTTGGGCAGGCCCTTCCACGCGGAGAGAAAGGCCTCCTGGGCCACCTCGTCGGCGTCGGCGGCATTGCCGCACATCCGCAGGGCCAGGCGGAATACCTGATCCCGATAGGCCGCCACCAGCTGTTCAAAGGCGTCGGCGTCTCCCCGCCGGGCCCGGGCAACGATGTTTTCCTGTTCCTTCATTTCAAATCCCTCTTGATGCCCGCCGTCACGCGGTACACGTCCTCCATGGTGTTCATCTGAACGATCTGATCCTTATAGTAGTTGGCGTGGGGCACGCCCTTGAGATACCAGGCGTAGTGCCGCCGCGCCTCCAGAATGGCGATGTGCTCGCCCTTGTCCTCTCTGGCCAGCTCGATCTGCCGCACCGCCAGGTCGCACCGCTCCGCAAGCGGCGGCAGGGGCGGGATGGGCTTTCCCTCCAGCGCCGCGGCGCACTGCTGAAAGAGCCACGGATTGCCGAAGCAGCCCCGGCCGATCATGGCCATGTCCGCCCCGGTGAACTGCAAGATCCGCAGGCAGTCCTCCGCCGAGAACACGTCGCCGTTGGCGATGACGGGGATGGAGACGGCCTCCTTCACCTCCCGGATGGTCACCCAATCGGCCTGTCCGCCGTACATCTGGGCCCGGGTCCGGCCGTGGACAGCCACTGCCGCCACCCCCGCCTGCTCCAGTATTTTCGCCAGCTCCACGGCGTTGATGCTGCCCTTGTCCCAACCCCGGCGCATCTTCACCGTTACGGGGACGGGACTGGCCTTCACCACCGCTTCGGCGATGCGTCCGGCCTTCTCCGGGTCCTTCATCAGCGCCGAGCCGTCGCCGTTGGACACCACCTTGCCCACGGGGCAGCCCATGTTGATGTCGATGACCTCCGCGCCGGAGACCTCCGCCGCGATAACCGCGGCCTCCGCCATACAGGTGATGTCGCTGCCGAAGATCTGGGCCGCCGCCGGGTGCTCGTTGGGGGCCATTTTCAGCAGCGTGCGGCTCTTTTTGTCCTGATAGCACAGCGCCTTGGCGCTGACCAGCTCCGTGCAGGAGTAGCCCGCCCCCAGCTCGCGGCAGATCTGGCGGAAGGCCATATCCGTCACCCCCGCCATAGGCGCCAGCGCCAGCTGGGAGGCCACCTCCACATTTCCGATCCTCATAGGGTCATATCCTCCGTGTAAAATGCATATCTTAAAGCATGTCCGCACATTATACCATATCTTTTTCCAGAAAAAAAGAGGGCGGACGATAACCGTCCGCCCCAAGTGAGGAGAAAAATGTGGAAAGAAAATCAGCAAATGTTGTACAGCTTGTCAGGTGTTGTCACAGCAGCGCCACCGCGGCCCATACCGCGCCGATGACGGCGCTGCCCGCCGCCATCCACAGGGGCGGCGTCATGCGGAAGCCCCGCTGGGGCATGCCGTGGGTCCGGGCATAGCTCTTGGCCACGCGGACGGCCTGATCCACCAGCTGCTGCTGGCTGACCCCCGCCCCATCGCCGCTGAGAATGAAGATCGCCTGTTCAAATACCTGCGGGTCGGGACTGTCCACCACGATGACCCGGCGGGAAACACCTTTTACCAAAACCATGCCCTCCTTGTTGATCGATGGTATAGAAAAAGTATGTCCCACGGGGCGGAGGGTTATACCCTTTTTTCCCGCTTTTCATCGGATTTTTCCAGCCGCAGCACCAGCGCCGCGCAGTCGTCCCGCAGTCCGCCGTGGCGGCGGGATTCCGCCAGGATCAGCTGGGCCAGCTCCTGGCTGTCGCCCCCGGGCCACTGCCGGAGCTGCTCCCGCAGCCAGTCGTCCCCCTCGCCGGTGACGCCGTCGCTGACCATCACCAGCACAGCGCCCGGCTCCAGGTGGAGCCTGGTGGCCTCCGGCGCCTGCCGGGCAGGCTGCAGCCCCGCCGGAAGGCTGCCGCCCTCCAGCGCCGTCACCGCGTCCCGCCGCTTCACGTAGGAGGCCGCCGCGCCGTATTTGTACAGCGTTGCCTCCCCGCTGCACCGGTCCAGGGCCAGCAGGTCGATGGTGGTAAAGCCGCCGCCCTCCTGACACCGGAGGGTCAGGGCGGTGTTGATGGTCTTCAATGCCGAAGGGGGCTGGATGCCCGCCTTCAGAAACTGCCGCAGAAGACGCACGGTCATAGCGCTCTCGGCGTGGGCCGCCGCGCCGCTGCCCATGCCGTCGGATAGCAGCATATACAGCATGTTCCCGGCGGTGAACACCGCCAGCTGGTCGCCGCAGGCGCTCTCGCCCTCCTTGGGCCGCAGCAGCGTGCCCACGCGGCACCGCAGCAGCGCGCCCGCCGTCTCCGGCGCAGCCTCCTGCCCCAGCACCTCGCCCAGATGCTCATACTGGACCTCCGCCAGCTGGCGGGCGTCCTCCAGCCGCACCCGGTACTGCCGCCGCAGCCGGAAGGCGTATACCTCCGTATTCACCGCCGCCAACAGCTCCGGAAAGTGCAGGCACCGGCTGGTGAAAAACAACGGAAAGTCCTCCGCTTCGGCGCGTCCACGCTTCAGCATGGGGCCGCAGGCGTCGTTGAAGGCGTTGTAGGTGGTCTGATACTCCGCCTGCCAGCAGCGCTTCACCAGCACGCAATTGCGGCAGACCTGCTGGGCGGCGTGGTCAAAGATGACAGAGGGGTTCTCCCCCCGCTCCACCGGCCGGGTACGGAACATGGCGTCATACAGCGCCCGGAACGCCTCCGCCCGGGCGCCGGACACGGTGGTACCCGCCACGGCGGGCACCGCCTGGGGCATGTCCGCCGGGACAGACAGCGCCGCCAGCCACTGCCGGGGCAGCAGGGCATAGGCCGCCGCCCCCACAGCCGCCTGATACAGCACCGCCAGCGGCCGGTCCACGTCCAGCGCCAGCGGGATCACCGCCGCGCACAGGCAGAAGGCCAGGGCCTGCCAGACCCTGTGCCGCCTCCGCAGCAGCGACGCCGCCAGGGCGCCGCCGGCACACACCGCCGTCCACAGCAGGACAGGCGTCTCCATGGTCAGGTCGGCGCAGGCCCCCACCAGCGCTCCCAGCGCGGCGGCACAGGACGCCCCGGCCCCCGATGTACACAGCAGCGCCAGCCACGCCGCCGCCATCCTGCCAGGGGAGTACCCCGCCGCCTGAATGGACGACAGCGCCGCCACCGCGGCGGTCAGCACGCCCAGCAGCCTGCGCCGCCGGCCGTCCTCCTCCGGGGCAAAGGCGCAGGCCGCAGCGGCGGCCACGGCGGCAGCTGCCGCCGCCAGGGCCCATTGGGTGGCCTCCCGGCCCACCAGATACACCGACTGCACCAGCCCCAGCGCCACCGCCGCCAGCGCCGGGGCGTACCCCCGCCGGACGGACAGCCGCGTGTCGCCAAAGGCCATGTTGGCGCAGCAGATCAGCACAGCGGAGGCGGCGAACCGCAGCCCCGTCTGAAAATCAAAGAACACCAGCGCTCCCATCATGGCGCCCAGCAGCGCCCACAGGCCCCGGCCCCTTCCGCCGGACGCCGCCACAGCCCCCAGGGCCCACGGGCCGTACAGCCCGCCCACCTGGGCCGCCGCCAGCAGCGCCGTCACCACACACTGGGTCAGCCCCTGCCGCAGCGCGTCCGGCAGGGACTTGTCCCGCGCCAATGGCCGTATCATCCCTTGTCCCCCTTCCGCCCCGCAGGGCGCGTTTTTTTACCATGGCCCCATTGTACGGAAAACGCCCCGCGCAATTGGTCGGGAAATGAGGGCGGCCCGGGAATATTTTGGCTTTCCCTCAGAAAATTTGTCCAAAAATGCCGGATTTCTACGTTTTCTTCAAAAATCCCCGCTGATTTTTGTGGAAATCGTGACGTCACTCTTTATTGAACCCATCCAGAAAACAGGCTATAATCAAATAAAGTGAAAATTTTCGCAAAAGGAGAACCCCCTATGGAGCGCATCAGCAAGGAAAACTACTATCTGAACATCGCCCAGACGGTGCTGGAGCGGGCCACCTGCCTGCGCCGGGTGTTTGGCGCCATTATTGTCAAGAACGACGAGATCATCTCCACCGGCTACAACGGTGCGCCCCGTGGCCGCCGCAACTGCGTGGATATGGGCCTGTGCACCCGGGAGGCCATGCAGGTGCCCCGGGGCGAGCGGTACGAGCTGTGCCGCAGCGTCCATGCCGAGGCCAACGCCATCATCTCCGCCGCCCGGCGGGACATGGTGGGCGGCACCCTGTACCTGGTGGGCCGCAACGCCCAGACCGGCGAGCTGCTCCACGACGCCACCTCCTGCGCCATGTGCCGCCGCCTGGTGATCAACGCCGGCCTCAGCAAGGTGGTCATCCGCAACACGGAGACGGACTACTCCGTGGTGGACGTCCAGGACTGGGTGGACCTGGAGGACGACGTGCCGGACCTGCGGTGAGAAAAAAGTTTATAGGCCCCCTCTGAGAGGGGCTGTCACCGAAGGTGACTGGGGGAGAGAATAAAAGGCTTACATTCTCTCCCTCCGTCATGACCTACGGTCATGACACCTCCCTCACAGAGGGAGGCAAAAATATCCCCCTACAATAGAATATCTTACCCCCTCCCGTATCCCCTTTTTATCCCATCTATCCGGCCAACGGCCTGATAATATAATGAATACGAAGGAGAATGTCATGATGTTAAACGAAAAGACGATGGCCGCCTATACGGCTATCCTGCAGGAAGAGCTCCTGCTGGCCACAGGGTGTACAGAGCCCATCGCCGTCGCGTACTGTGCTGCCAAGCTGCGCGAGGTGCTGGGCGGAAAACCGGAAGAAGTGCTGGCCGAGGTCAGCGGCAACATTCTGAAGAACGTGAAATCCGTGGTCGTACCCAATACTGATGGCCGTCGCGGCATCGACGCTGCCATCGCGGTAGGTATTGTGGCGGGCGACGCGGACGCGGAGCTTCAGGTGATCGCCAACGTCACAGAGGATGACGCAGCCGCCATCCAGGGCTATCTGGATGCTACACCCATCAAGGTCACCTGCCCCGAGACGCCGTGCCTGCTGGATATCTTCCTGCACGGCAAACGGGCGGGACACACCGCCGCCGTGCGGGTGGCCAACAATCACACCAACATCATCTACATGGAAAAGGACGGCCAGGTCCTGCTGGAAAAGCCCCTCACCGCCAACGCGGAGGACAACCTGCAGGACAAGAGCGTTCTCAACGTCAGAGACATTCTCACCTTCGCTGAAACCGTACCATTGGACCGTATCGAGCCGGTCATCGCCCGGCAGATCGCCTGCAACACCGCCATCGCCCAGGAGGGCCTGAAGAACAGCTGGGGCGCCAACATCGGCTCCACCCTCCTCCAGCGCAGCGACGACATCGAGACCCAGGCCCGGGCCTGGGCCGCCGCCGGGTCCGACGCCCGCATGAACGGCTGCGAGATGCCGGTGGTCATCTGCTCCGGCTCCGGCAACCAGGGCATCACCGCCTCCGTCCCCGTGTGGCGCTACGGCAAGCTCATGGGGGCCGACGAGGAGAAGATCCTGCGGGCCGTGTGCCTCAGCGATCTGATCACCATTCACCAGAAGACCGGCATCGGCCGCCTCAGCGCCTACTGCGGCGCGGTCAGCGCCGGTGTAGGCGCCGGCTGCGGCATCGCCTGGCTGCGGGGCGCGGACTACGAGGCCATCTGCCACACGCTGGAAAACGCGGTGGCCATGATCTCCGGCTGCATCTGCGACGGGGCCAAGGCCAGCTGCGCCAGCAAGATCGCCATGGGCGTGGAGTGCGGCCTGCTGGGCTACAACATGTACCTGGGCGGCAACAACTTCCACCCCGGCCACGGCATCCTGGGCAAGGATGTGGAGGACACCATCCGCCACGTAGGCATCCTGGCCGCCCAGGGCATGCGGGAGACAGATCGGGTGATTTTGAAGATCATGACGGAATAAAATAACCTGGCATGACGCAAATCCTTGGCCCCCCTGACGAGGGGGCTGTCGAGCGGAGCGAGACTGGGGGAGAGACAACAGAACAGCTATTGCTGTGCATATTCTGTCTCTCCCTCCGTCTCGGCTTACGCCGAGCCACCTCCCTCGCCAGAGGGAGGTTTTTGTTTTTGGCCCGCCTGCGGCGTATTTCGTCGGAAAATCCGCATATAACCGCCCCTTCCGGGCCTGTTTTTTCCACAAACCCCCTTGCAATTCCTATATTAGTATGGTAAGATACTACATGGTAGTATGTGTTGACTGAGAGTGGACGTTCCGTCCGCTCTTTTTGTTGAGCAAAATCCGTTTCTTAAAAATCGGAGATCGTCCGCAAAATAAAGCGAGGAACGTTATGAAAAAAGTCACCGACATCGTGTGGGAGCTGGCCGAACCGGTCGTGAAGGAAAACGGCTGCCAGCTGTGGGACGTGGAATACGTCCGCGAGGCGGGCCAGTGGTACCTGCGGCTCTACCTGGACAAGGAGGGCGGCGTGGATATCCTGGACTGCGAGGCCGTCAGCCGCAAAGTCAGCGACCTGCTGGACGAGGTGGACCCCATCGAATCCAGCTATATGTTCGAGGTTTCCTCCGCCGGCGCCGAGCGGCAGCTGAAGCGGCCCTCGGACTTCCAGCGCTTTATGGGTGAGCCGGTGCTGGTCAAGACCTATAAGAACCGGGACGGCCGGAAGGAGTTCGCCGGCAGACTGGCCGGGTACGAGGACGGCGCGGTGCTGCTGGACATGGGCGGCAGCGAGCCGGTGCGGTTTGAAAAGGTCGAGGTGGCGCTGGTACGCCTGCGGATAGAGTTTTAAGAACAAAGCTTCGGGTAAGTATATAGAAGGAGAACAATCATGAAATGTGACGAGATTTTCGCGGCGCTGGCCATGCTGGAGAAGGAACGGGGCATCCCCCAGAACTTCATGATGGGCAAGATCATCCAGGCCCTGACCACCGCCTACAAGCGCGACCACGAGGGCGTGGAAAACGTGATCGTGGACGTGGACGAGGACAAGCACGACCTGCGTATGTACGTGCAGAAGGAGATCGTGGAGGAGGTCATGGACCCCGCCAACGAGATCTCCCTGGAGGACGCCCGCAAGCGCAGCGCCAAGAGCGAGCTGGGCGGCGTGGTGAACATCCCCGTGGAGAACGTGGAATTCGGCCGCATCGCCGCCGGCAACGGCAAGCAGGTCATCATCCAGGGCCTGCGGGAGGCCGAGCACGGCATGATCTATGACGAGTGGGGCAGCAAGCAGCACGAGATCCTCACCGGTACCGTGGTGCGTATCGACCCCCGCAACGGCAACGTGATCCTGAAGATTGGCTCCGGCAGCGAGAGCACCGAGGCCGTGCTGACCCTCAACGAGCAGGTGGCCGGCGAAACGCTGACCGAGGGCCAGATGGTGAAGGTCTATCTGGTGGAGGTCCGCCGCACCACCCGCGGCCCCCAGGTGCTGATCTCCCGCACCCATCCCGGTCTTGTCAAACGCCTCTTCGAGCTGGAGGTGCCCGAGATCTACGACGGTACCGTGGAGATCCGCTCCATCGCCCGCGAGGCGGGCAACCGCACCAAGATGGCCGTCTGGTCCGAGGATGAGAATATCGACCCCATCGGCGCCTGCGTCGGCCCCCGCGGCCAGCGCGTCAACGCCATCGTGGAGGAACTGCGGGGCGAGAAGATCGATATTATCAAGTACAGCGAGGATCCGGCGGAGTTCATCGCCGCCGCCCTGGCCCCCTCTGACGTGCTGGAGGTCCGTCTGGCCCCCGAGGGCAAGGCCTGCCGCGTCATCGTGCCCGACGACCAGCTGAGCCTGGCCATCGGCAAGGAGGGCCAGAACGCCCGTCTGGCCGCCCGCCTGACCGGCTATAAGATCGACATCAAGCCCGCTTCCCACAGCGAGGACTAATATAAGGAGGTGGCCGATATGGCTGTGAAACCCCGCAAAATACCCCAGCGGCAGTGTGTCGGCTGCCGGGAGATGAGGGATAAAAAGGAGCTGCTGCGTGTGGTCCGCACACCGGAGGGCGACATACAGCTGGATGGCCGGGGCAAGGTCTCTGGCCGGGGCGCCTACGTGTGTCCCGACGTGGCGTGCCTGAAAAAGGCCCGCAAGTCCAAGGCCCTGGAGCGTGCCCTGGACACCGCCATCCCCGAATCGGTATACGACGCGCTGGAGGCGCAGATGGAGGGCGGCGAGGCATGACAGAGCAAGTACTGTCCCTGCTGGGCTTGGCCAAAAAGGCCGGCCGGGCAGAGGTGGGCGAGGAGCCGGTGGGCGCCGCCGCCCGGGCCCGGAAGGCCCGGGTAATCTTGGTGGCCCGGGATGCCGGTCCCTCCAGCCAGCGCAGGGCATTTTCCTTCGCCCAGAGCGGCGGATGTCTGTGTCTGACCATCCCGGCGGATAAGGACGCCCTGGGCCGGGCGTTGGGCCGCACCAGCGTGGCCATGTGCGCCGTGACGGACATCGGCTTTGCCGGAGCCATCGCCAAAAAGCTGGCGGCCATGGACGGCGAGAAGTACGGCGCAGCGGCGGCACAGCTGGACGTAAAGGCCCAGCGGGCCATGGAGCGCCGGGCCGAGCAGGCGCGGCACGAGAAGAATCTCCGCCAGGGCAAGCACCGCGTCCACAGCGACAAGCCGCCTGAGACGGAGCATCCGCCGGAGGAACGGCCCCACGCAGACAAACCGCCCAGAAGCGGTGAAAAACGCCCCCGCCGCAAGAGCGGCAGTCCCCAGAAGAAACGGACCCAGCGTCCGGAAGAGCGCTTTGCCGGCTCCCTGCCGGTGAAGCGGGGCAAGGGCAGCAGCCGGAAGCAGTCCGGCAAAAAGTAAGCAGGAACACATACGGCGCGGTACACGCCGTTCACTAAGATGGAGGTGGCTTTATTTGGGTAGCGTAGCAAACAAATACAGAGTGCATGAGGTGGCGAAGGATTTCGGCATCGCCACAAAGGACATTACGGAGATCTTGACCAAGTATGCCGAGACCCCCAAGAATCATATGCAGGTGCTGGATGACCGGGAGCTGAGCCTGATCTTTGAATATCTGACCCAGCACAACCAGATCGCCAGCATCGCCACGGTGTTTGCCGAGGGCGCCAAGACCGAGGAGAAGAAGCCGGAGCCCAAAAAGCCCCAGCAGAATGACCGTCCCCAGGCCCAGGGCCAGAAGCAGGGCGGCCAGAGCCAGGCAAAGCCCGCCCCGCAGCCCCAGGGCAGCGCCCAGCCCCAGCAGGTCCAGAAGCCCATGTCCCGCGTGCCCCAGAAGCAGGTGGTGGATACCCGCAAGGCCACCAACGTGAACCTGGACAAGTACGACGAGAAGCTGCAGGATATGGCCGACCGCACCAGCGGCGGCAACCGCGGCCGCCGGGACAAGGACCAGCTCCAGGGCAAGGAGAAGTTCCGCAACTCCAAGCAACGCCAGAACGGCCCCATGACCAACAAGCGCAAGCAGGAGGAGGCCGACCGCATGCGCAAGCTGCGGCTGGAGATCATCAAGAACACCCCCGTCACCGTGCAGATCCCCGATGAGATCAGCGTGGGCGAGCTGGCCAGCCGCATGAAGAAGACCGGCGCCGAGGTGGTCAAGTGCCTGATGAAGAACGGCGTCATGGCCTCTCTCAGCCAGATGATCGACTTCGACACCGCCGCCATCATTGCCGAGGAAATGGGCTGCAAGGTGGAGAAGGAGGTCGTGGTCACCATCGAGGAGAAGCTGATCGACGACCATCAGGATAAGGAAGAGGATCTGGTGCCCCGCGCTCCCGTTGTGGTGGTCATGGGTCACGTGGACCACGGCAAGACCAGCCTCCTGGACTATATCCGCAACGCCCACGTGGCGTCCGGCGAGGCCGGCGGCATCACCCAGCACATCGGCGCTTACCAGGTGGAAATCCACGGCAAGCCCATCACCTTCCTGGACACCCCCGGCCACGAGGCCTTTACCTCCATGCGCGCCCGCGGCGCCATGGTAACGGATATCGCCATTCTGGTGGTGGCCGCCGAGGACGGCATCATGCCCCAGACCGTCGAGTCCATCAACCACGCCAAGGCCGCCGAGATCCCCATCATCGTGGCCATCAACAAGATGGATAAGCCCGAGGCCAACCCCGACCGCATCAAGCAGCAGCTGACCGAGTACGGTCTGGTGTGCGAGGAGTGGGGCGGCGACACCATCGTGTGTCCCATCTCCGCCAAGACCGGTATGGGCGTGGACAACCTGCTGGAGATGCTCACCCTGACCGCCGAGGTCAGCGAGTTGAAGGCCAACCCCAACCGCGCCGCCCAGGGCACCGTCATCGAGGCCCGTCTGGACAAGGGCCGCGGCCCCGTGGCCACCCTGCTGGTCCAGAACGGCACCCTGCACCAGGGCGATATCATCATCGCCGGTACCTCCGTGGGCCGCGTCCGCGCCATGGTGGGCGACAAGGGCCAGCGGATGACCGAAGCCGGCCCCAGCGTGCCTGTGGAGATCACCGGCCTCAGCGAGGCACCCTCCGCCGGCGCCACCTTCAACGCCGTGGCCGACGAAAAGCTGGCCCGCGAGCTGGTGGAGCAGCGCAAGGCCGAGGAGAAGGCCAAGGCCAACGCCCCTGTCACCAAGGTGTCCCTGGAGGACCTGTTCAGCCAGATTCAGGCAGGCGAGATGAAGAACCTGAACCTGATCGTCAAGGCCGACGTGCAAGGCAGCGTGGAGGCGGTGAAGGCCTCTCTGGAGAAGATCAGCAACGACGAGGTACGCGTCCGCGTCATCCACGGCGGTGTCGGCGCCATCAACGAGTCCGACGTGATGCTGGCCTCCACCTCTCAGGCCATCATCGTGGGCTTCAACGTCCGTCCCGACGCCGCCGCCCGCGA
>CAKTSA010000030.1 GCA_934597585.1 uncultured Oscillospiraceae bacterium
TGTGCTTTTTGCTTGCACTTTAAGTATGACAGGTAAATCCACGCTTTACAAGCGAAGGGGTCATTTCATATTGTCTACCTATAAAATACTGAATATGTAATGACCAATGTCAATAGGCACAATGCCTGCGACAGGGAGAAAGTTTTGGCGCTAAAAGGCATTCGGACAGAGTTTCGGCATCAGTCTCTGGCATTGGTCACTCTGATATATGTGGATTGTCTATGATAAAAGTGAGAACATTCAGGACAAGCTGACCACCGTGTATTCCGGCATATTCTCTCTCTCCGCAATTGCGGCATTCTGATACTGATTAATGCCAAAAAGGATCATGCAGATCTATACGTCGGCGTTGTTACCCGGGAGCTGATCGCACGGGATAACGATGGCAGCAAAGATGTGCCATTGGTCGATGAAGCAGACTGCAGCCGGAATGGAAAAGTGCTGAAGAATGCCTTTTTGGGGAATTTTGCCGGCGCGAAACTTATCCCGGTAAAAAACAAAACAGATGACTTGGCGTCGTTATACAGAGACAGGCTGGATAAAGGAACTGTGATACAGAATGCCTTTGCCGAAGCAAAGTTTATATCCGCGGTCAGCAGCATCCCCGCGCTGAGGAACAGTAACGAACGGAAGAATCCTGAGTTTGTGCAGGGCTTGGAGAAATTCATTGACAGCATGCGGGGACAAGAGTACTGCGTCCTGATCCTTGCGGATGCCGTTCACAATGATAAGATCGAGGAAATGTGCGGAGAATACGAGGACATTTACTCGCAGATGTTTCCTTAAATAAGACCTTGTCAAAATCCCTGTCCCATGGCACATCAATTTCCAAGGGACACAGCGATAGTGCTGGCGCGCATGTAGGCGTACTGTGCTGGAGGAAGCGCACAATTTGCTGAAGCGAACCAGCACAGAGCAAAGCTCTGAGACAGCAAATCTTCTGGGGAAGTCTGTAGAAATGCTGGCCAATTCTATTGCGGAAATGTGCACCTACGGCGAGACTTTTGTAATTGCGGATCAATCTCTGGGAATAATCGACGCGTCGGTAATTCGCAATACGAATACCAAAATTATCATGCGGCTTCCGGATTTCTCAGATAGAGAATTGGTGGGAAAATCTGCCGGTCTTAATGACGATCAAATCGAGGAGTTGGCACGCTTGCCCCGCGGCGTTGCTGCCGTATATCAAAGTAACTGGGTCAACGCTGTGCTCTGTGCCGTAGATAAGCCTGATTTGAAAGAGACCCCTTATAAATCACCCGGCACATACCCCGCAATACCGGAAGATTCGCTGTTGTTCCTGCTGCAGAAAGACGTCCGGAAGTCGAACAAAAAAGCGATATTAGTGTACCTCATTTGCCAAAGGAAGCCAGAGAGATACGTCCTCAAAAACCGGATAAAAGCCTTTATTATTCCGCTCTGGAACGGTTAGATTTGTCTGGCAATAACAATATTGAAGCTTCTTTGGCGGACAAAAGGCCGGAATCCGCTTTTTCATCTGACCGCTATGAAAAAGTTGTTCAGTATTGTAAAGAAAAGGCGGCAGAAGCATGGGATCGCTTCCAGAAAACTGGTGATACAGACGGAAAAGATTATCAGGAGTATAAGTCTTACCAGGATAAAATAGATCATGATGGACATATTTATCAAACACATCCATTTACAAAGCCTCAGAAAATCTCAGACTCACTGGCCGCATATATTGCATCTCACAAGGGCTAATTCTAAATTTATTATGTAAAACAGGAAACGGCGGGAAGGTTTTCCCGCCGTTTCTCAGCAAGTTCAGACAACTATTCCATCATCCACCTTGCCACGCAGTCGCCCTTCCGCGGCAAATACTCGATCCGCTTCAGGGCGTTGATGTAGTACTTCGGCAGGCGCAGGGTGCAGCTGAGGTAGCGCTTCAGCTCCTCCGGCATACCGAAGCGAGCGTATTTTCCCTTGCGCACCGCCTCCATGATCTGCCAAGGGAGGCCGTTCTCGGCCCGCGCTTTGGGCGGCGTGTGTTGGCGGATCAGGTCATACACGTCCTCGCGGAAAGCGATCACGTCCAGAAAGTCAATCTCGCCCCGGTGAATAGCTACCTGTTCCGCCCGGCTCCACGCACCCTCCGCCAGCTGCAGACCCATGGCCTTGATGTGGTGGTAGGTGGTTGTCAGCGGTGGCAGGCCCTCCAGTGCCGGGGCGTTGTCCTGCAGCGTACCGATCTCGATGATTCCCTGCTGGCCGTCTGACTGGGTAAGCCGCAGTGCGGTCATCTCCTCATCGCTGTAGGGCTCCACCGTGAAAGCGCCGTCCTCGTCCATGCACTGCCAGTAGTCCGGAATGAAGTCTGTCACCAGCTGCCGCATCTCATCAGGGACGCGAAGGCTGATATCCGGCAGTCGCATAGCCAGCGAGCGGCTGGAGAGCCGATGGCCGTCGCCCTCCATGCTGCCGCCGCAGGTCGGGCAGACGGCGTCCGGCATGTCCCAGCCATCCTCGTAATGATCACAGTTGAAGGTGGTGTAGTGGCAGTTCGTGCAGCGGTAGTGGGGCGGCAAGGGATTCACCGACGTGGCGCCCAGCAGGCAGGCCAGCAGCGATTCGTTGGTACTGCCAAGCACCAGCACATTCTCCGGGCCGAACTCCTGCCGCAGCGCCGCAACGCACCGCCATAGGGGCATCCATGTGCTGCGGCCCACCAGCCGCATTTCCTCCGCCAAGCGCCCATAGACCCGCTCAGACTTCCCCGCGCCGTAATACTCCTCCACCAGCTTCACCAGCAATGTTTTTTGCATGATACGCCCTCCTTTGTTATGGTAAGGCGTAGTATAACAGACGAAGTGGACAGAGAGTGTCGCTGGCAGAAAAATATTAAATCATATTGTTTCGCAAAAAATCTTCGAGATACTGCCTACTGATCCTCCATTCACGCCCTATTTTCAGCGCCGGAATCAATTGTTGGGCAATCATCTTCCGTACCTGCTGCTTCGTGGTCTTCAGCAGTACAGCAGTCTCGGAAACGGTGAGAAGTTCGGTTATGCCCACGGATCGTCATCCCTTCTCGCGGCCAGGCTCTTTTCCTCTTTATACAAGAAGTTATGCAATCGGCGCAGGTCGTGACAGGTCAATCCCCAGTCGCCGGTCTCGTTACGACTAGGCTTGACGCCATACTTTTCGCAGCTTTTTCTCAGATTCTCCTTGTCCATTTCCAGCAGACGGCATACCTCCTTGATGCTGTAGAATTCATTCAAGTCTGAATATGAAATATACTGAATCATAATATGATCCTCCTTGGCGTGAGATAAAATGATGTAAGATTTGTGCATAGAAGTCGAGATTCTTTGGCACAGCTCACGCTTCCTTATACTTATGTTTGTTATTTCATTTTAAAATTACATAAAATGACAAGCTAAAAACATTTAAAGGAGCGATAAAACATATCGAAATGCCTCTGTTTTTACTGTGCTGCATACAAATTTCAATTGATTTTGCTAACAGAATATGCTAATATTAGCGTATTCAAGGGAGGTGTTTGCTATTTTACCCAATGAGCTTCTTGAATTAGCAAATACTGTTTGCAAACAAAAAGCCGAGTCGCAAACGATCGAATGCAAGGCGGCTCATGTGGATTGTCCGAAAAGATTGTATGATACGCTGTCCAGCTTCTCCAACCAGGACAGCGGCGGCGTGCTGCTGTTCGGCATAGATGAAACCGCCGGATTTCAGGTAGTCGGCGTCTACGATGCTCAGGACTTGCAAAAAAAGGTCACGGAGCAGTGCAACCAGATGGAGCCTCCGGTTCGCGCCGTATTCACGTTGGCCGAGGTCGATGGCAACTGGATCTGTGCCGCCGAGATACCGGCGGTAGATCTGGCGGAACGCCCCTGCTATTACCGCGGTGCTGGGCGTATCAAAGGCTCCTATGTCCGCGTGGGCGATGCAGACCTTCCTATGACGGACTATGAGCTTTACAGTTACGAAGCGTTTCGCCATCATCTGCATGACGATGAACGTCCTGTGGAACGTGCTGATCTTGCTATGTTGGATACGGATAAGCTGGAGCGCTATATTCTCCAGCGCCGAGCAGATCGTCCCGGATTTGCCCAGCTTTCCCGCCAGCAGACGCTGGAGATGCTGAATATCACCCGAAACGGACAGGTGACACTGGCCGCCGTGCTGAATTTCTGCATCTATCCGCAGGGCTATTTCCCACAGCTGGGTATCACCGCGGTGGTCGTACCGGGAACACAGATCGGCGATACCGACGCGGACGCAGCCCGTTTCATTGATAACAAACGGATCGATGGTACGATCGATTCCATGGTGGAAGAGGCCGTCGGTTTCTGCCGTCGGAACATGAAGAACCGCACGATCATCGATCCTGACACCGGCACCCGAAGCGACCGCCCGGAGTATCCGGTGGAGGCCATCCGCGAGGCAATCCTGAATGCGTTGATCCATCGGGATTACAGCATCTATACGGAAGGTACGCCCGTGCAGGTCGACCTTTTTGCCGACCGGCTTGAGGTCCACAGTCCCGGCAGCCTTTATGGTCGTATGACGGTTGAGCAGTTGGGGATTGCCCGTCCCGACTTGCGCAATCCTGCGCTGGCGGTTATGACAGAGGCGCTGACTGGAGCGGAGAATCGCTACTCTGGCATTCCCACCATCCGCAGAGCCATGAAGGAATGCAGCCTGCCGGAGCCGATATTTGAGAACCGGCGTAATGAATTTGTCGTGACATTATTTAACGGCACAACAATGACCACCGCACCCATTGAGGTGAAACCAGAGAAGAAAGATTTACTTGCTTTCTGCCGGACGCCGCGTACCCGCCGTGAGATTGCCGATTACCTTGGGGTCAAGACGGTGTTCTATGCCATGGGGCATTATGTGCAGCCTCTTTTGCAGGCGGGAAAGCTGGCAATGACACTGCCGGAAACCCCGAAAAGCAGCAAACAGAAATACTATACACTTTGATGGCTATTGCAGCAAAGCGGCAAAAGAATATCCAATAACTAGGAAAAATAAAAGCCGGTTTTGTACGACAAAAATACGACAAAATATGAAAACCAACTGTATATGAAGTGAGTCTGTCGTACGAGAAAAGCCCGCAAACCCTGATGATTACAGGGCTTACGGGCACCTTAACCGCTTCACACGCAGGAGGTCACTGGTTCGAGTCCGGCAGTCTCCACCAAAACCTTGGAAATGCTTGCGCTTCCAAGGTTTTTTCTTTTGTCCGGCGGCTGCGTTGAGCGCTTGTGTTTTTTTGAAATTTTGAAGAAAGCAGGCGCTTAAAATTATGGCAAAAATGAAGATGAAATCCCCCGCCGCCGCACAATCGGCACTTACCTTTGAGCAGCTTTATGAAAGATCGACCGTACCGCGCAGGGACTTAAAAAATATGTGTGATTGCCAGTCACACATATGATTCGAACAATTCTTGGAATGGCTCTGATTCTGTGATATAATAATAAAAAACCCGCAGGAGGAGCCGGATATGCTGCGAATACTTGTTGTGGAGGACGATCAGAAGCTCTGCCGCATCGTGTGTAATCACTTGAACAGCCACGGGTATGAAGCCACGGGCTGCCTGAACGCACAGGATGCCTATGACCAGATGTACCACCGTCCTTATGCGCTGATCGTTTCGGACATTATGATGCCCGACATCGACGGCTTTGAATTTGCCGCCGCTGTGCGGCGCATCAACCGGGAGATCCCCATTCTCTTTATGACAGCCAGAGATAACTACGGTTCCAAGGAGAAGGGCTATCAGGTGGGGATCGACGATTACATGGTCAAGCCTATCGACCTGAATGAGCTGGTGCTGCGGATCGGGGCGCTGCTGCGGCGGGCCAATATTGCCAGCGAAAACAAATTAACTGTGGGCGGCTTCGTGATGAACGCCGACGATATGACTGCGGTGTGCAACGGCGAGGAGATCGCGCTGACGGCCAGAGAGTTCAACATCCTGTTCAAGCTCCTGTCGTACCCCAAGCGCATCTTCACCCGTGCCCAGCTTATGGAGGAGTTCTGGGACGTGGATACCGAGGCCACGCTGCGCTCTGTGGATGTGTACATTGCCAAGCTGCGGGACAAGCTCTCGGCGTGTCAGGATTTTCAGCTGGTCACCGTTCGAGGCGTCGGCTATAAGGCGGTGTTCTGATGAAGGGGATATCTCAATTCAAGCCCATCAGCAGCCGCTTTTCCTGGTGGCAGTATCTCTTTTCCTTTGCCCTGTTCTCGGCGCTGACGGTCCTGCCGGTGCTGATGTTCGGCGGCCTTGATCTGATTTTGCGGACAGGATACTATGCCATCTGGTTTTTCCTGTATTGGGCGGCCATTGCGCTGATCTTCTGCCTTGTGACCGCCTATCAAAAGTATCAGGCATTCGACAAGCCCATGCGGATGCTCAGCGAGGGGGCAAAAAGGTGGCCGCCGGCGATTTTTCTGTGTACCTGAAGCCCCTGAACCCGCCGAAGTATCAGAACGACGTGGACCGGATGTTTCAGGACTTCAATACCATGGTGACGGAGCTTGGCTCTATCGAGACCATGAAGAATGACTTTATTGCCATACGCCGAAGTTCTATGGCAAGGGATACGAAAAAGAAGAAACCGGAACGATCTCATGGGTCGGCCGGCTGCTGCCCCCCGCGGCGCAGAAGCTGCACGCGGTTTTGCAGGCAGAGACCTTCGATGCCGTGATCTGCGTCCATGCCTTTGCAGCCCTGATCGTGACGGAGCTGCGGAAGCTGTACAGAGACCGCCTGCCTGCCTTCTTTGTGGCGACGGACTACCGTTGTTGTGATATGTGGGAATAACCGCAGCCGTGTCCGACAGTTCACGGCCATTCCGGTAAAAACACACAGCCGCATTCTCGGCTTCACCGACCAGATCAGCACCTACATGGACGCAGCGGACTGCTTTGTCACCAAGGCCGGCGGTATCAGCATTACGGAGGCGATCGCAAAGGGAACGCCCACCATTCTGCTTAACGCCATCGGCGGCTGCGAAGCCTGCAACTTCCGGTTTGTGACGAAGAACGGCCTGATGCTGGGCGCAGAAAGCGCCGATGAAGCGGCAGCGCTCATTTTGAACGAACAGTACGAAAATGCTGGGAACAGGCATGAGAGCTGGCTGAATCGGGCGCTGATCTGGGAAACCATACAGCAGGCCGTTTCACAGACGGCAAGCACGCAGGAAGGGAGCGTTTGCGATGGCAGCACCGACGATCACACAGAAGGCGGAACGCTGTACCCGGCGATTTCCTTTTCTCGGCGCGGTAGACCAGAAGCGCGGCATTATAGCTGACGGGCTCCAGCGGCACATGGGTCAGTCCGCAGCAGTCCGCCGCGGAGGGATTGCCCAGGATCACGGTTTCATTCTGCCGCAGGATCTCCGCCGGCTGCGTTGAGCGCTTGTGTTTCTTTGAAATTCTGAAGAGAAGTCACACCTGAAAAGTATTGCAAAAAACAACTTGAAAAATCTGGAAATCCATGGTATCATAGCGCCATCAACAGGGGAGCTCGCCGGAGCGGGCTGAGAGTGGGCTGTATCGCCCAGACCCTTCAACCTGATTTGGATAATGCCAACGTAGGGACATACCGTCGCGGCGCGTATAACACGTAATGCGGATATGCTTTCATTGGCATATCCGCATTTTTGCATGTAAAAGGAGTGTTTTTATGCTGGGAACCTGTCTGGACAACGTGCGCGAGACTGTGCCGCTGGTGCACAACATCACCAACTATGTCACCGTCAACGACGTGGCCAACATCCTGCTGGCCTGCGGCGGCAGCCCCATTATGTCTGACGAGCCGGAGGACGTGGAGGATATCACCGCCATCTGCGGCGGACTGAACATCAACATCGGTACCCTGAACCAACGCAGCATCCAGGGGATGTTCCGGGCCGGGAAAAAGGCGGCGGAATTGGACCATGTGCTGCTGCTGGACCCCGTGGGGGCCGGGGCCTCCGCTCTGCGTACCAACACCGCCGTGGAGCTGATGCGGACACTGCCCTTTACCGTCATCCGGGGCAACATCTCCGAGATCAAGACCCTTGCGCTGGGCAGCGGCACCACCAAGGGCGTGGACGCCGACGTGGCCGACGCGGTGACGGAGGCCAATCTGGACGCGGCGGTGGCATTCGTGAAGGACTTTGCCCGAAAGAGCCGGGCCATCGTGGCGGTGACCGGCGCCATCGACCTGGTCAGCGACGGCGAGCGCTGCTATGTGATCCGCAACGGCCGGGCGGAGATGGGAAAGATCACCGGCACCGGCTGCCAGCTCTCCGGCATGATGACCGCCTTCCTGGTGGCCAATCCCGACAACAGGCTGGAGGCCGCCGCGGCCGCCGTGTGTACCATGGGCCTGGCCGGTGAGATCGGCTGGAGCCGCATGGCGGAGGGCGACGGCAACTCCACCTACCGCAACCGCATTATCGACGCCGTTTACCACATGGACGGCGCGGCGCTGGAGAAGGGAGCCCGGTATGAAGTGCGCTGAAAAGGATCTGCTGCTGTACGCGGTGACGGACCGGTACTGGCTCGATGGCCGCACACTGACAGACGTGGTGCGGGAGAGCCTGGAGGGCGGCGTGACCATGCTGCAGCTGCGGGAAAAAACGCTGGAGGAGCCCGCCTTTCTGCAGGAGGCCAGGGAGCTGCAGGTCCTGTGCCGGGCGTACCATGTGCCCTTCATTGTCAACGATAACGTGGACATCGCCCTGGCCATGGATGCCGACGGCGTCCATGTGGGGCAGAGCGACATGGAGGCCCTGGACGTCCGGGCCAAGCTGGGGCCGGACAAGATCATCGGCGTCTCCGCCCAGACGGTGGAGCAGGCGCTGCTGGCGGAGAAGCACGGCGCGGACTATTTGGGCGTGGGCGCGGTGTTTCCCACCGGCTCCAAGGCCGACGCCGAGGAGGTATCCTTCGATACGCTGAAGGCCATCTGCCAGGCGGTGTCCATCCCCGTGGTGGCCATCGGCGGCATCAGCCGCGGCAATGTGGCCCGCCTGGCGGGCAGCGGCATCTGCGGTGTGGCGGTCATCAGCGCCATCTACGGCGCGGCGGACATCCGGGCCGCCTCGCAGGAGCTGAAAGCGGCCACTGAGGAGATGCTGCAGCGATGATCCGGGGCGTCATATTTGACCTGGACGGCGTGCTGCTGGACTCCATGGCCATCTGGAACGACCTGGGGGCCCGCTACCTCCGCGGGCAGGGCCTTGCACCGGAGCCGGGGCTGAACGCCATCCTGTTTTCCATGAGCATGGAGCAGGGTGCCGCCTATCTGAAGGCCCACTATCCGCTGCCGCAGAGCGAGACGGAGATTCTGAACGGTATCCAGACCATGCTGCGGGATTTTTATTATGATGAAGTCCCCGCCAAGGCGGGCGCAGGAGAGACCCTGGCTTTCCTGCGGAGCCGGGGCATCCCTATGGCGGCGGCCACCTCCAGCCCCCGCGCTCATGTGACCCGGGCCCTGGAGCGGCTGGGCCTGCTGGGCCATCTCTCTGTCATTTTCACCACCGGCGAGTTGGGAAAGAGCAAGCATCAGCCGGACATCTACCACCTGGCGGCGGACGCGCTGCATACCGCCCCGGCGGAGACGCTGGTGTGCGAGGATTCCCTCTACGCCCTTCAAACCGCCAGGGCGGCGGGCTATCGCACGGTGGGGCTGTACGACGCCGACGGCGAGTCGGATCAGGCGGGCCTGCGGAATGCGGCGGAGGTCTATCTCACGTCGCTGACGGAATTTCCCACCGCCTGGGAGCGGCTGAACCACTGAATCAGGAACGAACGGGCATTCTCCCGTGTTCACGCGGTGCATTGGGGGCACCACCTTGCATCGCGCTAAAAAACTGTGCTGTAAAAGGAAAGGACGAATAGTATGAGAACAGCATTGACCATTGCTGGAAGCGATTCCAGCGGAGGCGCCGGTATCCAGGCTGACATCAAGACCATGACCGCCAACGACGTATTCGCCACCTGTGCGGTCACGGCCCTGACGGCCCAGAACACCACCGGCGTCACAGACATTCTGGAGTCCACGCCCCACTTTCTGGAGGAGCAGCTGGACGCGGTTTTTACGGACATTTTCCCCGACGCGGTGAAGATCGGCATGGTCTCCTCCGCGGCGCTGATCGCCGTCATCGCGGACAAGCTCCGCCAGTACGGCGCGAAGCATATTGTGGTAGATCCCGTGATGGTGGCAACCTCCGGGGCAAAGCTCCTGCAGGACGACGCCGTGTCAGCCCTGACAGAAAAGCTCCTGCCCCTAGCGGAGGTGCTGACCCCCAACATCCCCGAGGCGGAGATTCTCTCCGGCATGACCATCACCGACGCCGCCGGCATGGAGACCGCCGCCCGGATCATCCACGACAGGTACGGCTGCGCCGTGCTGTGCAAGGGCGGCCACCAGATCAACGACGCCGACGACCTGCTGTGGCGGGATGGCAGCGGCAAGTGGTTCCGGGGCAAACGCATCGACAATCCCAACACCCACGGCACCGGCTGCACCCTGTCCAGCGCCATCGCCGCCAACCTGGCGAAGGGCTGTGACCTGGACACGGCGGTGGAGCGGGCCAAGGCCTACATCTCCGGCGCCCTGGCGGCCATGCTGAATCTGGGCAAGGGCTCCGGCCCCATGGACCACATGTTTGCGCTGAAAGGAGAGTTTGTGGAATGAAAAAGACTTCTACCTTTCAGAACGCCTTGATCTGGTTCGGGGCAGGCGTGTCCCTGGCGGAGATCCTGACCGGTACAGCCTTTGCCCCCCTGGGCATGGGCAAGGGTCTGCTGGCCATCGTCATCGGCCACGTTATCGGCTGCGCCATGATGCTGCTGGCGGGCCTCATCGGCGGCCGCACCGGCCGCAGCGCCATGGAGACGGTGAAAATGAGCTTCGGCCAGAAGGGCGGCCTGCTGTTTGCTCTGCTGAACGTATTGCAGCTGGTGGGCTGGACCGCCATCATGATCTATGACGGCGCGCTGGCCATCGGCGGTATCTTCCCCGTGGGCCACTGGGTGTGGTGCCTGGTGATCGGCGCGCTGATCGTGCTGTGGATCGTGGTGGGCATCACCGACCTGGGCTGGATCAACAAGGTGACCATGGCGGCGCTGTTTGTGTTGACGCTGGTGCTGTGCAAGGTGATCTTCTTCTCCGGCGGCGCCATGGCGGCCCCCGGCGGCGAGGGCCTGACCTTCGGCGCGGCGGTGGAGCTGGCGGTGGCCATGCCCCTGTCCTGGCTGCCCCTGATCAGCGACTATACCCGCGAGGCGGCCAAGCCCGTCCGGGCCACGGTGGCCAGCGTGGTGACCTATGGCCTGGTGTCCTGCTGGATGTACGTCATTGGCATGGGCGCGGCCATCTTCACCGGGGAGTACGACATCGCCGTCATCATGGTAAAGGCGGGCCTGGGCATCGCCGCGCTGGTGATCCTGGTGTTCTCCACCGTCACCACCACCTTCCTGGACGCCTGGTCGGCCGGAATCTCCGCCGAGTCCCTGTCCGGCAGGATCAACGGCAAAAAGGCCGCCATCGCCGTAACGGTGATCGGCGTGGCCGGGGCGATCATTTTCCCCATGGACGATATCACCAACTTCCTGTATCTGATCGGCTCCGTGTTTGCCCCCATGATCGCCGTGCAGATCGCGGATCACTTCCTGCTGAAGCGGGATCGCTTCGTCGTGGCGGCGGACAGCCGGAACCTGGTGATCTGGCTCATCGGCTTCATCGCCTACCGGCTGCTGATGGGCGTGGATACCCCGGTGGGCTACACCCTGCCGGACATGCTGCTGACGGTGCTGCTGTGCGTCGTCGCGGAAAAGGTAAGACCAACGGCGCAAAACCGCCAATAAAAGCAAAGAAGAAAAGACGTTCGCCACAGCCCGGCGGGACAGCTTGTCCCACCGGGCTTTTGCCGCGATTCAACCGCTGGTTTGTTGCATTCCGGCGGCGGTCTGGTACAATAAAAGGCGAGGTGAGACCATGGACAAAGAGGTATTCGGCGGCTTTATCGCCGAGCTGCGCAAAGAGACCGGGATGACGCAAAAGCAGGTGGCCGAGCGGCTGCATGTGACCGACCGGGCTGTCAGCAAATGGGAGCGGGGGCTCAGCTATCCCGACGTGACACTGATGGAGCCGCTGGCCGCCGTGCTGGGCGTCGGCGTGGAGGAACTGCTGACCTGCCGGCGGAAGGCGGCGCCTGCGTCGGAGCCGGAGCTGCCCGCCCTGCACTCGGTGCTGACCATCAGCCGGGAGGAAAAGCGCCTCCGTGCCCGACGCATGCGGGTGCTGTTCGGCGCTGCCGCTGCGGCGCTGGTGCTGGCGGTGCTGATCACCATGCAGCACAACGGCAAGCTCTTTTGTGAGCGGCGCACCACATCCCCGGACGGCGGCACCACCTTCACGGCGTACCGGGACAGCCTGCTTGACGGCCAGCTCTACATAAAGCTGGACCACCCCATGAGCTTCGAGGGCGCTGCCTGCCGCTACTGCGGTCGGGGTGCGCCGGAATGGACAGATCGACAGGCGCTGGAATGGAGCCTGACCTCGGTGGAGGAGCTCTCCTGGTCGGAGGACGGGCGGTATCTGCTGATCCGGGGCGGCGGCAGCAACGGCAAGTCCATGGAGCTGATGCTGTGGGACTTTGCGAAATACGGCCAGGACAGCCCCGTCCACAGCAACGGGATCACCCTGGCCATTCTGCAGCAGCTGTCCGGCTTTGCTGCATACGAGGGCCGCGTGGGGGATGGTCAGCCTCTGCCCGATCTGACCCTGCGGCCCCTGCTGCCCGCCCTGCCGGGGACCGGCTGGGTACCGCAGGTGGCGCTGTCAGACGTCCATTGGATCGGCGGCAGCCATCGCCTGGCCATGACCTACGCCTATGACGGCACGGACGGGCTGCACCGCAGCGGACAGCTGACCTATGACGCGAACACGGAGACAGTGGTCGCCGTGGAACGATCGGAATAACAGACAAGGAGGTACGCCATGGGAAAACGATGGACACTGCTGCCGGCGCTGCTGCTGGCCCTTCTGCTGTGCGGCTGCGGGGCGAGGGACGACCACACCCTGCATATCGCCGCGGCCTTCCCCACCGGGAAGCTGGATGCCCTGGTGGAGCAATTCAACGCCGCCCACCGGGACTGCACCGCCGTGGTGGACTACTACCCCGAGAACGCCTATGACCGCCTGTGTACAGAGATACTGGCCGGCGACGGCCCGGACGTGCTGAACCTCTTCGGCCTGTCCCTGCCGCCGGATTCCGCGTATCTGGAGGATCTGTACCCCTATATCGACGCCGACGAGGCCCTTGACCGGGACGACTTTGTACCCACGGTGCTGTCGTCCCTGGAGATAGACGGCGCGCTGCGCTCCCTTCCGGCCACCTACGAGGTGACGACCCTGACTGCACGGGCCGACGACGTGGGCGGCGCCGACCGCTGGACATTCGATGACATGCAGGCGCTTCTGGCGCGGCAGGACGGAGACGTGCATCTGCTGCCGGAGAGCTGGGTGCAGGCGGAGGTCCTGCGGTGGGTCGCCAGCATCAGCACCGGCGCCTTTATCGACTGGGAGAGCCGCACCGCCCACTACGACAGCCCCGCCTTCCGGGAGCAGCTTCAGTTCTGCGCCCAACTGCCGGAGACCTATTCCTATCCGGATGCCGACCCCGGCTGGAAGTCCCTGGCCCAGCTGCAGGTGATCCAGACCCCCCTGGTCCTGCAGACCATCAGCGCCAATTACGGCCAGCCCTTCACCTTCATCGGCTTCCCCACGGAGGGCGGCAGCGGCAGCTTCTTCCAGTGCACCACGCTGCACCTGGGCATCTCCTCCGCCAGCGACAAGAAGGGCCTGGCCTGGGAATTCGTCCGGCAGGCGCTGACGGCGGAGTATCAGCGGTCGCTGGCGGAGCGGTGGTATCTCTCCGTGCGCAGCGACGTCATGGAGGAGCAGCTGCGGGGCGAGATCGCGCTGGCTCTTCCGGAGGATGAGGAGAACGAACCCCTTGACGAAACACTGATGGAGCAGTACCGCCGGCTGGTGGCCCAGCCCCTGGTGTTCATCGGGTATAACGAGCAGATCACCGGCATCATCCTGGAGGAGGGCGAGGCCTGTTTCGCCGGCCAGCGCACCGTAGAGGAGGCGGCGGAGCGCATCCAGAACCGTGTGACGCTTTACCTTTCCGAAATCCAATAGGAGGTGCGCCATGAAAAGACGATTTGCGATCCTGCTGACCCTGTTGGCCGCGCTGTTGCTATGCGGCTGCGGCGAAAAGGCCGATGGTCAGCGCTGGCTGTGGTCATCGGAGGAGATCACCCCACCAACAGGCTTCGGCTATGTGCTGACCGTGGCCAGCACGGAGAATGAGGTATTTGCGGTCTCTCACACCGCGTTGGGCCGCTATGAGAATGGCGGGATCACCGTGCTGGACACCATCTACTCCGCCGACGCGCCCGCCATGGTCTATGGCGCCAGCGGATACGGCGACACACTGTATCTGCTGGCGGGAGAGATGCGTCCGCAATATACGGAATACGGGGAACCGCGGGAGAATCCGGATTTCTCCGGGAAATACACCGTGATCGTCTACCGCAGCGGAGCACGGGCAGAGGCTGTGCCGTTCCAGTTGAGTGAACGCGATGTTCTCTCCGGTCTGCTGGCGCTGTCTGATGAATATATGCTGTGCTGGACGGCCACCGATGCCTGGGTAGTGTCACTGGCAGAGAGCGGCAGCGTCTATCCGCAGCAGGTGTCCGGCGAGATCGTTGCCCCCACCACAAGCCGATCCGGTATGTGGCTGTGGGTAAAGCAGGGCGATACCTTCGGCTTCTATCCCCTGACCGCAGCTGAAAACGCGCTGGGCGACCTTGTACAGCCGGAGGACTGTCCAAGGCTCTGTACGGCCACGGTCTCCAGAAATGACGGCTGCCTGCTGAACAGCGGCGGTACGCTGTCCTTGTATCAGCCCGGGAGGACCACCGCCGTCCCCCTTGCCAACTGGCATGACTGCGCACTGGCTGACGCCACAGTGACCGGCATTGTGCAATGCAGTGATGATGCCTGGCTGTGTGCCTCCGACTTCGACGGGAAGATCTGGAGCATACGGCGGGAGAAGATCGCCGAGGGCAAACAGACGCTACACATTGCCGCGGCTGTCGGCTCTCTGGAGCTGGATGAGCTTGTGAAGCAGTTCAACCGTGCGCATCGGGATTGCGTCGCCGTGATCGACTACTATCCGGAAAACGCCTATGACCGCCTGTGTACGGAGATGATGGCCGGTGACGGCCCGGACGTGCTGGATCTGACCTGGCTGTCCCTTCCGCTGAATTCCTCCTATCTGGTGGATCTGTACCCGTACATCGACGCTGATCCGGATGTTGACCGTGACATGTTCGTGCCTACGGTGATCTCCTCGCTGGAGCTGAACGGACAGCTCACCTCCCTGCCGGCCGCGTTTGTTGTGCTCACGATGACCGCACGGGTGGCCGACGTTGGCGAGCGTACCGACTGGACCATCGAGGAGCTGCAGGACCTGTGGGCGCAGAGAACGGATGATATTTTTCTGATGTCCGGCTGGATGGATCGGCACAATTTCCTGTCATGGCTCGCCACGCTCACCACCGGCGACTTTATCGACTGGGAAAACGGCACCGCCCGCTATGACAGCGAGGATTTCATCCGCCAGCTGCAGTTCTGCGAGACCCTGAACGACTATACGGAGTACAACGAAGAGATTGCAGAAAAGCCGTGTCTGGTAGAGTTTGAAGATGTCCAGAATCTGGTGCGCGTCAACGGTGTCCGATATAACTATAAAGAGGACTTCACCTACATCGGCTTTCCCGGTGACGGAGAGTACGGCAGCTTCTTTGATGTGAATCAACTGCACTTTGCCATCTCCGCCAACAGTGACAAGAAGGACCTGGCCTGGGAGTTCATCCGGCTGGCGCTGACGAAAAAGAATCAGGAGATGATCTGTGACAGCTGGCAGCTTCCCATCCGGCAGGATGTGATGGACGCCAGGATCGAGACCGTCGTCGGAAACGTCAGCGACCGCCAGCGGTTCCGGCAACTGATCCAGAAGCCGCTGCGGTTTGTCAGTTCCAACGATACGATCCACCAGATCGTCACGGAGGAGGGCGAGGCCTATTTTGCCGGTCAGCGCACCGTGGAGGAGGCGGCGGAGCGCATCCAGAACCGGGTCACGCTGTTTCTCTCGGAGATCGAATAGGAGGCCGCTATGCAGAGACGACGTTTCCGAAAATCTCTCCCCTATCTGCTCCCCAGCGGCACGGGAACGACGCTGTTTTACACAGCGCCGTTCCTCGTGATGCTGCTCTATGCCTTCTCCGGCGGCGGTGGACTGGCGGCGCTGGGCGGCAACCACGCCTTTGCGGTGGGTGCGCGGAACACTGCTGTCTATCTGTTTTGCGGCATCGGCGCCGCACTGCTGCTGGGTATGTGGATCGCGCTGGCGCTGCGGCCCCGGCGCTTTGCCGTAAAGCTGGCGCTGCTGGTGCCGCTGATGATCCCCTCCGCCGCCGTGGCGGTGATCTGGCGGGCGCTGATCCCGTGGGAGAGCTTGTGGGTGCTGATCCTGCTGTTGGTGTGGAAGGTCACCGGCGTCAATGCCGTGCTGTTTACCGCCGCCCATAACAAGATCCCCGGCGAGGTCATCGAGAGCGGCCAACTGGACGGGGCCGGTGGCCTGAGGCTGTTCCACCGCGTCAAGTGGCCGTATCTGGCCAGCAGCGTGTTTTTTGCCGCGCTGATCGACCTTTTCTTCGCGTGGCGGGCTTTCCGGGAGGTCTATCTCCTGACCGGCGATTACCCCTATGACAGCATTTATCTTATTCAGCACTACCTTATGCACATGTTCCGCCGCCTGCAATACGGCAAGCTGGCCACCGCCTCCATCGTGGTAGTCGTGGCGGTAGTCATCATAACGGGGCTGCTGTTCCTGCTGACCAACGCACAGGGAAAGGATGTGGAAGCATGAAAACACTGGCGAAAGTGATTCTTGTTCTTCTTGCCCTTCTGCCGGTGGGTATATTGCTCTGGCTGGCGGTTCCCCAGCTTCCGCTGCTGTGGGATGACCGCGCCTACTGGCGGGGCTACGCCACCTCGCTGGGACTGACAGCGGTCATTCTGATCTTTCAGTTGGCTGTGGCGCTGCTGGCGGCCTACGGTCTGGCCCGCTGGCAAGGGCGGCTGCGAAACGCCGCCTACCTGCTGTACTGTTTATTGACGCTGCTGCCGGTGCAGGTGATGATGCTGCCCAACTATCTGGTGTGCCGGGCGCTTGGGCTGCTGAACACCCGCTTTGCCATCGTGCTGCTGGGCGTTTTCTCCCCGTTGGCGGTATTCCTGCTGGCCCGCGCCATGCAGCGCATCGGCCGTGAGCAGAGCGAGGCTGCGTCCCTGGATGGTGCCGGAGAGTGGACGCTCTTCCGCCGCATCTATCTGCCCCAGGTGAAGGATACCGCCTATATCGCGGCGGGGCTGGCCTTTCTGGATCAGTGGAGCATGGTGGAACTGCCGCTGGTGCTGTTGTCCGACGAAAGCAAGCAGCCACTGTCCATTCTCCTGACCCGCGCCGCCTTCGCCGCCCCCTACGCCGGAGCCGCCGTATATCTGCTGCCGGTGGCAATCGCGGCGGCAGCCGTGGCCGTGGTCGGCCTCCGCCCGGGGCAGGCGGAAAGACCCGTTGCATGAAGCGCCCCCCTGTAGTATACTGTAGCATACAGTAAACTGCGGGAGGAAATTGCGATGCACACAGAGACAACGTGCCGCCCGTTCGGCGTGACGGCAGACGGCGGGGCCGCAGAGGCCTGGACGCTGCGGAATGAATATCTGACAGCCGAGGTGCTCACCTACGGCGCGACGCTGCGGCGGCTGGTGTTCCGCGGCGTGGATGTGGTGCTGGGGTACGACACCCTGGCGGCGTATGAGGGCGGCGACGGCTTTGTTGGCGCGTCGGTGGGCCGCGTGTGCAACCGTATCGGCGGCGCGTCCTTTTCCCTGAACGGCAGGACCTTCCCCCTGGCGAAAAACGACGGAGAAAACCACCTCCACGGCGGCGCACGGGGCTTTGATAAGCGCCTCTGGGCGGCGGAACCGCTGCCGGACGGCGTGCGCCTGCACCGCCTGTCCCCTGACGGCGAGGAGGGCTATCCCGGCGCGTTGTCCGTGTCGGTGACCTACCGCCTGGCGGGCGCGTCGCTCCGGGTGAAATATGAGGCCGAAAGCGACGCCGACACCCTGTGCAGCCTCACCAACCACAGCTATTTCAACCTGAACGGCGGCGGCACGGCTCTGGGCCACACCCTGACACTGCGGGCGGAGACGTACCTGGAGACCTCGCCGGGCTGCCTTCCCACGGGACGGGCCCTGCCCGTGGCCGGAACGCCCTTCGATTTCCGTACGGCCAAGGCCGTCGGTCGGGACATCGAGGCCCCGGAGCGGCAGCTGCAGCTGGTGAACGGTTATGACCACCACTTCTGCGTGGACGGTACCGGTCTGCGCCGCGCGGCGGTGCTGCGGGGCGACAGCAGCGGCATCACCCTGACCCTGGACACCACCTCCCCCGGCCTGCAGCTGTATACGGCCAACTGGCTGTCCCGCCGGGCCGGAAAGGACGGCGCGGTGTACGAGCCCCGCTGCGCCGTGTGCCTGGAGCCGCAGTTCCCGCCGGACGCGGTGCACCATCCCGCCCTCCCCCAGCCGCTGCTGCGGAAGGGCCAGATATACCGCCACTGCACGGTGTACACGCTCTCATAAAAAGCACCCCACCCCCGCTCGGCACAGCTGAGCGGAGGTGGGGGTATAAAACTTCCACAGACAGAGCAGACCGCCGGATTTTTCCGGCGGTCTGCTCAGTCTGTCAAGAAACTACCCAAACGCCCCTGTTTCTGCTATAATAGAAGAAAGGGGGGTGTTTACATGGAAGGCTGGAGAAAAGACGC
>CAKTSA010000031.1 GCA_934597585.1 uncultured Oscillospiraceae bacterium
TGCCCTTTTTCTTCTTTGATACGATTAAAACGCCAGCTCTCGCATAACGAGAACTGGCGTTCTTTGACAGGCTGAAAAACTCCCTCTACTAAGAGGGAGTTTTTTCGCCTTTGTTGCCCTTTCGAGGGCAACAAATAGGAAAAAAATCACTAAGGGTAAAGGAGGTGACCGCAGATGGCAAGACGAAGGATGTTCTCGCAGGACGTCATCTACACAGACGCCTTTCTGGACCTTCCGCCAGGTGCGCAGAATCTGTATTTTCATCTGGGCATGCGTGCGGACGACGATGGGTTCGTGCCCTCCCCCAGGCGGACAGCCATGCTGATCGGCGCGGCGCAGGAGGATCTGGCGCTGCTGACCAGCAGTGGCTTTCTGATCCCGTTCCCCTCCGGGGTGTATGCGATCCGGGACTGGAAGATCAACAACTACATCCAGCGCGACCGCTATACCCCCACAGTCTATGCCGATGAGCTCTCGCACCTGCAGGTGAACACGGCAGGACGGTATGAGTATCTGGATACACCATGTATACATGATGTATACAAAATGGATACACAGGTAAGGGAAGGTAAGTTCAGGGAAGATCAGGTAAGGGAAGGTGAGGAAAGGCAAGAGCAGGAGAGAGACAGCAAAGAAAAGAAGAAAGAGAAGCAAAGAAAGAAGGGTGTACCCCGCGCGTGCTTCGCACCACCCACCCTGGCGGAGGTTCAGTCCTACGTGGCTGAGCGCCATTCTCCGGTAATTCCACAGGAATTCATCGACTTCTACGCCGCAAAAGGCTGGATGGTCGGCAAGACCCCCATGAAAGACTGGAAAGCGGCTTGCCGAAACGCCGAAACCTGGGACCGCTGGCACCGCAAGACCGCCACACCGCCCTTCTACGACTACTCCAATACGGAGGATAGTTTGTGAGCAGCCCTGCGGGAGTGAAGAGAGAAGAGTGAAGAGTGAAGAGTGAAGAGTGAAAAGTGAAGGAGGTACCCATGACAGACATTGAAACCATCATGCAGGAGCTGCGGGAGAGCCTGGCGCTGCTGGAGGAGGACGAGGAGGAGCAGGAGCCGATGCCGGCGGAGCTGCTGCTGCCCTGCCCCAACGAAAAGCAGCAGCTGTTCTTCGAGAGCACCGCCAAATACACCGCCTTCGGCGGCGCCCGGGGCGGCGGAAAAAGCTGGGCCGTCCGGGTCAAGGCCATTCTGCTGGCCGTCAACTACGCCGGCATCCGGCTGCTGATCGTCCGCCGCACCTATCAGGAGCTGGAGAACAACCACATCCGCCTGCTGCAGCCCCTGCTCCAGGGGGTGGCCGAGTACCGCGCCGCGGACCGCATCTTCACCTTTGCCAACGGCTCCACCCTGGAGTTTGGCTACTGCGCCGCCGACAGCGACATGGACCGCTACCAGGGCGCGGAGTACGACACCATCTTCCTGGACGAGTGCACCCAGCTGAAGGAGCAGTGGATGCGCCAGTTCTCCGCCTGTCTGCGGGGCGTCAACGACTTTCCCAAGCGGATGTACTTCACCTGCAACCCCGGCGGCCCGGGACACAGCTATATCAAGCGGCTCTTCATCGACCGGCGCTTCGAGCCCGGCGAGGACCCGGCGGACTACGTCTTCATCCCCGCCCGCGTCACCGACAACAAGGCGCTGATGGAGGCCCAGCCGGACTATCTCAAGCAGCTGCAGGCCCTGCCCCGCCGCCTCCGTCAGGCCTGGCTGGATGGCCGCTGGGACATCTTCCAGGGCCAGGTGTTCAGCGAGTTCACCGACGACCCCACCCACTATGCCGACCGCCGCTTCACCCACGTCATCCCGCCCTTTGACATCCCCCGTTCCTGGCGGGTGTACCGCAGCTACGACTTCGGCTATGCCCGGCCCTTCTCCTGCGGCTGGTGGGCGGTGGATCACGACGGCGTGGCCTACCGCATCCTGGAGCTGTACGGCTGCACCTCCACCCCCAACGAGGGCGTGCTGTGGACGCCGGACCGCCAGTTTGCCGAGATCCGCCGCATCGAGAACGAGCACCCCTACCTCCGTGGCCGGGAGATCACCGGCGTGGCGGACCCCGCCATCTGGGACGCCAGCCGGGGCGAGAGCATCTACGAGACGGCGCTGAAATACCGCATCTTTTTCCAGCGGGGCGACAACCGCCGTATAGCGGGCTGGATGCAGCTCCACTACCGCCTGACCTTTGACGCCGAGGGCTATCCCGGCATGTACGTGTTCAACACCTGCCGGGGCTTCCTGCGGACGGTGCCCGCCCTCCTCTACAGCGACACCGACGCCGAGGACGTGGACACCCGCCAGGAGGACCACATCGCCGACGAGACCCGCTACTTCTGCATGTCCCGCCCCATCACCCCACCCCGGGGCAGAGACGCCGCCATGCCCCAGGATGACCCGCTGAATATGCTGCAGGGGTAGGACGGGGGGGGGGACGAGAGAAGAGTGAAGAGTGAAGAGTGAAGAGTGAAGAGTTGTGGTATGCCGCCGTTGGCGGCATGGATTGAAATGGTGACGCAGCGGCATCGTGCACCACCTCCGTAGGGGCCGATGCCCACATCGGCCCGCCCGGTGGTCGCACCGCACCCGTAGGGGCCGATGCCCACATCGGCCCGCCCGGTGAACGCACCGCACCCGTAGGGGCCGATGCCCACATCGGCCCGCCCGGTAAACGCACCACACCTGTGCCGTACCCCCTTGACAAAAAGCCAAAAACTGCTATAATAAAAACAAGGGTATTACCGCGAAGCGGTTCTGACCCATCATAGCATTTTTTCGCATGCTGACGAAAACCGCCGCTTGATAGAGTGGCGGTTTTCGCGTTTCCTGATCTTGCTCGCAGCTGTTTTGCCGAACGCTGTCCATCTTCTAACTTTTTTCAATTTATATTGACATTTCCCCCCTTTTTCTATATAGTGTACTTGCCAAATTTTCGCGGGGAAGCCGGGATGGTCCAAGTCCTGGCGGATGCGGGGGGAGGCGGCGAAAAATTACCTGATGAACGGGGGAGGATAAATGTCCAAAGAGTTAATTCGCCTGCGGGATCTCTGCATGGCGTTTGACGACGAGCTGGTTCTCGACAACATCAATCTTTACATCAACGATTCCGAATTCCTCACGCTGCTTGGGCCCAGCGGGTGCGGCAAGACCACCACGCTGCGGATCATCGGTGGGTTTACCACGCCCACATCCGGTGATGTGACCTTTGACGGTGTGAGGATCAATGACGTTCCGCCCCATAAGCGGCAGATCAACACCGTGTTCCAGAAATACGCCCTGTTTCCCCATCTGGACGTGTTCGAGAACATCGCCTTCGGCCTGCGCATCGCCAAGGTGCCCCAGGAGGAGGTGGAGCAGCGGGTGACGGAGATGCTGGAGGTGGTCAGCCTGAAGGGCTTCGAGCAGCGGCGCATCGACCAGCTGTCCGGCGGCCAGCAGCAGCGGGTGGCCATCGCCCGTGCCCTGGTGAACCGCCCCAAGGTGCTGCTGCTGGACGAGCCCCTGGGGGCCCTGGACCTGCGGCTGCGGAAGGATATGCAGAACGAGCTGAAGCGTATCCAGCAGCAGATGGGCATCACCTTCATCTACGTGACCCACGACCAGGAGGAGGCCCTGACCATGTCCGACACCGTGGTGGTGATGGACAAGGGCCGCATCCAGCAGATCGGAACGCCGGAAGATATCTATAACGAGCCGAAAAACGCCTTTGTGGCCGACTTTATCGGCGAGAGCAACATCCTCAACGGCACCATGGTCCGGGACAAAGTGGTGAAGATGTACGGCAAAGAGTTCCCCTGCGTGGACGGCGGCTTTGCCGAAAATGAGCCAGTGGACGTGGTGATCCGGCCCGAGGACATCGACATCGTCCCCGTGGAGCAGGGCCAGCTGGTGGGCACCGTCACCAACGTGACCTTCAAGGGGATGCAGTACGACATCATCGTGGACTTCCGGGGCTTCAAATGGCTGATCCAGACCACCGACCACTCGCCGGTGGGGGCCCGCATCGGCGTGAAGATCGACCCGGAGGGCTTCCACATCATGAAGAAGAGCGAATACTCCGGACTGTTCGGCGACTACTCCTCCTATTCCGAGGAGTATGAGGAATTGGCGGACGCCAGCGCAGAGCTGGAAGAGGAGGAGAGCGAGGATGAAGAATAAGCTCTCCCGTTTCGCCGTGCCCTATGTGGTGTGGATGGCCATCTTCGTGGTGGCCCCCATCCTCATCATGGTGGTGTACGCCTTTTCCAGTACCGACGGCGGCTTTACCCTGGACAACTTCGTCCAGATGGGCGGCTACGCCGCCGTGTTCGGCCGCTCCTTCAAGCTGGCCATCATCGCCACCGCCATCTGCCTGCTGATCGGCTATCCCGTGTCCTATTTTTTAAGCCGCGAGGGGGCATCCTTCCAGAAGATCGCCATGGTGCTGATCATGCTGCCCATGTGGATGAACTTCCTGCTGCGGACCTACTCCTGGATGACCATCCTGGAGAATAACGGCCTATTGAATCAGCTCTTCCAGAAGCTGGGCATCATCGCCCTCTACAACAGCATCACCGGAAACAGCGTGGAGTACTTCTCCATGATAAACACCCAGGGCGCGGTGGTGCTGGGCATGGTGTACAACTATCTGCCCTTCATGATCCTGCCCATCTACTCCGTCATCGTGAAGCTGGACCACTCCCTGCTGGAGGCGGCCCGTGACCTGGGGGCCAACAGCGTCACCGTGTTCCGCAAGGTGATCCTGCCCCTGAGCCTGCCGGGCGTCCTGTCGGGCATCACCATGGTGTTCGTCCCCTCGGTGTCCACCTTCGCCATCAGCCGTATGCTGGGCGGCGGCACCGAGCTGCTGCTGGGCGACCTCATCGAGCGGCAGTTCCTGGGCGGCGCGTACAATCCCCAGCTGGGTGCGGCCATCTCCCTGGTGATGATGATCATCGTGGTCATCTGCATGCTGGTGATGAACCGCTTCGGCGAGGGTGAGGAACAGGCGGTGATGCTATGAGCCAGAGAAGAGCCAATTCCGTGGGCGACCGCCTGCTGATGATCCTGACGGGCCTGTTCCTGTACGCCCCCATCATCATCCTCATCGTTTTCTCCTTCAACGCCGGCAACAGCTCCAGCGTGTGGAAGGGCTTCTCCCTCCACTGGTATCAGCAGCTGTTCCAGAACCGGCTCATCATGCACAGCGTGTACATCACGCTGCTGGTGTCATTGCTGGCCACGGTCATCGCCACCATCGCCGGCACCTTTGCCGCCATCGGCTTCTACGGCATGCGCCGCAAGGCCCGCAACAGCCTCATGGCCGTCAACAACATCCCCATGATGAACGCGGATATCGTCACCGGCGTCAGCCTGTGCCTGCTGTTCGTGGTGTTCTTCAACGGCTGGGGTGCCTTTGCCGGCTGGTTCAACGGTCTGCAGAGCGCCATCGTCCTGCCGGAGCGGCTCACCATGGGCTTCGGCACCCTGCTGATCGCCCACGTGTGCTTCAATATCCCCTATGTCATCCTCTCCGTTGGCCCCAAGCTGCGGCAGATGGACCGCAACCTGGTGGACGCCGCCCAGGACCTGGGCTGCACCTGGATGCAGGCCTTCTGGAAGGTCATCATCCCGGAGATCAAGCCCGGCATCGTCTCCGGCGCCCTGACGGCCTTCACCATGTCCATTGACGACTTCATCATCAGCTACTTCACCGCCGGCACCAGCTCCTCCACTCTGGCCATGACCATCTACGGCATGACCAAAAAGCGGGTGAGCCCGGAGATCAACGCCATCTCCACCCTGCTGTTCGTGACGGTGATATTGCTGCTGGCCATCATCAACATCCGGGAAAATCACGTCCAGCACCACGCCCACCAGCACCACCACGAGGGTGCGGCGGCCCATACCCCCGCCCCCAAACGGCGCAATAGCGGCCTGTGGAAGAAGGTCACCGCCGGCGTGCTGGCCTGTATGCTGGTGGCCCTGCTGATCTTCACCGGCAGCGCCGCCCGGTCCGACCGGGTGGTGAACGTCTGCTCCTGGGGCGAGTATATCGACGAGAACCTGATCACCGAGTTCGAGGAGGAGACCGGCATCCGCGTCAACTACCAGACCGCCGAGAGCAATGAGGCCCTCTACTCCCTCATCAAGATGGGCGGCGCGGACTTTGACGTGATCGTCCCCTCCGACTACATGATCGGCCGTCTGATCCAGGAGGACATGCTGGCGGAGCTGGATTACAGCGCCATCCCCAACTATGATCTCATCGACGACCAGTACAAGTCCCTCAGCTTCGACCCGGAGAACAAGTACACCGTCCCCTACACCTGGGGCACCGTGGGCATCATCTACAACACCACCATGGTGGACCAGCCCATCACCAGCTGGGGCGCTATGTTCGACGAGAAGTACGCCGGCCAGGTGCTGATGATCAACAACTCCCGTGACGCCCTGATGGCCGCCCTGTGCTACCTGGGCTACGACATCAACACCACCGATGAAGCCCAGCTGGAGGAGGCCTTCCAGCTGATCTACGACGCCAAGAGCAAGGGCGTGTACCAGGCCTTCGTCATGGACGAGATCTTCGGCAAGATGGAGGGCGGCAACGCCGCCATCGCCATGTACTACGCCGGCGACTATCTCACCATGCTGGAGAATAACGAGGACCTGGCCTTCGTGGTGCCTGACGAGGGCAGCAACTGGTTCGTGGACGCCATGTGCGTCCTGAAGTCCAGCCAGCACCGCTCCGAGGCCATGGAGTGGATCAACTTCATCGCCTCTACCGACAGCAACCTGGCCAACATGGACTACATCTGGTACGCCTCCCCCAACGCCGAGGCCCTGGCGGAATACCCCGCCTACTACGAGGCCGAGTACGAGGAGCCCCTGGACGAGGATATCTACCGCATCATGGCCGCTCCCCCCGAGGTGCTGGACCGCTGTGAGCTGTACATCAACCTGCCCCAGGAGACGCTGAAGTTCTATAATGACCTTTGGACCCGCCTGGGTATCTGACAAAAACAGGAGGTTTTCGACATGATCGAGATCGGCATGACCTATACCGTGGAAAAGACCGTCACCCCCGATATGACCGCCAAGGCCGTGGGCTCCGGCGGACTGGAGGTGTTCGGCACCCCCTTTATGATGGGCCTGATGGAGTGCGCCGCCATGCAGTGCGTACAGGGCGAGCTGCCGGAGGGCAAGGGCACCGTGGGCGTGGAGATCGCCTCCAGCCACCTGGCCCCCACCCCCGTGGGCATGAAGGTGTCCGCCACCGCCCAGGTCACCGGCATCTCCGCCAACGGCAAGATGATCACCTTCCAGGTCACCGCCAGCGACGAAGAGGGCCTCATCGGCCAGGGCACCCATACGAGAGCCATCATCGACAACGCCCGCTTCCTGCAGAAATGCAACGACAAGCTGGCCAAGGTCCAGTAAATTTTCCCCATAACAAGAAAGAACACCCCCACGGGTGTTCTTTTTTTGCGCCCCTACGCCTCTTCTCTCTTCACTCTTCTCTCTTCACTTTTTTCCCTCCCCTGTTGCCCTTCCCAAGGCAACAATCCCCCGTTTGCACACCAAGGGCAGGGACGCGGCGAGGGACCGCGGCCCGGAATATGAGAGAGGAGGAATCCCCTATGAGCAATATCCATATCCGCATCACCGGCGCAGAGGCCGTCGTCACCGTGCCCGCCACCCTGACCGCCGGCATGGTGGGCGCCGCCGTCACCTTCACCTTTGCCGACAGCATCTGGCAGGATCTGACAAAGATCGCCGTGTTCCGCGCCGGCAGCATCTGCCGCGACGTGGCCCAGTGGGACGGCGACAGCTGCCCCATCCCCTGGGAGTGCCTGCAGGCCGCCGGAGAGCCCCTGCTGGCCGGCGTCTACGGCACCGACAGCACCGGCGCCCTGGTGCTGCCCACCGTGTACGCCGACTGCGGCGTCATCCAGCCCGGGGCCGACCCCATGGGCGACCCCTCCGCCCAGCCCAGCGAGCCCTTTTTCGCCGCCCTGATGGCCCGCGTCCTGGCCCAGGCCCAGGCCGACGGCCTCTTCGACGGGGCCGACGGCGTCAGCCCCACAGTGACGCTGCAGAACACCTTCGCCACCGGACTGATCCCTGCGGTGAAGATCACCATCACCGACAGGGACGGCGACCACACCTTCACCATCAAGGACGGCAAGGCCGGCAAGAACGGCACCGCCGGCACCCACGGCGACAGCGTCACCGTCACCGTCCTGCCCCTGAGCGCCACGGAGGAGCACACCAGCGGTGGCCAGCAGCTGACCTTCCGCAAGACCACGTACCCCTCCTCCGGCGGCTCCAGCATCAGCAGCGAGGTGGTGCAGCTGTGGCACGGCAACAACGCCGACGTGTCCTTCGGCATCACCGGCGCGTCGGTGGGCCAGCTGCTGCAGGTGGCAGCGGTGGACGAAAACGGCGCCCCCACCGCCTGGGAGGCGGTGTGATGGAAACCATTCTGGTGGCCGTCCTCAGCCTGATCGGCACCCTGGCGGGGGCCTACCTGTCCAACCGCAAAAGCGCCGCCCTGGTGGCCTATCGCCTGGAGCAGCTGGAGCAGAAGGTCCACAAGCACAACAATCTTATCCAGCGCACCTACGCCCTGGAGGAATCCGTCGCCGTCCTGTCAGAGCGCCTCAACTCCGCCGACCGCCGCCTCTCCACCATGGAGGGACACGCATAAAATGAAGTAAGGGGGCCTATGAGAGTGAAAAGTGAAGAGTTGCGGTATGCCGCTGCGCGGCATGATGGGAAATGTGATGTGGAGCACCATCGTGCACCGCATTCGTAGGGGCCGATGCCCACATCGGCCCGCACGGTAGACGCAACGACTTCTTTACCGCACCGATCAGCGGCAGCGGCGCTGGTGATGAGACGATCCTTTGACGAATCGAAAAAGAAAATCCTGCGTGATCGTGTGGTAAAATCCAACCCTTTTGCACGCTGCATAGCGCGCCGGGATGTGAAGGAACCGGAGGTTCCTTCTGGCGCTTTTGCCTACTTTTGCCGCTATTGGCAAAAGTACCTCGCGCCCGGGGGCGCGAAACTACCCCTCAACACAACAACCACAACCACAATAAAAAAAGGAGGACCATCCCATGAAAACAACCACCAACTGGCGTCTCTGGTTCCGTGCGGCGGGCGTGCGGGCGCTGCGCACCATGGCCCAGACGGCTGCCGCCACCATCGGCGCCACCGCCGTACTGTGCGAGGTCAACTGGCTGGCAGTGGCCAGCTCCACGGTCCTGGCGGGCATTCTCAGCCTGCTGACCAGCCTGGCGGGCCTGCCGGAACTGGAGGAATGACCATGCCCAACATCTATCTCAGCCCCGAGGACCGCGCCAGCAACACCTACGCCTCCACCGCCCTGTGGAACGGACGCCCCACCAATGAAAAGGAGCAGATGGCCCGCTGCGCCGACCTGCTGGAATCGGCCCTGACGCGCTGCGGCTTCGCAGTGAAGAACGGCCAGTGGGGCAACATGTACGACCGGGTGAAGGAGTCCAACGCCTGGCCCGCCCACCTGCACATGGCCCTGCACACCAACGGCTTCAACGGCAGAGCCTCCGGCACCCGGGTCCACTGCTACCCCAGCCAGGACAGCCGCCGCATCGGCCAGCTGATCCAAGACCGCATCGCCCCCCTCTCCCCCGGCACGCCCGACAAGCTGGTGGAGAGCGCAGGCCTGTACGAGCTGCGGGCCACCCACATGCCCGCCGTGCTGCCGGAGTTCGGCTTCCACGACCACCCGGAGGAGGCCCAGTGGCTCATCGACAGCATGCCCCGCATCGCCGAGGAGACGGCCCAGGCGGTGTGCGACTATTTCGGCGTGGCCTACCAGCCCCCGGCATCATCGCCGGAGGACCCCCGGACGCCGGACCTTCCCGTGGAGGAGGCCCCCCTCTACCGGGTGCAGGCGGGCGCCTTCCGCTTCCGCCCCAACGCCGACGCCTACTGCGAAAAGCTCAAAGCCGCCGGCTTCCCAGAGGCATTCGTCCTCCAGACCTGACACCGCGCAAGACAAAAACAGCCGTCGTTGACAATCCCACGGGTTTGGGGTAAGATAAAAAGGAAAAAGCGGCATACTGAGAGACGGAGGTGGACGCTGTGTCGGAGCATATCTATACGCTGCACGAGATTATTGCCGCTGTGCTGCCGCTGCTGCGGAAGTACAGGGCCGAAAAAGCGATCCTGTTCGGCTCCTACGCCAGGCAGGAGGCTGACGCCGCCTCCGACATTGACCTGATCGTTGTGGGCGGCGCACAGTTCGACCCCACCGACGTGTTCTGCATCGCAGAGGAGCTCCACCGCACGCTGCAAAAGCCGGTGGACGTCTATGAACTGCGGGAGATCACCCCCGGAAGCGCCTTTTACCGCGCCATCCAGGAGGAAGGAGTGCAGATCGCATGAAGTACAGCGACCAGCAATCTGCGCCATCGTCTTCCACGTGCTTCCGGACTTCCTGGAGGAGCTGAAGAAGCTCTGAGGCCAGGAGCCAGAGGGAATAAAGGGAAATAAACAAAAAAGAAAGCCGCCCTCCGGCGGCTTTCTTCTATGGTGGGGAGTCATTCTGCGGGATCGTTTTCCGCTTCCTCCAGCAGGGCGATCAGCGCGCCCGGGGTATATACAGGGAGCGGCGCTTTGCTGTAGTCCCTGGTATTCCGCGTCACGATGCAGTCTGCACCGGAGCGCACCGCAGTCTCGAGCATCACGGCGTCCTCAAAGTCGGAAACCTCCGCTGAGATCGCCTTGCGAATATCCAGCGCAGTGGTGTCCAATAGGCTGAACAGGGTGCAGAGCTTGGTCAGGATCTCTCGGGCCGCCCTGTCGCTGTGGGTCTGCCGGTGGGTCAGGTAATAGATATCCGTGATGGCCTTGGCTGTCAGGAACCCCTGGAGCCGCTGGTTGGCGCAGAGCAGAAAGATCGACTGGGCATCCTTACAGAATGGTTCACGGCTCTGCAGCGCGTCCACCACCACGCAGGTATCAATGACAGCTCTCATATCCGATCCAGCCTCTCCTCCCGTGCCTCTTCCAATGTGACATCGGCCGGAAGAATACCGAACAAGGATTTCGCAATGTCCACTCTATCCTGATAGGGATTGGATATCTTGGCCACCACCTTGCCGTTTTTGGTGACAAAAATATCCTCCGTCGCCGCAAGCATCAGGTACTTCCCCAGATTACTCTTCAATTCCGTGGCAGTGATCGACATGACGGACCGCCTCCTTTCCCATCTGTGTTCCTCTATAGTATACCCGATCCGTACGGAATATGCAACTGTTTCGTCCGAATATTTTTGCAAATCGTCCAAAACCAGCGCAGTGCAGCAGAAACGCCATCCCCTCCATGGGAATGGCGTTTCTTTCGCTGGCACCCCCGGCCAGACTCTAACTGGCGGCCTACCGCTTAGGAGTTACACATGTAACTCGCACGTCGTTAATCTTAGTCCTTCACGACTCTCGTAGTACACCGAATTACACAGTCTTCAGGGGAGCAATCTCTTCATTCGACATTGTTGATACTCCGCTATATCTGCTGGTATTTCGTAGTGCAATTAGCAAAATGTTAGCAGTTTTACAGAGGAGTCAAAATCTAAATCAGTTGGTTCGATTTTGAATTATAGCATAGAACCATCGTGAATGGAAGTATTTTTTGGAGGTTTCCATGTCAGAATATACACTTGAGATCAAACAGATAGTAGACTATCCACGCTGCCGGATCTACCGGCAGTTCGTACAAGCCTTGATAGCAGACCGGAGCATTCGCGTGAGCGGAGGCTCCGGCCTTTTTTATTTTGTCGTGCTCTGTGCCTATGCCAACTTCCGCACCTCATACAAGCGCATTGATGGCATTAGCTACACCATCTACCCCGGTGAGTGGATCATGTCTGTAGAGGAGCTGTCCCGGTATTTCCGCACACGCTTCCACCGCCAGACCTTAGCCGCATTGGAGGGGCTGCAAAAGAAAGGACTTATCAGCTTTCTCATTCTCGGACATGGCAAGCTGGTCAAATTCAAAATACGTGGCTGGCGGCGTCACAACACGATCCTCGACTACAATGCACCATGCCAAAAGGATACCGGCTTTTTCTTCTTCCCCGTCTCCACGGCCACAGAGCTGGTCAGCGCCGGTCACTGTTCAGAGATGGATGCCGTGCTGGATCTGTGGCTGAACACCGTTTATAACGATCCACAAGTCCTTGGCTCAGACGTCGGGCCGGTGGTCTACCTCCGCAACGGTACAGGCTGCCCGCTGGTTAGCTATGCGGAACTGGCATCGCGATGGGGCATCTCTAAGGCAACCGCTGGCCGATACCTCAAGCGCATGGCGGAACGCGGCTATCTGCAACTGGCAGCCTTCCCTGGCACACACGGCACCACGATCTATCTCCAGAACTATCTCTCCACCATGTTCCAGATATCTGATATCGTGGTGGACAAGGAAGAAATCGCCATGAGCCTGGGCATCAAGCTGGAGCTTCAGGAGGAAACCACCCTGACCGCGGCGGTATCCAGCGGTTCAAATGAGGCCGGTAGCGTTTCAGAAATGAACCGCCATCGAATCGAGCGAAAGATGCGTGAAATCCTTGTGGCACAAGGGCTGCCGTGCGCTTCATGCCCCAAATCCAAGTATATGTTATTACCATTATCCGACGACTGCGAGGTTACGATAGAAGGGGTGCCTCCGCTGCGCCGGTGGCTTCAACTGGTGGTCACCTGCGGTGACGCTCAGGAAGTCTATCACTTTGAACTCAGATTGCACCCGACGGGGATGCGCGGCGATAAGGAGACCGAACGATGAAAAAGACTGCACAAGAACCAAAAGTGACCGATAATCCCCTGTACCATGACACATGGATGCTGCTACGCAAGTATCGGGACGTGGTGTGGAGCCTGGAGTTGTCCGTGCAGCAGGTGCGCCGACAGTTCCAGATCGAATATGGCAGCAGCATAGAGGAGTTTCTGGAATCCCTCTATGTGGCCGGCATCACCTTCGAGGGCTCGGCGATTGAGGATCATGCCCGCTGCATCGAGCGCAGCTACAAGATGCTGAAGCTTCTGGACACCTCCGTGGAGTTGCTGCGGACAAAGCACAAGTACGGTGAAAGCTATTACTGGCTGCTGTACTACACCTACCTGTCGCCGCAGCAGTTGGCGAACACACAGGAGATCATCGAAAAGCTGGAGCCGCACATCCGCGACATCAGCTACCGCACCTACTTCCGCAAGCGTCAGATGGCGATTGATGCCCTGAGTTCGGTGCTGTGGGGGTATTCTTCAAAGGAGAGTCTGGCACTGCTGGAGAAGTTTGTGCCGGAAGCAGATACTCGGTAAACTCGAATTATCCTTGAAATACATCCGCCGACCAGTAGAGATCGGCGGATAATATGTCCATTTTTTGCTGCAAATATCATTCATACTTATGAGATAGCGGGAATGCCCTTATTAGGGGATGTGCAGCAGCCAGCCATTACGGCACTTTGCGCCGCAAAGGCCAAATCACGCAAGAAACACCCGACAGCCGCCAAATGGGCGCTGCCGGGTGTCGTTGGGGTTTTGTGTTTCGTAAGATATGCCGAATGCGGCAAAAGGTCACTTATTGATGTCCAGATCAGCCGTGACCTGATAATAGTCGCAGGCATGGGCGGTGTAGCCGGTAACGCTGCTCTTGGAGATCATGTTCATCTGGAGGAAAGAGCAGAATACATAGGCGTTATCGTCCAGAATTGCCTGCTGAAGCTTAATTGCCAGTTCGCCGCGCTTGGCGGTAAGCCTAGTTCCGATACTTTTGCTTTATTCTCTTTGAGATCAGCGTTTTCTGATGGGAACATAGATATAGGTTTCTTCCCCCAGGTAATACTCAAAATCAAACTTGGTATGATCAAAAACGTATCCGCTGTTGTCAAACCAGTCGTTGAAAATAAAGCGCCATGTCTTTTTTACATTCTCGTGCAGCGCAGAAACATCCGCCCCTTTGGCAACCCGGAATACGGCGTACTCTGCTTCTGGGATATCCAAGGTCTCCATACCGGCTGGGGCAAAGCTTTTGCTCTCGACCACCGGTCCAAAGAAGTAATAAAGTTCATCACCCGTTCCCTCGGGGTGCATCCACAATCCGACCTCACCGCGGCCAGCAGCACTGAGTTTTGCGTAGTCCTCCTTGCTGACGCCAGAGAAATCTTTTCCCAACCAGTAGGCACCATTCTCACGGATATCAATTTCGCTTTCGGGTTTTAGGACGTATCCGACCGCTGTAAAAGCCGGAAAAACTTTTATTTCTGGTTTCATAACAAATTTCGCTCCTTTCAGCTTCTTATACACCGATGGTGCAAGTCCGAATTTTCGGGTGAAGGCGCGGGTGAATCCTGACACGGTATCAAAGCCGGAATCCATCGCAGTCTCCGTAACGCTGCTTCCGAGCAGCAACTGGCTTGCCGCCGCACACAGACGCCGATCCCGCAGATATTCCGCTACTGCCATGCCGTTAACACTTCGAAACACGTGACAGAAATGGTAGAAGGAGTATCCGAACCGCTCCGCCAGGTCTGCAGGCATCAATTCCTCCTGCAGATGCTCTGCAATATAGTTCCGGCATCGAGCCATGTCCTCTTTGTAACCCATTCGCTTCACCACCTTGGTCTGTATTTTATCACATACTTGCCTCATTTGCTTTTCCGTTCTTGTGAAGTTCCAATGAATGGACAAAGTTTTAGCAGACCGCGTTCCGTTTACGGTGATATGCAGGCGTTTGTCCAGATGCTCAAGGACATGGGCTATGAGCGTGTGGAGCTGATAGACACGACCGACGGCAGCTTTATGACACCGAAGGAGGCCAGACACCTGATGCTTCTCGGCTCAATATTGCTGGTGGGAAGAAAGTAGGGCGGCATCGACATCAGCAATGCCGGTCTGCATCCGAGGCTTGCTCGGCATCGAACGAAAGCGCTGGGGCGCAGCGATGACCGCTGCGACTTTTGCATGAAGGTCATGTAAAGGGGCTGCGTTGCAGTGACGTGGCTAAGTGCGATTTTTTGAAAAAACCATGATTTTGAAAGAAGGTACGAAAATGATCCAAACAACAGTTCAGGTTTTCGGCATGGCCTGCTCCATGTGCGAGGCCCACATCAACGACACGATTCGCGCCGCGTTTCCCGTGGAGAAGGTTTGCCGCTCTGGCTCACGGTGTTTCTGAAAATGCAGTCCACATGTAGCAAAGAGAAATGTTGACTTTTCAACATTCTTGTGATAGAATCCACATGTTGAAATCTCAACATCTTAGGAGGCGGGAGGTAACCATGCAGGAAAGATTTGAGACATTTACAGTTTTGATCAACCGAATCAGCCGTGATATCCGAAGAATAAAAAATCAGGAGATGGCCGCCTATCATCTGAGAAGCATCCATGTATCCTGCCTGTACTACATATATTCGCTGGACAGCGTGACTGCGGCAGAGCTGTGTGAGCATTGCGAGGAGGACAAGGCGACCATTTCCCGTGCGTTGGAGCATCTTGAAAGTAACGGATTTATCGTCCGGAATTCTGAACGGGCCAAACGGTACAGAAGCCCTTTGCGCTTGACAGAAAAAGGTCAGGAAGTCGGCAGAAGAATCGCAGAGAAAATCGGCACAGTGCTTGGTACGATCAGCCATACCTTAACAGAGAACGAACGAGCGGCATTTTACCGCAGCCTTTCTGCCATCAGCATAAGTCTTGAGGCCATCGCTCAAAATAGCGAAGAATAGGAGATTGACGAAATTGAAAACAAGGATTATTGTTGATTCCACTGCGGACTTAGTTCCTGAGATCAAAGCACGGGTATCTACGGTACCCCTCACCGTTCATTTCGGGCAGGAGGAATACATTGATGGCGTGACCATCGACAACAAAACATTTTATGAAAAGCTCATCGAGAGCGATGTGCTGCCCACCACCAGTCAGGCAACGCCGGATGCCTTTATGAAGGAATATGAAAAGGTCAAACAGGCGGAGGAAGCCGCCGTTGTCATCACCCTTGCGTCCCAGTTTTCCGGCACATATCAAAGTGCCATGATCGCGGCGGCGGAGTATGAAAACATCTATGTTGTGGACGGCACCAGCGCAGCGATGGGAACAGGGATTCTGGTGGAGCTTGCGTTCCGCCTTTTGGATGCAGGAATGACCGCAGAGGAAACTGCGCAGGTACTGGAGGAAGAGAAGAAAAAAATCGTTGTTGTGGCGCTGGTGGATACCCTCGAATACCTCAAGCGGGGCGGCCGCATTTCAAAGACAGCCGCATTCGCCGGTGGGGTACTGAATATCAAGCCCGTGCTTTCCGTTATTGACGGCGAGATTCACCTGCTGGGAAAAGCTCGCGGCTCCAAAATGGGGAACAATCTGCTCGTTCAGGAGATCGACAAGGCTGGCGGCATTGATTTCAGCAGGCCGGTTCTGCTGGGCTACAGTGGAATTTCTGACGCGCTGCTGCTAAAGTATATCGAAGACAGCCGTCACATCTGGGAAGGAAACCTGAAAGAAATTCGCTATACGACCGTAGGAAGTGTGATCGGAACCCATGCGGGCCCCGGCGCTGTTGTGGTGGCGTTTTTCAAAAAGTAAAAATGGGAAACCGAAAGAATATGCGAAGGCGGGCAGGCACAAATTGTGCTTGCCCGCCTTAATGTAGTAATCACGATATAAGACCATGGTGTTTGAAAAAGAGCTGCAAGGCATGAAGAATGACATGAGTATTGGGACAGGGGATAAGGATTTGTCGTGCGTGTGATATAATCAGCACTCTCCCGCCACAACATTGGCACAGTTTTGCGATTTCGGTGCAAATCTGAGTGTGCTATGTATGGCCTGGACCTTATCAACACCTCTGTGCTGGGAGCGCCAGGCTGCGATATGAGCACCTTTCTGCGCTATTTCCCCGCCGCAGAGACGATGTACCACATCTTTGTGGCGCTGGCCATCGGCATGATCCTGCTGAACCTGATCTGGCAGCTTTTCAAGAACTATGGCCTTGTGGCCGGTGTGGAGGCGGAAGACCCGGTAAAGCTGACGATTCGCTCTGTGCTGTTCATCCTGTTGGCCTATTTCGCGGATGAAATCGTGGAACTGATATTGAAGATTGGCGGGACACCCTACGCATGGATCATGTCGTCCGAACTGCCCGCGCTGAACTTTGCCGACTTTAATTCGGTCATTCTTACTATTATCGGTGTCTGCGCCAATGGTGCCGTGGCCCTTATCGCCCTGATCCTCGTCCTCATACTGGCATGGAACTATATCAAGCTACTGTTTGAGGCTGCGGAGCGCTATGTGCTGTTGGGCGTTTTGGTATTCACGGCACCGGTAGCTTTTGCCACAGGGGCGGCACAGACCACATCCAATATCTTCAAAGCGTGGTGCCGTATGTTCGGCGGCCAGATATTCCTGCTGCTGATGAACGCATGGTGCCTGCGCCTGTTCATCACCATGGTGGGAACCTTCCTGGCAAATCCCTTATCTCTATAGGAGACGATCATGAACAGAAAAACGAAATACATCACAGGGTTCGTGTTGTCCGTACTGGTTATATGTGCGCTCATGATCCCTGCTTTTGCTCTGACGGAATCGGATGTGCAGTCTCAAGTCTCAGCGTCCGGAAAAGAAGGCGTGGCCGGAAACCTATTTGTCTGGTTTCTGTGCGCAGTGGCATTTTTGAAGATCTCACAGAAGATCGACAGCTTCATGCAGGGCCTGGGCATCAATGTGGGCCATACAGGCGGCTCCATGCTGGCGGAGGTAATGTTGGCGGCACGGAGCATCGCCGCCGCCCGTGGTGTTGCTGGCCGTGGTCGAGGCGGTAATGTAGGCCGTGGCGGAAGCACCGGTGGCAGCGGCGGTGACAGCAACACCTTCCTGCAAGGCGGTCTGTCCGGTGTCGTCAACCGCAGCTTCTATAACGGCGCATACAAGAGCGCCACCGGCACAGGCAGCGGCGGCGTTGGCGGCATGGCGTTCCGTGCCTCTATGACCAAGGGTGGCGATGTTGCCAACAATGTGATCAGCCGTATCGCTACCGGCAGGTCGGGAGCCGGCGATGTCATGTCCGGCAATAT
>CAKTSA010000032.1 GCA_934597585.1 uncultured Oscillospiraceae bacterium
CTGCCCTTTTTCTTCTTTGATACGATTAAAACGCCAGCTCTCGCATAACGAGAACTGGCGTTCTTTGACAGGCTGAGGAAACGCCTGCCGCAGATGCGGCAGGCGTTTCCTGTTATGTTCGTTTGAATCAGTCCGCAATGGGGACCAGAGCGCCGATGACCACATAACGGGCGTCGCTGTACTCATAGGAGCAGGTGGACAGCGTTACGGTCTTTCCGGTGGGCGTGCCGATGGTGGACTTAAAGTCGGACTTGGCCGCCATGGCCTCCAGCTGTGCCTGGGTCAGCGAGGTGGCATAGATCTCGTCGTCATGGTCGCAGACAAAGCCGGCGTACAGATCCAGCCGGTAATTCTGGCTGGGGGTGTAGATATACATGTAGGGATGCGCGGCATAGTAGCTCTTATCCGTGTGATAGTTCCGCAGACCCGCAAACATCATACCGGTCTTCATGTTGTGGCCATAGATGATGGTGTTGCCGTCCGAGAAGGAGGAGCTGTTGAGTTCCTCGATAAAGATACTGCCGTTGTTGTTGGTATTGCCCTTCAGATCATGGGTCAGATAGTAGTCGTTGCCCTTGCCATACTGGATGGGCTGCTGGATCTTGGTGTTGGCACTGTAGATATAGCCCACCACGTCGGGATAGTCGGCGCATAACTGGCCAAAATCGACATCAATGGTATCAGGGTCCGGATCCTTGGCCGTCGTATCGTCCTTGTTCCCATCGGTACCATCGCTGGAATCACTGCTGCCGGGCGTTATATAATTCTGATTGATCTCATCCTGGGCATTGCTGGCGTCCGCCTGCTGCTTGAAGTAGCTGATGATCTTCACCGCAGAAAATACCAGCACACCCAGCAGGATCACCAGGATCACGTAGTACAGTGCGCGGCTCTGTTTTCTCTTTCTTCTCCGGCGGCCGCCGCTGGCGCGCTTGCCGCCTTCGGGATATTCAGGGTAGTTTGTAGTATTGTTCATGAAACAAGCCTCCTTGTCGTCTGTGCTATTGTAGCAGATTACGTCTCATTTTGCAAGCGATATCGGAAATTTCCCTTTACTTAACAGGATAAATGGGATAGAATACTGTCAGGAAAACTTTTGAAAAGGAGTATCCAGCATGATCTATTTTAACAGTGACTATCTCGAGGGAGCCCACAGTGCCATTATGGCCCGGCTGGCCGAGACCAATATGATGCAGACCATCGGCTACAGCGAGGATGAGATCTGCGCTTCCGCCCGCGAGAAGGTCAAGGCCGCATGCCAGGCGCCGGACGCCGACGTGCACTTCCTGGTGGGCGGCACCCAGACCAACACCACCGTCATCGCCTCGATCCTTCGCCCCTGGCAGGGTGTACTGTCCGCCGTCAGCGGACACATCAACTGCCACGAGACCGGCGCCATCGAGTCCACCGGCCACAAGGTCATCACCCTGCCCACCGACGACGGCAAGATCACCGCTCAGCAGATCGCCGATTACGTGGAGTGGCACAAGCACGATGAATCCACCGAGCATATCGTCCAGCCCGGCATGGTATACATCTCCCAGCCCACCGAGACCGGCATGCTGTACAGCAAGGCCGAGCTGACCGCCATCTACGATATCTGCCGCGCCTACGGCCTGCCCCTGTTCATTGACGGCGCTCGCCTGGGCTACGGTCTGGTGTGTGAGGCCAATGACATCACGCTGCCGGAGCTGGCCCGCCTGTGCGATGTGTTTTACATCGGCGGCACCAAGGTGGGCGCCCTGTTTGGCGAGGCGGTGGTCATTATGAACCCGGCGCTGAAAAAGGACTTCCGCTTCATGATGAAGCAGCGGGGCGGCATGCTGGCCAAGGGCCGTCTGCTGGGCATCCAGTTCGACACCCTGTTCACTGATGATCTCTACTTTAAGATCGCCCACAACGCCATCGACATGGCCTTCCAGATCCGGGATATCTTTGTCTCCAACGGCTATCCCCTGCTGTTCGACTCCCCCACCAACCAGCAGTATCCCATCATCCCCGATGATGAGCTGGCCATCCTGGGCAAGGAGTTCGGCTACGAGTACTGGACCCGTGTGGACGCCACCCATTCCGGCGTCCGCTTCTGCGGCAGCTGGGCCACCACCCAGGAGAATGTGGACGCCCTCCGCGCTGCCGTCAACGCCCTGAAAAAGAACAGCTGAAAAATAATCCTAGTATATAGACGCAGAAATACCGCAAAAGGTTTCACTTTTTGCGGTATTTTTTCAAATCTTTCGCACAGCGATATCTCTGACCTGTACATGGACGCCGTTTTTCCGCGCCAATTCTGCCGCCTTTGTCATCAGCAGGTCCTGATTTTTCGTGGCGAGCTCCGCAGCCAGCTGGTCCCGCTGGTCCTGGCTCTTCCCTGCCAGGTATTTGTTGTATACCAGCTTTTTCAGCCCGTCGACGCTTCCCGCCAGTCTGCCCATCAGGCCGCCTTTCTGGGCCAGCTTTTCCGCCGCCAGAGGAGCTGCCAGCTCCACGACGCCGTCATAATCCAGGTCGGAGATCAGAATCTTTACTTCCAGCATGGTCGCTTTTCCCTTCTCGCTTGTTTGATAGAGAAAATGCCGGAAGCGGACTTCCGGCATTTTCAATGCTTTTCTCGTTGCTGCTGTGTTATGCCTTGGGACCGGCCTTGACCAGGGCCTTACCGGCCTCGTTGGTCTCGTACTTGGCGAAGTTCTTCACGAAGCGGCTGGCCAGATCCTGGGCCTTGGTCTCCCACTGGGAGGCGTCGGCATAGGTGTCGCGGGGATCGAGGATCGCGGGATCCACACCGGGCAGCGCAGTGGGCACCTCGAAGTTGAAGTGAGGGATCATCTTGGTGGGCGCAGTCTTGATGGCGCCGGACAGGATGGCGTCGATGATGCCGCGGGTATCCTTGATGGAGATACGCTTGCCGGTGCCGTTCCAGCCGGTGTTGACCAGATAGGCCTTGGCGCCGGACAGCTCCATCTTCTTTACCAGCTCCTCGGCGTACTTGGTGGGATGCAGCTCCAGGAAGGCCTGGCCGAAGCAGGCGGAGAAGGTAGGCGTGGGCTCAGTGATGCCCCGCTCGGTACCGGCCAGCTTGGCGGTGAAGCCGGACAGGAAGTAGTACTGGGTCTGCTCGGGCGTCAGGATGGACACGGGAGGCAGCACGCCGAAGGCGTCAGCGGACAGGAAGATCACATTCTTCGCCGCAGGAGCTGCAGAGATGGGCCGCACGATGTTCTTGATGTGATCGATGGGGTAGCTGACGCGGGTATTCTCGGTGACAGACTTGTCGTCGAAGTCGATCTTGCCGTTGGCATCGACCGTAACGTTCTCCAGCAGAGCGTCGCGGCGGATGGCGTTGTAGATATCGGGCTCGGAATCCTTGTCCAGGTTGATGACCTTGGCATAGCAGCCGCCCTCGAAGTTAAAGACGCCGTTGTCGTCCCAGCCGTGCTCGTCATCGCCGATCAGCAGGCGCTTGGGGTCGGTGGACAGGGTGGTCTTGCCGGTACCGGACAGGCCGAAGAAGATGGCGGTGTTCTCGCCGTTCATGTCGGTGTTGGCGGAGCAGTGCATGGAGGCGATGCCCTTCAGGGGCAGGTAGTAGTTCATCATGGAGAACATGCCCTTCTTCATCTCGCCGCCGTACCAGGTGTTGATGATGACCTGCTCACGGGAGGTGATATTGAAGGCCACGCAGGTCTCGGAGTTCAGGCCCAGCTCCTTGAAGTTCTCTACCTTGGCCTTGGAGGCGTTGTAGACCACGAAATCAGGCTCGAAGTCCTTCAGCTCCTCGGCGGTGGGCTTGATGAACATATTCTCTACGAAGTGGGCCTGCCATGCCACCTCCATGATGAAGCGGACGGCCATGCGGGTATCCTTGTTGGCGCCGCAGAAGGCATCTACCACGAACAGGCGCTTGTTGCACAGCTCGTTGACGGCAATGTCCTTCACCTTGGCCCAAACATCCTCGCTCATGGGATGGTTGTCGTTCTTATAACCCTCGCTGGTCCACCACACGGTGTCCTTGGAGTTCTCATCCATGACGATATACTTGTCCTTAGGAGAGCGGCCGGTGTAGATGCCGGTCATCACATTCACGGCGCCCAGCTCGGTGACCTGGCCGACCTCGTAGCCAGTCAGATCCTTCTTGGTCTCTTCGGCAAAAAGTTCTTCATAGGAAGGGTTGTAAACGATCTCGTTTACGCCGGTGATACCGTACTTCTTCAGGTCGATCATGTTCATTGCTCCTTTTCATGTATTGTAAAAATTTTTAGTTGTCTGGAATGTACCCCACATTTCAGGGTTACTGCTATTATACCACAGCTTTCCCCATTATGCTACTGTTGAAACCACATAAAAATCTCACAATGTTTTAGAAAACCTAACAAAAAATCAGGACTGTGTTCCCTTGCCATGATAAAAATGCAGTACAGCCTCCAGCACGCCGCCGCCTACGGCCAGGGCCTTGTCCGATGCGGTGTAGCAGTATTCCTCCCTGCAGCGGGGATCCACATCGCCGGATTTCATCCCCTTGAACACCGGCGTACCGTCCGCCAGCAGCCCCCGCAGCACGCCGTCAATGGTGCAGAGCATGGGCTTTCCGTTCACCTGGCCTGCCACGTCGCCGGACTTTACCTGGGCGCCGATATCCAGCACTGTGCGGAAGATACCGTCGTCCGGGGCACGCAGCACCCGCTCGCCGGCGTAACCGCCGATGAGACCGGGGATATTGGTGTTGGGCAGCGCGCTGCCCTGATAGATGACCCTGCCCAGGGTGTGGCCCCGCATAGTCTCCACCACCGCGCGGCAATCCTCCCCCGCTGTGAAGCCGGGGCCGACGCCTACCACGATGGGCGCATCTGTGATCCTCGTCCCCAGATTCCGCTTGGCCAGGATGGCGTCCACCAGTGCGTCGGGCCGCAATGCCTCCCGGCAGGCGCACTCCGGGTCGGCCAGCACCGGGATATCTCCCCGGGCCATGATCTCCTCTGCCGCCGCGCAGTTCTCTGCCAAGACGGCCCGGACACCCTCTACCGTAGTCTCCCCATAGACGATGGCCTGGGAAAAACAGACGGTGCGCCGGATGGCGGTGGGCTTGGGCAGATCGGTCATCACCACCTGTATCCGGGCGCGGTAAAGCCGCAGGGCAATACCGGTGGCGATATCCCCCGCCCCCCTGATCAACACGCGCATGGCGCCATCTCCTCTCTTTTCCTTGAGAATAGCACGTCCTATCCCGATAGTCAATCATGTCCTTGACGTTTTCTCTTCCGGCTGGTACAATATTCTCATGAAAAAATTACGCTACAATCTATCCTGCCGGCTGTTTACCGACGCGAAATGCTTCGGCCCCGGCATCGCCCAGCTGCTGCACCGTGTGGAGCGGCTCCATTCCCTGCGCGCCGCCGCGCTGGAGATGGAGATGGCCTATTCCAAGGCCTGGACGGTGATCAAAAATGCGGAAAATGCCCTGGGCTTCAAACTGCTGGACTCCACCACCGGCGGCAAGCACGGCGGCGGCGCCACGCTGACGCCGGAGGGCAAGGCTCTGCTGACGGCCTATGACCAGTTCTGTGATGAGCTGTGCCGCCATGGGGATCAGCTTTTTGCGGAAAAATTTGCCCCGTTTATCGGGAAATAAACGATATTAAAAGAGCGCCTGTTGAAAGCAACAGGCGCTCTTTTGATCTTGCTTTGCACTGCTCTGTGGCCCGCAGTTCACCATCAGGTCTCGTCAACGTGCCGGATACGGTGCCGGTGCATGTACCGGTAGTCCATTTTCAGGATATTGCGGACAAACGGCGCCATCAGCACGGAATCAGAAGCGATCCATGCGCAGGGGTCGGCGGCGCACAGGGCATAAAAGGCCAGCGGCGTGGCCTGGGCATCCACAGGGCCGCCGGCAAACAGGGGCGGCAGCAGCAGACTCACCACAATGCGGGCCACCAGCTCCGCCGCGCCTGCTCCCAGGACAAAGGAAGATTTCCCGATGCCCTGCACGCAGTTGCGCACCGCAAAGATAAAGCCAAGAAAGGGGTACATGGCAAAGTCCACATACAGGAAGGTATTGCCGTAGCGGATCGTCTCCTCCGTGACCTTATCGGCGCTGAGGAACACATGCAGGTAAAAACCGCCCCTGGTCAGCAACAGTCCGATGCTTACGGCAGAGACTACCAGGAGCCCCATCATTGCCAGGGACTGCAGCGTGCCCTTCCGGATGCGCTCCGGCCTGCCTGCTCCCAGATTCTGGGCGGTAAAGCTGGTCATGGCCGCGCCAAGGCCGTTCATGGGGGTGACCACCAGGCTGGACAGCTTGTTGGCCGCGCCGAAACCGTTCTGTGCCGCACTGGAGACCATCACGCCGTCCAGCATGTCAAAGCGCACCACCATGCTCTGCATCACGATGATGCCCACCGCCAAGACGGAGAACTGCAGTCCCAGCGGTACGCCCTGGGTCACATGGCGGCGGATGTCCCACCAGGAGATGCGCCGCCAGTCGCCGGGTTGGGGGCGGATATCGGGATAATGTGCAAAGGCGTAGATAAAGCAGCCCACGGTGCTGATCAGCTGGGCCGACACGGTGGCGATGGCCGCACCCGCCACGCCCCAGCGGAACACGAGGATGAACAGCAGGTCCAGCCCCACGTTCAGCACCGTGGAGAACAGCAGAAACAGCAGCGGCGTCACGGAATCGCCCAGACTGCGCAGAAACGAGCAGATGAAGTTATAGAACAGCTGCGCGCCGATCCCAGCAAAGATGATGGCGCAATAGGTATACGCCGCCTGATAAACCGTCTGGTTATCAGGCGTCACGTTGATCCATGCCAGCATGGGGTTCAACAGCAGCAGCGCCAGCGCCGTCAGCAGCACCGTCAGGGCGGCGGACAGCACGATCTGTGTCACCAGCGAGCGGCGGACGCCCTCCCTGTCACGGCAGCCCACGCTGCAGGAGGTGATGACGCAGAAGCCCGCGCTGACGCCAAAGGCAAACTGCAGAAAGATAAACACCAGCGACGTGGTGTCGTTGACGCCCGCCACCTCCTGGGCCGTCAGGGTCTGGCCCACAATGGCGGCATCGCTGATGGAATACACCTGCTGCAGCAGATAGGACAGTATGATGGGCAGCGAGAAGACCAGTATGGTCTTCCAGCATGAGCCCTGTGTCAGATCAACCGGATGAAACAGTGACGAAATATGATGTTTTGCGTTTGCTTGTGTCATGATTCACTCACCTTACTTCTGCCATTTCATTTTGCTGTGAGATTATAAGCTCGCCGCATCGGAAAGTCAAGCAGCCTTTCTGTGGAAAAAGCACAAAATATTACGATTCGCTTTGTATATATTGACAACGAAAGCCGCGGCAGACGCCGCGGCTTTCCTGTTGTTATTCCTTTACCACGGCACATGAGGAGACGCCGTAATACTGCAGGCAGTCGATCACCTGCCGGTCGATCCGTTCGCCGCAGACGGCCAGCGGAATGGCGGGGGGACAGCTGATGGCGGCGGCCGCAGAGATGCGGCTCAGGCATTGCTCCGGCGGCAGCAGCTCACTCTCCGCCAGCATGGCCTGGCGGGGCGTCATCACCCGCTCCGGCCGGGGGAGCTGCGGCGGCACATCGGCGACAGGCACTCTGTGCGGCAGGTCCAGCAGAACAGCTTCCAGCCGCTTCAGATCATCGGCACTGTTATAGGGCGTCAGCATCAGCACCACGTAGTCCGGGTCGTAAAATTCCGGGTACATGCCGTGCTGCTCCAGCAGCTCGGCCAGTTCGGTCCCCGTGTAGCCGAGGACTTTGGGCGATAGGGTGAGTTTCAGCGGTTCATCCCCCAATAGGGGGAATTTATTGGTACATAAACGGCCTTTTAGGGTGCAGATCTGGTACATAAACGCCGTTAATTTCCCCCGAAAATCTGCCATTCTGTCGTTGGCGGCGTCCAGGGACTGCAGAATGAGATAGGACGGGCTGCTGGAGCCGAACAGGGACATGGACGCCTTGGCCTGCCGGGCCAGCAGCGCCGGGGCGCTGTGGGCAATATGCAGGTATGCCCCACCGGTGACGACCCCAAGGGTCTTATGGGCGGAATCACAGCACATGTCGGCCCCCAGGTCCATGGGATGCAGGGACCGGGGTAGGAATTTCAGGTATGCACCGTGGGCGTTGTCCACCAGCAGCAGGACGCCGAAGGCATGGCAGGCCTCTGCAATGCCGCGGATATCCAATGTGTTTCCCAGGTAATCCGGGCTGGTCACATAGACCGCCGTGGGCCTCCAAGCGCTTCCCTCCAGCGTCCGGCGCACCTGGTCCGGCGTGATGGGACAGGCCACGTAGGAGGCTGCCGCTTCCGGATAGAGCCATTGGATATCCATATCCAGCAGGGCGGCGGCGTTGATGAAGGCCTTGTGGGCGTTGCGGGCCGCCAGGATGCGGGGCCTCTCCCCCTTTGACGCGGCATACAGCGCCGTCAGATGCAGCATGGTCTGGATGCACAGGGTGGAGCCGCCGGTGGAGTAGACGGTGTGGGCGCCGAACAGAGCGCTGGCCTGGGTCTCGCTCTCGGCGATGATGCCGTCGGCGGTGAACAGCTCGTCGGCGCCGTCGATCTCGGTGATGTCCCAGGGCTCGAAGCCCAGAAACGGAGCCCCTTTATGGCCCGGCATGTGGAGGCGGACGGCGGCGCTCTCCTGATAGCGGCGGACGAAGTCGCAGATGGGGGTACTCATTGAGCGCCGCCCAGCTCGCGGGCCACGGCCACCATAATGGCACACTCCATGCGCTTGCGGAACAGCTCACAGCCCGCCTCATAGACGCCCCGGACGGAGCCGGTGGCGTGGTAGGCGTTGGCGGCGCAGCCGCCGGAGCAGTACAGCCGCGCCCAGCAGTCGCGGCATTCCTCGTGGGCGTAGACGTTGCAGGAGGCGAACTCCTCCTGGATGGCGTGGTTGTCCACGCCGTGCCAGATATCGCCCAATCGGAACTTCTCATCGCCTACGAACTGGTGGCAGGGGTACAGATCGCCCCAGGGGGTGACGGCCATGTACTCGGTACCGGAGCCGCAGCCGGAGATACGCTTATAGATGCAGGGGCCGCCCTTCAGGTCGATCATGTAGTGGTAGAAAGTAAAGGGCTTGCCCTCTTTGTCCCGCTGCAGCATCAGCTCCGCCAGCTTTTCGTACTGGTCCATGACGATGGCTCTGTCCGCCTCGGTCAGGGCGGAGGGATCACCGGCGGCGGTCACCACAGGCTCCATGCTCAGCTCGGAGAAGCCCAGGTCCAGCATGGTTTTGATATCCGCCAGAAAGTCCGGGTTGGCGTGGGTGAAGGTGCCCCGCATGTAGTAGTTTTTGCCGTCCCGGGCGGCCACCAGCTTCTGGAACTTGGGGACGATCTTTTCCCAGCTGCCGTTGCCGGCGTAGTCCACACGGTAGCGGTCGTGGACCTCCTTACGGCCATCCAGGCTCAGCACCACGTTGCTCATCTCACGGTTGGCAAAATCGATGACATCATCGTCGATCAGCACGCCGTTGGTAGTCAGTGTAAAGCGAAAATGCTTGTTATGCTGCTTCTCGATGGAGCGGGCGTAGGCCACCAGCTGCTTCACCACGTCGAAGTTCATCAGGGGCTCACCGCCAAAGAAGTCCACCTCCAGATTGTGGCGGGCGCCGGAATTCTCGATGAGGAAATCCAGGGCCCGCTTGCCCACCTCGTAGCTCATCAGGGCGCGGTCGCCGTGGTACTTGCCCTGGCTGGCAAAGCAGTAGGAGCAGTTGAGGTTGCAGGTGTGGGCAATATGCAGGCACAGGGCCTTGATGACGCCGGAGGTGCGGGCCTTCAGCTCGCCCGCCATGGGCTGGAAGGTATCCTGGGTAAACAGCTTGCCCGCCGCCTTCAGCTGGGCAATCTGGTCATAGCATTCGCCGATTTCTTCTGGCGTTACGCCCTCGGCAGTGCGGTACTTTTCGGTCAGTTGATGGATGATAGTATCGCGGCTCTGGGTCTCGAACAGGGCGATGATGTCATAGGCCAGCTCGTCCACCGCGTGGACAGATCCGGAGCAGATGTCCAGCACGATGTTGTAGCCGCCCAGTTGATATTGATGGATCATATATTGCAATTCCCTTCATGGTATTGTTCACGCTAAAAATGCCGCCCGAAAGGGGCGGCATCATAGTTTCAAGTACCCGATTACTTGCTTTCCTTCTTCTCGCAGGCCTGGTTGGCAATACCGCAGCTGGTCTTGCAGGCGGACTGGCAGGAAGTCTGGCACTCGCCGCAGCCGCCGTTCTTGGCGCTCTGGCAGAGGTCACGAGTCTCGATGGTATTGATGTGGTTCATGATGAATGTCCTCCCATGTGATTATCTTATAAAGTTATATCACACCACTGTGCGCTTGTCAATCAAAGTCGTGTAATTTTGGCGAAAATATCCGGCGGTATCAGGCGCCGCAGCTGCCATCGTAGAAATGCTTGACAAAGTGGGTGAACTGCTGGGTCTGGCTGCTGACGGGCGCACCCCGGCGGCAGGCCACGTACAGCTTGCGGCGGGCACCGGCCTCCGGCAGCGGGAAAGTCAGCAGACGGCCGGCCTTTACCGCGTCCTCGGCGGCTTTTTCAGAGATGATGGAGATGCCCAGACCTCCGGCCACCAGGTTTTTGATGGACTCCTGGTCGTTGAGGCGGGCGGTGATGGTCAGATCGCTCTCGTCCACGCCCATCTGCTCAAAGTAGGCGGAGATGCACTTTTTGCTGCCGCTGCCCTTCTCCCGCAGCAGCATGGGCTCACGGCAGATCTCCGGCAGCGTTATGCCGCCCTTTTCCGCAAATTGGCGGAAGTGGTCGTTGACCGGGGTGATCAGCACCATCTGGTCGGCATAGAAGGGCGTCAGCTCCAGCAGCTCCTCATGGACCTCGGCGCCGATGAGGCCCACATCGAAGGCGCCGCACAGCAGGCCGTCCACGATGCCCTGACTGTCACTCTGGAACACGTGAAACTGCGACGTGGGACGGATGGCCCGGAAGGCGGGCAGGATCTCCGGCAGGATGTAGGCGGAGGGGATGGTGGACGCGCCGATGCGGATCATCTTCTCGTCCTCGTCGCTCCAGCTGCGCATAAGGTTGTCCCGCAGGTTTACAATGTTGCAGGCGCACTCGTACAGCTCCTGACCACGGGGCGTGACCTCCACGGATTTGGTGGTGCGGATGATAAGGCTGGTCTGGAATTCCTCCTCCAACTGCCGCACATGGGTGCTGATGGTGGGCTGAGAGAGGTATAATTTCTCCGCTGCCTTTGTGAAGCTTCTATACTTTACAACGGCGCAGAATGACTGCAATTGCTTCAGTTCCATGTGGCCCTCCTGCACAGCTCACGCAGGGCGGACAGGGCCGTGTCCACCTGCTGGGGCGTATTGTGATAGCCAAAGGAAAAACGGATGGTGCCGGTGGGATAGGTACCCAGCGTTCTGTGGGCATTGGGCGCACAGTGGAGGCCCACACGCACCATGATGCCGTATTCCTGGCCCAGGGCGTCGGCCACCAGGGCGGGGTCGGCGTTCTCCGGCACCACGGACACTACGCCTACCCGCCCCGTCGTGTCCCGGCGGCCCACCACCCGCAGGTTCGGGATCGACAGCGCACCGGTGAGGAACCGCTCCGTCAGCGCCAGCTCGTGGGTGCGGACGGCGTCGATGGTCTCCCTTTTCAGCCAGCAGAGGGCCTCATGGAGGCCCATGATACCCGGCAGGTTCATGGTGCCGGCTTCGAATTTGTCGGGCATGAAGGCGGGCATGTGCTCCTCGTGGCTGACGCTGCCGGTGCCGCCGGCGATCAGCGGGTCGATCAGCGGCACCATATCCGGTCGGAGGATAAATCCGCCCACGCCCTGGGGTCCCAGGAGGCCCTTATGGCCGGTGAAGGCCAGGGCGTCGATGCGCATGGCTTCCATATCGATGGGCAGGACGCCCGCCGTCTGAGCGGTGTCCAGGATGAATTTCAGACCATGGGTATGGCAGAATGCCCCCACTTCGGCTGCGGGCAGCACTGTGCCGCAGACGTTGCTGGCGTGGAGCATCACCACGGCGCGGGTGTTGGGACGCAGGAGCCCTGCCATGGCGGCAATATCCAATGTGCCGTCCGGGCTGCAGGGGACGCGGTCAAAGGATACGTCCTGTGCTTGCAGCTGGGTCAGCGGACGCATGACGGCGTTGTGCTCCATGGCGGAGACCAGCACGTGGTCTCCGGACTTCAGAAAGCCCTTCAGGAGGACATTCAGGCTTTCGGTGATGTTGCGTGTAAAGACCACGTTGCGGCAGTCGGGGCCGTGAAACAACTCCGTCAGCAGCTGGCGGGTGTGCAGCACGGTTTCCTCCGCCTGATAGGCCTCGTCATAGCCGCCGCGGTTGATGTTGCAGCCGCAGTCGCTGATATAGTGATACACCGCCTCCGCCACGCCGGGGGCCTTTGGGAAGCTGGTGCTGGCGTTGTCCAGATAGATCCGTTCCACGGCCTCACGCTCCTTTTTTCCGACTCATTTTTTATTAGCTTACCACACATTTATTGGAAAAGCAAATCTTTTGAGAGGATATATCTATAATTGATATTGGACATTCTGTCGACTATGGTGGTATGGTATGGTAAGATACTATATAAAGAGGAGAAAAATCCAACATGAATGTCAAACGCGAACGAATTCAGATCGTCATCGCCGGACTGATCATCGGTGTGATCGCATCGATGCTGGTCTTTTTCGGCAACCCCTCCAACATGGGCTTCTGCATCGCCTGCTTCCTGCGGGATACCGCCGGCGGTCTGGGGCTGCACCGGGCCGCCGCTGTGCAGTACATCCGGCCGGAGATCATCGGCCTGGTACTGGGCAGCTTCATTGTGGCGCTGTGTAAGAAGGAGTTCTCCGCCAAGGGCGGCAGCGCACCGGTGACCCGGTTTGTGCTGGGCTTCTTTGTGATGGTGGGCTGCCTGATGTTCCTGGGCTGCCCCTTCCGCATGATCCTGCGTCTGGCGGGCGGCGACCTGAACGCGCTGCTGGGTCTGCTGGGCTTTGTGCTGGGTATTCTGGCCGGTGTGTTCTTCCTAAAGCGGGGCTACTCCCTGAAGCGCACCTATGCCCAGAGCAAGCTGGACGGCGTGATCTTCCCTGCCATCCAGGTGGTGGTGTTCATCCTGCTGGTGGCGGCTCCGGCCTTTATCTTCTTCACGGAAGCGGGCGGCGGCCCCGGCGCCAAGCACGCCGCTGTTGCCATCAGCCTGGCGGCCGGTCTTATCGTGGGCGCGCTGGCCCAGCGCACCCGCCTGTGCATGGTGGGCGGCATCCGGGACATCGTGCTGTTCCGTGAGCCGAAGCTGCTGATGGGCTTTGGCGCTATCCTGGTCAGCGCGCTGGTCTGCAATCTGATCCTCAACGGCGTGGACGAGGCCACCTTCTTCCATCTGGGCTTCGAGGGCCAGCCTATCGCCCATACCGACGGGCTGTGGAACTGCCTGGGCATGCTGCTGGTGGGCTTTGGCTGCGTGCTGCTGGGCGGCTGCCCCCTGCGCCAGCTGGTCATGTCCGGCGAGGGCAACTCCGACAGTGCCGTCACCGTGCTGGGCCTGATCGTGGGCGCGGCCTTCTGCCACAACTTTGGCCTGGCCTCCAGCGCCGATGGTCCCACCGCCGCCGGTAAGGTTGCCGTGCTGCTGGGCATCGCCGTGGTGGCGGCGATCGCCTGCCTGAACACCTTCAAGAAGAAATAAGGAGAAACGAAATATGAAAGTTATTGACGCACGGGGTCTCTCCTGCCCCGAACCCGTGGTGCTGCTGCGCAGCGCTATGGAGAGCAAGGAGAACGCCTATCAGATCATTGTGGACAACCACGCCTCCCGGGAGAACACCACCCGCTATGCCCAGCATCAGGGCTATCAGGTGGCAGTGGACGAGAAGGACGGCGAGTGGACGCTGACCTTTACCAAGTGACGTACATTGTGACCTTTTTTTCCCACTTCGGCGCGGTGCGGTATAAGCAGCTGTGCGGCGAACGGGGCATCTCCTGCCGCATGATGCCGGTGCCGAGAGACCTGAGCAGCAGCTGCGGCACCTGCGTCCGGTGCGAGGAGGACTATCTGCCGCCTGACAGAGCGTGTGCCGAGGAGATCGAGCAGATCGCCGCGTGGGACGGCGCGGGATATACCACCGTGTATCACACGGACGAAGCGGAGGACGGATGATGGAAACTGAAGTGAAGCTGACAAAGCTGGCTTCCTGCGCCGGGTGCGGCGCGAAGGTAGGAGCGGGAACGCTGGTGCAATTGCTGGAGGGCTTCCGCACCCACAGCGACCCCCGGCTGCTGGTGGGCTTTGACAAGTCCGACGACGCCAGCGTGTACTATCTGGATGAGAATACGGCGCTGGTGCAGACTACCGATTTCTTTCCGCCCATTGTGGACGATCCCTTCCTGTACGGCCAGATCGCCGCGGCCAACGCCATCAGCGACGTGTACGCCATGGGCGGCGAGCCGAAGCTGGCACTGAACATCATGTGCATCCCCGAGGCCATGACCGCCGACATGGTGCAGGAGCTGCTGCGGGGCGGTTACGACAAGGCCTACGAGGCCGGCGTCATCATCACCGGCGGGCACACCATCCACGGGGCGGAGCCTATCTACGGACTGGCAGTGTCCGGGTTCGTGCATCCCGGCCGCATTCTGACCAACAGCGGCGCGAAGCCCGGCGATGTGCTGATCCTGACGAAGCCGCTGGGTGTGGGCGTATTGACCACCGCCGCCAAGGCGGGACTGGTAAGCGACGACGTAATGGCCCGCATTTACCGGCAGATGGCTACGCTGAACAAGGCGGCCCGGGACATCATGGTGAAGTACCGTGTCCATAGCTGCACCGATGTGACGGGCTTTGCTCTGCTGGGCCACAGCTTTGAGATGGCACAGGGCAGCGGCTGCACGGTACACATCCAGAGCAAGAGTGTTCCCTTCCATCCTGAGGCGTGGGAATTCGCTGATATGGGCTTCCTCCCTGCCGGGGCCTATCGGAACCGGGACTACGCCGAGGCGGGCGTGACGGTCCGCAATGGCGTCAGCCGGACCATGCAGGATCTGCTGTACGATCCCCAGACCAGCGGCGGACTGTTGATGGCGGTGGATGCCGCTGACGCGGACGCCTGTCTGCGGGAACTGCGGGACGCCATCCCCAGTGCCGCAGCCGTGGGCTATGTGACGGAGCGGCAGGAAAACTGGATCATTCTGGAGTAACAAAAAGAAACGCTTTTCGCTGTGCGAAAAGCGTTTCTTTTTATGATCCTCTTACTTGAAGAACTCAAAGCGGGGCTGGTCCTTGCTGACGTAGCCCACCTCGATCTGGATGCCGTCACCGAAGTAGCGGTGCAGCAGGTCGATGAGTTCGTCGGCGGCCTTGTGGACCTCCTCCTGGTTCACGTCGGAGAAGCCGTCGATGGGAAACAGGATGGCTTTGGTCTCCTGGGTGATCTTGCCGCGCTCGGACTGGCGCCAGGTCCAGCGGCGGGTACGGATCTCATTGCCGGAGGCGTAGACAGCCTCTCCGGCGTCGGGGACCTCTTCCTCGGTGCTGCCGAAGGGGATGAAGGTATCCCCTTCCCCGGCCAGACGGACATCCAGGCCGTCGTCAATGGTGTCCAGGTCGTGGGCACCCATGGGCAGACGGTGCTTGATGGACACGGCGTTGCCCAGATCCACGGCGGCGTTGATGTGTGGGAAGCCCTTGCCCTTGGCGATACGGGTCAGCAGCGCCTCGATGGAGCACATAAACTTATTGGGGTTGATGCCCAGGGCAGTAAATGCGGTGCGGTAGGGCACGATGTCTGCGGTCTCCTTGGGCTTTTTGCCGGTAAAGTACGCCTCGCAGGCGGCCACATTCTCGGCCAGCATCTGCTCCAGCTCCGGGATGTCGCGGGTGTTGTCCAGGCCCCGGACGGCTACTGCGCCGAAATAGGCATTGGGCAGCTTTTCAAAGAATTCTTTTGATACCTGATAATACATAACCTGTCCTCCTATGCTTTACTTTAACGCTTCAAAGCGAAAATTATATATCTTGCAAGATATTATACCGCTTTTTCTGAAAAAAGCAAGAAAAATTTTCTGAAATTTTTGGATAAATCGACATGTTACCTCTTGATTTTTTTGTGCGCGGTCACTATAATGTGTTTGCATCTTGCAAGAAGCAACACTCAGGAGGCGGCTATGCTTTCGATCAAGAAACAATCACTGGTGGATATGGTCTATGATAAGCTGCGGGAGTCGATCATTCAGCTGCAGCTTCCACTTGGTTCCAAGTTGAATGTCAATGAATTGCAGACAAAAATGGGCGTCAGCTGTACGCCCATCCGGGAGGCCATCAACCGTCTGCAGCAGGAGGGATTGGTGGTCTACGAGACCAACATCGGGGCGCACATCATCTCTCTTGCGCCCCATGATGTGGTGGAGATCCAGCAGCTGGCGATGACGCTGCACTGCGCCGCCATCCATCTGGCCATGGTCAACGGAGACCGGGCCGTTATCGTAGCGCAGCTGCGCAAGCAGCTGGAGGATTATACCAACGCCAAAACAGAGCACGACGAGGTGATCGCCTTCAAGGAGTTTCTGGGGACCTATTACCACAACTGCGGCAACCGCCGGCTGGATCATCACATGCTGGCTATCCAGGGGCAGCAGGTGCTGCTGCGGTATATTTTCGCCTCCTGTGTTTCCCAACGGGCGGCGGACGCGGATGTTCTGCAGGAAATGCTGCTGGACACCATCAATGGAGACGCCGACTCGGTGTGTGAGACGCTGCAGAGATATACGGACCACATGACCCGCATCGTGGAGAGCGCTGTGACCGAGCTGTGATGGTCTGCCCCATCTGTCTGAATACGGCAAAAACCTCCGGCACACATTGTGTGCCGGAGGTTTTTTGTATCATATCAGTGTGTGGCAGGAATCAGCCGTTCTGGCGCATCTTGGCAAAGCAGTCGCTGCAGTAGACGGGACGATCGGACTTGGGCTCGAAGGGAACCTTGGCCTCGCCGCCGCAAGCAGCGCAGACAGCGGTGAAATACTCCCGGGGACCGCGGGCCGCGTTCTTGCGGGCGTCACGGCAGGACTTGCAGCGCTGAGGCTCGTTCTGGAAGCCGCGCTCGGCATAGAACTCCTGCTCGCCGGCGGTGAAAATGAATTCCTTACCACACTCTTTGCAAACTAAAGTCTTGTCTTCGTACATGATTTTACCCTCTCTTTGAGAAATATATTGCGTTCAGCCTTTGCTGATATCGCCGGATTGAAGTTGCCGCCCGATCTTGCGGCGTATGCGCTGCACAGCATTCTCCACCGATTTTGGCGGCTTGCCCACAGTCTCTGCGATCTCACGGCAGGTGAGACCGTCCAAATAGTACCCTAAAATCTCAGCTTCGAAGGCGGATAACTGTTTGCATGTGTACTCCAGCAGACCGGCGGTTTTTTCCCTGTCGATCAACAGGACCTCGGGGTCGACCTGTGCAAAAGCGAGACTGACGTCAAAGAATGAGGGATTCAGGGG
>CAKTSA010000033.1 GCA_934597585.1 uncultured Oscillospiraceae bacterium
GCTGCCATGAATCTCAAAAAACTGGCCCTCTGGAAGTGGAGCCACTCTGATTTCTTTGTTTTTCTGCCCTTTTTCTTGTTTCACTTTGCGCCCTGGGCCAGCACCGGGATGTCGCCCACACCGTCCAGCACGATGCTGGGGCGGTAGGCGTAGGTCTTCAGCGTCTCGCGGGTGGAGACGCCGGACAGCACCAGGACGGTGGACATGCCGCTCTCCATGCCGGAGATCACGTCGGTATCCATGCGGTCACCCACCATCACCGCCTCGGCGGAGTGGCAGTGGAGCATCCGCAGACCGGTGCGCATCATCAGGGGATTGGGCTTGCCGCAGAAGTAGGCCTGCTTGCCGGTGGCCATCTCGATGGGGGCGATCAGGGCGCGGCAGGCGGGGGCAATGCCGTTTTCGATGGGGCCGGACACGTCGGAGTTGGCGCCGATGAGCTTGGCGCCCGCCATCACCAGATTGGTGGCCTTGGTCAGGGTGTCCAGGGAATAGGAGCGGCCCTCGCCCACCACCACGTAGTCGGGGTTCACGTCGTTCATGGTGATGCCGGCGTCATACAGGGCGTTCAGCAGTCCCGCCTCGCCGATGGCGAACACGGAACAGCCGGGGGCCTGTTCCTTCAGGAATGCCGCCGTGGCCAGGGCGCTGGTATAGAAGTGCTCCTCCGGCACGTCCAGACCCATGCGGGCCAGCTTCTGGTTCAGCTCACGGGGCGTATAGCCGCTGTTGTTGGTCAGGAAGAGATACTCCTTGTCCTCGTCGTGGAGCCACTGGATGAACTCCGCCACACCGGGCAGAATGCGGTTGCCGTGGTAGATGACGCCGTCCATATCGCAGATAAAGCCTTTTTTCGCGTTGAAATCGAGAGAAGCAAATGGATCCATAGGTTGTTTCCCGCCCTTCGTTTGGATTTTTTGATAGCAGTACCACTATACCATGCCGCAAGGCGGCCGTCTACCAGGAAAAGGTAAAATCTTTTGGGCCGGCGGCTGTTTCACCACTGGGCGACGAAGGCCAGCGTCTCCCGCAGGGAGTCCATGCGGTCTTTCCGGCCCGGCTCCCTGTTTTTCCCCCGCTCACCCCGGAAGAACTTTGCGCTGGGCAGGTCCAGGGGGACGAACAGATGGCTGCCGTGGTCGTAGCTCAGATGGCGGAAGGCGTAGGGAAAATGGTGGTCCCGCAGGCGCTGCAGGAGCTTCTCTGCCGCAAGCTCGGACGGCCACATGGTGTCCATTTTCGAGGAGATCAGCAGCACGGGGCCGGTGATGCGCTCCGCCCGGATCTCCGCGGCGGGGGCGGGGTGCTGGGCAAGGGGCAGATAGAGGTCGTACATGGTGAGCTCCCTCATCCGGCTGCTTTTCCGCAGGATTTGGCCCAGGGGAAATTTCTCTGTGGGGTAGGGGGTATAGGGGACCTCCTCGCCATGGAAGCTCCAGCTGCTCCCCGGCAGGAAGGAGACGCCCCTGTCCTTGACAAAGCCCTGGCACACGGTGTTGATGGGGGCCACGGCGATCACCGCGTTGACCAGGTCCGGCAGGAGGCTCGCCGCCGTCAGGGCCAGCTCGGCGCCCTTCGAAATGCCCCACAGGCCCACCTTTTCATAGCCCATATCGTGTAGCCGCTTTGCGGCGGCCTCGACAAAATCAATGGGAATGCGGGAGAACTGACGCGGCAGGTCCTCCTCCAGCACATAGGCCAGGGCCAGCGTCGTCAGCCCGTGGGACTGGAAAACACCGGCCAGCATCCGGGAGAGCGCCGCGCCCCCGTCACTGCCGCTGAAGCAGATGAGCGCTTTTCCCGGGTATGCATTCTCTACCGGAAGGAAGATCTCTCCGTAAAACCCATCCTGTCTGACATGATACGTATGATCCGCTGCCTGAGACATGGTCCCTCGCTCCTTTCGCAAGCGTCTGCAATCGTTTGATCTTACCTATACCACAATTCTGGGAGCCTGTAAATAGGGAGTCTCCGCCTGTGGGATGGCGGAGAGCGGCAGAAGTCCGCCGCGGGGGCTTGTAAATCTTTCTTGAATTTTTCGTGAGAGTCATTGATTTTTTCCGGCAATTACAGTATGATATGCCTCGCGACTCTTTTTGACAAAATTTCCCCTCCCCTGGAAGGGATGCTCTCAGTAGGAGAAATATATGCTGAAAACGAAGAATATCGAGATATCTAATCCCCCTCAGGCGCCTCACGAGGCGCCTGAGCCGGCGCAGGACCTGCGCCGCAGCCTCTGGAAAGCGTGGAGACGCAGTCTGCTGCTGTTCTGCTTTACCAGCGTCTATGTGGAGCTGTGCCTGCACCTGTGCGTCTATCGCTCGCTGGACAGGCGGGCGGTCTATCTGGTGCTGTTCGGCCTGCTGGGCGGCGTGGTCTGCTCGCTGCTGACTGTGCATCTGCCCAGGATCCTGCGGCAGATCGTGGGGGCGCTCCTGATCACCATACAGGTGCTGTTTGCCGAGGTACAGCTGGTCTATCAGGCCATCTTCGGCAACTTTATGCCCATCAGCCAGGTCAGCATGGGCGAGAATGTCATCGTCAACTTCAACTCCCAGATCCTGTACGGCATCGGCAAGAATCTGGTGCCCATCCTTCTGCTGCTGGTGCCGCTGATCGGAATGATCCTGTGCCTGACCCTGCGGAGGATAAAGGTGCTGAAGGTGCGGCTGGGCTGGAAGCAGGCCCTGGCCACCCTGGGGATCCTGCTGACGCTGCTGCTGGTGACGGCGGGGATCATGTACGCCGGGCGGAACAAGCCCTTTTCCGTGTACAAAATCTTCACCAATGTGAACACCTCCACCGACAGCAGCTTCAAAAACGTGGGCATGCTGGCCACCACGGCCCAGGAGCTCCGCTATATGCTCTTCGACAACGACGGCGGCTTCATCATCACGCCGTCCTCGCTGGGCACGGCCACCAGACAGCTCTACAGCAGCAATTCCTATAACGTGATCGAGAGCATCGACTTCCCGAAGCTGGCAGAGTCCACCGACGATGCCATGTGCAGGACCACGGACGAATATCTGGCGCAGGTGGTCCCCACCCGGAAGAACAGCTACACCGGGCTTTTGCAGGACTATAACCTGATCACCATCTGCGCCGAGAGCTTCTGCCCCTGGTTCATCAGCGAGGAGCTGACGCCCACCCTGTACAAGCTGTCCCACACGGGCATTATCTTCGATAATTACTACGGCACCTTCCAGTCCGTCACCACCAACGGCGAATACACTATGTGCATGGGCCTCTATCCCGACATGTCCCGCACCAAGACGGATTCCAGCTTCAACGTGGCGGGCACCAACTACCTGCCCTTCTGCCTGGGCAACGCCCTGAAGGAGAAGGGCTATCAGACCTGGGGCTATCACGACTACATCGGCGATTTCTACAACCGGAACATCACCCACGCAAACATGGGCTACACCTTTAAGGCGGCGGACTCCGGGCTGGACATGAAGATCGACTGGCCCTCCTCCGATCTGGAGATGATGGAGGCCTCGGTGGACGACTATCTCAGCAGCAAGGAGCCCTTCCACGCCTATTACATGACCTTCAGCGGCCACTATCAGTATAACTGGGACAACGCCATGAGCGACAAGAACCGGGACGCGGTAAGAGACCTGCCCTACTCCGAGCCGGTGAAGGCGTATATCGCCTGCAATCTGGAGCTGGAGAACGCGCTGACCTATCTGATGGAGCGCTTGGAACAGGCGGGCGTGGCCGACAAGACCTGCATCGTGCTGACCAACGACCACTACCCCTACGGCCTGACGGAGGAGGAGTATAACGAGCTGGCGGGTCAGACCCTGGACACCACCTTTGAGAAGTACCGCAACAGCTTCATCTGCTACGTGCCCGGCCTCTCCGAGAATATCGTGGTGGACGAATACTGCTCCACGGCGGACATTCTGCCCACGCTGCTGAATCTGTTCGGCGTGGACTACGATTCCCGTCTGCTGGCGGGCGCCGACGTGCTGTCCAACGGTGTACATATCGCGGTGCTGTCGGACAAGTCCTTCCTGACGAAGACCTTCCGGTATGACGCCGGCACGGAGACGGTGATCCCCGCCGATGAGAGCATCACGATCTCCGACGAGCTGCTGGCTGCCTATCGTCTGTATGTGGACAACAAGTTCCAGATGTCCAGCAACATCGTCAACAGCGACTACTACGCCCACGTCTTCGGCAAGGCGTCCAGCGGCGGCAGCCTGGAGGATACGGTGGTGTTTACGGACATCACGGGCATCTTCAACCAGGCCAGCGTCCTCTATATGTACCGCAACGGGTATATAGACCCGGAGACGCCGGACACCTTCGGCGGAAAGGCCACGGCAAAGGTGGGGGAATTTGTGGACGTGCTGTACCGCATCGCCCAGCGGCCGGAGACGGACAACTCCGCCCTGCCGCCGGACTATGAGAGCGAGAAATTCAACGGCTCCGCCTGTCCCTACTACGATGCCGTGTGCTGGGCCTATCAGACGCGGCTGCTCCGGCAGAGCGACCTGCACACCGCCTATGACGATGACATGGATTATCAGACGGCCTGTCTGCTGATCTACCGCTACGCCGCCCTGGCCGGCATTGACATCCGCGTAGATCAGGTGATGCTGCGGCAGACCATGCGGGAAAATTCCTGGCTCAACAGCGCGGTCGTCAAGGCCATGCTCTGGTGCGACCAAACGGACATCACCACCCGCGACAGCGAACTGGGCGAGCTGCTGGCAGCCTACGACACCCATATCAGCCGCTATCAGATGACGTCGTTCCTGTTCTATCTGTGTACCTATGAGCTGGATCTGGGCAGCAGCGCATCATCATAAAGAACAAATAACGAAAGGAATGGCGCAAGTCTGTGCCATTCCTTTCGTTTTATGGGGCGATGCCGCGCCGGCGGGGCTTTGCCCTCTCCCCTCTTTCTGGTAAAATGATAAAAATTCCCAAAAATGTGTCATATCCGCCGGGAAAAAGGTAGTTTATCTATAGAGGGCGAAAGGAGGGAGCCGCGCCATATGGATGACAGAGAGATTATCCGCTTATTTTTCCAGCGCTCAGAGCAGGCCATCACCGAGTTGTCCCGGAAGTACGGGGCGCTATGCTTTCAGATCGCCGACAGCATTCTGAATGATCGTCAGGACGCGGAGGAATGCGTGAATGACGCCTGGCTGGGGGCATGGAACAGTATCCCGCCGCAGACGCCCGACCCGCTGAGAGCCTATCTCTGCCGCATCGTCCGCAATCACGCCCTGAAAAAGCACCGGGCCAACACCGCGCTGAAGCGGGGCAGCCGGTTCGAGGTGTCCCTGTCAGAGCTGGAGGCGTGCATCCCGGACAACTCGTTGGAGGAGCATGTCTCCGCAAACGAGCTGACAGCGCAGATCAACGCGTTTCTCTCCGCCCTGAAGCGGGAGGACCGGATCATGTTTGTGAAGCGCTACTGGTTCGCGGAATCCTTATCCGAGATCGCGGACGCCTTTGGCATCAGCGAGAACAATGCGTCTGTCCGGCTCAGCAGAATACGCAGGAAACTGCATAAACATCTGAAGGAGGTATCGCTATGATGGATCATAAGGCCGATAAGCTGATCTCCGCCATCGGAGACATGGATACGGCATATCTGGAGGAGGCCCTTGACTATGGCGGCGCCAAAGCAAGCCGCAAGAGGATCCGCCGTTTTCCCAAATTATCTGCCGCGTGTGTGGCAGTGCTGGTCATACTGGGCCTGTCCGTGACCGCCTTCGCCATCAGCAGGATCCCGCTGTCATGGCGCGATATCTTTTCCTCCCGTCAGACCGTCATCGGCGACGAGGACGAGATCCCTGTGGTCTCCCAGCAGCCGGAGCCGCAGCAGCCCGCCGCAGCCACAGAGGAACTGCAGATCAAGATAGAAAAGGTGATCTCTGACGAGCGGACCCTGTATCTTCTCTATTCCGTGAAGGCCAACGAGGGGGCGGTGTTGGATCAGAAGGGTTACTTTTTCGGCTTTGAGCTCTATTTCCCCGGTCAGATGATGTCCGGCGCCTACGTGTCGTATTTTCTGGAGCGGAAGGAGGGCGTACCGGAGAACGAACTGGAGGGCGTCGTACACGCCAACTGGCAGCCGGGCGGCAGCGCCAACGGCCTTGTGATAGATCTCTCCCACTGGCAGGAGAAAAAGTGGTTTGACGATGTGAAGGTGGACTTCGACGTGGCGGAAATGGTAGAAAATGCCGGAGAGAACGCCAACCTGCCCAAACTATTTGTGGGTCGTCTGCCGCAGTATCGGCACTGGTTTGTCAATGACCCTTTGATCGATTATCTATGGCAGCCGGGCGATGCGGATGTCAGGCTGCCCTACGGCGACCTGTCTATCTGCAACGCCGGCTGGGAGAATGGCGTCCTGCAGCTGGTCATGAAGGGGCCGGTGAACGAAAACATTTCAGCGCCTGAAAACTGGTATTTTATCGACACACGAACGGACACCATCATCTATCCGGAGCCGGAGGGCAATTACCGCACACCGGACATGCTTGATCCGAGCGTAACGGACACCGACTGGCGTTACATCTGGGAATCTGTACTGGTTGACAAGGAGGCGCTCCCCTACCTTGAACTGCACTGGGGCGGAAAGAATATCTTTACCACTGTGCTGCCGGGGCACTGGCGGGTCACGCTGGACGAAACGCCCGTCACCGTGCAGAGCGAGGTGCTGGCAGAGAATGTTCCCCTGTCCTACGGCGGCGAGACGATCCTGGCAAAAAAGGTCGAGTGCTCCAAGCTGTCCATGGCGGTGTTTTTCGACAGCTATGTGGATTCCACCGCCGATACCGGGCGATTTGAGATATTTGACGCAAATGGCGACCTTATCCCAAGCCGCTGGGGCTTTATCGCAGCACCGAACGAGGGCAGCTGTATGTTCCTGACAGAGTTCGACGAGCCTATTGAACCGGAGACCGTCTGCAAGCTGACATATAACGGCAAGACCGTGTTTGAGCGGTAGCCCCGGCGCAGGATCAGCGGCTTTCATCCCCACACAGCAGGAGCGCGCCGCTTCGCCGCTGCCGCAAAGGGCAGAGTTGGTCAATGCAAGGCCATCATATCTGAAGGCTGTGAACAAATCCCCTGCTTTTCGCTGTTGAGTTTTGAAAACATCCATGATACAATAGCCGCAGCAGGAAAGAGAGGAGTCCCCATCATGAAACACACTTCCCTGAAAAATCTGGTACTGTCCGCCCTGTTCCTGGCCATCGGTCTCGTTTTGCCCTTCTTTATCGGCCAGATCCCCGCCATCGGCAAGATGCTGCTGCCCATGCATATTCCCGTTCTGCTGTGCGGCCTGATCTGCGGCTGGCAGTGGGGCCTGGGCGTCGGCTTCGTACTGCCGCTGCTGCGGTCGGTGCTGTTCGGCTTCCCCGCCATGTACCCCAACGCCGTCGGCATGGCCTTTGAGCTGGCGGTGTACGGCCTGGTCATCGGGTATCTCTACGCCCACAGCAAGTGGCAGTGCGTCAAGGCGCTGTACAAATGCCTGATCCCCGCCATGGTGGCCGGCCGCCTGGTATGGGGCGCGGTGATGATCGTGCTGATGGGTTTGGGCGGCAGTGCCTTTACCTGGCAGCTGTTCATCGGCGGCGCGGTGCTGAACGCCCTGCCCGGCATCGCCCTGCAGCTTATCTTGATCCCCGCCGTGATGGTACTGCTGGATCGGACGAAGCTGGTGCGCTTCTCCCGCCCCCAGCCGATGCCCGAACAGGCGGTATGACGACAGGCCTGCCGGAGGATACTCTATGGACGAATTTTATACAAAGCTTGCCGCTCTGGCCGCCCGCTTCGGCGCTGAAAAGTTGGTTCTCTATGGTTCCCGCGCCAGAGGTGACTTCCATGAGCGCAGTGATATTGATCTTGCTGTATATGGTATGCCGGAAAAGCAGCGCGGCGGTTTTGCGATCGAGGCAGACGATCTGCCCACATTGCTGAAACTGGACATTGTCCATATTTCTCCCAATATGGACACCGCGTTTCGCAAGAACATTGAGAAGGATGGTGTGGTACTCTATGCTGCAGAAAATTGAGAACTACAAAAACGCAGTTGCACAATTGGAAGCTGCTGTGAAATGTTACCTTGCGTCTCCGCAGGATACCCTCTACCGGGATGGATTGATCCAACGCTTCGAGTTCACCGTAGAGTTGGCGTGGAAGTCGCTCCGCGAACATCTGGAGGATCAAGGGGTCGTTCTCTCTGTCGTCTCACCACGCGCCGTGTTGAAGGAAGCCTACGCCGCCGGTGTAATTGATGATGCAGACGTCTGGAATGCGATCATTTCGGCGCGGAACCTCACGTCCCATGTTTACGACGAAGCCACCGCCGTCGAGATCGCACGGCAGATCTGTGAGGATTTTATCCCCGTATTTCACGCGCTGCTGCTGCTGCTGCTGCGTTACCAGCAATGACGCAGCAAGCAAATGCCGCGCTCTCCTCTTCTCCATACATGCAAAAAAAGAGAACTGGCACGCAAATGCGTGCCAGTTCTCTTTTTGACCATAAACCACGATATAACTCTTTTACGGGATTCTTACTCCACCCTGGTATACGTCCGGGCGGATTCCTCGCCCCGGAGGACACGGAGACAGCCGAAGGCCAGAGACTGCATCTCATCCTCGCCGGGATAGACGATGACGGGGGCGATGAAGGACACCCGGCGGCGGATCTCCTCGTCAATATACTCCGAGTAGGTGATGCCGCCGGTCAGCAGGATGGCGTCCACCTTGCCGCAGACGCCGGGGGCCGTTTTGCCGATGAACTTGGCCACGTTCAGGGCCATGGCGTCATAGATCAGCTTGGCGTGGGCGTCGCCGCTCTGGATGCGCTGCTCCACCTCGCGGCAGTCGGTGGTGCCCAGGTGGGCCAGCAGGCCGCCCCGGCTCTTCACCAGCTTCATCATGCTCTTGTCGGACTGGCCCTCCTCAAAGCTGCGGTGGATCACATCGTACATGGGCAGGCCGCCGGCACGCTCGGGAGAGAACGGGCCCTCCTCGTCGTTGACGCAGTCCTCGATCCTGCCGTTGTGGTGCAGGTTCACGGTGATGCCGCCGCCCAGATGGGCCACGATCACCGTGATATCCTGATAGGCCTTGCCCTGCTCCCGGGCGTAGCGCATGGCGGCGGCGCGGGTGTTCAGGTTGTGGCCGATGCCCTTGCGGTGCATCTCCGGCAGGCCGGTGATGCGGTTGATGTCCGTCAGCTCGTCCACGGTGATGCCGTCGTAGATATAGGCGGGGATGTTCAGCTCTTTGGCAAGGGCGTGGGCGATCATGGGGCCCACGTTGGAGGCATGCTCATGCTGGGGCTTATACTGCAGCTGCCACACCATGTCCTCGTTGATCTCATAGGCGCCAGCGTGGATCGGAACCAGCAAACCGCCCCGGGACACGATGGCGTTCAGGTCCCGAACGTCAAAGTCGTGGCGCATCAGGCAGTCCAGCACCAGACGGCGGCGGAAGTCGTACTGCTCCACCACCCGGTCAAAGGGCGCAAGCTCCTCGGCGGAATGGGTCAGGGATTCGGTGAACAGGGGCGTTTCGCCGTCGAACACGGCGATCTTGGTGGAGGTGGAACCGGGGTTCAGCACTAAGATCTTCTCCATCTTACGCCTCCTTCTGTGCGGCGGCAGCCGCCAGCACGATGGAGAGATACTTCTCCTCGGCGCTGGAGCCGCGGCTGGTCATGACGATGGGGCACTTGGCGCCCACCACCATGCCCGCCAGCCGTGCGCCGCAGGTGACCGTCAGCATCTTGCCCATGATGTTTCCGGCGTGGATGTTGGGCGCCACCAGCACGTCGCAGTCGCCGCTGACGGGGCTTTCAAAGCCCTTGAACTCCGCGATCTCGCGGCTCATGGCGCAGTCGTAGGACACGGGGCCCTCCACGATGCAGCCGGTGATCTCGCCCCGCTGGTTCATCTGCTTCAGGGCGTCGGCCTCTACCGTCTCCGGCATCTTGGGATTCACCTTTTCCACGCAGGCCAGCACACCCACCTTGGGGCACTCGTAGCCCATGGCGTGGAGGACGCCCACGGTATTCTCGATGATGGCCTTCTTCTGCTCCAGGGTGGGATAGGTCACCATGCCGCCGTCCACGGGGCACAGCAGCTTGTGATAGCCGGGCACCTCGAAGATGGAGAAGTGGCTCATAACGCCGCCCTTGCCCAGACCGTGCTCCTTGTTGACCACGGCCTTCAGCAGCACGGCGGTATCCAGCTTGCCCTTCATCAGCAGGTCAGCCTTGCCCTCCCGCACCAGCGCCACCGCCTTGGCGGCGGCCTCCGCCAGATCGGGCACATCGTAGATATCCCCGGTGGGGACAGTCTCGCCCATCTCCGCCAGTACGCTATCGATGACGGCCTTGTCGCCCACCAGCACCGGTTCCACGATACCCTCGGCGCGGGCCTTCAGGGCCGCTTCGATGGTATGGGGATCGCCTGCGGCGGCCACGGCCATGCGGGCCTTGGCGGGCTTGCCCTTCACATGGGCGATCATTTCATCAAAATTGTGAAACTCCATAGAACCTCCCTTACCGCTGCTCCGCGCCCAGCTTCAGGCCCAGCTCAAAGGCCTGCTTGTTCAGGGGCAGCAGGGCGGGCTTCTTGCCCAGCTTGTGCTGGATGGTGTTCCACACCACGTCGGCGGGCACCACCTGCGTATAGCCCACATACACGCCCAGCATGATGATGTTCAGCACCTTGGCGTTGCCCAGCTCCAGAGCCAGCTCCGTGACGGGAGCCTTGACCACCTTCACGTCCTCGCGGGTGATCTCGTCGGTGACGATGGAGCTGTTGATGTACAGGGTGCCGCCTTCCTTCAGCTTATAGAGGAACTTATTCAGGCTGGGGCCGTTCATGACGATCAGGTCGTCCATCACGTCGCCCAGGGGCGCGCCGATCTTCTCGTCGGAGATGACCACATAGCAGTTGGCGGTGCCGCCCCGCTGCTCCGCGCCGTAGGAGGGGAAGAAGGTCACGTTCTTGTCGGTGGAGTCACAGGTGGCCTCCGCCAGGAATTTTCCCAGGGTCATAACGCCCTGACCGCCGAAACCGGCTACCATCAGATTCCGTTCCATCGTTACGCCTCCTCCTTGCTCTTGTCACGGATGACGCCCAAGGGGAACTCGGGCAGCATCTTTTCCTCAATGTAATCCAGGGCCGACAGGGCGTCCAGACCCCAGTTGGTGGGGCAGCTGGTGACGATCTCCACCATGGAGAAGCCCTTGCCGTCCAGCTGATTCTGGAATGCCTTGCGGATGGCGGCCTTGGTCTTGGCCACGTTGGCGGGAGTGTTGCAGCTGGTGCGCTCCAGATAGTAGGGCGCGGTCAGCTGGTTCATCAGCTCGCACATGTGCATGGGATAGCCGTGCTCCTTTGGGTCGCGGCCCTTGGGTGCGGTGGTGGCCTTCATGCCCACCAGAGTCGTCGGGGCCATCTGACCGCCGGTCATGCCGTAAATGCCGTTGTTGACGAAGATGACGGTGAAGTTCTCGCCGCGATTGGCGGCGCTCAGCGTCTCGGCAAGGCCGATGGAGGCCAGGTCGCCGTCGCCCTGATAGGTGTACACCAGAGACGCGGGGTTGCTGCGCTTGATGCCGGTAGCCACAGCGCAGGCGCGGCCGTGGGGCGCGGTGGTGTTGTCATAGGCGATGTAGTCCATGTGCAGGCCGCAGCAGCCGATGCCCAGCACGCAGGCGGTGTTCTGCACCTGTCCCATCTCCTCTAGCACCTCACCGATCAGCTTGATGACGGTGGAGTGCATGCAGCCGGGACAGAAGCCGGAGACCTTGTCCTCCTGAATGGTCTTGGTACGGGTATAGATCTTTTCCATAGTTCAACCCTCCATTACGTTCTTCACAGCGGCAAGGACTGCCTCGCGGCTCATGATGTTGCCGCCGGAGCACAGGCAGGTGGTAACGGCGCAGCGCTCCTTCACGGCGGCCTTCACATCGTCGGCAAACTGGGCGGGGATGCTCATCTCCACGCTGACGATTCCCTTGCACTTGGTATAGTCGATCTTGTCATAGGCGGCATAGGGGAAGGGATACACGGTGATAGGACGGATCATACCGGCCTTGACGCCCTGCTCCCGCAGCGCGTCCACCGCGTTGGCGGCGATACGGCCGCAGATGCCGTAGGCGGTCAGGACTACTTCCGCGTCCTCCATGCGGTATTCCTCCACCTGCACGTCCTCCTCCGCCCAGCGGCGGTACATGGCCTCGGCGTCCTCGTTGGCCTGCTGCATGGCCACGGTGGACCAGTGGCCCGGCTCGATCCACGCCCGGTTGGCGTAGTCCAGCTCATGGCCGATGCAGGCCCACTTCTTCTTGCCGTCCTTTATGGCGGCCACCTCGGCGTCGGACTTCATCTCTGGCAGCTCCACCGGCTCCATCATGGTGCCGATGACGCCGTCGGCCAGCACCAGCACGGGGTTGCGGTCACGGTCGGCGTAGTCGAAGGCCTTATAGGTCAGATCCACCGCCTCCTGCACCGTGGAGGGTGCCAGCACCATCATGCGGAAGCCGCCGTTGCCGCTGGCCTTGGTGGCCTGATTATAGTCCTGCTGGGCGGGCTGGATGGCACCCACGCCGGGGCCGCCCCGCTGCACGTTGCAGTACACCATGGGGATGCGGGCGCTGGCGCAGTAGCTGATGCCCTCGCTCTTCAGGGCGATGCCGCAGGAGCTGGAGGAGGTCATGGAGCGGGTACCGGCAGAGGCCGCGCCATACACCATGTTGACGGAGGCTACCTCGCTCTCGCCCTGGACAAAGGTGCCGCCCACCTCCGGCATGCGGCGGGCAAAATACTCAGGGATCTCGTTCTGCGGGGTGATGGGATAACCGGCAAAGAACCGGCAGCCTGCCCGCACAGCCGCTTCGGCGATGGCCTCGCAGCCCTTCATGAAAATTCTGGCCATGTTCTTACCTCCTTACTTATACACGTCGATGGCGCCGTCGGGACACATCTTCGCGCAGATGGCGCAGCCGACGCAGTCCTCGGGATGGACGGGCTCCACATACTCGTAGCCCTTGGAGTTGACATTCTTGCCAACTGCCAGCACATGCTTGGGACAGAACTTGATGCAGTAGCCACAGCTCTTGCAGCGCTCCGCCACGATCTCAACTTTTGCCATTGTCATATCTCCTTTTTTATAAATTTCACTTTATAAATTCCATGGATATTCCAGATATCGCTCGATAGGAAACACAGGGACGGGGACGCTTGCCTTCACCGCTTCGCACAGCGACTGCTCCACGCACAGGGCGTCCAGCCGCTCCACCATGTCCAGCAGACGGTGATAGCCTGTCAGCACGTCCTCCGCCGTGGTGGTGCGCCCCAGATTGGAGTTGCCGATGATACGGATGCGCTCCGGGCGGATGTGGGACACGCCCAGCACCTCCGACAGCACCAGCCCCGCCCGTTCGCCGGTGGTCGTCCAGGGGCGGAAGGGGTTCAGGATGTAGAGCACCTGCGTGTCCTCCCGGTTCAGCAAGGTTGCGTAGCCGCCGATGGCCCGGGCGCCGATGTAGTCGCCGCCCACGTCCAGCACCGTATAGCTGTCCGCGTCCTTCAGGGAGCGCATCACGCCGCCGCCCACAGTGGGCGCGTCGGCAAACTGCTCCTCGAAGTGGAAGCGGATGCCCATGGCCGCCAGGGTGTCCGCCTGCTCGCGGGTGCGGAACAGGGGCTTGGTCATGTCCAGATCGAACAGGTCCACGGGCTTTCCCGTATCCAGCAGGCGGCGGGCCAGGTTGATGGCCAGCTCGCTTTTGCCGCAGCCCGCCTCGCCCAGCAGGACGAAGTTGCGGATGTCGCTCATGATGCCACCTTCTCCCCTGCCGCCCGGCGTGCCAGCGTGCGCTTGTCACACAGGCTGATGGCCGCCGACACCAGAATGCCCGCCGCCGCCAGTCCGGCGATCATCAGATAGACGCTGAAATAGCTCTTGGTGGCATCATAGAGGACTCCGGCAATGGTGCTGCCGAAGGAGGCGAACAGCAGGTTCGTCACCACCACCGACAGGTTCAGGGAGTAGTGCTGCATGCCGTAGTAGGAACTGACGAAAGCCGCGTTGGCGGGGGTCACGCCGCCGTAGGACATGCCGCCGATGATGAAGCCCGCCACCAGCACCGGGAAGCTGCCCAGCTTCAGCGCCGCCACCAGTATGGCAGCGGTCACCAGAAACAGGGCGTTCACTGTCTGCATGGTGCGGCTGCGGCCCGCCTTGTCGAACATGCCGCCGAAGATCACGCGGCCGATGCCGTTGAAAATGGAGATCAGGCCCACCACCGTGGCGATGGTGCCGGCGGAGATGCCGATGCCGATCTCACGGGCGATGCCGCTGGCTTGAGACACCAGCACCAGTCCGGCGGCGCTCAGCAGGATGGCCCACAGGTAAAACAGCCACATGGAGGGCGTTTTCAGCATGGAAACGGTATCCAGCTCCGCCGCCACGGGGTTCACATACTTTTTCTTGCTCTGGGCAGCGGCGGGAGGGACAAAATCAGCGCTGGGCTTTTCCAGCAGGAAGCCGCCCACGGCCATGACCACCGCCGCAATGATGCCCAGCACCACGAAGCTGTGCCGCCACGCGCCCACGGTGTCCGGGGTGAAGGTCTGATAGAGCTTGCCCACCAGAAAGCTGCTGAGGCCGAAGCCCATCAGCAGGATGCCGGAGACCAGTCCGGCCTTGTCGGGAAACCACTTGCCCACCGTGCCCAGCACGGCGTTGTAGGAAAGACCCGACGCGAAGCCGCAGATGACGCCGAAGCCGATGTACAGCATCAGGATCGACTGGATGTTGGCCGTCAGCAGGAAACCCGCCAGAAACAGCGCCGCGGACACCCACAGGTACACCTTCTGGCTGACCTTGCCGGACAGCAGGCCCCCCACCAGACCGCCCAGGCAGAAAAAGCTCATGACGATGGTGAAGGTCAGGGACAGCTGGGCGGCGCTCCACTGGGGGAATTCCGCCGCGATGGGGCCGGACAGCACGCTCCACGCGTACACAAGGCCCGACAGCAGCAGCACAGCGCAGCCCACGATGGCATAGAGCCAGCGATTGGTTTTCTTCATTGGCAGTCTCCTCTCTTACTTCGTTTCGATCAGCTTTTGGAACGCCGGCAGGCTGCGGCGGATCATGTCGTTGCTGACGCAGTAGGACAGGCGGAAGTAGCCCTTCACGCCGAAGTCGTCGGAGGGGACCACCAGCAGATTCTCCTTCTTGGCCCGCTGGGAGAAGGCTTCGGCGTCGCCGCCGGGCGCTTTGACGAACAGGTAGAAAGCGCCGTCCGGCTTGGCACACTCGTAGCCGTAGGAGGTCAGGGCCTCGTACAGCAGGGTGCGGTTCTCATCGTAGCTGCGCAGGTCGGGCCGCAGCTTGGCACACCGGGCGATGACACGCTGGATCAGGCTGGGGGCGCAGGTGTGGGCGTCCATACGGGCCGCACCCTTGACGCAGGTGTACAGCTCCGCCGACTGTTCGGCGCAGTCCGGCACACAGACGTAGCCGATACGCTCGCCGGGCAGGCTCAGGCTCTTGGAGTAGGAGTAGCAGATCACCGTGTTGGGGTAGATGGCGGGGATAAAGGGGACCTCCACGCCACCGTAGACCAGCTCACGGTAGGGCTCGTCGGAGATGATATAGATGGGGTGGCCGACCTCCTGAGACTTCTTCGTCAGGATGGCCGCCAGCTTTTTCAGTGTCTCGGCGGTATACACCACGCCGGAGGGGTTATTGGGGGAGTTGATGATAACGGCCTGGGTGTGGCCGGTGATGGCCTTTTCCACGCCGTCCAGGTCGATCTGGAACGCCTTGGTGTCCGCCTCCACCACCACAAGGCGGCTGCCGGAGGACTGGGTAAAGGGCCGGTACTCCGGGAAGAAGGGCGCGATGGCGATGATCTCGGTCTCGCTGTCGATATGCAGGGCACGCAGCACCGCCATCAGGGCGGGCGCCGCGCCGCAGGTGAAGAACAGGTTCTCCGGGCGGATGGTCATGCCGCTGCGCTCCGTCAGATCCTCAGCCACGGCCTTACGGACGCCGTCATAGCCCACCGCGCTGGTGTAGCCATGGACCTGAATGCTGTCCTCGGTGGCCAGAATGTCCCGGATGGCGTCGGCCACTTCAGGGGGTGCGGGGATGCTGGGGTTGCCCAGACTGTAATCATAGACGCTTTCCGCACCCACAACGGCCTTCTGCCGCAGGCTGAATTCAAAGATCTCACGGATGCAGGAGCTGTTGCTGCCCAGCTTCATGGCGGTATCGTTCAACATAGTTTCTTCTCCTCATTTTTCCTGTTCTTCCGCATGGCAGGGGCGGTGCGTCCGCCCCTGCCAAAGAGAAGAGAGGTGGTATAGGGTCTCGCTGCTGCTATTTACTGTAACTTTTTTCTTGACATTTGTGAAACGGGGAAATATGATAGCTCATAAGAAAATCCTATGAGCCACACAAAAGGAGCGGATGACCAATGGACGTGCAGAAGCTGGTGGCGCTGGCCGCTATCGTAGAGGCGGGCAGCATGACCCGCGCCGCGGAGCAGCTGGGCTATTCCCAGGCGGGGCTGACCTATATGATGAACAGTCTGGAGGATGAGATCGGCCTGTGCCTGCTGGACCGCAGCCACAGCGGCGTGCGCCTCAGCGAGAGCGGACGCCAGCTGATGCCGGAGATCCGCCGCTTCCTCCGCAGCTACGATTCGCTGGACGCCGCCATCCGCGGCTGCAAGCAGGCCCAGAGCAGCACCCTGCGGATCGCTGCGGTGGACACCGTGTCCCAGCGGTGGCTGCCGGAGGCCATTGCCCGGCTGCGGGCGGAGTATCCCCACGTCCGGGTCAGCGTGGTGTCAGAGTCGCCGCTGGTCATCAACAACTGGATGAAGGACGGCAGCGTGGACCTGGCGGTCACCGACCGGGCGTGGACCAGCAAGGAGCTGGGCTGGGTCAGCGTGTTCAAGGACCTCTTCCGGGGTGTGTTCCCCCTGGGCAGCATCAAGGGGGATTCCGTCCCCCTGGAGCGCTTCAGCGGAGAGGCCGTCATCATGCCGGACTACGGACAGAATGTGGATATCCCCCGGATATTCAAAAAGCACCACATCGACGTGGCCTATACCGACGACCGGATGGGCAACCGCTCGGTGCTGGCGGCGGTGGCCGCCGGGCTGGGCGTCACCATCATGCCCCAGCTGGAGCTGGATTACTACGCGGCGCAGAACGTGGTGACGCTGCCGCTGGAGCCCCGCCAGTACCGTGAGCTGGGGGTGGCCACGCCCCGGGGCGGCCAGCCGGACCCCATCGCGCAGGAGTTCGTCCGCTACCTGAAGCAGGTGGTGAAGAAAACAGAAAAGCCCCCGGTCAGCCCGGAGGAAGCATAAAAAAGAAGTCCGTTCCAAACGGACTTCTTTTCAGTCTGTCAAAAAACTACCCAAACGCCCCTGTTTCTGCTATAATAGAAGAAAGGGGGGTGTTTACATGGAAGGC
>CAKTSA010000034.1 GCA_934597585.1 uncultured Oscillospiraceae bacterium
GTCAGAATCAACTGCTGGCCACTCTGAGAGAAAGCGGCTGCGTTGATCCTGACATTTTCATATCCAAGAGCAATAAGCTGACCGAACAGCTCCGCGCCGTCAAGCAAGCCAAAAGCAGGATCCTCAACCAAGACGGTGATGATACCATCCCCTGCACCCAGGAGCTTATCACCATCCTAAAAGGAGGGCCTGAAACGCTGCGTGATTTTGACGGGGAGCTGTTCGGTCAGCTTATTGACAAGGTCATCATCGAGAGCAACACCAGCCTGCGGTTTCGCCTAAAAAATGGGCTGGAGCTGCGGGAGAGCATAGAAAGGACGGTGCGGTAATGGGCAACAGAAAGCTGCCCTTCGGGTACAAGATGGTCATGGGCGAGATAGTCGTTCATCCGCAGGAGGCACAGGCGGTGCAGGGCATCTATACCCGCTATCTGGCGGGGGCATCCTTCAACGACATTACTGACCACCTGAAAGAAAAAGGCCCACCCTACGATGCGGACAAGCCCTGGAACAAGAATATGGTGGCCCGTATTCTGGAGGACAACCGCTACGCTGGTACGGAGCGTTTTCCCGCTATCCTCTCCCCAGAGCAGCTACAGAAAGCCACCCAGCGCCGGTCAGAGCGCAAGCCTGTAGTGCAGATCACCGAAGTGCAAAAGACGCTGCGCCGCCTGTGCAACGGTAGGCCCAGCGAGGCGGTGGAATCGCAGGTGCTGTCCCTGCTGAACTATCTCGCGGCAGCGCCGGAGCAAATCAAGCCGCAGCCACAGGCAGTCAACCGTGGTGAACTGGCCGAAATGGAGCGGCGATTTTCCACAGCACTCACCACCATCCCGGTGGATGAGAACAACGCTAAAGAGCTCGCCCTGCGGCTGGCAGGAATGCAATATAACGTCATCGGCAGCAGCGAGTACGAAAGCCAACGACTGCGGCATCTGTTCATCGCCGCCGTACCAATGGCAGAGATCGATGCCGAATTGCTGAAAAGTACCGTGTCACAGATCTATGTCAAAAAGGGGCAGGCCAGCCTGTTGCTGAAAAACGGCCAGATCATCGAGAGGAGCCAGTGAACGTGGGAGAGAACAAGCCGAAGGTGATCGTGATACCCGCAGCGCCAAAGAACACAGAACCTACCGAGCAGCGGCAGCTCCGGGTGGCGGCCTACTGCCGGGTATCCACCAAAGAGGAGGATCAGCTCAACAGCTACGAGGCGCAGAAAAATTACTATACCGATAAGATCATGGAGAACAAGTCGTGGACGATGGCCGACATTTTCGCGGATGAAGGTACCACCGGCACATCGGTCAAGAAGCGGGCAGACTTCATGCGGATGATGAAATGGTGTAAACAGGGCAAGATCGACCTGATCCTCACCAAGTCTGTCTCCCGCTTCGCCCGCAATACCGTGGACTGCCTCAATTATGTCCGAATGCTGAAAGCACAGGGCATCGCAGTCTACTTTGAAAAAGAAAACATCAATTCCATGGACGAGTCCACAGAACTGATGCTGACCATGATGGGGGCCTTCGCGCAGGCGGAGAGCGAGTCCATCTCCGGCAATATTCAGGCAGGCAAGCGCTACGCTATGCAGCGTGGTGAAGCCACCATTAACTACTACAATCTGTACGCCTATGAAAAAGGGCCGGACGGTAAGCCGCAGATCATTCCGGAACAGGCCGAAGTGGTAAAAGAAATATATGCCCGCTACCTCCGGGGAGACAGTCTCCCTATGATTTGCAGATACTTGGAGGCACAGCATATTCCCAACATCCGTGGAGGAACGACATGGGGACATTCAGCAGTACGCGGCATCCTCTCCAATGAGAAATATGTAGGTGACGTCCTGATGCAAAAGACATTTCGACAGGACTGCCTCAGCCACAAGGCCATCCGCAACACAGGACAGCGACCTATGTATCTGGTGCAAAATAATCATGAAGCGATCATAGACCGCAAGACATACGACGCTGCTCAGACAGAGTTGGCTCGTCGTACCGCAATAAAGGGTACCACAGAGAAAAGTACCCCCAGCGGCAGAAGCAGCTATATGCCCATGTACGCTCTGTCGGAGCGTGTGTTCTGCGGTGAATGTGGTACACGCTACCGCCGCTGCACATGGGTCAACAAGGGAAAGAAGCACATCGTTTGGCGCTGTGTCAGCCGTATCGACTACGGCAAGAAATACTGCCATACCTCACCCTCCGTGGATGAACAGCAGCTCCAGCAGGCCATCCTGCGGGCAATCAACAGCATAATGTCTGAGAAGCCCGCACTGGTGCGACAGGTCACAGAAAATCTACAGGTGGTGATACATCCCAGCCGAAGCGGAGAACTTACCATCGCAGAGATTGACCATCAACTGGAAATGCTGGCGCAAGAATTTGACATCGCCTTCATCACTGTAGCCTCCGGCAATAGTACCGACTACATGGAACGATTCAAGACGATCCTTTCCCAGCAGGCAGAGCTGAAGGCCAAACGCGCCGAGCTGAAGCAACAGCAAACAGAAGATGCAGAACTGACCAGCCACATGGAACAGGCCACAGATACTCTGGGACAGGCCGGTACAGCCATTACTGAATGGGACGAATACCAAATTCGTGCGTTGGTAGAGTCAGTCAGGATATTGTCCAAAGATGAAATACTGGTCCGGCTGAAAAGCGGGATTGAGAAAACCGAAAAATTGCAAGGGTAGGTCATCAAGAACCAAGAACAGAGATTATATAAGGCATTGTAGCAGAAGGCAAGTTATGATAGTATATGTTGTGCAAGCGCCACTTGCACAACAATCCTTAAGCTGAACAGTAACATCACAATACTTGATTAAATTAGATGGAGAGGACAATTATGTCACAGAACGATAAAATCCAGCTTTTTGAGGATAAGCGTATCCGCACCGCATGGGATGAAGAAAAGGAAGAATGGTACTTTTCCGTTGTAGATGTCGTTGCAGTTCTGACGGATCAGCCAGATGCCCGTCATGCCAGTACATATTGGGCAGTTTTAAAGAAGCGGCTGAATAACGAGGGCGCAGGCCAACTGCTTACAAATTGTAAGCAGTTGAAAATGACTGCCTCGGATGGGCGGAAACGTTTGACCGACGTAGCCGACACCGAGCAGCTTCTCCGTATCATCCAGTCTATTCCCTCGCCCAAAGCAGAACCATTCAAGCTGTGGCTGGCGCAGGTCGGCAGAGAGCGTATCGAGGAAACCATTGATCCGGAGTTGACCATTGAACGGGCACTGGAGACATACCTCAAGAAGGGCTATACCCGCGAGTGGATCAATCAGCGACTGCAAGCTATCCAAGTTCGCAAGGAGCTGACGGATGAATGGGATGCTCGTGGCGTGCAGAAGGGTGTGGAGTACGCAATACTTACCGACGAGATCTCCCGTGCATGGTCGGGAATGTCCACCCGACAATATAAGAATTTCAAGGGTCTGAAGAAAGAAAACCTTCGTGACAACATGACCACGCTGGAGTTGGTGCTGAATATGCTGGCGGAGGCAACCACCACGGAGATATCCAAGCAGAAATCTCCGGAGTCATTTTCGGAAAACATTGATGTGGCGCGTGCTGGAGGCAAGGTAGCTGGTGATGCACGGAAAGCCATCGAAAGCCAAACTGGTGTCCCTGTTATTACCTCCAAAAACGCTGCACAGCTCAATCAGGTCGTGACAGATCTGCTAGAGGGTGCGGCTACGTCACCGGAAAAGCAAGACAAAAAGCGTTGATTTATAAACAACAAAACCTGCGGGTAGGTACAAGTTTGCAAACAAGCTTTAGATGCCATGCGGTGAAAACCGCATGGCATCAAGCTTTTCCTGGGTTCGTTACACCCCGCCCCCAAAACGGCATAGCCCCTTTTGACAATAAAAGCAGCCGCTCGGAATACTCCGGGCGGCTGCTTTGTTGCGCTGATTGCGATAGGACGTGCTGCCGACGGATCAAATCACGTGATATTCCTTCAGCAGCTTTTCGATGTCGGTACCCTCGATCTTGCCCAGCAGCTTTTTGACGGCCATTTTCTCCACCAGGCCCATGTCCATGTCGGTGGCCTTCTTGCCGTCCCGCAGCTTCACGGTGGCGTTCAGCAGGTCGCGGACGTCATACACGCTGCCCCAGACCTCCGGCACGCCGCGGTCCACGTTCAGCAGGGTGTAGACGGCCTCCATGCCGGTGCGCATGGAATACTCGGTGGTGAAGATGGTGTCCCGGGGCGTCTCGGCAAACTGGCCCAGGAAGGCGAAGTTCACGCTGCCGTCGGGCACCACGTTGGGCCGGTCGCCATAGGCGCGGGGCATGAAGAATGCGTCGATATACGGCATCATGACCGGCACGGTGTTGGCGCTGTTCTCCGCCAGATCAGCGATCTGATCCTCCGGCACGCCGATGTGGTACAGCCACTCCATGCAGATCTCCTTGCCGGAGCACATGCGCATGGGCTTTTTGATGAAATCGCCGGGCTTGTCGGTGAACAGGGAGTACACCCACACCAGGCAGTGATCCTTGGGCTGATCCCGGAACTGGGGCTGGCGGTTGATGGTCCAGCTCATGAGCCAGCTGGAGTCCTTCACGGTGACGATGCCGCCGGTGACCACATGGCCGGTAAAGGGATCCCGCTTGCAGATGTTCTTGATATAGGGGATGATCTTCTGATCCAGCGTCTCCACGGTGGCGCTCATCCAATTGGTCTGCTCGGGATCGTGGCAGAACTTGTCGGGATGGCCGAAGGCGGGATCCTGGGCGGCGATCTTACGCCACATATCCCAGCCGCCGCCCTCCTTCAATTCAGTGTTGTAAGCGGCGGGCTTGTCCTGACTGCCCATGGAGGAGTTCTCCACGCAGCCGCCGTTGGTGATGAACACCAGATCGTTTTCCGTCAGGTCGATACCGCCGGCCTCGCCGTTCTCGATAATGTCGATGCGCTTGGCCAGCTTGTGCTTCGGGTCGGAGCAGTCGAACTCCACGTTTGTCACCTGCACGCCGTAGTGGAACTGGACGTTGTGGCTCTCCAGATACTTCACCATAGGCAGGATCATGGACTCATACTGGTTATACTTGGTGAAGCGCAGAGCGGTAAAGTCGGGCAGTCCGCCGATGTGGTGGATATACCGCTGGATATACAGCTTCATCTCCAGCGCGCTGTGCCAGTTCTCAAAGGCGAACATGGTGCGCCAGTACAGCCAGAAGTTGGAGCTCAGCACCTCGTCATCGAAGAAATCGGTGATCTTCTTGTCCTGCAGGTCCTCGTTGGGGGTGAAGAACAGCTTCATGATCTCCATGGCGCCCTTGTCGGAGATATCGAACTTGCCGTCGGTGTGGGCGTCCTGCCCACGGTTGACGGTGGCGCGGCACAGGGAGTAGTTGGGGTCCTCCTTGTTGAGCCAGTAATACTCGTCCAGAACGCTGACGCCCTCCGTCTCGATGGAGGGGATGGAGCGGAACAGATCCCACATGACCTCGAAATGGTTGTCCATCTCACGGCCGCCACGCATGACGTAGCCCAGATTCTCGAACTTATAGCCGTCGCAGGCGCCGCCGGGGAGATTGCCCTTCTCCAGAATGTGGACGTGCTCGCCCTTCATCTGGCCGTCACGCACCAGATAGCAGGCGGCGGTCAGGGCCGCTAGGCCGCTGCCCACGATATAGGCGGATTTCTGATCCACACCCTCCGGCTTCTTGGGGCGGGCAAACGCTTCATAATTACCACTGGAATAATACATAGTAAAACCTCCTGTAAGCTCGTTGCTTTATGTTTTCTTCTTGATGAGGAAAGCATACATCCTGCCCGGAAAATCTTCAATAAACAGAAAAATCCCGGTGATAAGTTTTTTATCACCGGGACGCAAGGTGTTCAGTTTTTTATCATTCGTCCTCGTTTGATAAAGGCTTGTCGGTGCGCAGGCGCTCCAGCGCGGCGCGGATGCTGCCGTGGATCACCTGCTCCAGCCGCTCCACGATGACCTGCGGGTCGCCCTTCATGTCGCTTTTCACCCAGTCCAGCATCAGCCCCACGAACATATACTTATACAGCGTGGCGATGAAGGCCTTGTCCTCCGGGCGCACGGACATCCCCCGGGCCTGCTCCTCCACCACGCCCTCCAGTAGGTCATAGGTCAGCTTGTAGAGATAGTTCTCCACCTGCTCCCGGCTGACGGAGCGGTAGACGTTCAGAATGAAGGGTTTATTCTCCTGCACCGCCTCGAAGATCTGCAGCAGCCCCTGCTGCCATGTCTCATAGGTTTTCTTGCCCGCCAGGGCGCGGCTGGCGTCCTCCTGGCAGCTCCACTCCACCAGATCATAGATGTCCTTGAAGTGGTAGTAGAAGGTCATGCGGTTGATGCCGCAGTCGTCGGTGATGTCGCTGACGGTGATCTTGTGCAGCGGCTTCTCCAGCAGCAGCTTTTTCAGTGACGCCTCCAGCGCCCGCTTGGTGACCTGTGACATGGGGTGCCTCCTTTACCGGCTTGTCATATGAGCAAGCGTGTTTTCAGCCGGATTTCTGCTCCGGCACGGTTTTCCCCATGCCGCCCAGAAGCTTTCCGGCGAGAGTATTGCCAAGGGATCTGACGCAGCAACACATTTTCCCGCCAGGACTGCGCCTGTCCCTGTGCATCGATGGTACCACAGACATATGAATAAATCAACACAGACCGCGCATGCAGTGCAGCTGCGCACGTGGAGTCCGGCCGCAGAAGAGAGCGGAACATGACAAATCCGCGCAGTGACCTTCAGGCGAAGTACCCCTGGGTCACAGTGATCTACCGCTGATGAAAGGCGACAGAAAAAGCGCTTGTAAAATATCTCCTTTCTGCGCGTTGGTACAATTGGCACAAAAAGAAAGCCCCCGCGGCCGCGGGGGCTTTCCTGATATGCGGAGGTCATATCTGCCGCTGCGCGGCGGGGATCCTGACCCGGAAGGCACATGCCGCCGCCAGAAGGCACAGGGCGGCGTCGATGCACCAGATCAGGGTGTAGCCGCCGGTGGCGGCCACCGTCAGTCCGCCGATCCACGCGCTGACGAAGCTGCCCAACTGGTGGAACAGAAACGCCACGCCGAACAGCGTGCCCAGCGCCGCCGGGCCGAACCGCCGCCCGATCAGACCGGAGGTGGGCGGCACGGTGGCCATCCCGGTGAAGCCCAGCAGGATGGCGAAGGCGTACATGGTCGCCAGCGACCTGGGCAGCAACAAAAAGCCCACGATCCAGAGGGTGCGGGAGGCGTAGAAGCCGCCCAGCACATTTTTCATGGGGAAACGGCTGCCCAGCCAGCCGGATACGACGCTGCCCGCCATGGTGGCAATGCCGTAAATGGAAAAGGCGTAGGTAACGCTCTGTTCCGTGAAGCCATAGGAGGTGAACTGGGTATAGAGGTGGGTCTCGATGATGGCCATGTGGAACCCGCAGGTGAAAAAGGCCAGGGACAGCAGCAGATAGGAGCGGTCACGGAAGGCCGATTTCAGCAATGGCCGCAGCAGGGGAGGCCTGCTTTCCGATTGCCGGGCGTCGGCCTTTCGCAGCAGCAGAAGGATCGGGGCCAGACACACCAGCGGCAGGCACAAGGCGATAATGGCACCCCACAGGCCAAAGCCATCCAGCGTGCCCCGCAGCACCAGCGCCAGCAGGATGCTGCCCAGACCGCTGCTGGCGTTGATGACGCCGGACACGGCGGCAGCCCGCTTTTCTCCCAGCAGCGGCGTGACCGCGCCCATGATCAGGCCGAAGGAGAAGGCCCCCAGCCCCGCGGGCATCAGAATGCCGAAGCACAGCAGCAGGGCCAGCAGACCGCGGCACAGGGGCGTCAGCGCCAGACCCAGCAGGGCCATGGCTGCACCGCACAGCAGTACGGACACGTTGGAGGTCTTCAGCGCCGCCGCGCCGAACACCGGCTGCATGATGCCAAAGGCCAGCTGGGCCGCCGCCAGCACAAAGCTGACGCCGGCATAGTCCACGCCGCTGCTGGCGGCGATGGCGCCGCGCAGCAGACCGTAATTGGACCGGATGCCGCCGCCCGTGGCGTACACCAGACAGACGGCTGTTTTCTCGCGTTTTCATCTGAAAAACCTCCGGAAGGGGATATTTTTGCTGCGGACAGATGTCCTCTCTGCTATAATAGCAGAAAGAAACAGTGCAATCAAATTGAAAGATAAAAAGAAAGGATTCGATGTAATCGAATTGTTGGCGTGCGTATGGAACTGAAATATCTGGTGACCTTTCAGACGATCCTGCAGTGCGGCAGCTTTGCCGAGGCGGCGCAGCGGCTGAACTACACCCAGTCCACCATCACCTTTCAGATGCAGCAGCTGGAGCGCGAGCTGCAGGTGCAGCTGTTTGAAAAGATCGGGCGGCGGATGGCCGTCACCCAGGCGGGGCGGGACATGGCGCCCTATGTGGATGCGGTGCTGCAGTCGGTGGAGCGGCTGTCCAATTTTGGAAAGGCGTCCGCCCAGCTGTCGGGCACGCTGCTGACCTATCAGCTGCAGCCGGTCCTGAAGCGGTTCCGGAAGGAGGCACCCGGCGTGAAGCTGTCCATCCGGTGCGAGAATTGCTACCGTATCCGGGACGAGGTGCTGCGGGGGACGGTGGACCTGAGCGTCCACTACGACGTGGGCGGCTACGGCGGCACCGTGACGGTGCAGCCCCTGGCGGAATTTCCCATCACGCTGGTGTCCGCGCCCCAGCGGCACTATGACGCCGGGGCCTTCCGGGCCGCGGACAGCCGCCAGCCCATCCCTCTGATCACCAACGACAGAAACGGCATCTATCAGCGGATCATGGACCGCTGGCTGTCCCAACGGCGTATCACGCTGGAGACAGTCATCGAGCTGGGCAACACAGAGACGGTGAAAAGCTGCGTGGCCGGCGATCTGAGCATCGCCCTGCTGCCCCGGTTCGCCGTGGAGCGTCAGCTGTCTGACGGCACGCTGCAGGCAGTGGACAGCGACTTCTCCCGGGAGCGGATCACCGCCGTGTGTTCCCACCACAAGAACAAGTGGGTCACCCCCGCCATGGCACTGTTCATGGATCTGACGCGTGCCCACTTTGCGGCGCTGGAACAGGCGGAGTGATGAGGGTGCGGCAGTTTCAGGAAAAGCAAGCAAAAAGGCGATGCCCCGGCGGGCATCGCCTTTTGCGGTTTATCGGGGCGTGGGGCCGCCGGTCAGCAGCTCCAGCAGCAGGTCGCCTACGGTCACAGCGTCCTCGATGGTCAGGTAGTGGGCGGCGGCCTCGTCCACAAACAGGCGGCCCGAGGCGGGAAACTCCTCGTCCGCCAGCCACAGCCGCAGCCACAGGGGATACCGGGGCAGGAAGGGGAACCGGGCGCACACATCGGCGTTGGAGGGCTCCAGCTGCGCCCCCAGGGCAAGGCAGCGGCGGCGCAGCTCCGGCAGGGACAGCAGTCCCAGCCGGCGGCGGACGACCTCCTCCACCCGCCGGTCAAAGCCGCCGCCCCGCACCATGCCGTCGGGATACTGGCCAAAGGCCATCATGCGGCCCGTCAGGGGCGTGCCGTCCGCCAGATCCAGATAGTGCAGCAGCGTCAGGGCGTGCCACATGTCCAGCTCCGGCCGGGGGGTGCAGTCCGGCGGCGTGACGGTGACGGTCCGGCCCAGGGTGGGGACGATAAAGCCGCCGTCCCGCCAGATAACGGCGGCACGGCGGGCGATACGCTCCGGATCGCGGCCCATCAGCCGCTGCCGCGCCACAGAGAGCATGCTGTCATATTGGGGATTGGCCATGGTCAGGCTCCTTTCATTCGTAGTAATACGCCAGCAGCAGATCCACTACAGTGCCGTAGTTCTGCACGCCGTCTGTCAGGCCGTTGGATTTCAGAAAGCCGTCGTACACCTTGGTGGCGGCGATGTTCACCGGGCCGTCGAACTGCGCCCAGTAGGCGCTGTTCCAGGCCAGATCGGCCCGGACGCCGTCCGGCAGGCTGTCGCGGATGGCCTGCCAGGCGTCGTGGTCGGTGCGGTACAGGGCGTTGGCCAGGTGGACATAGCCCATGAGATAGCCGGAGTAGCGATAGGCGGCGCTTTCATGGCCGGTGGCGGCCAGGATGGCCACAAAGTTGCACTCCTGCTCGGCGGCGATGCCCTGCTGGTGGGCCAGCTCGTGGCAGATGTTGGCGGGGAGATAGCAGGCGGGGCTCTCGTCGTTCAGATTGGCCTCGCCGGTAAAGGGAAAGTAAAAGCCGCTGAAGTCCAGATAGCTCATGCCCTGGGAGGACACAAAGGCCTTGGGGGCCACGGCGGGCCGCTGCAGAAAGTCGAACTCCGCCAGAATGCCGTCATAGGCGGTCAGGGCGTCGTCAAATATCTTGGCGCGGGGCACAGCGAAGCGGCCAAAGCCGTCCCGCGGCACCGCATCACTGAGAGCGGACACCTGGTCGGCAAAGCGCTCCGTCAGCGCCGTCAGCTCCTCCACAGTGCCGCCCCGTGCCTGAAGGCCGGACTTGTCCTGAAAGCTGTCGGCCCCGTAGAACACGCCCCACAGCAGACAGAAGCCCGCATAGACGCTGAGTGTCGCATTCACCGCCGTCAGCGCCATGCGCAGGAGCCGCTTCCCCCGTCCCGGCCGGGTGATGAGGCACCGTACCTGCCACGCCAGCCAGAAGAGAACGGCATAGATGCCCGTCAGGATCAGCACCTCCGCCACGGAGACGGCGGTCAGGCCGCACAGGCGGCCCAGGGCCTGCTCCAGGGGCAAAATGACATGGCCGCACAGCCAGTTCATGGCGGTGCGGCAGGTGCGCAGGGGGAAATAGACGGCGAAAAACGCCGCCAGTCCCGCCAGCCACCACAGATAGCCCCGGTTTTCCCGGGCAAAGGCCCTCACGCCAGCTGCTTGCCGGTGAAGTACATCACCGTGTGGCCGGTGGTGATGAGCTTGCCGGTCTCGTCGCGGATCTCGGAATCGCAGAAGACCAGCTTGCCGCCCGCCTTCTGCACCCGTCCCGTGGCGATGAGCTTGCCGGAGGAGGGCCCGGCGTTGACGCAGTCGATGGTGCCGCTGACGGTGACGCAGGCCTCCATCCTCGTGGTCAGAATGGCCATGCCGCAGGCCACGTCCGACAGGGTAAACAGGATGCCGCCGTGGGGGATGCCCCAGCGGTTCAGTGTCTCGGGGTGGATCTCCACCTCCACCTGAGCCCAGCCGTCGTCCACCGCCACGATCTTTACGTGGTTATGGACGTCAAAGGGCTCGCTGTCCAGGGCCAGGTTCAGTAATTGCTGTCTTCTTTCGTCTGTCATACTATATCACTCCGCTGCTTTTAATAATTGTCTCGTATAGTCCGCCTGGGGGTGGTCATACACCTCATCCACCGGCCCCTGCTCCACGATGCGGCCGTCCTTCAGCACCAGGCACCGGTCGCAGATCTCGTATACCACGTTCAGGTCGTGGGAGATAAACAGGTAGGAGATGCCGAACTCCCGCCGCAGTCGGGCGATCAGCTGCAGGATCTGGGCCTGGATGGTCACATCCAGGGCGGACACCGCCTCATCGGCGATGATCAGCCCCGGCTTCTGGATCAGTGCCGCGCCGATGCACACCCGCTGCTTCTGTCCGCCGGAGAGCTGATGGGGATAGCGGTCATAATAGCTCTCGTCCAGACCCACCAGCGCCATGGTGTCCCGCACCCGGCTCTCGATGCCGGCTCTGTCGTACTTGCCGTAGATATGCAGGGGCTCGGCCAGTGTCTGGGCCACGGTAAAGGCGGGGTTCAGGCTGCCCGCCGGGTCCTGAAAGACCATCTGGGGCCGCTTGGTATGGTGCGTCACCGTACCGGTCACGTCCTTTTCCATGCCCAGCACCGCCCGGGCCAGGGTGGATTTGCCGCTGCCGCTCTCGCCCACCAGCCCCAGGATCTCGCCCCGGTACAGGGTAAAGCTCACGTCGTGGAGCACCTGATGGCGCTGCTTGCGCAGGGCGGTGCCGCCGCGGTACCACACATTCAGGTCCTTGACCTCCAAAACTGTCTCTAACATAGCTTCTTCCTCGTGGGAATGGCGGCGATGAGCCGCTTGGTGTAATCCGCCTGGGGGTCGTGGAACACCTGCTGCGTTGCGCCGGTCTCCACGATGCGGCCTTTTTCCATCACCGCCACATGACTGCACAGCTTGCGCACCACGTTCAGGTTGTGGGAGATAAACAGGATGGACATGCCCATTTCCCGGTTCAGCCGCAGCAGCAGCTCCAGGATCTGGGCCTGGATGGTCACATCCAGCGCCGTGGTGGGCTCGTCCGCCAGCAGCAGCTTGGGGCGGGAGATGATGGCCGCGGCGATCATGGCCCGCTGCAGCATGCCGCCGGACATCTGGTGGGGGTACTTGTCATACACCGCCTCGGCGTCCGGCAGATCCGCGTCCCGCAGCGCCTGCAGGGCCCGCTCCCGCCGCTCCTGAGCAGAGAGCTTTGTATGGACCCGCAGGGCCTCCTCCACCTGGGGGCCGATGCGCATGACGGGGTCCATGGCGCTCATGGGCTCCTGGAACACCACGGAGATGGCGCAGCCCTGCCGTTTGCGCATGTCCGCCGGAGATAGGGCCAGCAGATCCTTACCGTCCAGCAGCACCTGGCCGGAGACGTCCGCCTTCCGCTGGGGCATCAGGCCGGACACCACCATGGCGGTGACGGTCTTGCCGCTGCCGCTCTCGCCCACCAGCCCCATGATCTGGCCGTCGGCCACCGTCAGGCTGATGCCGTCCACGGCGTTGTGGTCCGCGTCGTGAAAGCGGACACGCAGGTCTTTGATCTCCAGCATGGTCACGCCTCCTTCCGCAGGCCCTCGCCCATCATGCTGACGCCCAGAATCAGCAGCACGATGACCGCACCGGTACACAGCACGTACCAGGGGGCCGTTATCATATAGCTCTGGGACTCCGACAGCATGTAGCCCAACGACACGTCCGGGGCGGACACGCCGATGCCCAGATAGCTCATGCTGGCCTCCGCCAGCACGGCGTTATTGAACCCGATGACCAGCGCCGGCAGCAGCACGCCCCAGGTATTGGGCAGGATGTGCCGGAAGATGATCCGCAGATGGGAGGCTCCCATCAATCGGGCAGATTTGACATAGTTCATGGCCCGGTGCCGGGCGAATTCCGCACGTACCACTCGGGCAAAGCTGGGAATAAAGGCCACGCCCAGCGCCAGGATCACATTGTATTTGCCAAAGCCCAGCATGGCGATGAACACCAAGGCCAGCAGAATATTGGGAAAGGCGGTCAGCGCGTCGTTGATGCGCATGAGTACCTCGTCCACCACGCCGCCGAAATAGCCGGTAAAGGCGCCGATCAGCGTGCCCACCGTGCCGCCGATCAGCACGGTGCACAGGGAGATAAAAAAGGTGGTCCCCACGCCCGCCATCACCCGGCTGAAGATGTCCCGGCCAAAGTTGTCAGTGCCGAACAGGTGGTGAAGGGACGGGGGCAGGAATTTCTGGCTGCCCACAATGGCGGTGGGGTCATAGGGGGTCCAGACGTAGCCGATCAGCGCCATGGCCGCCATAATGGCGGCGATGGTCACGCCGATGCGGAAGGAGGTGTTCCTCTTTTGCAGCAGCATATCCGCACCCTCCTTACTGCAGCCGCAGCCGGGGATCCAGCCGCTGGTTGAGAATGTCGGCCAGGCAGTTCACCAGCACCACCCACAGCGCCAGGATCACCACAATGGCCTGCACCACCGGGAAGTCCCGGTTGGCGATGGAGGTCAGCAGCATACGGCCGATGCCGGGGATGGCAAAGACCTGCTCAATGATGACGCTGCCGGCCACGATATCCGCCACCGTCATGGCCAGGAACGCCACCGTGGGCACCACAGCGTTGCGCAGCACGTGGCGGTACAGCACGGCCCGGGGAGAGTTGCCCCGGCTGTAGGCGGTGCGGACGTAGTCCTTGTTCAGCTCGCCGGTGATGGAGCTTTTCAGCATCTTCACCGTCATGGCGATGCGGGGCAGGGCGATGGCAATAGCGGGGTACAGCAGATACCCCACGCTGCGCCAGAAGCTCTGTGCCGGGGAGATGAACGCGCCGGGGTCGAACCAGTGGAGCACCAGTCCGCACACCAGCGTCAGCAGAATGCCCACTACAAAGGGGGGCACCGCCATGACCACCTGGCCCAGCACCGTCAGCGCCCGGTCCAGCCACCCGCCCTTCCGGGCGGCGGCGAACAGCCCCACCGGCAGCGACACCGCCACGATCAGCACAAAGGCGATGGCCGTCAACAGCGCGGTGACGCCCAGCTTGCCGTGCAGCAGCTGAGACACCGGCATGGAATACACATAGGACGTGCCGAAATCCCCGTGGAGGGCGTTCACCACCCACTCGAAATAGCGGGTGAGGAAGGGGCGGTCCAGCCCCAGCTCCGCCCGCAGGGCGGCCACCGCCTCGGCGGTGGCGTCGCTGCCCAGCAGCTTGATGGTGGGGTCGCCGGGGATGATCTGAAACGCCAGAAACGCAAAGAAAGAGACGATGACCATGGTCAAAAGCATCATTCCGATCTTTTTCACGACGTTTTTCATGGTCATCATCTCTTTCATGTTGGTTGGGGATATTCTCAATTGCCTCCCTCTGCGAGGGAGGTGGCTCGGCGTAAGCCGAGACGGAGGGAGAGAATCAGAATCTCATATTCTCTCCCCCAGTCAGCTTCGCTGACAGCCCCTCCCAGAGGGGGCCTTAAAATTTTGCATGGGTTATTCCCAGCTCACCACGCTCAGATCCTGCGCATAGATGGGATAGAACGTATACCCCGTCAGCCCGGTGCGGACGGCCACCAGATCGGCCATGTCCTGCAGATACAGGTTGGCGGCGGTCTCGGTCAGCATGGTCTCCATCTGCTGATAGAGAGCGGTCTGCTCCGCGTCGTCGGCGCTGGCACGGGCCTTGGCATACAGCTCGTCATAGGCGGGGTTATTGTAGTTGACGAAGTTCTTGCCGTTGTCGGAGACAAAGCGCTCCAGCATGGCCCGGGCGGTGATGTTCTTGGCGTCCAGACCGGTGATGGTGGCCTGGAACTGGCGGCCCACGTACACGTCATTGTACCAGGTGGCGGCATCCACCGGCTGCACCGTGGCCCGGATGCCGATGGCACCCAGCTGCTGGACCACCACCTCGGCGGTGTCCATGTGGGGCTGATAGTTGGACGACACGGTGATGACCATGTCAAAGCCATCGGGATAGCCGGCCTCAGCCAGCAGCTCCTTGCCCTTGGCGGGGTCGTAGGAGTAGTAGTCCACCAGCTCCGGCAGGAAGTACTTGGTCAGCTTGGGATAGATGCTGCTGCCCACGGCGGCACCATGACCGTCGGCCATGATGTCCATGATCTCCTGGCGGTTGATGGCGTAGCTCATGGCATGGCGCACCTTCTCGTTGTCAAAGGGCTTTTCGGCGTTGTTGAGGTACACCGCCTGCACCAGGTTCATGGTGCCCTCTTCGATGGCAAAATCGCTGCCCAGCTGGGCGGTCTGCGCGCTGGTCAGGTGGGCGCAGATGTCCACGCTGCCGCCCTTCAGCGCCATCATCAGGGCGGTGGAGTCCTCATAGATCTGATAGGTCACCTTGCTGACCTTGGCGGGAGTGCCCCAATACTCGTCAAAGCGCTCTATGACGATATTCTCCTGGGGAGAGCGGGACACCAGCTGGAAGGGGCCGGTGCCGGGGATAAAGCCGGTCTGCCCCTCGCTGCTCTGGGGGATGATGGCCGCCGTCAGGAAGTAGATCAGCTCCATATCGGGCTGCTCCAGACGGAAGCTCACCGTGCGTTCGTCCACGACTTTCAGATCCTGGATAGCAGAAAACGCCGACACCAGGGCAGAGTCCCCGGAATTGCCGGCGCAGCGGTTGAGGGAATAGACCACATCCTCCGCCGTCACCGACTCGCCGTTGTGGAACTTCACGCCCTCACGCAATGTGAAGGTGTAGACAAGTCCGTCCTCCGAGATCGCGTAGTCTTCGGCTACCGCGGGGATCAATTCACCATTGGGGCCGGTTTTCACCAGGCCCTCGTAAATGTTGAACAAGACCTCTCTGGTTCCTGCCGCCGCTGACGCGTGGGGGTCAAGACTGTCTTCCAGGTCCTGAGCGATGGCCACAACGATCTCGTTGTTGGTTTTTCGCTCGTTCTGCAAGCCGTTATTTCCTTCGTCGCCCTGGCTGCTGCCGCCTCCGCATCCGCAGAGTACAGCGCCGACCATCACCAGCGACAGGAAAAGAGATACCAGTTTCTTCATGTTCTTCTCCTTTTCTCCCCGCGTCCTTCCGCGGGGACAGAA
>CAKTSA010000035.1 GCA_934597585.1 uncultured Oscillospiraceae bacterium
TCCATGTAAACACCCCCGTTTCTTCTATTATAGCAGAAACAGGGGCGTTTGGGTAGTTTTTTGACAGACTGAAAAAACCTCGTAACCTTGGTGGTTACGAGGTTTTTTATATCTGCGGCAGCTCCTGTGTTGCTTTGAAGCGCGCAACAATCTGCCAAATGGGTACATATTTTGCCGGATATCCTTTTGTGCTTGCCCAATAACGATCATTTTGTTGACAATTTGCACAGAAAAAAATCCTAACATTGTTAGAAATGACACTACCCATTTTGCGTACTTTTGGATATACTAAGGGTGACAGGAGACATGAGCTTCTGCCTGAACGGTGAAGCGGTTGGCGTTCCGATGGCGTTGAGCCGTGGAGTTCTCGGAGGGGTTTTGCAACAACCTCAAGTCGGATAGGCTGAAAGGCCGAAAGAAAATGCAACGAAGGAGCCCTGCCAAAACAGCAGGGCTCCTTTTGTTTACATCGATCAAGCGAAAAAGAGCATAAGGGATGGATGATATACAGTCTGCGGCCCTTGCGATAGAGCGGCTGAAGAATTGCGTATACGAGATAACTTTAGGACGTAAAGGAAAACTGACCAGGATCATACTTGCGTTTACCGAAGATGACCTGCATCATTTGGCGGGCCTGCACAAGCTTGTCGATATTGAACAGATCCGTAGCGGTAAGCGTTCACGTATCTATGAAAGCATTTTGTCCGGAACGATTACAGGAGATTTCCTGAAAAAGAGTACCAAATATCACGAGATAGAAGCAAGAATCCAAGCCCTTATGTATCTCGAAGATATGCTTGATGGTGACCAACTGTATTTCAAATATGATCCGCGGAAAAGGGCATTTTCACGAATCGAAGCGGACTATCTGGTCTCTGGCAAGGCGAATAACACGCCGGTGTATTTGTTTCTTGGCAACAGAAGCGATGATACATATTACTGCCGGTCTTTCTTCCCACAGGAAAGAGTAGACTACGCAGAGGGACTTCCCAAATATACGCTGCTGCGGAAGGTCAAAATCAATCGGACAGACGGTACGCGGACAGTCCAATTTGACCGCCTCTCAGAATAGGTATTTCTCATTTCCGCGTCCCCATTTACCTCCAGATGAAAACCTCGTAACCTTGGTGGTTACGAGGTTTTTCTTATGTTGCTCACCTCCCCCTGCGATCTTGTGTTGCAATTCTGGGGCGGCTGTGGTATGATATTGGTACATATACCAAAATGGAGGGAGCGACGATGATGAGGAAGCGATTACTCAGCGGGCTGTTGGTGCTGGTGATGGTGCTGTCGCTGCTGCCGGTGGCGGCCTTTGCCGCGGGCGGCACGGAGGAAGCGGCAGAGACGCCGGTGTGCAGCTGCCAGGCCGCCTGCACGGCGGAGACCATGGACGCGGACTGCGCCGTATGCGGCGCGGAGGGCGCTGCGGCGGAGGGCTGCGGCCAGTACGCACCAGTAAAGGACGGCCAGGCCAACGGGGCTGCCGATGCCCCGGAGAAGGACCAGGGCGATGCGCCTGACGGTGCCCCGGCGGAAAAGGGGCAGGCCGAAGAGCCTGTAGACGCCGCGGTCATAACCGCGGCGGACGAGCAGATTCTGCTCGCCGCAGCCGCGCCCGGCAGCGCTGTCACGCTGAACAGCACCCCTGTTTCTGCCATGCAGAACGGCATCGGCGGCATCCACGGCTATGACGCCAACAACGGCTACAGCTACATCTACTACGGCACATACAACAACCCCATCAAATGGCGGGTTTTGGACGACCAGACCAACACCGGGGAAAGCGGCCTTTTCCTGCTCTCCGATGCGCTGCTTGGGACAGGCTGGTACGGAGGCGTGTATTTTGATAACAGCGGAAATGACAGCAACGCATGGCAAAGCAGTACGGCGAAAACGTGGTGCAATGACTTTTATGGCAGAAGTTTTTCCAACGGCGAGCAGGGTGCGGTGCTTGCAACCACGAAAAGCGATGAAGCATTTACCAGAGGTACCGGTGGCATATCATTTGCCGCCTCTGAAAATATCCTAAACGGGGACAAGGTATTTTTCCTCTCGGCAGAGGAAGCGGAAAACAGCGCATACGGTTTTACCGATGACAATGCGCGTATTGCCAATTATGGCAATAGCGCCGGTGTGTGGTGGCTTCGCTCGCCTTACACAATCTTTACCAATTATGCGGGCGTGGTCTTCGGCGATGGGCCTGTGTACCTTTACGTCGTGAGCGGTGTCTGGGCGGCTCGTCCCGCTTTTAACTTAAATCTGAACTCTGTCCTCTTCACATCTGCCGCCGTAGGCGGAAAGCCTGACGGAGGCTTGACCCCGATTTCCGAATACACTGGAAACGAATGGAAGCTGACGTTGAAGGACAGCAACCGCAATTTTGCCGTAACGGAAACAACCGTCAGCGGCGACCCCGGCGATACCGTTACGCTGCATTACACCGGGGCGACCGCAGGGATAAATGAATATATCTCTGTCATCCTTGCGGATAACAGCGGCGCACAGTATTATGGCAGAGTAGCGCAGCCTACTGCCGAAAACGGAACGGTTGAAATCAAAATCCCATCTGACATTGCACCGGGCGACTATACCCTGAAGGTATTCAATGAACAGTATAACGGTGATTATCATACCGATTACGCAAGTAATTTCACAGACATTGCGCTGACGGTGGAAAATCAGCCTGACGAACAGTTCACCCTTACCCCCGGCGGCAGATATTACTTCGATCTGTCAGCGGTGGAAATGCCCGGCACAACGCTCGAGACGCTGCCGGACAAAACGCTGCATTATGTGCCGTTTACATATGTGGGTACGGTGGATGCCTATTCGATGGAAAATGAAACCGATACCGCCAAGCAGCCCTACGAGCACAGCCTTTTTATTGCGGACTATAACGTGAAATGTTCTTTGCAGCGGGAGACGTTGGCAGAAATGAACCTGATTTATGGCCAGACCTATACAGCGAGTAACGTGAACTATACGCTCCGCGCCCCATCTGTTGGAGACCATCACCGTAATGAAGGAGAAGGCTCTGGTCTTGCACCAATTGACAATGAATGGGATACGATCTATCAGAAGTCAGCCGATTATATCAAAAACTGGTATAAAATGCGCTCTTTCGGCCAGGATATAGGTACTGGGAATGTCGAGGGAATGTATCTATCTCGTGGTGGACACTTCGCTGCACAGGCTACATTTTGGGCAAGGCCAACCCTTCCGGGGCGGGACATTGGTTTCCGTCCCGTCCTTGAGCTGCCGGCAGGTCTCGCCGCCGACAGCCTGAAAATAGTAGAGCTGCTAACGGGTGAATTTATGCCCGGCGAGCAGAAGAACTGGATCAACATTATCGTGAAAAAGGGCGAGAGCTTCAAAGCTCCCTCTGCCGAGGGGCTGCCCCGACCGAAGGGCGTTTCGGAAGACGCGCAGCTGTGGTGGGAAGATGAAAACGGCAACTACTACAAGCCCGGCGCTGCCGTTCCGGCGAATGTTTCGAAGCTTTACGCTCAATGGGGCGGCTTCGGTCTGCTTCTGAAGCGTGGCGATAATGTAGTGGAGGTCACGCCGGACAATTATACCGATATTTTCGGCGACGGAAGCGCATCTTTTGTTTTACCGAAGGGTGAAACTTTTGATGACCTTATCAACTATTCTCGTCTGAACGAGGCGGAGCGTCATAAAATCTATTCGACCGGCAAGTACGGTGAGAATATCTTCCCGAATCTGAAGCTGAAGAATGCAGAGCTGACCTCCGTGACGCTGAACAACAGATACATTGAACAGGTAAGTCCGTTCTTTATCACGCTGGACGGAAAGAATACCATCGGAAGCCTGAGTGGAGTTAGGGGAAGATCGATGACTCTTTCCATTCTCGGCGGCGGCACGCTGGCGCTGAACAGCATATCGGACTTTGGTGTCTACGCCCAGAACGATGTCAGCGTTACGATAGCGGACGCCCTGAACGTGGGTCGCCTTTATATGTTCAGCGGTTCACTCACCGTAACGGACGATACGCAGGCTGTGACGCTGGGAGATATCTTCGACGGATACTATCCGCTTGATGTAAGGGTATTTGCCGGGAATTCGGCGCAGGACGCCGTGGAAGTTACGGGATGGCAGCTCTCCCCCGAGATGCAGGAACTGTATCGGCGCTTTTATGCGGGCGAAACGCTGACGAACGATGAAAACAGCGCTCTAAAAGCTGCAATCAAAAAGCAGTGGGATGTCATACGCACGCAGCTCTCCGGCAAGACCTATGCGCGCTTCACCCAGGCCTGGGATGTGACCTATCGGCCCGGCACCAGCGGCACGGGCGACGCGGCGACGGACGTCAAGTTCTATGGCGACGCCCTCACCCTCCGCGACAAGCTGTTTACCCGCAGCGGCTACACCCAGACCGGCTGGGCCGCCGCGGACGGCGGTGAGAAGGTCTACGATTTCGGCGGCAGCTATGACAAGAATCAGGCGCTGACCCTCTATCCCGTGTGGCAGCGGGACACCTACGCCATCACCTACGACCTGGACGGCGGCACGGCAGCCGAGGGCAACCCCGACAGCTACACCGTCGAGACGGAGACCATCACCCTGAAGAATCCCACCCGGCCCGGCTTCACCTTCACCGGCTGGAGCGGCACGGGGCTGACGGGCGAGAACAACACGACCGTCACCATTGAGAAGGGCAGCACCGGCGACCGGGCCTATAAGGCCCACTGGCGCTTCAACCCCACCAGCACCGGCGGCGGCTTCGGCAGCAGCACCAGCACCATCGGGGCCACAGCCGGCACCGGCGGCACCATCTCCCCCGCCGGCAGCGTCAGCGTCCGCCGGGGCCAGGACCAGACCTTTACCATCACCCCCGACAAGGGCTACGCCATCGCTGACGTCAAGGTCGACGGCAAGAGCGTGGGCGCCGTGACCAGCTACACCTTCCGGAACGTCACCGCCGGCCACACCATCCAGGCCACCTTCGTCAGGACCACCGCCAGCGCCAACACCGCCGACGGCAGTGATCTCCCCCTGTGGAGCGCCCTGCTGCTCATGAGCACCCTCAGCCTGGCCGGCGCTGTCCTCTATCAGAAAAAACGCGCAAGGTAACAGGGCAACGATACAAACAGCACAGCTTCCGGAGCGGAAGCTGTGCTGTTTTGTTGGGGGCAGGGCATCTGGACACGCTGCCTACCAAAAAAACCACCCTGTCGGGTGGTTTTTGTTTTGGAGCTGCTGGGCGGATTCGAACCGCCGACCTCATCCTTACCAAGTGATAAAAAGACCTCCAGCCGTTGGTATATAAGGCTTTGCGGGCATTTTTACCGCAAAAAGGATGAGGCCGGAAATTCTTTGCTCCATGTGTTCCGTCCGCGCATTTCCGCGTGTGGGTCACGGTGTGGGTCAGAGCCGCCGCCAGCACCGATGTGGGTCAACTTTCGGCGGCGTGGAAATCATTGTGTTTTGCACTACTGTAGGCAATAAGAGAATACTTTGGTAAAAGCATAGAGCCACCAGCGAAGAACTGCGTTCCCGTCGGGTGGCTCTATCGTTTTGTTGCAAATTTCCCGTATGGGTCAAAATGTGGGTCAACGAACTTTATGACGCAAAGGAAGGCCGAACTTCTGACAGAGGCAGACCAAGCCGCTGTGCCCGGTCCCTCTCGTAAGTGACGCGGGTAACCTCTTCGATAAAAGCCTTTTCTTTCGGCGTGGCGCTGGCCCAACGTACATTGTACTTCTGGCACAGGCGGAAGAATATTTCATAAAAGCGTTCTCTCTCTGAATCTTTACGACAATACCACGCTGCGTACCTCATGCAAGTTTTACTCCTTCCGCCATGAGCGTATTATAAAAAGTAGGGCCAGCATCGAGTTTTTGCAACTCGTATGTATCCATAGCTTTGTTCAAGGTGCGATGAAACTACACTACTGGGACTTTCCTTTGATAACAGATAACAAGTATACCACGAACGCGAGTATATCACAAGTTTTTACGATGCTCATATTTTGCGCTGGTGTAAACAAAGAAAGGTACAAAGCAGCGAATGAAAAAGGATGATTGGGACGAAGATGAATTCATGAGGACGCTAGTCTTATCCAATCGACGCCGACAGTACATCGCCGGTGTAAATATCAATGGTCACGGTGGCGTATACAGAGCCGGTCGGAGTGCCGCCGCCGATCCAGTACTCTACCTCGGTGGTCACGATCGCTACAGAACCAGAGTACTGGATCGAGGCCAAGTAGGATAAGACCCGCGTGTTGTTGATTTTCGAGCCGCTGGAGCGTGAGTAGTTATTTTCGTTCATCCACTGGGTGGCAAGCAAAGAGACTTTGAACTCATTGATTGACCGGAGCTTCGACTCGCTGAGGGCTTCGGCCTGTTCACCACCGTAGCCTCCGTTATTCCCATCATAGTATTGCTGGTCACTGGGCCAGAGTTCCGCGTGTACCGCAAGCCAGATATCGTACCAGCCCGCTTCGCTGGCCTCTGCCGCGCTGATGCCGTACAGCAACTCCTCGGTGGTGGGGTATTGCTCCTCTATCTCGGCACGGCGTTCAGGACCGGGATCGGATGACTCCATGAAATACAGATCCAGCCAATCCAACGCTCTGGGAACGCCTTGCTGGTAGGCGCTTTCCAGCGTGTCACCTAACACTTCCGTCTCCGCGATCTGCTTTGCCAATTCGAGCGGATCGTCCGGTTTGCTGAGCGTGTTATCCGCTGCGCCGGATGTCGTTCCAGTGCCGCAGGCAGAAAATACCAGCGCCATCAGGACTGTCAAAAAAATCATCGTAATTCGCTTCATAATATTCTCCTTCATAAAGGCTATTTTTAGCATGTGACTTGCCTCACACAGCTTATTATGTCTGATAGATATAATAAGCTGTGTGAAAGTACATGTCGACGATTATTCACCACTTTTCTTGTTTGCCACCGTTTTGATAATGGCGAGCGGGATACACACCGGCCCAGCCAGTACGCCAACGATCACCTTGCGCATGAAGATGGTGGACAGATCGCCGTACATGACATAATTGGCGTAGATGGTGCGGTTGACCGCCCAGTAGCCCGCGAGACAATAGACAATAAATCCGATCAGTTTCAAGGTTTCCATAGAAGTTCTCCTCTCATTGTTGATACCCGCAGTATACCGGGAGCGCTGGACAGCCAGAGTCCTTTTCCGTAAAAAAGCAGAAAAACCTCCGTCATCGACGGAGGTTTTACAGTTATTGGAAATTGTGCCATTTTCGAGGATAAAAATGACGATAAATTTAGGCAGAGTGACACACAGTGTCCACTTTATGTGCTATACTCACTTTATAAGGGTCGTTATTCGTCGAACAGCAGAAACTTGTAAGGCGGCACGAACACCGCCGTCATCGCCGCGGCCAGCACCGCAATCACCGGCATGGCGTTGGCCTTACACCATCGTAACAGCTTCATAAATACCTCGCACAGCCTCGTAAGAGGCAGAAAGAATCAACGGCAGTTACTGTAGCATATCCTGCCGCAAAATACAAGAACGCGGCGAAACAAAGAAAAGGCCTTTCAGAATAACGGCTTTTCCGTCCGCTCCTCTTTCACCCTTTCCGTGCATTTCCGCGTGTGGGTCAGGGTGTGGGTCAAAGCTGCCCCACACCCTGACCCACAGATTAAATCGGGCAAAAAGCAAAGAAAAAGTTCTGTTTTCGAGAGAAAACAGAACTTTTTGGAGCTGCTGGGCGGATTCGAACCGCCGACCTCATCCTTACCAAGGATGCGCTCTACCTACTGAGCTACAGCAGCATATATGGCGACCAAGAAGGGGCTCGAACCCTCGACCTCCAGCGTGACAGGCTGGCGTTCTAACCAACTGAACTACTTGGCCTTGTTGCGCTTTCGTTGTCGTTGAACTCAAGCTTGTACATTATAGCAAGCATAAGGAAAAATGTCAACACCCAATTTCAAAAAATTCTGACATTTTTTTGAAATTCTCAAATCGCAGGATTTGACATGGATTTTACATGACCGCGCTTTTCTATTTTACATGGCTGCCGTAAGCTGTGAACTGTAAGGATGAGACATCCAAGTCACTCAGATACCAAATGAAAAGGAGATATACATTATGAAAAAGTTCATTGTCCTTGCGCTGGCGCTGGTGATGGCCCTGAGCCTGGTGGCCTGCGGCGGCAGCAACAGCGACAACACCACCCCCGACGACAACAGCGGCGACGCCGCCCTGACCGGCACCGTGTCCACTGACGGCTCCACCTCTATGGAGAAGGTCATCGGCGCGCTGAGCGAGTCCTTCATGGGCACCAACAGCGGCGTGACCGTCAACTACAACCCCACCGGCTCCGGCTCCGGCATCACCGCCGTGCAGGACGGCACCTGCGACATCGGTCTTTCCTCCCGCGCCCTGAAGGACGAGGAGAAGGCCGCCGGCCTGAAGGAGACCATCCTGGCCTATGACGGCATCGCCATCATCGTGCACCCCGACAACCCCGTCGCCGACCTGACTCTGGAGCAGATCGCCCAGCTGTACACCGGCGAGATCACCAACTGGAAGGACGTGGGCGGCAATGACGCCGAGGTGGTCCTGATCGGCCGCGAGGCCGCCAGCGGCACCCGGGATGGCTTCGAGTCCATCACCGGCACCAAGGATAAGTGCCAGTATCGCCAGGAGCTGACCTCCACCGGTGATGTGATCACCGCCGTCAGCCAGAACCCCGACGCCATCGGCTATGCCTCCCTGGCCTCTGTCAAGGACACCGTCAAGGCCCTGAACGTGGGCGGCGTGACCCCCAGCGAGGCCACCGTCAAGGACGGCAGCTATCTGGTGCAGCGCCCCTTCGTGCTGGTGACCGTGGAGGGCAAGGAGCTCTCCCCCGCAGCTCAGGCGTTCTTCGACTACGCCCTCTCCGCTGATGCGGCGCCCATCATCTCCGCCGCCGGCGCAGTGGCTGCCAACTGAAAAACCAAGGGCGGACAGGCGACATCCCCGTGGGGTGCCGCCTTCCCCTGCATGTATGAGGTGCGCACATGAAAGCAAAACGATTCTGGGAGAACGCCATCCACGGCTTCTTTCTGCTGATGGGACTGGTGACGGTGGGCTGTGTGCTGCTGATCACCGTCTATCTCATCATCTCCGGCATCCCGGCCATCCGTGAGATCGGCCTGATCAAGTTCCTCTTCGGGCCCGTGTGGGACTCCAACGGCACGCCGCCCCAGTTCGGCATCCTCTCCTTTATCCTCACCAGCATTTACGGCACGGCGGGCGCCATCGTTCTGGGCGTGCCCATCGGCTTTATGACCGCCGTGTTTCTGGCCAAGATGGCCCCGGCAAAGCTGAAGGCCGTCGTCTCCTCGGCCGTCAGCCTGCTGGCGGGCATCCCCTCGGTGGTGTACGGCCTGGTGGGCATGCTGGTGCTGGTGCCCGGCATCCGGAAGCTCTTCCACATCCCCGACGGCTCCGGGCTGCTGGCGGCCATCATCGTGCTGGCCGTCATGATCCTGCCCTCCATCATCAACGTGGCCATGACGGCCCTGGAGGCGGTGCCCCGGGAGTATGAAGACGCGTCCCTGGCCCTGGGGGCCACGCCGGTGGAGACCTGGTTCCGGGTGTCCGTCCCGGCGGCACGCAGCGGTATCGCCGCAGCGGTGGTGCTGGGTGTGGGCCGCGCCATCGGCGAGGCCATGGCGGTGATGATGGTGTCCGGCAACGTGCCCAACATGCCGTCCCTGTTCCAGAGCGTCCGCTTCCTGACCACCGCCGTGGCCAGTGAGATGGGCTACGCCGCGGCGGGCCTGCAGCGGCAGGCGCTGTTCTCCATCGCCCTGGTGCTGTTCCTGTTCATCATGCTGATCAACGCGGCGCTGAATTTCTTCCTGAAGCGCAGTAAGGAGAAGTAAACCATGAACGATACGAATTTTTCCCTCCGCCGCCGCATCTGGGGCGGGGCCATGCGGGGATTGATGCTGCTGTGCGCCGGACTGACCTGCGCCCTGGCGGCGTTCCTGATCATCTACGTGCTGTGCAAGGGCGTCCCCCATCTCAGCTGGGAGCTGCTGAGCACCAAGCCCAGCTATCTCAGCGGCACCATCGGCATCCTGCCGGACATCATCAGCACCGTCTGCATGGTGCTGACCACCCTGGTCTTCGTGCTGCCCCTGGGGGTGTGCGCGGCGGTCTATCTGACGGAGTACGCCGCCAACAAGCGGGTGGTGGGGGCCATTGAATACGCCGCCGAGACGCTGTCCGGCATCCCCTCCATCATCTACGGCCTGGTGGGGCAGATGTTCTTCTGCCAGTTCCTGGGCATGAAGAAATCCCTCATCGCCGGCGCCATGACGCTGGTGATCATGAACCTGCCCACCATCATGCGCACCACCCAGGAGAGCCTGAAAACCGTGCCCCAGAGCTACCGTGAGGGCGCCTTCGGCCTGGGCGCCGGCAAGTGGCGGGTCATCCGCACGGTGGTGCTGCCGGGCTGCGTGGACGGCGTCATCACCGGGTGCATCCTGGCGGTGGGCCGCATCCTGGGCGAGACGGCGGCCCTGCTGTACACCGCAGGCTTCGCCCACACCCTGTACAGCAGCCTGGGCGAGACGCTGCAGAGCTCCGGCGCCACCCTTTCCGTGGCCCTGTACGTCTATGCCAAGGAGCAGGGCGAGTTCGACGTGGCCTTCGCCATCGCCGCCATATTGATGGTGCTGGCGCTGATCATCGACGTGGCCGCCGCCCTGGTGGGCAAATACTTCCAAAGGAGGAGAAGCATATGAGCAATATCATGACCGTCAACGACCTGTGCCTGTGGTACGGTCCCACTCAGGCGCTGAAAAACGTCAGCATTCAGATCCCGGAGCACAGCATCACCGCCCTGATCGGCCCCTCCGGCTGCGGCAAGTCCACCTTCCTCAAGACCCTGGACCGGATGAACGACCTGGTGCCCGGCGTCCGCATCACCGGTGAGGTGTGCTATCAGGGCCAGGACATCTTCGCCTCCGGCGTGGACGTGAACCACCTGCGCAAGGAGATCGGCATGGTGTTCCAGAAGCCCAATCCCTTCCCCATGAGCATCTACGACAACGTGGCCTACGGGCCCAGGACCCACGGCATCCGCAACAAGGCGAAGCTGGACGACATCGTGGAGCAGGCCCTGCGCCGGGCCGCCATCTGGGACGAGGTAAAGGCCCGGCTGAAGAAATCGGCCCTGGGCCTGTCCGGCGGACAGCAGCAGCGGCTGTGCATCGCCCGGGCCCTGGCGGTGGAGCCCCGCGTGCTGCTGATGGACGAGCCCACCAGCGCCCTGGACCCCATTTCCACTTCCAAGATAGAAGAGCTTGCCATGGAGCTGAAAGACAGGTATACTATAGTTATCGTCACCCACAACATGCAGCAGGCTGCCCGCATCTCCGACCGCACGGCCTTCTTCCTGCTGGGCGAGCTGGTGGAGTGCGGCGACACAGAGCAGATCTTTGCCCAGCCGCAGGACAAGCGGACAGAGGACTACATCACGGGGAGGTTCGGATAATGAGAAGCCGATTTGACCAGCAGCTGGCGCTGCTGAACCGGGAGCTGATCGAGATGGGCGCGCTGTGCGAAGAGGTCATCGCCGCCGCGGCCAAGGCCCTGATGGAGGGCGACACCGCCCTGGCGGCCCAGGTGAAGCCCCGGGCAGCCGGCATCGACCAGAAGGAGCGGGACATCGAGTCGCTGTGCCTGAAGCTGCTGCTGCAGCAGCAGCCGGTGGCCCGGGACCTGCGGCAGATCTCCGCCGCGCTGAAGATGATCACCGACATGGAGCGCATCGGCGACCAGGCCGAGGATATCGCCGAGATCATCGGCTTTCTCAACGGACGGTCCGGCGAGGAGTGCGCCTTTGTGGGCCACATGGCCCGCTCCGCCATCTCCATGGTCACCGGCAGCGTGGACGCCTACGTCCGCCGGGACGTGGAGCTGGCCCGCCAGGTCATCACCAGCGACGACGTGGTGGACGAGGATTTCCGCCGGGTCAAGGCCACGCTGATCGACTGGATCGCCCGCCGGCCCGACGACGGCGAGTACGCCCTGGACCTTCTGATGATCGCCAAATATTTCGAGCGCATCGGCGACCACGCCACCAACATTGCCGGTTGGGTGGTGTTTGCCGTCACCGGTGCCCACGACGGAGAGGAGAACGGACATGATCTGGTGTGTGGAGGATGACAGCGGCATCCGCGAGATCGAGGTATACACCCTGAATTCCACCGGCTTTCAGGCCCGGGGCTTTGCCGACGCCGCCTCCTTCCGCCAGGCGCTGGAGAGCGAGACGCCGGAGCTGGTGCTGCTGGACGTGATGCTGCCCGGCGAGGACGGCGTATCTCTGCTGCGCTATCTGCGCCAGACGCCCCAGACCCGGGGCGTGCCCGTCATCATGGCCACCGCCAAGGGCATGGAGTACGACAAGATCCAGAGCCTGGACATGGGGGCCGACGACTATCTGGTGAAGCCCTTCGGCATGATGGAGATGGTCTCGCGGGTGAAGGCGGTGCTGCGGCGCTGCGCCCCGGCCAAACAGAGCCGCCAGCTGTCCGGCGGCGGCGTGACCCTGGACCTGGACGGCCACACCGTCACGGCGGAGGGAGAGCGCGTGACACTGACCTATAAGGAATTTGAGCTGCTGCGGCTGTTTCTGTCCCATCCCGGCATGGCCTTCACCCGCGACCAGATCTTCAACGACATCTGGGGCGCGGACTACGTAGGCGAGAGCCGCACCGTGGACATGCACATCCGCACCCTGCGCCAGAAGCTGGGCCCCTGCGGCGACCGTATCGAGACGGTGCGCGGCGTGGGCTATCGATGGGAGGCACGGCCATGACAAAACGCATTTTCCGCTCGATGATCCTGACTGCCGGCGCAGTGCTGCTGGCCAGCATCGTGGTCATCATGGGCTTTCTGTATGAATACTTCTGCGGCGTGCAGGAGCAGCAGCTGAAGGATGAGCTGAGCCTGGCTGCCGCCGCCATGGAGCAGGACCAGGGGGAGGCGTATCTCCGCTCCCTGACCTCTGACCGCTACCGCCTGACCTGGGTGGCGGCGGACGGCACGGTGCTGTACGACACCCGCACCGACGCCGAGACCATGGAGAACCACGCCCAGCGCCAGGAGATCCAGCAGGCGCTGCTGGCCGGCCAGGGGGAGAGCAGCCGCTACTCCGCCACGCTGCTGGAAAAGACCCTCTATCAGGCCCTGCGACTGGAGGACGGCACGGTGCTGCGCATCTCCATCAGCCGCGCCACGGCGGGCGTGCTGGTGCTGGGCATGCTCCAGCCCTTCCTGATCGTGCTGGTGCTGGCGCTGGCCCTGTCGGCCCTGCTGGCACGGCGGCTGGCCCGCCACATCGTGGAGCCCCTGAATCAGCTGGATCTGGAGCACCCATTGGAGAACGACACCTACGAGGAGCTCTCTCCCCTGCTGGGCCGCATCAACCAGCAGCGCCGGCAGATCGACCAGCAGCTGCGGCAGCTGCAGCGCCGGCGGGATGAGTTTGAGCAGGTCACCGGCAGCATGCAGGAGGGCCTGGTGCTGCTGAACGAGAAGGGCGCGATCCTCAGCATCAACCCGGCGGCCAAGGCGCTGTTCCACGCGGAGAACGACTGCGTGGGCCGGGATTTCCTCACCATCGAGCGCAGCGGCGACGTGAGCCGCGCCCTCCACGCCGCCATGGCCGAGGGCCACAGCGAGATCCGCACGGAGCGCCAGGGCCGGGAGTACCAGCTGGACGTCAGCCGGATCCAGTCCGACGGCGCTGTCACCGGTGCGGTGGTGGTGACCTTTGACGTAACGGAGGAGGCCCTGGCCCAGCGGAACCGGCGGGAGTTCACCGCCAATGTGTCCCACGAGCTGAAGACCCCCCTGCAGTCCATTATGGGCAGCGCCGAGCTGCTGCAGAACGGCCTGGTGAAGCCCGAGGACCAGAGTGCCTTCATCACTCGCATCCACGACGAGGCGGCCCGGCTGGTGACCCTGATCGAGGATATCATCCGCCTGTCCCAGCTGGACGAGGGCGTGGCCCTGCCGGCGGAGAGCGTGGCACTGCTGCCCCTGGCGGAGGAGACGGTACGGGGCCTGCAGGACGCGGCGGCGGCCAAGGACGTGACCATGACCGTCACCGGCCAGGACGTTACCGTCCAGGCACCCCGGCGGCTGCTGTCGGAGGTGCTGTACAACCTGTGCGACAACGCCATCAAGTATAACGTCACCGGCGGCAGCGTCACCGTGGACGTGGGCCGCTGCGGCGAGAGCGCGGCGCTGACCGTGTCCGACACCGGCATCGGCATCCCCACCGAGCACCAGGCCCGGGTGTTCGAGCGGTTCTACCGGGTGGACAAGAGCCACTCCCGCCAGAGCGGCGGCACCGGACTGGGACTGTCCATCGTCAAGCACGCCGTCGGCGACATGGGCGGCGGCATCCACCTGGACAGCACCCCCGGCCAGGGCACCACCATCTGCGTCACCATCCCCCTCTCCCCCCAGGAGAGCTGATACGACAAAAAACCAACACCCCCGCCACGGAAGAAACGCGGCGGGGGTGTCGGTCTGTCTGCGCAAAAAGCGATCCTGTTGTCGAAAAGGGCTTCGCCCTTTTTTGACAATAAAACCAACACCCCCGCCGTGCGAATGGCGGGGGTGTCGGTCGTCTCCGCGTCCCGGCACAGAGGCGCGGAGAGCAGGGGGGTATAACGACAGGGGAGAGAGAGGAATAGCAGAATCAGTGCTCAGGGTCCCACTTGGAGGTCTTGTCCTCCTTTTTTGCCTGAGCCGCAGAGGCGCCGGCCAGGTCAGCGCCCGTCAGATACTTCTTCAGGGGCTTGTAGGCCACGGCGAAGACCACCAGGGTGATGGCGATGTTGGGCAGCATGTAGGCCAGGTTGTACAGCAGAGAGTAGAACCAGGGGGACTTCATGGTCAGGCCGAAGAACACATCGGGCATATAGGCGGCCCAGATGGTGGCGCCCACCACGTAGTGGACCAGGAAGCGGGCAAAGCCGGCGATCAGCGTACCGGTGAAGATGCCGCCCTTCTTATGGGCCATCAGACCGGCAAAGCCCAGCACGGTGAAGGCCAGCAGATAGTCGCCGATGATGGACTGCCAGCCGATGGCGAAGCCGCCGTCAAACACGAACTGCAGCACGCCGAA
>CAKTSA010000036.1 GCA_934597585.1 uncultured Oscillospiraceae bacterium
AACCTTCCATGTAAACACCCCCGTTTCTTCTATTATAGCAGAAACAGGGGCGTTTGGGTAGTTTTTTGACAGACTGGCAAAAAAAGAAAGCCCATCCGGGCTTTCTTTTTTTGTGTATGATCATATCTCCGGCTTGACCAGCTTCCCGCTGCGTTCCTCGATGGGCACATAGTGATCCTTGATGGTGACGGCGCGGTAGGCGGGACGCATGATGCGGTGGCAGGTGATGACCTCCTCTATGCGATTGGCGCACCAGCCGGCGATACGGGCGGAGGCGAACAGCGGCGTGAACACATCCTCGGGGATGCCCAGCATGGTATACACTAGGCCGGAGTACATGTCCACGTTGGCGCACATGGGGGTGTCGCTGTGGCGGCGCTCCTGCACCAGGGGAATGCCCAGCTCCTCCACCTTCTGCAGCAGAGCAAACTCGTCGGCGTAGCCCTTGATCTCCGCCATGTGCTGGGCGTACTTCTTCAGCAGCACCGCCCGGGGATCGGAGATAGTATACACCGCGTGGCCCAGGCCGTAGATCTTGCCGGACCTGTCGCCGGCCTCGCCGTCCAGGATTTTGTTCAGGTAATCCCGGATAGACCCGTCGTCGTGGGGATCCACATTCTCCTTGATGTACTGGAACATCTCCATGACCTTGGCGTTGGCGCCGCCGTGCAGCGGGCCCTTCAGGGAGCCCACCGCGCCTGCAATGGCGCTGTAGGTATCCGTGCCGCTGGAGGACATGGCGCGGCAGACGAAGGTGGAGTTGTTGCCGCCGCCGTGCTCGGCGTGGACCATCAGCATCATATCCAGCAGATGGGCCTCCTCCTCGGTGTACTGCTTGTCGGGGCGGATCATCCGCAGGAAGTTCTCCGCCGTGGACAGATCGTCCACCGGGAAGTGGATGTGCAGAGAGTCCCCCTGGAAATAGTGCCGCTTCACCGCGTAGGCGTTGGCCACGATAGAGGGGAAGCACCCCACCAGCTTGATGGATTGCAGCAGCATATTCTCAATGGACGTGTCGTCCGGGTTGTCGTCGTAGGAGTACAGGGCCAGCACGCTGCGGGCCAGCTTGTTCATGATGTTCCGGCTGGGGTGCCGCATGATCATGTCCTCGGTAAAGCCGTCCGGCAGCTTCCGGGCCCGGTTCATGATCTCGTTGAAGTAGTGCAGCTCTGTCTTGGAGGGCAGATAGCCCAACAGCAGCAGATACGCTACCTCTTCAAAGCCGAAGGTGCCCGCCTTGCGATGGGCCTCCACGATCTCGTTCAGCTCGATGCCGCGGTAGTACAGCTGGCCGGGCTTGGGAATGCGCTGGCCATCCTGGATGAAATAGCCCTGCACACTGCCCACCTTGGACACGCCCGCCAGGACGCCGGTGCCGTCGTTGTTGCGCAGTCCCCGTTTCACGTCGCCCCGATAGTACTCCTCGCCGATATTGTACTCACTTCGGATCAGCTGACTCAGGGAGCCTGCAAATTTTTCCAGTGTTCCGCTGCTGTTGCTCATGCTCGGGATCTCCTTTCCATAGCCGCCCGCAGGCGCTCCTCAAATACGAGCCTATTATAAACCTGAATTTCTGATTTTGCAAGTATAAATTTTATAAAATTCATTTCTTGCGTTTGGACAGTGTGAAAATTTCATCAAACGCAAAAAAATGCATGATGGACAACGCAAACTTGCACAATGAGAGCTTATCAGCATTCAAAAAATGGGCGGGGTAAAACCCCGCCCATCATGTATAGCGATTACTTCAATCTCTTATCGCACTTCTTGCTGAGCCATGTGCCCAAGGTCTGGAACAGCTGCACCAGCAAAATCAGCAGCACCACAGCCACCAGCATCACCAGATACTTATAGCGGTAGTAGCCATAGTCAATGGCGATCTTGCCCAGGCCGCCGCCGCCGATGATACCGCTCATGGCGGAATAACCCAGGATGGTGGTCAGGGCGATGGTCACATTCTGAATGAGAGAGGGAACGCTCTCCGGGATCATCACCTTGCAGATGATCTGCATGGGGGTGGCGCCCATGCTCTGGGCCGCCTCGATGATGTTGCCGTCCACCTCGCGGAGGCTGGTCTCCACCAGACGGGCCACGAAGGGGAAGGCCGCCGCCACCAGCGGAACGATGGTGGCCGTGGTGCCGATGGTGGTACCGATCAGCAGCCGGGACAGGGGGAACACCATGATCATCAAAATCAGGAACGGTACAGACCGCAGCAGGTTGATGATCACATTCAGCACCTGCATCAGCCAGCGGGGCAGGGGCAGCACGCCGCCCTTTTCACCCACCACCAGCAGCACGCCCAGGGGCAGACCGATCACCAGCGACAGCGCCGTACTCAGCACCGTCATGTAGAAGGTCTCCCAGATGGCAAAGGGCAGGGAGGGCAGCACCGTCGTCAGATCCTGTACGGACTGAGCGCTGAACAGATTACTGTACATTGTGGTCCACCTCCTCTACCTGCACGTTGGCGATGTTCTGAATAAAGTTGACCGCCCGGTCAAAATGGGCGCTGGGAATGCCCAGCATCATGCTGCCGTAGACCTCCTCCGACAGGCTCTGGGTGCTGGCGGAGATAACGTTGCAGAAGATATTCTCCTCCGCCGCCAGCCGTGCCACCATGGGGATGCTGGTGGTCTTGCTGTCCTTAAACACCAGGCGCACCAGCCGCTCACCGGCGGGGTCGTACACCTGGGCGTCGGCGCCGCCGGGGAACACCAGGCGGCGGCCCGCGGCGGACTTGGGGGCGGCAAACACCGTGCCCACCATGCCGGACTCCGCCACCACGCCGCCGTCCAGAATGGCCACGTGGCTGCAGATCTCCTTCACCACACTCATCTGGTGGGTGATAATGACCACCGTAATACCCAGCTTCTTGTTGATGTCCCGGATCAGCTCCAGGATCTGCCGGGTGGTGTTGGGATCCAGGGCGCTGGTGGCCTCGTCGCACAGCAGCACCTTGGGATCGGTGGCCAGGGCGCGGGCAATAGCCACACGCTGCTGCTGGCCGCCGGAGAGCTGGGCAGGATAGGCGTTTGCCTTGTCCGGCAGACCCACCAGCTCCAGCAGCTCGCGGGCGCGCTTTTCGGCCTCAGCCTTCTTCACGCCCACCAGCTCCATGGGGAAGCATACGTTCTTCAGGCAGGTCCGCTGCATCAGCAGGTTGAAGTGCTGGAAGATCATGGTGATCCCCCGGCGCGCCTCACGCAGCTGGGCGGGGGTCATGGTGTCCAGCCGCTGGCCGTTCACCACGATCTCGCCGCTGGTGGGCCGCTCCAGCAGGTTGATGCACCGCACCAGCGTGCTCTTACCGGCGCCGGACATGCCGATGATGCCGTAGATGTCCCCATCCTCAATGGTAAGGGAGACGTCCTTGAGCGCGTCTACCCCTCCGGCAGAGCCGGAATCAAACGTCTTGCTGACGTGTTTCAGTTCGATCATGGACGTCTCCCTCCTTCTTCCTTACTTGCTGGCGGTCACAGCGTCCAGAGTGCTCTGCTTGCCGCCGTACAGGCCCATGGGCTCCACGTGGACAGCGGAGATGGACACAATGTGGGTGCCGTTCTGGGCGTTGAAGTCCTCCAGATAGGGCAGGTGCTGGAAGTAGTTGGCGTCCACAGCGCCGTCCTCAACGGCGGTGTTGGGCTGCACGTAGTCATTGAAGACCTGGATGTCCAGGGTGATGCCCTTGTCGGCCAGGATGGTCTTCACGACCTCCAGGATCTCGGCGTGGGGGGCGGGAGTGGCGGCCACGGAGATGGTCTCGCCGTTCAGGGCGTCATAATCCACAGTGGCGTCATAGCCATCGGTGGGATTCTCCACCACGGAGACCACGGAGCCGTTGTACTTCTCGTTGATGAAGTCCACCACCTGCTGGCTCTCCAGAGCGGCCTTCAGGGCCAGAGCCTTGGGGGAGGTCTCGTTGCCTTCCTTCACGGTCAGGATGTTGGCGTAAGCGGAGGCACTGCCCTCGATCAGCAGGGAGTCATTCACGGGGTTCAGGCCGGCGCTGATGGCGTAGTTGCTGTTGATGACGGCGTAGTCCACGTCCTGCAGCTGGTTGGGCAGCTGAGCGGCCTCGGCCTCGACGATCTCAACATTGTACGGATTCTCCACGATGTCGTTCTTGGTGGCGGTGATGCCCACACCGTCAGCCAGCTTGATGATGCCGTTTTCCTGCAGCAGCAGCAGGGCGCGGGCCTCGTTGGTGGTGTCGTTGGGAACAGCGATCTGGACGACGGGCTGGTCGTCGTCGCCGTCGGTGGTGTTGCTGCTGCCGCCGCAGGCGGTCAGGCTCAAGGTCAGGACCAGCGCCAGTGCCAGCGCGGCCAGCTTCACGAAGTAGTTGTGCTTTTTCATGATGTTTGTCTCCTTTTTTCATCAATGTAGATTTGTGGGTGAAGAACAAAAATAAAACGGTGGCAGGTCAATCAACCTTCCACCGTTCATGACTGTTGTTCATCCTGGTTTCAGCAGGACGCCACACCGTCAGGGAAAATCAGTTGACCAGATTGAGCGCGACGAAACATGCACATGGGGCACATGCACATCTCCATAGACATCATCACGGCGCTCAGCTTCTTCATCACTGATTTTCTCCTTTCCTCGGTTCTCATGGCGTGTCCGCCTTGGATGGTGGCATGGTAACGCTTTCGGGCACATTTGTCAACCCCTATTTTCACATTCCGGCCATTTGCCAGAAAAATAGACGGCATTCACCCACCGTTTTTGTGTGTTTCGCCACACGAGAGCTGTTTTGGAATAATGACGGCTTTTGCCTGCCATTCGTTGGCAGTATTGCATAAAAAGAATGCCGCGCCCGGGGCGCGGCATTTCTTATGCTCTTTTCAAAAACCTTCTCAGAAACCACACCGCCATCACGGCACACACCGCCTCGGAGATCACCGGTGCGTACCAGATGGTATTGCCGCCGATGGTGAAGGCCAGCGCCGCCAGCGCCGTGGCCTGGAACACCAGTCCCCGGCCCACGGAGATGCAGATGGCCCCCACAGGCCGCTCCACCGCCGTCAGAAAACCCCCCATCAGGATGTTGCTGCCCAGCAGCAGATAGCACAGGCCGTACCGCCGCAGCGCCCCGGCGGCGTCCGCCACCAGAGCGGGGTTCTCCTGCCCCAGGAAGATCCCGGCGATCTGGGGAGCAAAGACCATCACCACCGCGCAGATCACCGCCGTCATGATCCCCACCGCCGTAAAGCCATACCGCAGCAGCTTCCGATAGCCCGCCGCGTCCTCCTTGCCGTAGTGATAGCTCACCAGCGGCTGGCTGCCCTGGGAGATGCCCAGCATGGTGTTGATGATCAGCGTGTTCACATAGGCGATGATGGTGTAGCACACCAGCCCGTCATCCCCCAGACACCGCAGAATGATCCGGTTGAACAGGAAGATCATCACGCCGTTGCACAGCTCCGTCACCCCGTCGGCCACGCCGATAGGGAGGAGGCGCTTGTAGATGCGCCAATCCATTTTAAATTTCACAAAGTGGAACGTGTTGTGTCCCCGCAGGAAGTGCCGCAGATAGATGACGCAGGTCAGCAGCTGGGAAAGCCCGGTGGCAAAGGCAGCGCCCCACACACCCCAGTCCAGAAGGAAAATGGCCACATAGTCCAGCACGCAGTTGGTCAGGCATCCGGTGATCACCGTCAGGATCGCCAGCCGGGGATACCCGTCCGTCTTAATGAGCACCTCCATGTTGTACGACACGATGAAGCACAGCGCGAAGGGCGCCAGCCCCCGCAGATAATCGATGGTATATTGATAGGTGACGCCTTTCGCCCCCAGCAGCACGGCAAAGGGCTCCAGGAAGGCGAATACCAGCGCCGTGATGACCAGGCCGATGCCCGTCAGCAATACGGTGTTCTGGGAGAACAGGCTGTTGGCCTTTTCGCCCTCGCCTCTTCCCAGATAGATGGCGATGATGGTGCTGGTACCTACGGCGAAGATAATACCGATGGAGAACAGCACATTGGTGAAGGGCACCGCCAGATTCACCGCCGCCATGGCGTACTCGCCCACGCCCTTGGCCACCATCAGCCCATCCACAATGGAATACAGGCTGAACACCATCAGCGACGCCACCGTAGCGGCCACAAAATGGAAAAACTGCGATACAAGACTGCGCTCATTGAGCATTTTGGATGGTACTCCTCACTTTCCTCCCCGGGTTTGCAAAGGGGTATTATTTCTATTATAACGAGAATTTGAAGCAATGTCAAATAGCTTTTCCGTTAAGGAGATACTATAAATAAAAGAATCTGTGTGGAAAAATTAACAAAGCTTGTCAAACCACCGTCGGTCATGTATACTGACACTGTATGTAAGAATTTACGATTGTAATATGGGGGAGTTTGGGCATGGGAATTGCGGACGTCATATCGCTGCTGGGCGGCATCGCGCTGTTTCTGTACGGCATGGCCGTCATGGGCGACAATCTGAAGAAGGTGGCCGGCAGCAAGCTGGAGATCGTACTCTATAAGCTGTCCGGCACGCCCATCAAGGGCGTACTGCTGGGAACTGCCGTCACCGCCGTGATCCAGTCCTCCTCCGCCACCTCCGTCATGGTGGTGGGCTTCGTCAACTCCGGTATGATGAAGGTGCGGCAGGCCATCGGCGTCATCATGGGCGCCATTCTGGGCACCAGCGTCACCGGCTGGATCCTGTGCCTCAACAGCATCTCCGGCGGCAGCGGCTGGGTGGACCTGCTGTCCACCGCCACGCTGACGGGCATGTTCGCCATCGTGGGTATCCTGCTGCGGATGGTAAAGGGTAAGCCCACCCGCAAGCACCTGGGCAACATTCTGCTGGGCTTCGCCGTGCTGATGTACGGCATGACCGCCATGTCCTCCGCCGTGGCCCCCCTGAAGGAGAGCCAGGCCTTCATCGAGATCCTCACCCGGTTCTCCAACCCCCTGCTGGGCATCCTGGTGGGCCTGGTGTTTACCAGCGTGCTGCAGAGCGCCAGCGCCGCCGTGGGTATCCTGCAGGTGCTGGCCGGCACCGGCGCCATCACCTTCGAGATTGCCCTGCCCATCACCATGGGCATCGCCATCGGCGCCGCCGTGCCCGTGCTGCTGTCGGCCCTGGGCGCCAATATCAGCGGCAAGCGTACCGCCTTTGTCTACCTGCTCATCGACGTGCTGGGCGTGGTCATCTGGGCGACACTGTTCTATGCCGCCAACGCCATCTTCCATTTCCCGTTCCTGTCCACCATCATGACCGCCGTTTCCGTGGCGCTGATGAATACCCTCTTCCGTCTGGCCACCGTCGTGGTCCTGACCCCCGCCATCCCCCTGATGGAAAAGCTGGTGGTCTGGCTCATCCCCGACAAGGGCGGCGAGCTGGTGGCCCAGCACGACATGGACCGTCTGGAGGAGCGCTTCCTCCAGCACCCCGCTCTGGCCATCGAGCAGAGCCGCCTGGTCACCGACTCCATGGCCGAGCACGCCCGCAATAACCTGCTGCGGGCCATGGGCCTGCGGACGGCGTACACCGACCGGGGCTACGAGCAGGTGGAGGAATCCGAGGAGCTCATCGACCGCTATGAGGACAAGCTGGGCACCTATCTCATGAAGCTGACCGCCCGCTCCCTGTCCCCTGAGCAGACGGAGGAGGTGGCCAAATACCTCCACACCATCTCCGACTTCGAGCGTATCTCCGACCACGCCTGCAACGTGGCCGACGTCTGCCAGGAGATCGACGAGAAGAAGATCGCCTTCTCCGACAGCGCCCTTCACGAGCTGAACGTGCTGGAATCTGCCGTCACCGAGATCCTGGCCATCTCCATCGACGCCTTTACCCGGGGCGACCTGCAGCTGGCCGCCCGCGTGGAGCCTCTGGAGGAGATCATCGACGGTCTGTGCGACGAGATGAAGTCCCACCACGTGGACCGTCTGCAGCAGGGCGTCTGCACCCTGAACCAGGGCTTCGTGTTCAACGACCTGCTGACCAACTACGAACGCGTGGCCGACCACTGCTCCAATATCGCCGTGGCCGTCATCGAGGTGGAGAGCGACAGCTTCGACACCCACGAGTATCTCAACAGCGTCAAGGCCATGAAGGACGCCTCCTTCGCCCGCTATTACGATGAGTATCAAAAGAAATATTCCTTCGAGGGGGAAGACCGATGAAAGCCTATGTGATGGACGCCTTTGCCACCCAGCTGTTCGGCGGCAACCAGGCGGGCGTGGCCCTGCCGGACCGCCCGCTGAGCGATGATACCATGCAGCACATCGCCGCCGAGTTCAAGCACTCCGAAACGGCCTTTGTCGCTGTCAACAACGACGGCACCGTGACACTCCGCTACTTTACCCCCGCCGGCGAGGTGGACCTGTGCGGTCACGCCACCATCGCCTCCTTCGCCCTCCTGCGGCAGGAGGGCCTGATCACCGACGGCAGCCATATCGCCCACACCAGAGCGTCCGATCTGAACATCGAAGTCTCCGGCGGCGCGGTGTGGATGGACATGGCCCCGCCCCAGCTGCTCCGCAAGCTGACAGCAGGGGAGTGGCCGGAGCTCTACGCCGCCTACGGTCTGACAGTGGACGACCGCCCCAACGGCCTGGAACCCTGGATCGTCTCCACCGGCCTTGCCGACATCATGATGCCCGTCCGGGACCACGATGCCCTGATGCGGGCCGTTCAGAACGAACCGGCGGTCACAGCGCTGTCCCGCCGCTATGACGTCACCGGCGTCCACATGTTCTGCCTGGACGGCGATGCCTGCACCGCGTACTGCAGCAACTACGCCCCCCTCTACGACATCCCCGAGGAGTGCGCCACCGGCACCAGCAACGGCGCCCTGACCTACTACCTCTACCAGCACGGCCTGGTGAAGGCGGGGGAGGAGAACACCTTCCTCCAGGGGGAGCATATGCACCGTCCCTCCCAGATCCGCAGCCGCCTGTACGATGAGGACGGCGCCGTGAACGTCCGCATCGGCGGCACCGCCGTTATGAGCATGAGCTGCGACATCAAGCTGTAAAAAAATTCCGTATGACCATCGCCATACGGAATTTTTTATGCGTTCTTCCAATGCTTCAGCGTGGAGAGATACCCGTCGAACTGCGCCCGGCGGACATCCTCCGCCGTACCATCCGGATTGGGCATGTGGGCCACCAGAAAGTCCAGCAGCGACGCCTTGTCGGCATAGGCGAACCGCCCGCCGGCATAGCACCATTTGCAGTAGTCCTCTTTGAACGTTCCGTCCTCCTCACGGCTGGTGGTGCCATCCTCCAGCGGCATCCCGCAGCACTGACATACCAGCGTCCGGGGCGAGCCCAGCAGCGTGTTGATGGACGCGTCCAGCTCCCTGGACAGCAGCTTCAGCGTGTCGATGTTGGGCGTCGTCTCGCCGTTCTCCCACCGGGATACCGCCTGCCGCGTCACGTGCACCCGCTCCGCCAGCTCGTTCTGGGATAGACCCCGCTTCGTCCGCAGCGCCTGAATGATCTCTTTCGTCTCCATTTTGACCGCCTCCTTCATCATTAAGGCAATCTTACCATATCCGGCGGGAGCTGACAAGCAACCGTCTGTTGCCCCCTTTACTCCGCCTTCGGCTTGTCCTCCTTGTACGCGAAGATCACGCCCACCGTGATCAGCACCGCGCCGATGATGCTCATCACGGAGATGGGCTCGTCCAGCAGCAGCCAGCCCACGAACACCGTCACAAAGGGGCTGGCGTACAGATAGTTGTTGGTCACCACCACGCCCAGGGATTTGAAGGCGATGTTCCAGATGGCGAAGCACACCGCGTTGCCCATCACGCCCAGAAACAGCCAGCTGATCAGCACCTTGGGCTGGGTGAACAGCGGCGCCAGATCCAGCATGCCGTCCGTCAGCAGCATCAGCGGCACCGCCGTGATGAACGCCCACAGGAACACCCGCCGGGTGACGATGAAGTTGTCATACTGTTCCGTATATTTTTTGATCAGGATGGAGTACACCGCCCACATCAGCGCCGCCGCCAGCGCCAGCAGATCGCCGATGGGGCTGAGGTGGAAGGACATCTGTCCGTTCAGCACCACCAGCACCACGCCCGCGATGGCGATCACCGCGCCGATGTACACATACTTGCCCAGCCGCTCATTGCTGCGGCTGAACAGCTGCGCCAGCAGCACCGTCAGAATGGGGCTCATGGCCACCAGAATGCTGACGTTGGCGGCGTAGGTGTGATTCAGCGCCGTGTTCTGCAGATAGAAGTAAAAGCTGCCGCCGGTGATGCCGATGAGGATGAACATCAGCTCATCCTTCCAGGGCAGCTTCAGCGTCCTGGGCCGCAGCACCCACAGCGTCACGTAGGCCAGGCCCATCCGCAGCGGGATGATCTGAATGGGCGTAAAGTCCACCAGCAGGTTCTTGGTCAGCACAAAGCAGCTGCCCCATACCAGTATGGTGATGATGGCAAAGATGTGGCCCATCACTTTCGATTTTTCCATGGGAAACGCCTCCTGAGATATTTTTTCGCAACATATCTATTATAGGGGAGGGAAGCGGGAAAATCCAGAGCAAAAACCAAATTTCCGCAAAAAATTCCCGCCCAAAAGGCGGTTGCCCTTTCCCTGAAAACATGATATCATGGGAGCGGAACAATTTCCGCGAGGAGGAATCAAACATGCAGCATGCAACACTGGTGGTCATGGCCGCGGGCATGGGCTCCCGCTACGGCGGCAACAAGCAGGTGGACGGCGTAGGCCCCCACGGTGAGATCCTGATGAACTACGGCATTTACGACGCGGCCCGGGCCGGCTTCGACAAGGTGGTGTTCGTCATCAAGCCGGAGATCCGCGACCTGATCCACCGCCTGGCCGGCGACGCGCTGGAGACGCTGCGCACGCCCGATGGCCGCAAGGTGGAGTTCTGCTATGCGGAGCAGACCTTTGACTCCGTGCCGGACTTCTATCACATCCCCGAGGGCCGTACCAAGCCCTTCGGCACCGCCCACGCGGTGCTGTGCACCCGGGACTACGTCCACGAGCCCTTCTGCGTCATCAACGCCGACGACTACTACGGCGTGGACGCCTACCGTACCATGTACAACGCCCTGCAGACCCTGCCGGAGCGGGGCAAGGCCGTCATGGTGGGCTATCTCCTGAAAAACACCGTCAGCAAGTACGGCACCGTCACCCGCGGTGTCTGCCGCACGGCGGACGGCCAGCTGACCGATATCCGCGAGACCATGAAGATCCAGCTGTTCCCCGACGGCACCATCGCCGACATGGCCGACGGTACCCGCCGTGACCTGGACGGCGACAGCGTGGTGTCCATGAATTTCTGGGGTTTTTCCCCCGCCATCTACGAGGATATGGAGCGGTATTTCCATAACTTCCTCCGTACGGTGGGCGACGATATTAAGGCCGAGTGCCTGCTGCCTGCCATGGTGGGCGACCTGATGGATAAGGGCCAGTTGACCGTCTCTGTGCTGGAGTCCGCCGACCAATGGTTCGGCATGACCTATCACGAGGACCGGCCCCGCGTAGCAGCCGCCCTTCAGAAGCTCCACGACGCGGGGGTGTATCCCGACAAGCTGGCGTAAAGCAGCAGGCTTCAGCAGAACATGCGTAGGGGAGGGGCTCTGCCCCTCCCGTTCGGTGTACGAAAACACCTTCAAAATCAAGGTGGATGCTACGGCGACATAGCCGCCGAGATCGACACTAAAAACATGCCACCGGCATGTTTTTTACGTGTCGACCCCGCCCCTACGGAAAGGTACGGTAAGCTTTCGTAGGGGCCGATGCCCACATCGGCCCGTCGACGTAAGATGGCATTCCGGTAAAACGGCGGCGCGATGTGGGCATCGCGCCCTACAAAATTCTATCGGTGGTCAGCCGTAGGGCGGGGTGCCCACACCCCGCCGCACGATAGGCGCACAATGTCCTTCTCCGTACCATTCAGCGGCAGCGGCGCAGGAGCAGAGACGATCCTTTTAACGACACGAAAAGAGAGATTTTTCGTGATCGTGTGGTAAGCAGTCACAAATCTGTACCACGCATAGCGCGCCCGGAAGTGAAGGAACCGGAGGTTCCTTCCGGTGCTTTTGCCTACTTTTGTCACTGTTGACAAAAGTAGGTCGCGCCGGGGCGCGAAACTCCTCAAGACAACAAGACCGCGGAGTATCCACTCCGCGGTCTTGTCCGCAATACCCGATGTGTTGTTGATGTCGCCGTCAGCGGCAGTTCTTGCTGTCCTTGGCGTTTTTGGTGTTCTTGGTATTCTGGGTGTTCTGGGTATTGTTCTGGGTGTCCTGAACGTCCTTGGTGTTCTTGCAATTCTTGTTTTCCATGAATCTGCACCTCCTTTTTTTTGTGCAAGGCTATCATTTCCCGCGAAAACCCTCCCTATGCATGGAAAAAATAAAAAAATTCCGCAATTTTCTGTTGACAAACCGGAAGGGAACAGGTATAATACTTCTGCAAAATAAAGAAGGTCGGTGCATCCGCCTCACCTCCCGCCCCAGGCAAAGAGGTCAACAGCGATTTACAAAAGCCCGAAGAAGCGGCTTTTTCATGTTGCGCGGATGCATTGCTGCATTCGCGTTTTATTTTTGATTGGAGGTGCTTGTAGTATTAGCAAGGTAGTGCATCAACTGAACGAGGACATCAACGATCGCGAGATCCGTCTCATCGGCGAAAACGGCGAGCAGATGGGTATCGTGTCGTCGGCCGAGGCGCTGCATATCGCAGAAGAGCGCGGGCTGGATCTGGTCAAGATCTCTCCCCAGGCTGTCCCCCCCGTATGCAAACTCATGAACTATGGCAAGTATCGCTTTGAGCAGAGCAAACGCGAAAAAGAGGCCCGCAAGAACCAGCACGTGGTGGAGATCAAGGAGATCCGCATGTCCCCCGGCATCGACGTGGGCGACTTCAACACCAAGCTGAAAAACGCCCAGAAGTTCCTGTCTGACGGCAACCGCGTCAAGGTCTCCGTCCGCTTCCGCGGCCGCGAGATGGCCCACACCGAGATCGGCCGCGACCTGTTGACCAAGTTCGCCGAGCAGTGCGGCGAGGTGGCCAACATGGAGAAATCCGCCAAGATGGAAGGCCGCAACATGTCCATTTTCCTGGCTCCCAAGGCCGGTAAATAAAATTTGTATTCTTTTGTCACCACGCAATCGTAGGAAGGAGAAACAACTATGCCTAAACTGAAGACCCACAGCGGCGCAAAGAAGCGCTTCAATCTGACGAAATCCGGCAAGGTCAAGAGAGCTCACGCGTTCAAGAGCCACATCCTGACCAAGAAGGACACCAAGCGCGGCCGTCGCCTGCGCACCGGCACTTACGCCGACTGCACCAACGAGGCGACCATCCGCAAGATGATCCCTTACAAATAAGAGACGGAATCGTTAGAAATAGGAGGCTAATTAGATATGGCACGTGTTAAAGGCGCAATGATGACGCGCAAGAGAAGAAATAAGATGCTGAAGCTGGCCAAGGGCTACTGGGGCGCCAAGTCCAAGCACTTCAAGATGGCCAACGAGCAGGTCATGAAGTCCCTGACCTACGCTTATGTAGGCCGCCGCCTGAAGAAGCGGGACTTCCGTCAGCTGTGGATCACCCGCATCTCCGCCGCCTGCAAGATCAACGGCATGAACTATTCCACCTTCATGCACGGTCTGAAGCTGGCCGGTGTGGAGATCAATCGCAAGATGCTGTCTGAGATGGCCATCAACGACGCCGTGGCGTTCACCGCCCTGTGCGACATGGCCAAGGCCAAGCTGGCATAACTAAACATAAAAAAATCACCTGCCTCGCGGCAGGTGATTTTTTTATGAGTGAAGAGATAAGAGAGAAAAGCGAAGAACTGCGGTATGCCGCTTCGCGGCATGATTGAAATCAAGATTATTCCTCTTCCTCCGCCGGTTCCCACAGCTGCATGACCGCCACACACCGGTTGATGTTCTTCCCCAGCTCGTGGAACTTCTTCTCATAGTCGGTCATCACACCCACAGGCCCGTCTGCGTGCAGGTCGCGGGTCACGTCCCGCAATTCCCAGCCGTACTGGGGGATCTCCTCCACCGACCAGGCAAACAGCTTGTCGTTGTCGGTCTTGAAGTGGATCTCGCCGCCCGGCTTCAGTACCTTCCGGTACAGATTCAGGAAGTTGTGGTGGGTCAGCCGCCGCTTGGCCTGATTGCTCTTGGGCCACGGGTCGCAGAAGTTGATGTAGATCCGGTCGATCTCTCCGGCTTCAAACATGTCCGGCAGCAGCGCCGCGTCCACGTCCACGAAAAAGACGTTCTGCAGGCCCGCGTCTTTCGCCCGCTCCATGGCCACCACCATGGCGTCCGGCACCTTCTCCACGGCGATCAGCAGCACGTCCGGCTCCGCCGCGGCCGTCCCGACGGTGAACCGCCCCTTGCCGCAGCCCAGCTCCAGGCGAATTTCCCGCGCCTCCGGCATCAGCTCCCGCCAGTGCCCCCTCCGGGCAAAGGGATCCCGCACCAGCCACGCCTCACAGGCCTCCATCCGGGGCACCAGATTTTTCTTTTTTCTCATCCGCATGGGAATTTCCTCCAATTGGTCATCATGTTCAGGGTCGACATTATACCATAAGAACCGCCCCGTTGCAAACAGGAAAACGCCCCGGCCCCAAAGCCGGAAAAACCCATCTTCAAAATGTGCAAATTCTCTCGTTGACTTTTGTGGAATGTGCTAAAAAAGCGGAAAGCACCCCCGATGGGGGTTGATAATTTTTAGACGAAGTACTATAATATAGCCTGTATGAGGAGCATTGTTTTCATTCCGTTAAAGCGGTGAGGAAACACTGTCCGAAAAGGAAGTAAGGAGGAGTTAACATGACGAATGTTCTGTTAGAGAAAAAGGGACATATCGCGATCGCCACCATCAACCGTCCCAAGGCACTGAACGCCCTGAACAGCGACGTACTCACCGATCTGGGCGAGCTGGTGGATATCGTCAACGCTGACAGCGAGATCCGCGCCCTGGTGCTGACCGGCAGCGG
>CAKTSA010000037.1 GCA_934597585.1 uncultured Oscillospiraceae bacterium
TTCCATGTAAACACCCCCGTTTCTTCTATTATAGCAGAAACAGGGGCGTTTGGGTAGTTTTTTGACAGACTGAAAAACCGGCCTCCCGGCCGGTTTTTTCCTATCATTTATGATTTCTTCCCCGGCGCATTGGCCGCATACACGCATACCAGGATCACCGCCACGCCCAGCATCTGCCACACGCCGAAGGGCTCCTTCAGCAGCACCACGCCTGCCAGCACGCTGACCACCGTGGTCACATTGCTGAACAGCGATGCCTCCGATACCGTCAGCCGCGCCGTGGCGAAGTTCAGCAAAAAGTACGCCACCACCGAGGATACCAGCCCCAGATAGATCACCGCGCCCCAGAACGCGCCGCTCTCCATGGCGGGCAGAAACGTCTCCGCCATGTGGCCCGCCCCCTGGATCAGCGCCGCCGGAATGAAAAACACCATGCCCACCGTGAACATCACATACGTCACCTCAAAGGCGGTGAACCGCTCCGCCGCCCGGTGGCTCAGGGTGTAATACGCCGCGTCGCAGCCCACCGTCATCAGCAGCAACAGCAAGCCCAGCAGGGAAATGTGTGTCTCCCCGCCCATATAGATCAGCGCCACGCCGCCGATGCACAGCACCGCGCAGATCACCTGCCGCCGCGTCACCTTTTCATGCAGCACCAGCACGTCCATCAGAATGCAGGCGATGGGCACCACCGCGATAATGGTCCCCGCCACAGCGGAGGAGGTGTACAGAATGCCGTAATTCTCGCAGAAGAAGTACAGTACCGGCTGGATCAGTCCCAGCAGCACCAGCGAGCCCACCGGCTTTCCCTTCAGCGAAAAGGCGAACAGCGCCTTTCCCCGCACCTTGCCCACCACGGCGTTCACCAGGATCACCAGCGACATGGCCCCAAAGGCGATGAGAAACCGGAACGCCAGCAGCACCGTAGGCTTGGCCACCTCCAGCGCCAGCTTGGAAAACATAAAGCTCATGCCAAAAATCGCGCTGGCCAGCAGCGCAAACACCAGCGACATGGTGTGCATCTTCTTGTCGTTCATACGCATCATCTCTCTTTCACAGTACGACATATCTTATCATAGAATGGTAGTTCCCGCAAGATGCAGAGTTGTTTGCGGCGCGATAGGGTCATACCGCCCTACAGAATTCTATCGTGCACGTTTGTAGGGGGCGATGCCCTCATCGCCCCGCCGTACAGCGATTTATCTTCTACCGTCGCACCGCATGAGCGGCAGCGGCGCAAGAAGGGAATCAATGCGTCATACGCACCAATAATAAACAGGTTCTGTGAACGCGCGGTAAATGGCAACACCTTTGCATAGGGAACGGCGTGGGCGGATTCTTAAACCGCAGGTTTAAGCGGCCTTTTTGGACACTTTTGGGGCCGTGGCCAAAAGTGTCTCGCGCCGGAGCGCGAAAGACTCAATCAAAAATTACAAAAAGCAAAAGCCGGGCGGGCGGCCCGGCTTCTGCTTTTACCATAAATCATCGGAAACATGCATTTCACTTTGTCATGCGGCTTCTGCAAGGTGTTACTTGTTGGTGGCACGACTGACGACACCAACGACCACCAGCAGAACGGCAAGACCGGCCAGCAGCAGATTCAGACCCATAACCGTCGCTCCTTTCTTTTGGATTCCTAGGTTGGTTATAGCATATCACGCAGCAGTCCATTTGTAAAACGCATCATTTTCATCATTCTCATGAAAAAATGTTTGAACTCCGTTAAAAATTCTGCTATACTATCTCCCGAGAGGAGGAGACGCCTATGAGCCTGACCAAATACGAGATCCTGCTGAAGGCCGCCGAGTGCGGCAGCTTCACCCGCGCCGCCCAGGAGCTGAGCTTCACCCAGTCCGGCGTCAGCCACGCCGTCTCCTCCCTGGAGGGAGAGCTGGGCACCCGTTTGGTGGTCCGCAGCCACGGCGGCGTCTCCCTGACGGCGGACGGCCGGGCCCTGCTGCCCTATTTCCAGCAGATGTGCGCCCTCCAGCACCAGCTGGAGCAGAAGGCCGCCGACCTGCGGGGCATGGACACCGGCCTGGTGAAGGTGGCCACCTTCACCAGCGTGTCGGAGAAGTGGATGCCCTACATTCTGAAGAGCTTCCAGGAGCTCTATCCCAAGATCGAATTCGAGCTGCTGCCCTCCAACTTCAACAACGAGATCGCCGACTGGGTCATCCACGGCCAGGCGGACTGCGGCTTCGTCAGCCTGCCCACCGACCCCCACCTGGATTCCTGGCTGCTGCAGCGGGACCAGTGGAAGGTCATCGTCCCCTGCGACCACCCCCTGGCGGGCCGGGAACCCTTTCCTCCCAAGGCCCTGGAGCAATACCCCGTCATCCTCCTGGACGAGGGCGACGACTACGAGATCCAGGAGGTCTTCGACACCCTGGACATCCACCCCAATATCCAGTACACGGTCCAGCAGGATCAGACCATCCTGGCCATGGTGTCCAGCGGCCTGGGCATCAGCATCATGGAGGAGCTGATGCTCCAGCGGTGCGTGTACCCCCTGGTGTCCTGCCGCCTGCCCCGCCCCTTCTACCGCAACATCGGCATCTGCGTCAAGGACAAAAACGCCATGTCCCTCTCCACCCGGCGCTTCATCGACCACGTCCGCCACTGGGTCCTGGTCCACGGCGCCCTGGAGAGCTGACCGCCCTCACAGCGCAAAAAGAGACGGCCGGATCCCATCCGGCCGTCTTTTTCCATATACTCAATAGGTCCTGATCACCGCGCTGACCTTGCCCAGGATGGAGGCGTTGCGGCCGTCGATGGGGCTGTAGGCCTCGTTCTCCGGCATGAGCCATACCTGGCCGTCCTTGCGCTTCAGGCGCTTGACAGTGGCCTCATCCTCGATGAGCGCCACGATGATCTCGCCGTTGTGGGCCTCCTGCTGCTGGTGGACCACCACCAGGTCGCCGGGCAGAATGCCGGCGTTCAGCATGGACTCACCCCGCACCCGCAGGGCGAAATACTCGCCGTCCCGCCCGCCGGTGTCAAAGGCCAGATAGTCCTCGATGCACTCCTGGGCCAGGATGGGCGTGCCCGCCGCCACCGAGCCCACGATGGGCACCCGTCCCACAGGCGGCTCCTGCTCCGCGCTCTGGGGCGCGGCCTGTACCGGCGTGTCGTCCAGGGGCAGCAGCTTGACGGTGCGGCCCTTGCGCCCCGCCTTCTTGATGGCCCCCTTCTCCTCCATATGCTTCAGGTGGAAATGCACGGTCGAGGGGGATTTCAGCCCCAGTGCCGCGCCGATCTCCCGCACCGAGGGGGCGTACCCCTCCCGCTCCACCGCCACGGCGATAAAGTCATAGATCTCCTGCTGCATCCGCGTCAACTTGATTTTCTGCGCCATAGGCCCCTCCTTTTTCGTCCCATTATATCCTGATACAGGCAGTATACCACAGTTTTATCGCCTTTGCAACAACTGTTCTAAACATTTTTTTATTTTTTGCTTGCTTTTTGCCCTCGCCTGTGGTAACATGATTGTTACTGTGATAGATATGCCTGTCGGTAAGACAGGCATGCAAATACGTTTGGAGGGTTTTCCGTATGCTTCTCTTTGTTACGATTTTACAGCTGATCGTCGCGCTGGCGCTGATCCTGATCGTCCTGTTCCAGTCCGGCAAGAGCCAGGGCCTGTCCGGCACCATCGGCGGCATTGCCGATTCCTACATGGCCAAGAGCAAGGCCCGTTCTCTGGACGCCAAGCTGGCCAAGAGCACCAAGTGGCTGGGCGCCGTGTTCGTTGTGCTGACCCTGGTCCTCAACTGCATGATCGCCGCCGGCATGTGATCTGATCCCGTACAGAAAAGCCCCGATGCAAAAGCATCGGGGCTTTCTATATACAATAAACGGACGGCTTTCGCCGTCCGTCTCTGCTCAGTTTCACCTGATCTGCCCATTCCCCCGGATAATGTATTTATACGTGCTCATGGCGTCCAGCCCCATGGGCCCCCGGGCGTGGAGCTTCTGGGTGGAGATGCCCATCTCGCACCCCAGGCCGAACTCGCCGCCGTCGGTGAACCGGGTGGACACGTTCACATACGCCGCCGCGCTGTCGGTCTCGTTGACGAACTTCTCGGCGTTCTCCGCGCTCTCCGTCACGATGCAGTCGCTGTGTCCCGTGGAGTGGGCCAGAATGTGGGCGATGGCCTCGTCCACGCTGTCCACCACCTTCACCGCCAGGATGTAGTCCAGGAACTCCGTGTCGAAGTCTCTCTCGCCCGCCGGCGTGCCGGGGATGATGGCCGCCGCCCGCTGGTCCAGCCGCAGCTCCACGGGGATCTCTCCCGCCGCGGCCCGGTCGTCCACCACCGCCTTTTTCAGCATGGGCAGGAACTGTTCCGCCACGGCGCTGTGTACCAGCAGCACCTCCTCCGCGTTGCACACCGAGGGCCGGCTGGTCTTGGCGTTCACCACGATGTTCACCGCCATGTCCAGCCTGGCGCTCTCATCCACATACACATGGCAGATGCCCGTCCCCGTCTCGATGCAGGGTACCGTGGCGTTCTCCACGCAGGAGCGGATCAGCCCCGCGCCGCCCCGGGGGATCAGCAGGTCCACCAGCCCCTTGGCCGTCATAATGTCCGCGGCGCTTTGGCGGCTGATGTCCTCGGTGATGTTCAGAATGTCCGCATCGCCGCCGGCGGCGGTGATGCCCGCCTTCAGCGCCTTCACAATGGCGTGGGCGGAGCGGTACGCCTCCTTGCCGCAGCGCAGCACGCACACGTTGCCGCTCTTCAGCGTCAGCGCCGCCGCGTCGGAGGTGACATTGGGCCGGCTCTCATAGATGATGGACACCAGCCCCAGGGGCACCTGCTTCTTGCAGATGGTCATGCCGTTGGGCCGGTGGATCTCCGACAGAATGCGCCCCGTGTGGTCCGGCAGCACCGCAATGGCCCGGATGCCCTCCGCCATGGCCGCCAGCCGCTTCTCGTCCAGATAGAGCCTGTCCATCATCACATCGGAGATGTGGCCCCAGGCCTCGCCCATGTCGTCGTCATTGGCCGCCAGAATGGCGTCAGTGTCCGCCAGCAGGCTGTCGGCCATGGCCAGCAGCATGGCGTTTTTCGTCTCGTTGGAGGCGTTGCAGATGCTCTTCCACGCCGCCTTGGTCTTTTTCAGAATGTCGATCGTCGTCATGCTATTTCTCCTCCCTCGTCAGAAAACGGGTGCCCACCGGCTTGCCCGCCACGATGTCGTACAGAAGCTCCGGCCGCTGCCCGTTGGCGATGACCATCTCGCAGCCCGCCGCCGTGGCCACCTGGGCGGCGTGGAGCTTCGTGGCCATGCCGCCGGTGCCCAGGGCCGAGCCGCTGCCGCCCCCCAGGGCCAGGATCCCGTCGTCAATGGCGGCCACGGTGCTGATGAGCTTCGCCTCCGGATTCTTGTGGGGGTCGCTGTCATACAGCCCGTCGATATCGCTCAGCAGGATCAGCAGGTCGGCCCCCACCGCCGCCGCCACAATGGCGGACAGGGTGTCGTTCTCGCCGATGGTGTTCTCCACGCCGATCTCGTCGGTGGCCACCGCGTCATTCTCGTTGATCACCGGCAGCGCCCCCAGCTCCAGCAGCCGGAAGATGGTGTTGCGCATGTTGCGGCTGCGGTGCTCGTTGTTCACGTCCTCGCCGGTCAGCAGCACCTGGGCCACCGTGTGGCTGTACTCGTTGAACAGCTTGTCGTAGGTATACATCAGCTCGCACTGACCCACGGCGGCGGCTGCCTGCTTGGTGGGCATATCCTTGGGCCGCCCCGGCAGATTCAGCTTGCCCACGCCCATGCCGATGGCGCCGGAGGACACCAGAATGATCTCGTGTCCCGCGTTTTTCAGGTCGCTGAGGACCTTGCACAGCTTCTCCATCCGCTGGATGTTCAGCCGCCCGGTGGCGTGGGCCAGGGTGGAGGTGCCGACTTTTACGGTGATTCGCATACGCTCCCTCCTTTGGGATCAAGATGTGGGTGCCAGAAAAGAATTTGAACTCTATTATAGCGCCTTTCGGTGGAATTTGCACGTATTTTTTTCGCTAAAAAACGCCAGAAACCGCCTCAGAACAGAACCCGGCACACCGCCAGGGCGAAAAGGGCGGAAACCACGGCCTGAAGCGCCTTTGCCAGCAGGTAGCGGCCCAGGGGGATGCCGGTCTCCTCCAGCACCGCCGCCGTCTGGCAGTGGACCGACACGCCGCCCCACCCCAGCAGGGCCGCCGCCAGACAGAACCCCGCCGGGGTGGCGGGCAGGGCGGTGATGCCGGAGGTCAGCTCCAGCAGCCCCAGGGCCGCCATGGGGACGGCGGGCCACAGCTGCCGGATCAGGGCCATCAGCGCCAGAAAATAAATGACGAATGCACAGATGTGCAGCATAGAAAGTGCGGAATTTCGCGTAACGGACACAAAAGTGGAGGCTTTTATTGGTACATAAACGCCGTTTATGGGGGCAGAAAAGCGCCTTTTTGCCCCTATATGCCCTCCGTGAGCCATTTCACCGAACGCTCCCAGCAGCCCTCCCGCCGCCAGAGCCGAGAGCACGTGGATGCCGTACAGCGCCCACCCCACCCGCTGGCTGCCGAACACCCCCGCCCCGGCGATGGACAGGATGAAGGAGGGCCCGGCATTGTTGCAGAAGGTCAGCAGACCTTCCGCCTGAGAGCGGGAGAGGGCACCGGCCCGACACAACTCGCCGATGGTGCGGCCCCCCACGGGATAGCCCCCCACGATGCCCAGCAGAAATACGGCCCCGCCCACCGGCAGCCCCAGCCGCCGCAGCGCACCGAACAGCCCCCAGGCCACCGCCAGGGACACCGTGACGAAAAAGGGAAACAGGGACGGGATCACGGAGCTTCCGCACAGCAGAAGGCCCTGCCGCACCGCCTGTGCCACCGGCTGGTTGTGCCGCAGCAGCAGCGCCATCAGCCCCAGGAGCGAGACGGCCAGCAGGGTGGTCGTTGCCGTTTTTTTCATGCCCATCACCTCGCCAAAGCCTATGCGCCGGCGGGAGCGGTGATGCCGGACAGGCAAGTTTTCCCCGGCCGGCGCATACAGTACCAGCGAGGTGAGGCCCAATGGGAGAGAAGCTGCGCAAACGCTTGGCGCAAAAGACGCTGGAGGCGGCAGACCGGCTGGACCTGCCGCCGGTGCTGGCACCGGATATCCCCCGGATGGAACTGCTGGGCAGCCGCGCCTTCTATATGGACCGGCACCGGGGGGTGCTGGGGTACTCCACGGAGGCGGTGGACATCAACGGCGGGTCGGTGGTGGTGCGGATCACCGGGCGGGACCTGCAGCTGCAGGCCATGACGGACCAGGAGCTGCGGATCGACGGGACCATTGAAAAAATCGAGCTGGTGGAGTAGGGAATGTACGCAAAAGTCTGGAATTATCTGCGGGGCAGCGTGCTGTTCCGGTGCGAGAGCCTGGCGCCGGAGCGGGTGCTGAACCTGTGCGGCGTCCACGGCGTGGCCTTCTGGGACGTGCGGTGGGAGACGGCGGAACGCCTGACCCTGCGCACCACCCGGCAGGGGGCGGCGGCGCTGGAGGCGCTGGCGGCGGAGTGCGGCGCGGTGCTGACCCGGCTGGAGGAGCGGGGCGCACCGGTGGACCTGGGGCGCATGCGGCGGCGGTACGTGCTGTGGTGCGCCCTGGCGCTGGTGGCGGCGCTGTTCTGGTATGGCAATACGGTCATCTGGGATTTCCAGGTGACGGGCAACGAGACGGTGCCCACGGAGAAAATTTTGCGGGCGCTGGAGGACTGCGGCGTGGGCATCGGCACCCGGTCGCTGAGCTTTGACCAGGAGGAGCTGCGGAACCGGGTGCTGCTGGAGCTGGGGGATATCTCGTGGCTGTCGGTGAACATCACGGGGTGTACGGCCCATGTGCAGGTGGTGGAGCGGAAGCGGCCGCCGGAGATGGCGGACCGGGAGGGCTATACCAATGTGACGGCGGCGCGCAGCGGCCTGGTGACCAAGGTGGAGGCCTGGGACGGTCACGCCCAGGTGGCGGCGGGGGACACGGTGCAGGCGGGGCAGCTGCTGATCTCCGGCGTGGCGGACTCCCCCTCGGAGGGGGTGCGGTTCATGCAGGGGCGGGGCAAGGTCTGGGCCAGGACGTGGTACACCCTGTCGGCGGCGGTGCCGCTGGCACGGGAGGAGAAGGTGGACGGGGGCGAGCGGTATGTCCGCTGGGCCCTGGATGTGGGAAAACAGCGGATAAAATTGTATGGAAGGGGTAGCATGTTGGGGGCGGGTTGTGATAAAATAGTGACATATCACCCGGTGACGCTGCCCTTCGGCCTGCGGCTGCCCCTGACGCTGGCGCGGGAAGAGATCACCGCCCGCACCCTTCAGACGGCGGCGCGCACCGAGGCCCAGGCCAAGGCCGAGGGCCAGGCCCAGCTGCTGGCGCAGCTGGAGCAGATGCTGACAGAGAACGGCACCGTGACCCGCACCACGTTTTCCACCCAGCGGCAGGGGGAACTGCTGGTGGTGACGCTGGTGGCGGAGTGCAGCGAGGAGATCGGGGTCAGTGTGGCGGTGGCGGTCGAGTGATTTTGTGCCTGCGGGCAGGAGAAGGAGTATTTCGCACTCCGGCGCGACCTACTTTTGCCCGTGGCGGCAAAAGTAGGCAAAAACGCCATTTGAAACCCAGAGGGTTTCAAAACTTCCGGGCGCGCTATGCGTGGTACAGAATTGAGAGTACTTACCTCGCGATTAGATGAGATTTTCTTTTTCGTTTGGTTAAAAGGATCGTCTCTGCTCCTGCGCCGCTGCCGCTGATGCCTGCGCCGAACAGCGCGTTGTGTTCTACCGTTGAGAGCATGAGCGGCAGCGGCGCAGGAAGGTAGTCAATGCGTCATACGCAACGATATTAACCACGTCCTGTGAACGCGTGGTAAAGGGTCACAGAGCCATACACACCATAGCGTGGGCGGATTCTTAAACCGCAGGTTTAAGTGGCGTTTTTGGTTACTTTTGCTGCCAAGGGCAAAAGTAACTCGCCCCGGAGGGCGAAACACCCCTCGCGCCGGGGCGCGAAATTCCCCAACGACTATTTCCCTTTCAGAAAGAAGGCATTTTATATGGAACAACGCATCGGCATTGAACGCATGGAGGAGGCCATCAATCTGTTTGGCTCCTTTGATGAGAATATCCGGCTGCTGGAGACGGAATTCCAGGTGCAGGTGGTGAACCGGGGCGGCGAGATCGTCATCTCCGGGGAGCCGGAGAACGTGATGCTGGCGGAAAAGGCCGTGCAGGCCCTGCTGACACTCAGCGCCAAGGGCGAGGCCATCAACCAGCAGCACGTCCGCTACGTCATCGGACTGTGCCGCAGCGGCCAGTCCGAGCGCATCAGCGAGCTGACCCAGGATGTGATCTGCATCACCAGCAAGGGCCGGCCCGTGAAGCCCAAGACCATCGGCCAGAAGCAGTATGTGGACTCGGTGCTGCACAACACCGTTACCATCGGCGTGGGCCCCGCCGGCACCGGCAAGACGTATCTGGCGGTGGCGGCGGCGGTGGCCGCCTTCCGGGACAAGCAGGTGAACCGCATCGTGCTGACCCGGCCCGCCGTGGAGGCGGGCGAGCGGCTGGGCTTCCTGCCCGGCGACCTGCAATCCAAGGTGGATCCCTATCTGCGGCCGCTGTACGACGCCCTGTTTGACATGCTGGGGGCGGAGACGTACCAGAAGTATCTGGAGCGGGGCAACATCGAGGTGGCGCCCCTGGCCTACATGCGGGGCCGGACGCTGGACGACAGCTTCATCATTCTGGACGAGGCACAGAACACCAGCCGGGAACAGATGAAAATGTTCCTGACCCGTATGGGCTTCGGCTCCAAGGTGGTCATCACCGGCGACATCACCCAGATCGACCTGCCCACCGACAAGATCAGCGGCCTGAAGGAGGCCATGAAGGTGCTGCGGGACGTGGAGGGCGTGGGCATCTGTCAGCTGACCCAGGAGGACGTGGTGCGCCACGTGATGGTGCAGCGGATCATCGAGGCCTACGCCCGGTACGAGGACAGGAGGAAGAAATAATGGCGAAGCGGCATTACATTCCCGTCACCGCCGATGTGCCGGGGGTGAGCGACGAGAAGAAGGCGCTGATCCGGCGGGTCATCCGCACGGCGCTTTCTATGCAGGGGGTGGACTTTCCCTGCGAGGTGGACGTGCTGGTGACCGACGACGCGGGCATCCATCAGATCAACCGGGACATGCGGCAGGTGGACAGGCCCACCGACGTGCTGAGCTTTCCGGAGTTCGAACTGACGCCGGGGGAGCTGCCCGGTCCGGAGGACGCCGACCCGGGGACGGGGCTGGTGCCGCTGGGGGACATGGTGCTGTCCCTGGAGCGGGTGCAGGCCCAGGCCAAGGAATATGGGCACAGTAACCGCCGGGAGCTGGCGTATCTGGTGGTGCACTCGGTGCTGCATCTGCTGGGCTATGACCACCTGGACGAGGGGCCTATGAAGGAACAGATGCGGGAGAGGGAAGAGAGGATTATGGGGGAGTTGGGGTTGGAGCGGTAGAGTATTTCGTCCCCTCGGGGACGAGGTACTTTTGGCCACTGTCCCAAAAGTACCCAAAAGGACAGCTTAAACCTGCGGTTTAAGAATCCGCCCACGCTATGCTTCTTTCCCATACGATACCTCTTACCACGCGTTCACAGAACATGGTTATTATCGCTATGTATGACGAATCGACTTCCGTTTTGCGCCGCTGCCGCTCATGCGGCGCGACAGTAGAAGATGAAGCGTTGTTCGGCGTAGGCATCAGCGGCAGCGGCGCTGATGATGAGACGATCCGATAATAGTACGACAAGGGAAATTTTGCGTGAACGTGTGGTATAGGGTCACAAAATCTAAAAATGTGATAGCGCGGCGGGAGGTGAAGGAACCGGAGGTTCCTTCTGGCGCTTTTGCCTACTTTTGCCGCTATTGGCAAAAGTAGGTCGCCCCGGAGGGCGAAACTCTCCAAAAACATTGCTCAAACAAAAGAAAGTTGAGGATCACCTGAATGAACATTACGAAGACTGCGATGATCACTGTGTGCGGACGGCCCAATGTGGGGAAGTCCAGTCTGACCAACGCCCTGGTGGGCGAGAAGATCGCTATTGTGTCCAAGAAGCCCCAGACCACGAGAAACCGGATCTATGGCGTGGTGAACCGGGGGGACACGCAATTCGTGCTGCTGGACACGCCGGGCCTGCACAAACCCCGGAGCCGGCTGGGCGACTATATGGTGAAGGTGGTGCGGGAGAGCCTGAGCGCCGTGGAATGCGCGCTGCTGCTGGTGGAGCCCATCGCCCACGTGGGCGAGCCGGAGAAGCTGCTGCTGCGGCGCATTGAAGAGGAGCAGCTGCCGGTGGTGCTGTGCATCAACAAGGTGGACACGGTGGAGAAGAAGGACGATCTGCTGGCGGTGATCGCTGCGTACAACGAGGTATATGATGGCTTTGACGCCATTATCCCCATCTCCGCCCGCACCGGCGACGGGCTGGAGGAGCTGCTGGAGCAGCTGCAGAAATACGCACAGGAGGGGCCGCAGCTGTTCCCCGACGGCATGACCACCGACCAGCCCGACGCACAGGTCTGCGCCGAGATCGTGCGGGAGAAGATGCTGCAGTGCCTGGACAAGGAGATCCCTCACGGCACAGCGGTGGAGGTGACGCGATTCTCGGAGCGGGACAGCGGGATCATCGATCTGGATGTGACCATCTACTGCGAGAAGAGCAGCCACAAGGGCATCATCATCGGCAAGCACGGGGACATGCTGAAGCGCATCAGCACCCTGGCCCGGCAGGATATTGAGAAATTCATGGGCACGAAGGTGTACATGGAGGCCTGGGTGAAGGTGAAGGAAAACTGGAGAGATAACGTCAATTTCATCCGTGCTCAAGGCTTCAACGAGGAGTAAATTACCAGACATGAAACCGGTACTTTCGCGTCATGCTAGGCATGAGGTGAGAGCGGTGGATTACTGGGCGTTATTCTGGGACACCGGGGCGCCGGAGGCGTGGCTGATGGCCCGTGATACGGCGGAGGACGAGGTGTGGACAACGGAACATTCGTGACCCCAGGCCTGGTCCTGCGGGAGACGGAGACAAAGGAATCGGACAAGATACTGACGGTGCTGACGCCGGAGCTGGGGCGCATCAGCGTCATCGCCAAGGGGGCAAGGAGCCGGCGCAGCAAGTACACCGCCGCCTGCCAGCTGCTGGCCTATGACGAGATGACGCTGCGGCGGAAAGGCGAGTGGTACTATCTGGCGGAGGCCGGAACCATCGAGCTGTTTGACGGGGTGCGGCAGGACATTGAAAAGCTGGCGCTGGCGGCGTATTTCGCCGAGCTGACGGAGGCGGTATGCCAGGACGCCATGGCGGCGGCGGACATATTGCCGCTGCTGCTGAACGCCCTGTTCGCCCTGGGGACGCTGGGGAAGCCCAACCGGCTGGTGAAGACGGCGTTCGTGTGGCGGCTGCTGGCGGAGGCGGGCTTCGCGCCGCTGGTGGACGGCTGCGCCGTGTGCGGCCGGGAGACGCCGGAGGCGCCCATGCTGGACGTGAGCCAGGGGCTGCTGCGGTGCGGCGGCTGCCGGGCGACCGGCGGCGGGCTGAGCCTGCCGCTGACGCAGAGCGCACTGCAGGCGCTGCGGTACATCCTGTATTGCCCCCCCAAGAAGCTGTACGGCTTTGCCCTGGACCGGGCGGGGCTGGTGATGCTGGACCGGGCGGGAGAGGCCTTCTGCGCGGTGCAGCTGGAGCGGAGATTCCGGACGCTGGATTACTATAAGGCGTTGATGCCGGTGGAGGAGTAAGGGGTGTTTCGCGCTTCCGAGCGCGACCTACTTTTGCCCATGGCGGCAAAAGTAGGCAAAAACGCCATTTGAAACCCATAGGGTTTCAAAACTTCCGGGCGCGCTATGCGTGGCGCAGAATTGTAAATGCCTACCACACGATTACGTGAAATTTTCTTTTTCGTTTGGTTAAAAGGATCGTCTCTGCTCCTGCGCCGCTGCCGCTGATACCAATAACGAACAACACTTCAGCGTCTACTGTTGCAACAATGAGCGGCAGCGGCGCAAGAAGGAAGTCGATGCGTCATACGCAACGATATCAAATCATTTCCGCGAACGCGTGGTAAAAGACATCAGATTTCAAAAGAGGAGTAGCGTGCAGGAAGTTTTGAAACCTGTGGTTTCAAACAGCGTTTTTGGGTACTTTTGCCGCTGCGGGCAAAAGTACCTCGCGCTCGGAAGCGCGAAACATTCCCTCGCCCTGGAGGGCGAAAATCCCCACAACAGAAACAACGAATCAAGGATATAACATGATGAGTGAATTATTTGAAAAATCCATACGGACGCTGGAGCTGCCGGCGGTGCTGGAGATGCTGTCAGGCAAGGCCGTCAGCGAGGCGGCGCGGGAGAAGAGCCGCCGCATCATGCCTGCCACGGAGCGGCAGGAGGTGCTGCGGCTTCTGGACGAGACCGACGCCGCCAGGGAGCGGCTGGGGCTGTACGGCTCTCCCAGCTTTTCCGGGGTGAAGGACGTGTCGGAGCCCCTGGCGAGAGCTGACCGGGGCGGCATGCTGAACACCCGGGAGCTGCTGAACATCGCGGGACTGCTGACGGCGGCCCGGCGGGTGTATGAATACGACGCCGAGCGCAAGGGCGAGGCCACGGCCATCGACCGGTTTTTCAGCGCCCTGCACACCAACAAATATCTGGAGGACCGCATCCACGGGGCCATCCTGGACGAGGAGACCATTGCCGACACCGCCAGCGCCGAGCTGACGGACATCCGGCGGAAGATGCGGATCGCCGCCAGCAAGGGACGGCAGATCCTGCAGAAGATCATCTCCTCTCCCTCCTACGCCAAGGTGCTGCAGGAGGCCCTGATCACCCAGCGGGACGGGCGGTTCGTGGTGCCGGTGAAGGCGGAGTGCAAGGGCAGTCTGCCGGGACTGGTGCACGACATCTCCTCCTCCGGGGCTACGCTGTTTGTGGAGCCCATGGGCGTGGTGCAGGCCAACAACGAGCTGAAGGAGTTGGAGGCCCGGGAGGAGAAGGAGATCGAGCGCATTCTGCGGGAGCTTTCCGCCCAGTGCGCCGACGCCATGGAGTACATCCTGCTGGACTATGACATGCTGGTGCATCTGGACATGATCTTCGCCCGGGCCCAGCTGAGCTACACCATGGACGCCAGCCGGCCGGAGGTGGTGCGCAAGGGCGCGATATCGCTGAAGCGGGCGCGGCATCCCCTGCTGGATCAGGCCAAGGCCGTGCCGGTGACGGTGGAGCTGGGGGGCGACTACGACACGCTGGTGATCACCGGCCCCAACACCGGCGGCAAGACGGTGACGCTGAAGACCCTGGGTCTGCTGTGCCTGATGGCCCAGTGCGGCTTGCACATTCCCGCCGACAGCGGCTCCACGGTGCGGGTATTTGACCGCATTCTGGCGGATGTGGGGGACGAGCAGTCCATTGAGCAGAGCCTGTCCACCTTCTCGGCCCATATGTCCAACACAGTGGAGATCCTGCGGCAGGCGGACGACGACAGCCTGATCCTGTTCGACGAGCTGGGGGCGGGCACCGACCCGGTGGAGGGCGCGGCGCTGGCCATCGCCATCATCCAGCACGCCCGGTCAAAGGGCGCGCTGATCGCCGCCACCACCCACTACGCGGAGCTGAAGACCTTTGCCATGACCACGGCGGGGGTGGAGAACGCCAGCTGCGAGTTCGATGTGCAGACCCTGCGGCCCACCTATCGGCTGCTGGTGGGCATCCCCGGCAAGTCCAACGCCTTTGCCATCTCCCGGCGGCTGGGACTGGACGAGAGCGTCAT
>CAKTSA010000038.1 GCA_934597585.1 uncultured Oscillospiraceae bacterium
GCCCTATTTCTTCTTTGATACGATTAAAACGCCAGCTCTCGCATAACGAGAACTGGCGTTCTTTGACAGGCTGAAAACAGCGAAACCCATGGGTTTCGTGGCATATTCTGTAATGACAGTTTAGCACTCTGGAAAATTATTGCAAGGTTTTTTGTTGATTTTCGTGCGGTTTGGAGGGGTGCATAAATGGCGGTTGGGATTTTTGGGGAATTTGACGAGGGATTTGAGGGGGGTTCGCGCCCCCGGGCGCGAGGTACTTTTGTCCATGGCGACAAAAGTACCCAAAAACGCCACAAGGGGGAAGGGGGTCGATTCCCCTTCCCCCTTGACCCCCATCCGGCGACCAAGAGGGGGCCGCGGCCTTCGGCCCTCGTTGCGCCAACCGCCCGGTGGCCACGTTTCGTGTCCGCCAAGCGGGGCGCTGCCTTGAAAGTGGCTTGCTGCATCCGCCACCGGCGGCGCTGCGCCGCTTTCCCCTTTGGAATCCCCCAGGGGAAAGAACGAAAAGACCTGTTCGTAGGGGGCGGCGATCCTGTTGCAGTGCCCAAAATTTCTGCGCTACCTAACGGCGGGCGCTTGAAATTTTGACCGCGGCCACTCGTTCACCTCGCTGTATCTGCCACAGGCAGCGCTCGGATCGCTCCCCTCGACACCTCGGCGTACAGCGATTTATTTTCTACCGTTGCAAAAATGAGCGGCAGCGGCGCAAGAAGAAAGTCGATACGTCATGCGCTGCGATAACAAATACGTCCTGTGACCGCGTGGTAAAAGGCCACAAATTTACAACGCAAAACAGCGTGGGCGGATTCTTAAACCGCAGGTTTAAGCAGCGTTTTTGGGTACTTTTGCCGCTGCGGGCAAAAGTACCTCGTGGCCGGAGCCACGAAACTCTTCCCCTCGCGCCGGGGCGCAAAACTCCCCCTGCGGGCGGCCGCAAGGGCCGCCCCTACGCAGCTTTGCATTCCCTGTACGGGCCGATGAGGGCATCGGCCCCTACGAAAAGAGTGTCCTCCAACACTGCGGTGGGGTGACGGGCGCTGCCCGTTATATGTCATTTCACCTCGACACGGGGGCCGGGGCGGTATTCCTGGGAGAGTAGGCGGATGGTGATGGCACCGGCGGAGAGGTCGGTGAGGCGCTTTTGCAGGGCCTCTGCGTTTTCCGCGGGCAGGGAGACGGAGAGGGTCACGTCGGCGGCGTAGGACACGTCGTCGATGACGCCGAAGTGGGCCTCGATCTCCAGCTTCACCCGCTCGAACAGCGGATAGGTGCAGGGCACCTCCACCCTGGCCCAGGCGCCCATGACGGCCACGCCTGCGGCCACCAGCGCGTCCTTGGCCCCCTTGGAATAGGCACGGGTCAGGCCGCCGGCCCCCAGCAGGATGCCGCCGAAATAGCGGGTGACCACGCAGCAGACGTTGGTGACCTCCTCCCGCTCCAGCACCTTCAGCATGGGCTGACCGGCGGTGCCCTGGGGTTCGCCGTCGTCGCTGTAGCGGGCGGTGGTGGGGCCGATGCGGTAGCACCAGCAGTTGTGACGGGCGTCGTAGTATTTGGCCTTCATGTCCTTGATGTACTGCTGGGCCTGCTCCTCGGTCTCCACGGGCCAGATGTGGCTGATGAAGCGGGAGCGCTTCTCCACGAATTCGCTGTCCGCCGCCTGGAAGGGAACCTTGAAGGTGCTCATTCCCAGTCCTCCTTTGGGGGCTGCCAGCCCTCAATGTAGTCCTTCAGCTGGCCCAGGAGGCGGGGGTTGCACACGGCCACCACGTCCACAGTGGCGGCGTACTCCACGCTCTCCACCCTGGCTTCGCGGTACAGGGCGTCCAGGGCGCCGGCCTTGTCATAGGGCAGGTGGAGGGTCACGCGCTTGGTGCCCTTGTCCAGCTTCTTGTCGATGAGCTCCAGCAGCTGGGGGATGCCCTCGCCTGTCTTGGCGGAGATGGCCACGGCGTCGGCCTCCTTGGCCCGGTCGCCGGGGAAGCTGAGGTCGGACTTGTTGTAGACCCGGATGCAGGGGATGGTGTCGGCCCCCAGGTCACGGATCAGGCGGTCTACGGTGTCGGCCTGCTGACGCCACTGGAGGTTGGAGGAGTCGATGACGTGGAGCAGCAGGTCGGCGTACTCCAGCTCCTCCAGGGTGGCCTTGAAGGCCTCCACCAGCTGGTGGGGCAGCTTGCGGATAAAGCCCACGGTGTCGGAGATCACCACGTCCAGGGTGTCGCTGACGGTCAGCAGACGGGTGGTGGTGTCCAGGGTGTCGAAGAGGCGGTTGTTGGCGGGGATGTCCGCGCCGGTGATGGCGTTGAGCAGCGTGGACTTGCCGGCGTTGGTGTAGCCCACGATGGCCACCACGGGGATCTCGTTCTTGCTGCGGCGCTGGCGCTGGGTGGCACGGACACGGCGGACCTCCTCCAGTTCTGCCTTCAGCTTGTCGATCTTGCGGCGGATGTGGCGGCGGTCGGTCTCCAGCTGGGTCTCGCCGGGGCCTTTGGTGCCGATGGGGGAGCCGCCGGTGCCGCCCTGGCGCTCCAGGTGGCTCCACATGCCGATGAGGCGGGGCAGCAGGTACTGGTACTGGGCCAGCTCCACCTGCAGGCAGCCCTCCTTGGTGCGGGCCCGCTGGGCGAAGATGTCCAGGATCAGGCCGCTGCGGTCGATGACCTGCACGCCCAGCAGTTCGGTGAGGACGCGGATCTGGGAGGGGGACAGGTCGTTGTCGAAGATGACCATGGTGGCCTGCTCGTTGTCCACCATGCGCTTGACCTCCTCCACCTTGCCCTCGCCGATGAAGCTGTGGGGGTCGGGCTTCTCCCGGCTCTGCAGTATGATGCCCGCGGTGTCGCCGCCGGCGGTGTCCACCAGCTCGGAGAGCTCCATGAGGCTCTCTTCGTCGGCGCTGTCGTCGCCCAGCACGGGAGAGCGGAGACCCACCAGCACGGCGTGGTCGCGGGATTCCTTGTTGTTTTCCAGTGTTTTACGTTCCATAATAGCCTCGGTCCTGATCAAAATGAATTTGCACCTATTATATACGGTTTTTGGGCGGTTGTAAACGGGGAAAACGGGGTGTCTATGCACTCAGCATATTGTATTCTTTTTTCAATGGTGGTATAGTGTATTTGATATGTTATGCACAAAGATATCACGACAGGAGGAGAAGACATGTTCAAGCGTATGATCGGACTGTGTACGGCGGCGCTGATGCTGGTCAGTCTGCTGCCCGCCGCCGTGTGGGCCGAGGGGACAGACTCGGAACAGACGGCGGCGCCCGTCCTGCAGGACGGGGCGGTGGAGACGGCGGAAGTTCCCGCAGAACTGGAAACAAACGTGGCGCCGGAGGGCGGTATTGCCCTGTACAGCAGCGCCACCAGTGGGTCGTGCGGGGAGAATGTAACGTGGAGTTATGATGCTGATACCGGCACGCTGACGATCAGTGGTGAGGGTGAGATGAAAGATTTTAGCGCGACTTATGATCGAGACGATGAAACATATTATAAGCCCACCTACCCATGGCCTTCATCTATTGCCAGGCTTATTGTTAAGGATGGTGTGACCAGGCTAGGTAGTTTTGCATTCTACAAATGCACTTCTCTTGTTGATGTCTCGCTGCCTGAGTCTGTTGAAGCTTTCGGTTCCTATTGCTTTGCCGAATGCCCCCGGCTTATATCGCTGACCATACCTCCTAAAGTCACGGTAATACCGCAGAGCTTTTGCGAGGGATGCTGGAACATAGAGGAAATTACTATTCCCAACGGTGTGACGCATATCAAACGCAAGGCTTTTTATGGTACTCAAATCACCACACTGACCATCCCTGACAGTGTCGTGCAAATCGGTTCAGAGATCAGCGCGAGCAACAAAATAAGCCACATCACTTATAACGGCCCCCGCAGTCAGTGGGAAAAGCTCGACATCGACACTTCCAATACGTTTAGAACCTCTTCAGGAAACAAATATGAAGCGTCTATTGCGAACGGCACAATCTATGGCACTACCGGTAAAATAGCACTCACCTGGGAGGTGGAGTCTAATTTTGCACTGCGCATCAGTGGAATGGGTGAGATACCTGATTACGAACTAGGCAAAGCACCTTGGTATGACTACGCTTCCTTTATTGGAGAAATCATTCTGGACAGCCTTATTACCCGCATTGGAAATCATGCTTTCTATAACTGCACTAAACTAAAAGAAGTTCGAAGCAACTCGAAAAACTTGATAACCGGATGCAATTACAATATAGAAGAAATTGGTGAATCCGCTTTTGAGCTCTGCACAACGCTCAGCACTTTTCCCTTCTCTGAGATGAAGCAGTTGGAAAGCGTTGGTAGATATTCTTTCCATAACACCGGGCTTTCTGGTAACATTACTTTGCCCGACTCGTTGGAGCACATCGAACATGGCACTTTTGAGAACACCCCCATTGGCAGTGTCATTATTAGCAATAATGTGACTGCCATTGGCCAGTTCTCCTTTTATAACTGCTCCGAGCTCACAGACATTTTCTATCGCGGCACCCAGGCACAATGGAAAAGTCTAATGTATGGAGAAAATAATAAAGTCCCGTCAGGAACCATTCTTCATCTTAATTCTTGGTGCCGTCCCGGCTATTCAACAAAAGCTGTCGATTCCATTCCTGCTTCTTGTACAACACCCGGCAGTGAAGGTGGTTCTGTGTGCTCTGGCTGTGGGGCGCTGGTTTCAGGTGGCACAGTGGTCCCCGCGACGGGTCACACTGAGGTCACGGACGTTGCTGTGGCAGCTACTTGCGGGAGTGCTGGCAAGACGGAGGGCAAGCACTGCTCCGTGTGTAATGAGATATTGGTAGCACAAAGCGAAATTCCCGCCACGGGGAAGCACACCTGGGATGGCGGCGTGGTCACGACGGCTGCTACCAGTTCTGCGGAGGGCGTTATGACGTTTACCTGCACAGTGTGTAAGGAAACCAAAACGGAGGCCATTCCCATGCTCGGTACCCTTCCGGGCGATGTGAACGGCGACGGGAAGGTGGATATCACCGATATGGCCCTTGTGTATGAATATCTGACCGGACAAAAGGTGTTTGACGACGGGCAGAAAAAGGCCGCCGATGTGGTAAATGACGGCGGAGAGGGGCCGATCGTGGACGTATACGACCTGCAGCGGCTGTATGAGGCGGTCAGTGGGATCCGGCCTTTTTGAAATTCATAACGACGAAGGCAGACCCGGGAGGGTCTGCCTTTTTCTGCGGGCCGGTGAGGGCAGCGGTCCCTGCGGGATGGCTGCCGATGGCTCTCTGCACGAAAAAAAGACCTGCATCGCTGGGATGCAGGTCTTTTTGTGTGTCTTTTTAGCCCTCCAGGCCGAAACGCTTGTTGAACTTGGCAACGCGTCCGCCGGTATCGACAAGCTTCTGCTTGCCGGTGAAGAACGGGTGACACTTAGAGCAGACTTCCACGCGAATATCCTTCTTCGTAGAACCTGTCTCAATCACATTACCGCAGGCGCATTTGATAGTAGTCTGCTGATAATTGGGATGGATTCCTTCCTTCATTGCTCTGGTTCACCCCTTTCCGGTACACTTGTCGTCTGGTTTTACCCATAAACGCAACTGTGATAATACCACACCCTGCGGCAAAATGCAAGTACTTTTTTACAATTTTACCGTGGAATCTGTGTGGAAGAAGTATAAAAGCTTCTCAGACACGTTCTTTTCCAGCACCTGGCCCAGGGCCAGGGCGTAGGCCTCCAGCTGGGGGCGGTAGCCCTCGGCCCGCTGGGGCTGCTGGGACGGGGTGATGCGGTCGGTTTTGAAGTCCACCACCACCAGGCCAGCGGTTGTTTCAAAGGTGCAGTCCACCACGCCCTGGAGCATCAGCTCCTCCCCTGCCGCCCGGGGGTCGTACAGGGCGGCGTCGGTCAGCAGGGTGAAGCGGTACTCCCGCCAGACCTGCCGCGCATCGCGGATGCGCTGGGCCAGGGGCGAGGCCAGGAAGCGGGCCACCATGGCGCAGTCCACTGCTGCGGCCTGTTGAGCCGTCAGCAGACGGCGGGCGGCCAGCTTTGCCACCTCCTCCGCTACCGCCGCGGCTGTGGCGGGGGTGCGGAAGTCGATATACTGCATGACGGCGTGGACGGCGGTGCCCCTCTCCGCCGCGGTCAGGCCGGTGGCCGCCTGCAGGAACCTGGGCTTTTCAAACAGCACCGGGCGGCGGCGGGTGGGGGCGCCGTCGGCGATCTCCTCGTCAATGGCGCGGCCCTTCAGCTGGGTGGCGGTCACCTTGCCGGGGGTGAGGGCGGCGCACTGGTGGGGATAGGTCCAAGTCAGTGGGGCGGGATCGAAGGGCTGCGCCGCGGCGGCGCTGTCCGGCAGCAGTACGCCGTCCGCCGTGGGGGCGGGGGCGGTCAGGGACAGGGGGTCCTCCCAGAGATAGACCTGCCAGCCGCCGTCCTCGGCGGTCAGCTCCGGGTTGGGGACGCCGGCCCATTGGCAGAGCCTGGCGCCCTGGGCGGTACACAGCAGGGGCAGCAGCACCCAGTCGCCCAGGCAGCGGCCCGCCGCCACCGCCTCCGGCGGTGTGGGGACGCCGGCCATGCCGGCCAGGTCGGTGATCCGCTTGCGGCCATTGCGGCGGCAGTCCACGGCGATCATCTTCTCCTGGGCGCGGGTCATGGCCACGTAGAGGATGCGCATCTCCTCGGATTTGCTCTCCCGCTCCAGCTGCAGGGCCACGGCGGTCTTGCTGACGGTGTCGTAGCGGATATGGCGGTCGCGGTCCACCCGCTCGGTGCCCAGGCCCAGCTGGGGGTGGACCAGCACCGGCTCCTGGATATCCCGGGCGTCAAAGCGCTTGCTGAGGTCGCAGAGGAAGACGATGGGAAACTCCAAACCCTTGGACTTGTGGATGGACATGATGCGGACGCCGCCGGCGCTCTGGCGGGTGGAGAGATCCGGCACGTCGCCGTTCTCCAGCAGTGTGCGCAGGTGGGCGGTGAACTGGAAGAGGCTCTTCTTCCCTGCCCCGGCCATCTGGCGGGCATAGGTATAGAAGGTCACCAGGTTATCCCGGCGGGCCCGGCCGCCGGGCATGGCGCCGAACACCGCCACGCAGCGGCAGGTGTTGTAGATATGCCACACCAGCGTATCCACCGGCTCGTCCCGGGCGGCGGAACGCAGCTCGTGGAGGGTCTGCAGGAACGCCTGGGTATCGGGACTCTCGTCCAACAGAAGGGCGTCGTAGTAGTCGCCGTCACGCTGCAGGGTACGGATGGCCGCCAGGCGGTCCGGCGTGAAGCCGAACAGGGGCGAGCGCAGCACGGAGATCAGGGGCACGTCCTGGCGGGGGTTGTCGATGACCTGGAGAAGGGACCAGATGACGGCGATCTCCACGGTGGCGAAGAAGTCGCTGCTCTCGTCGGCGGCGCAGGGGATATTCCGGGCCGCCAGGGCCGCCGTGAAGGCCTTCAGGCGGCTGCGGGGGGAGCGCATCAGGATCACGAAGTCCTCCGGCGTGCAGGGCCGCAGGCCGTCGCCGTCGGTGACGGGATAGCCCTGGTCCAGCATCTGACGGATGCGGTGGGCCACGAAGCGGGCCTCCACCACCGAGCGGTCGAGGCGCTCCTCCTCGGTATCATCGGCGTTGAGGAAGTGGTATTCCGCGGCGGTATCGTCGTGAGGGGGATAGTACTCGGCGCCGAAATAGAGGCGCTCCTGCGGGCCGTAGTTCATCTCGCCCATGCGGCGGGACATGATGCTGCGGAAGATGGCGTTGCAGCCCTCCAGCACGCTGGGGCGGGAGCGGAAGTTCTTGCTGAGCAGCACCTTGCGGGGCTGGCCCTCCGCCGCCTCGGCCGCCGGGACGTAGGCGTTGTATTTCTCCAGGAAGATGGTGGGGTCCGCCAGGCGGAAGCGGTAGATGCTCTGCTTTACGTCGCCCACGGTGAAAAGGTTCTGCTGCTGGCGGGAGATGGCGGTGAAGATGCAGTTCTGGACGTCGTTGGCGTCCTGATACTCGTCCACCATGATCTCGCAGTAGCGCTCCGCCACCTGGCGGGCCAGGTCGGTGGGCTGGCCGTCGGGGGTCAGGAGGACCTGGATGGCGTAGTGCTCCTGGTCGGAGAAGTCCATGGCGTTGCGGCGGGCCTTCTCCGACTGATAGCGGCGGGTGAAATCGGCGGTCAGGTCGATGAGGGCCAGCATGGCGGGGGCCATGGCCGCCATATCCGCCAGGTGGTCCGCCTGGTCGGCGTCGAAGGGCCGGGTGATCTCCTTCAGGGCGGCCTTGCACTGCTTGATCAGGGTCTGCAGGTGCTCCTTTTCCGGGTGCTCGCCCTTGACGATGCCCATGCGGCGGAAGGCGGGACGGAGAAATGCCATGTCCTTCCAGTTGCCCTGGAAGGCGGAGAGGGCCCGCAGCTGGGCGGCCGTCTCTGTCAGGCGGTCGGCGTAGGCGGCGGCCACGGCGTCGTCCAGGATGCTGCCGGCGGCCTTGTCCAGGATGTCGGACCAGAATTCCGCCTTGGCGGCGGCGTCGCCCATGATGATCTGGCCGTAGGGGGAGCGGCCCAGGTCCTCCGGCAGGGTCTCCCAATCCCGGCGCACCTTGTCCAGCCACCGGAGGGGGTAGGGATGGCTCTGGAGCTTGCGGTGCAGCTCCAGCACCAGGCGCTCCAGGGCCCGGTCGTCACGGCCGGCGCCCAGGGTCTCCGCCAGCTGCTGGCGCTGGGGGTCCATATGGACATAGAAGTCCTCCAGAACACGCTCCAGGACGCGCTCCTTCACCATGTCGGCCTCCTGCTCGTCCAGAACGCGGAAGTCCGGGGTCAGGGCGTGGCCGTCGATGGGGGGCAGGCGATAGACATTCTCCCGCAGCAGGGCGGCGCAGAAGGCGTCCACCGTCTTGATGTCCGCCTGGTACACACGGAACAGCTGGCGGCGGAGATGGGCATCCTCCGGATGCTCCGCCACCCGTTTGGACAGCTCGGCGGCGATCTTGCCCCGCAGCTCGGCGGCGGCGGCCTTGGTATAGGTGATGATGAGGAAGTCATCCACGGAGCGCTGGTCCTGGATGATATAGCGGAACAGCCGCTCCACCAGCACCTTGGTCTTGCCGGAGCCGGCGGCGGCGGAGACCAGCAGGCTGCCGCCCCGGTCCTCTACCGCGGCGCGCTGGTCCCGTGTCAATTCAACAGCCATGGTGATCCTCCTCTCCGTTTTCTGCGGCCAGCAGGGCCCAGATGTCCGCGTCGTCCAGCTTCTGGAGCTGCCGCCGCTGATCCCGCGTCTCGTCGAAATAGCAGGCGGAGGCAAATGCACAGTAGCTGCAGGCGCTGACCTGACTGCCCCGGACATAGGGGTCGGTGTCGATGTTGCCCTGGGCGATCTCGCCGGCGATCTGGTGCAGGAGGCGGTCCACATAGCGGCCCAGGTGGCCCAGCTGGGCCGCCGAGGCCAGGTCGCCGGACAGGGAGCCGTCCCGCTTGACGGCGACGGGCAGGTAGCAGGGCTTTTCCAGGGCGCTGTGCTCCATGGCCTGCAGCACCTGGGGGTCGCTGAGCACCAGGCCGGTGCGGCGCAGCTCGCCGCGCAGAGCAGCCTCCAGCTCCTGGTCGGTGATGTCCCGGTCCTTGCGCAGGATCACGTCCCGGACGGGCTGATACAGCACGCCGCAGGGGACGACGGGATAGCCGAAATAGGACTGGCCCTCCCGCTCCAGGGTGAAGAGGTACAGCAGCATCTGGATGCCCAGGCCGTAGCGGACGTCGTTGAGATCGAAGCTCTTTTTGCCGGTCTTGTAATCCACCACACGGAGATAGAGCTTGCCGTCGTGGAGCCAGCCGTCCACGCGGTCCACCTTGCCGGAGACCGACAGTGCCGCGCCGTCCTGGCGGACGGTGATGGCGGGCAGGTCGCCCTGGCGGCCGCCGAAGGCCAGCTCGAAGGACACAGGGACGAAGTCGGACTGGCGCATCTCCTGGGCGATGCTGAGAATGATGGTATTGGCCGTCTCCCGCAGGCGGCTGAAGAGGTAGCGGAAGCGGGCGGATCGGTTGGGATAGTCGTCGATCTTCTCGGCGGCGTAGCGGGAGACGTAGTCCTTCACCATGCGGCGCAGGTCCTCGTCGTTGACCTGGGCATAGCCCCCCAGGTCCTTTACATCCCGGTTGACGTTTTCCAGCAGGTAGTGGAGGAAGGTGCCCACCTCCGGCGCCTCGAAGCCGGCTTTTTTCCGTTCGCGGGCCCGGAGGCCGTATTCCATGAAGTAGCCGAAGTGGCAGGACTTCACCTGGTCGATGCGGCTGGCGGACATGGCGATGGAGCGGCCGTACAGGGACTGCACCGCCTCGGGCGACAGGCGGCCCCGCTCCATGCGGCGGGCCCGGTCCATGGCGGAGAGGGCGGCGGCGTAGTCGGGGCTGCCGACAAAGAAGCGCCAGAGCTGCTGGTCCTCCACCGCGGCGCACAGGGCGGTGGCGGGAACGGTCAGGCGATAGGCGCCGTCCTCCCGCCGGATCTTCGTCTGGGGGAAGAGGCGGGTCAGGCGCTCCACCACGAAGGAGGGGCGCAACTCCGCGCCGGTCACGTCGGTGACGGGCCACGAGACGCGCAGCTGCTCCGTGGGCTGGACCAGGCAGGCGTAGATATTCTGCAGCTCGTTGTCCAGGGCGTCAAAGGTGGCGTCGGACAGGGGGATATCCCGCTGGGCCAGGGCCTGGCGGTCGTCGCTGTCCAGCACGCCGCCGTCCCGGTCGATCTGGGGCAGCAGGTGGTCGTTGGCCCCCAGCAGGAACAGGACGCGGACCCGGTGGCGGTCGTTGCGGGTGATCTCACTGACCTTCACTTGGTCCAGGGTGGCGGGGATGGTGCCCACGCTGTACTGGGTCAGCACCAGGCGCAGGAGGCGGGCGAATTCCTCGCCGTCCAGCTGGGTATCGGCCAAGATCTCCACGAACTGATCCAGCACATCGCAGAAGATCTGCCACAGCTGGGCGTATTCCTCCGCCAGCTGCACCTGGCCGGAGGCCAGAAGGCCATCGGCCTTGTCCCGCAGGGCCTCCGGCACACCGGCGGAGGCGGCGAATTCATACAGGCCGCGGGCCTTGTCCCGGGCGGCAGGCTGCTGCTTCAAGCCCTCGGCCAGGGCCGAGAGGGGCCGGCGCACCTTCTCCCGGATGCGGTTGATCTCGGCAAGGCGGGCGGAGCGCTCCTCGGTCAGATCCATGCCGTAGCCGTCGGGGTTCAGGGTCCAGGGGGTATCGCGAAGCCACATATTGCCCCGGATGTCCCAGCGGATGACGTAGTTTTCCAGCAGGTCGCACTCCGCCTCCGTGACGCCGGTCATGCCGGTTTTCAGATAGCGGAACATGTCCTCGTACTCGAAGCCGCCGGTGACGGCGTCCACGGCGGACAGCAGCAGCGTCATGACGGGCTTTTCCAGGATGTCGCTGCGGCGGCTGATGTAGGCGGGGATGCCGTCCCGCCGGAAGATGGACTCCAGCAGCGGGCCGTAGATATCCATGCTGCGGGTGGCCACGGCCATGTCCCGGTAGCGATAGCCCTGTTGGGCAAGCTGGCGGATCTGGGCGGCGGCGTACTCCACCTCCGTATAGGCGGTGGCCGCCTGGTAGAGGGTCACGGCGTCGGTATCCCCTTCCCAGGGGGTATCGCCGCCGAAGAAATGTCGCTCCAGATGGCTCAGGGGGGTGTCGTTCCGGCGCGTCAGGTATTCCAGGCGGCACGGGGTGCCCGCCTCCTGGGCCATGCGGATGAGACGGTCCTTCTGGGCGGCGGCGTTCTGGAACTGCTGGCCGGCGCGATCCCCCAGCAGGGTGACGGTGACGCTATGGCAGCGGCGCAGAGCCTGGGCCAGGATGCTCTCCTCCTGCTTGTTGAAGAAGGAGAAGCCATCCAGGTACAGGTCCTTGCCGTTCAGATAGTGGGCATGGGGCAGACTGTCGTGGAGCTTCTGCAGGCGGGAGCGGGTGTCGGTACCGCCGTGGCGCAGCCTGGCGTCGTAGGCGGCAAAGATCAGGGCCACGTCACGCAGCTTGTCGCCCATGGCGCCCTCCATGTCCGCCACGTGGCGATAGAGGGTCTCCGGGGCGATCTGATAGGCGTAGAACTCGTCGGCCAGGGTGGTGAGCTGGTGGAGAAAGGCCGAGCGCTGGGAGGGGCGGCCGAAGACCTTCAGCTGGGTCTGGAGCTCCTGCAGGCAGCGGCGCATGGTCAGCAGCTTGCCGCCGTTGTCCAGCGTCACGTCGGCCAGGCCGCCGGTCTCGCCCAGCACGCGGGTGGCAAGGCTCTGGAAGGTGAGGACCTCGGCGCTGCGGCTGGCGGTGGGGCCGCAGGCGCGGCACAGGTCCAGCTCCGCCTCGTGGGAGGTGTGCTCCGGCACCAGCAGCAGCTGGGGACGGCTCTCCCGCTGCTGGCGGATGGTCTCCAGCACGCGGGCGGATTTGCCGCTTCCTGCGCGACCGATCCAGATGGACAGCATAGGCGTGTCCTCCTCTCGTGTGGGGTAGTCTTTGGGGATATTATAGCGTATTTTGGGGAAATTGGAAAGTGGGCGGAGGAAAAAAGACGGGGTAAAGACGATATTTTGCTTGCCAAGGAGAGAAGATACTGATACAATGGAATTATCGAAAAAAAGTAAGGGGGCCTTGTGATGAGAGAGAGGATGAGACGGGCGGCGGCGCTGCTGTGCGCCGTGGTGATGGCGCTGGCGCTGTGGCCGGTGGAAGCCTGGGCCCTGGAGGAGGACGCGGCCAAGACGCCGGGCTGCTCCTATATGTTCATCAATCCGCTGATCCCCCACAGCGGCGAGGATATCGCCCTGTTCAGCGCGCCGACGGACTATGCCGTCTATGCCGCCAACTCCAACTTCCCGGTTTTTTCCACGGTGCAGGCCGCCGCCGACTACGCGCGGGCCGAGGTCAAAAAGCGCGAGGTCCATTCCGTTTTTATGGACATTCCCACCAACTGGGATAACATCCCCGACGACCAATGGACGTCACATTGCCAGCAGATCAGTGAGCAGATACTGGCGGAGGTGATCCGCCACACCGGCGATCCCACCGACGGCGACTATCTGCTGCTGCACTGCTACGGGATCGGCTATATGGCCTTCCCCCAGGAGGGCATATGCCGGGTGATCCTGCAGGTCATCAAGTATCTGAGCAGCGCGCCGCAGGACGCGGCGGCTGGCGCAGAGGCTGCCCGGATCCTGCAGGACCTCCGCCTGGACGGCATGTCGGAGTATGAGAAGATCTGCGCCATCTATGATTGGCTGTGCAGCAACGTGACGTATGACGACAGCGAGCCGGCTGATGAAACAGCCATGCTGCTGCAGCACTCGGCCTATGCGGCGCTGGTGGAAAAGACCGCCGTGTGCCAGGGCTATGCCACGGCCTTCTACCGGCTGGCGCTGATGGCGGGGCTGGATGCCCGGGTGGTCACCGGATATGGCGACGGCGGCCCCCACGGGTGGAACATCGTCCGGCTGGACGGCCAGTGGTACTATGTGGACGCCACGTGGGACGCCACGTGGAACGCCGGTGTGAAGGAGAAGGACTGGCGCTTCTTCCTGCGCGCCAGTCTGGACCAGCACGAGCTGGATGAGCTGGGGGAATCGGTGGTGGCCCAGTACCACATCTCCCCGGTAGACTATTACCGGGATGTGGGCCAGCTGAACACAGACGGCAGCATCACCGTGCAGGATATGCAGCTTCTATACACCTTCCTGACCACAGGAGACGTGCCGGTCGGGCAGAATGTGCTGGCCGACGGCGTTTTCCAGCAGGCGGCGGATGTCAATCGGGACGGTCAGGTGGATGTGTATGATCTGCAGATGCTGTATGAGATCGTCTGTCAGATACGGTAAAGTCAAGACCACCCCTCTAAGGGGTGGCTTGACAAAGCCCTATAAGGGCTTAATACAGCCAGCGCCTAAAAGGCGCTGGCTCAGTCTGTCAAAAAACTACCCAAACGCCCCTGTTTCTGCTATAATAGAAGAAACGGGGGTGTTTACATGGAAGGCT
>CAKTSA010000039.1 GCA_934597585.1 uncultured Oscillospiraceae bacterium
ATATTTTAAGGAGGAAAACAAGAATGAAGAAGTTCCTTGCGTTGATCCTCGCCCTGGTCATGGCTCTGAGCCTGGTGGCCTGCGGCGGCGGCAATGACACCCCCAGCACCGACGACAACAATAATGCCGAAGGCGCTAAGGTCAAGGTCGGTTTCATCACCCTGCATGATGAAAACTCCACCTACGACCTCAACTTCATCAACGGCGCCAAGGAAGCCATCGCTGCCCTGGGTCTGACCGAGGATGATTACATCCTGAAGACCAACGTTCCCGAGGGTCAGGAGTGCTACGAGGCCGCTGTTGACATGGTCGACGCCGGCTGCAACATCATCTTCGCCGACAGCTTCGGCCATGAGCCTTACATGATCCAGGCTGCTCAGGAGTTCCCCGATGTCCAGTTCTGCCACAGCACCGGTACCCGCGCTCATACCGAGGGTCTGGCCAACTACCACAACGCTTTCGCTTCCATCTATGAGGGCCGCTATCTGGCCGGTATCGCTGCCGGTATGAAGCTGAACGCCATGATCGAGGCTGGCGACATCAAGGCCGAAGAGGCCAAGATCGGCTACGTTGGTGCTTTCACCTACGCCGAAGTGGTTTCCGGTTACACCTCCTTCTTCCTGGGCGCTCGCTCTGTCTGCGAGTCCGCCACCATGGAAGTGACCTTCACCGGCAGCTGGTATGACGAGGCTCTGGAGAAGGAAGGCGCTCAGAAGCTGATCGACCGCGGCTGCAAGCTGATCAGCCAGCACGCTGACTCCCTGGGTGCTCCTACCGCCTGCGAGAACGCCGGTGTTCCCAACGTTTCCTACAACGGCTCCACTCAGGAGGCTGCTCCCAACACCTACATCATCTCCTCCCGCATCAACTGGGCTCCCTACTATCAGTATGCGATCCAGTGCGTCATCGATGGCAAGGCCATTGATACCGACTGGACCGGCACCCTGGCCACCGGTTCCGTGGTCCTGACCGACCTGAACACCGCTGTCGCCGCTGAGGGCACCGCTGAGGCCATTGCCGACGCTACCGCCAAGCTGGAGGCCGGTGAGATTCACGTCTTCGACTGCGCCACCTTCACCGTGGGCGGCGCCGCTCTGGAGTCCTACATGGCCGACGTCGATACCGACGCTGACTACACTCCCGACACTGAGGTTGTGCACGACGGTTACTTCTCCGAGTCTGAGTTCCGTTCTGCTCCTTACTTCGATCTGGAGATCGACGGCATCACCCGTCTGGATACCGCGTTCTAAGTAAAACTTCAGAACATTCATCCCTGGATGGGCTGCGAAAGCAGCCCATCCTTTTTGTTTTCGTCCCTCTTTTTTCCTTTCCCGCAACTCATTTGACGATTCTCACAAATGATTTTCTTCTTTCTTGTATAAGCTTACATTCTTTGTGCGTACCTGACAAATTTTTTACGAATTTTGATTTACAATACTTCTTTTCTGTGCTAGAATAAAGTGTATGGAATTTAGCCCCGGCGTGCTACGAGGTGTTGCAGCCATCTGCGCCGAAAGAAAGGATGACAGCCTTGGAAAACAAATGCGCGATCAAAATGGAGAATATTACCAAGCGCTTTGGTTCCGTGGTGGCCAATAACGCCATCAACATGGAACTGCGCGAGGGTGAGATCCTGTCTCTGCTGGGTGAAAACGGCAGCGGCAAGACCACTCTGATGAATATGCTCTCCGGTATCTACTTCCCTGACGAGGGACAAATCTACATCCACGACAAACCCGTCACCATCGCCTCCCCCAAGGATGCCTTCGACCTGGGCATCGGCATGATCCACCAGCACTTCAAGCTGGTCGACCTGTTCACCGCTACCGAGAATATCATTCTGGGCCTGGAGGGCAAGCTGGACCTGAACAACGCCCGCAAAAAGGTAAAGGACATCTGCGACAAATATGGCTTCGACATCGACCCCGACATGAAGATCTACGACATGTCCGTCTCCCAGAAGCAGACCGTCGAGATCGTCAAGGTCCTCTACCGCGGCGCGGACATCCTGATCCTGGATGAGCCCACCGCCGTGCTGACCCCCCAGGAGACCGATAAACTGTTCACCGTCATGCGCAACATGAAGGCCGACGGCAAATCTCTGATCATCATCACCCACAAGCTCCACGAGGTGCTGGATGTGTCCGACCGTGTGGCCGTCCTCCGCAAGGGCGAGTACATCGGCGACGTGATGACCAAGGACGCCGATCAGCAATCCCTGACCGATATGATGGTGGGCCACAGCGTCACCCTGAACATCGATCGTCCCATGCCCGTCAACGTCACCCCCCGCCTGAAGCTGGAGGGCCTGACCGTGTTCGACGAGCTGGGCGTCAAGCGCCTGGACAACGTCAGCTTCACCATCAACGCCGGCGAAGTGCTGGGCGTGGCAGGCGTGGCAGGCTCCGGCCAGCGCGAGCTGCTGGAGTCCATCGCAGGTCTGTATCCCATCCAGTCCGGCTCCGTCACCTTCTACTCCCCTGAAGAGAACAGCCAGCCCCAGGAGCTGGTGGGCAAGGATCCCATGGATATCCGTAAGGCCGGTATCGCCATGAGCTTCGTCCCCGAGGATCGTCTGGGCATGGGCCTGGTGGGCTCCATGGGTATGACCGGCAACATGATGCTGCGCTCCTGGCGTAAGGGTAAGGGCGCGTTCCTGAACCGCAAAGACCCCGAAGCCCTGGCGCAGCGTATCTGGCAGGAGCTGGAGGTCGTCACCCCCAGCACAAGCTTCCCCGTCCGCCGTATGTCCGGCGGTAACGTGCAGAAGGTCCTGGTGGGCCGTGAGATCGCTCAGCAGCCCTCCGTGCTGATGACCGCCTACGCTGTCCGCGGTCTGGATATCAATACATCCTACACCATTTACAATCTGCTGACCGAGCAGAAGATGAAGGGCGTGGCCGTCGTTTACGTCGGCGAGGATCTGGACGTGCTGCTGGAGCTGTGTGACCGGATCGTGGTGCTCTGTGGCGGACAGGTGTCCGGCATAGTGGACGCCCGCAAGACCAACAAGCTTGAAGTGGGCGCTCTGATGACCCGCGTGGAAGGAGGCGTGAAGAAAAATGCGTAAACAATCTCTCTTTCATATTTCCAAGCGTGACACGCTTCCCCTGGGTAAGGCCCTGCTGATCCGCGGCGGCATCCTGCTGCTGGCCCTGGTGTTCTGCGGCCTGATCACCACGCTGCTGACCGGCCAGAACCCCATCGGCGTGTACGGCACCATCCTGTCCGGCGCTTTCGGCACCAGCCGCCGTCTCGGTGTGACGGCCCGTAACGTGGCCATCCTGCTGGGCCTCTCCCTGGCCGTGACCCCTGCCTTCAAGATGCGCTTCTGGAACATCGGTGCCGAGGGTCAGGCCCTGATCGGCTGCCTGGCCACCACCGCCTGCATGATCACCCTGGGCGACAAGCTGCCCAACGCGCTGCTGATCCTGGTGTCCCTGATCGCCGCCCTGCTGGCCGGCGCCCTGTGGGGCTTCCTGCCCGCCTTCTTCAAGGCCAAGTGGAACACCAACGAGACGCTGTTCACCCTGATGATGAACTATATCGCCATGCAGTTGGCCTCCTTCTTCATCATTATCTGGGAGGTGCCCAAGGGCGCCGGTAAGATCGGCATTATCAATCAGTCCACCCGCGCCGGCTGGCTGCCTGAGATCGGCAACGCCTATCTGCTGCCCATCCTGATCGTGGCCATCATGACGGGACTGATGTACATCTATCTCCAGTACAGCAAGCACGGCTACGAGATCGCCGTAGTGGGCGAGAGCCAGCGCACCGCCAGCTATGCCGGCATCAAGGTGGACCGCGTCATCATCCGCACCATGGTGCTCTCCGGCGCCCTGTGCGCGCTGATGGGCTTCCTGATGACCGCCGGTGTGGACCACACCCTGACCACCACCATCGTGGACAGCCGCGGCTTTACCGCCGTCATGGTGTCCTGGATGTCCAAGTTCAACCCCTTCATCATGATCGCCGCTTCCCTGCTGCTGGTGACAATGGATCGCGGTGCCAGCGAGGTGGCCAGCGTTCTGAGTTTGAACCACTCCTTCGCGGATATTCTGACCGGTATCATCCTGTTCTTCATCATTGCTACCGAGTTCTTTATCACCTATAAAGTCACCCTGCGTAAGAACAGCAAGAAGGAGGCGTAACAGATGGGCTTTGATTTTGTATCTTTCTTCCCCCGCGCGGTCATGCAGGGCATTCCCCTGCTGTTCGGCAGCACCGGCGAGATCCTGACGGAGAAGTCCGGTAACCTGAACCTTGGTATCCCCGGCATCATGTACGTGGGCGGCATCAGCGGCGTCATTGGCTCATTCTTCTATGAACAGGCCGTCCCCGCCGCGGAAATGAACGGTTTCCTTGCCATTATGATCCCCATTCTGTGCTCGCTGCTGGGCTCCCTCTTTATGGGGCTTCTGTACTGCTTCCTGACCGTTACCCTGCGTGCCAACCAGAACGTCACCGGTCTGGCCATGACCACCTTCGGCGTGGGCGTGGGCAACTTCTTCGGCGGCTCCCTCATCAAGCTGACCAACAGCGAGGTGCCCTCCATCGCTCTGTCCAATACCAGCCTGTTCTTCAAGACCACCCTGCCCGGCGCCAACAGCACCGGCTGGTTCGGCCAGCTGTTCCTATCCTATGGCTTCCTGGCCTATCTAGCCATCATCGTGGCCCTGGGTGCATCCTATTTCCTGAACCACACCCGTCCCGGCCTGCACCTGCGCGCCGTGGGTGAAAGCGCCTCCACCGCCGACGCCGCCGGTATCAACGTCACCAAGTACAAGTACCTGGCGACCTGCATCGGCTCCATGATCGCCGGTCTGGGCGGCCTGTACTATGTCATGGACTATGCCAACGGCGTGTGGTCCAACAACGCCTTTGGCGACCGCGGCTGGCTGGCCATCGCCCTGGTCATTTTCACCATCTGGCGTCCCAATGTCAGCATCCTGGCCTCCATCCTGTTCGGCGGCCTGTACATCCTGAACATCTACCTGCCCCTCCCTGGCGGTCAGATGGCTGTCAAGGAGCTGTACAAGATGCTGCCCTACGTCATTACTCTGTTGGTGCTGATCATCGTCTCCCTGCGTAAAAAGCGGGAGGATCAGCCCCCTGCGTCCCTCGGTCTCTCCTACTTCCGCGAGGAACGCTGACCTGATACGAAAAAGAGTAGGCCGCTTTGCGGCCTGCTCTTTTTTCCTACCTATTTTGACAAGGAGGACTCAACATGTCTACCCTGCTGCTGAAAAACATCTCCCAGCTGGTCACCTGCGACGACAGTGACCGTCTGCTGAAAAACGTGGACCTCTATTGTGAGGATGGCTTCATCCGGGCCATCGGCGAAAATCTGGATGTCACCGCCGACGAGACCATCGATGCCAGCCACATGCTGTGCTATCCAGGCCTGGTGAATACCCATCACCACCTGTACCAGGTCTTCTCCCGCAACCTGCCCCAGGTACAGAACATGGAGCTGTTCGACTGGCTCAAGACCCTGTACGAGATCTGGAAGAACCTGGATGAGGATGTGATCCGCCTGTCCAGCCTCACCGGTATGGGTGAGCTGATGAAGCACGGCTGCACCACCTGCTTCGATCACCACTACGTCTTCCCCGCCGGGGCCGGCGACCTGCTGGGCGCCCAGTTGGCGGCGGCCCAGGAACTGGGCATCCGCATGTATCTCAGCCGGGGCAGCATGGACCTGAGCGTCAAGGACGGCGGTCTGCCGCCGGACAGCGTGGTGCAGACGGTGGACGAGATCATGGCGGACTCCATCCGCTGCATCGAAAAGTACCACGATCCCTCCTATGGCTCTATGCACCGCGTGGCCCTGGCTCCCTGCTCCCCCTTCTCCGTGTCGGCGGAGCTGCTGCGGCAGAGCGCCATTCTGGCCCGACAGTACCACGTCCGGCTCCACACCCACCTGTGCGAGACCAAGGACGAGGAGAACTTCATGCTGGCGCGGGAGGGCGTCCGGCCCCTGGAATATATGCAGCGGCTGGGCTGGGTCGGCGACGATGTGTGGTTCGCCCACGGCATCCACTTCAACGATGAGGAACTGCGGCTGCTGGCGGACACCGGCACCGGCGTGGCCCACTGCCCCATCAGCAATATGAAGCTCTCCAGCGGCATCGCCCGCATTCCGGAGATGCTGGAGCTGGGCGTGCCCGTGGGCCTGGCGGTGGACGGCAGCGCCAGCAACGACGGCTCCAGTCTCATGGAGGAGCTGCGTGTGGCCTTCCTGCTGCATCGGCTCAACTCCAGCAAGGCCGCTCCCACCGGCTACGACATTCTGAAGATGGCCACCCGGGGCAGCGCCCGTCTGCTGGGCCGGGACGATATCGGCCAGCTGGCGGTGGGCAAGTGCGCCGACCTGTTCCTGATCGACAGCCGCCGTCTGGAGCTGGTAGGCTCCTGCTTCGACGCCAGGTCCGTGCTGGGCACCGTGGGCATCCGGGGTGCAGTGGACTATACGGTGGTACACGGCCGCGTCACCGTCCGAGGGGGCCATCTGGCCACGGTGGACGAAGAGCGCGTGGCGGAGGATGCCAACCGCAAGTGCAAGGCGTATCTGGAGATGTAATGTTTCCCTCTCTTGCAAAAAAACTGTCATTCCGAGGAAAATGGCCGCCTGACGACGGCCATTTTCCGTGGGAATCCGTCTCTTTTTTGCAGGGAACGGATTGCCACACCAGCGTGAGCACTGGTTCGCAATGACAGTATCTATTACATATGTATCATTCCAGCTCGCTGCGGTTGCTGGCCATGGTTTTGGCGAATAGCGAGGCGCTGCTGGGCGGCGTGTAGGTGATGGCGTTGGCCCCCGCCCGAATGGTGGCGGTAATGCTCTCGTCCGTAGGGCCCCCGGTGGCGATGATGGGCAGCTCCGGGTACTTCGCCCGCAGGGCCGCCACGATCTCCGGCGTCCTGGCGGCGCCGGACACATTGACAAAGTCCACCCCCGCCGCCAGATACGGCTCGATGTCCATCTTCTCTGAGATCACCGTATACACCACCGGGATCTCCACCGCCTCCTTGATGGCGCGTATGGTATCCAGTCCGATCTTGCTGTTGCACACCACGCCGTAGGCCCCCTGGTGCTCCACATAGGCCGCCATGCTGGCGCTGCGGACGCCATTGGTCAGTCCACCGCCCACGCCGCAGAACACCGGCACCTCCGAGATGCCGATAATGGCCTGGGTGATGCTGGGCTGGGGGGTGAAGGGATACACGGCGATCACCGCGTCGGCGTTGATGTTCTTGATGATGGCCACGTCCGTGGAGAACACCAGTGACTTGATACGCCGGCCAAACACCCGGATGCCGCTGCACTCGCTGATGCACCGGGGCACCGACAGGGTGTGCTTGCGCAGGTTCCCCTCGTAAACGGGCACATATTTTCTCACCATGCTTGCGCTCCTTCCTCCGTTCACTTCCTGCCGTTTATTGTAGCATGGTTCCCGTTTTCTGTAAATAGGCACAGCGTCGAATGTGTCTAAAATTCAGCTTTTGTTCATACTTATGTTACGTTTTTGTTAAATTGAGGTGCATTTTATGTCTGTTTCTGTCGTTTTGGGGGACATCACGCTTTCCCACGTAGACGCCATCGTCAACGCCGCCAATTGCTCGCTTCTGGGGGGCAGCGGCGTGGACGGCGCCATCCATCGCGCCGCCGGGCCGCGGCTGCTGGAGACCTGCCGCGCCCTGAACGGCTGCGAGACCGGGCAGGCCAAGATCACCCCCGGCTTTGACCTGCCCTGCCGGTATGTCATCCACACCCCCGGCCCCATCTGGCGGGGCGGCCAACACGGCGAGGCGGCGCTGCTGGGCGCCTGCTACCGTTCCTGCCTGAACCTTGCTTGGGAGCACGGCTGCCGCAGTGTGGACTTCCCCTCCCTCTCCACCGGCGTCTACGGCTATCCCCTGCCCCAGGCGGCTCACATCGCCCTGCGGGAGCTGGTGACCTTTGACCGCACCCATGAGGGCATGATCCTCCGCATGGTGTGCCACACGCCGGAGACACTCCACGCCTATCAGGTGGACTGGAACATGTTCTATCAGGAGACGAAGCCCCACGAGGATTGAGAAAACACGCCAGAATTTCACACATCTCCTGCCAGCTTCACCGGAAGCAGCACCGCCCTCGGGCGGTGCTTTTTTGTACTTTTTGCCGCTGGGCAAAATCTCCATTTCAGGAATTATTATTGAAGAATATTTCCAGTTTTCATGTAAAATTATCCAATGTCGTAACAAATCAAACACAAACGATGACGGTTTGGATACGATTGGGGCAAAAGCCTTGACGGGGGAAAACCGACTGGCTATACTTGCGAGCTGTAAAAACGGTCACACGTTTTTGCGAAAAATCTTTTATGGAGGAAACAAACATGAAGAAGATCATTGCTCTGGCGCTGAGCCTGGCGCTGGCACTGAGCCTGGCGACCGTGGCCTTCGCCGCCGACACCAAGTACGATGTGTTCGCCAAGAACAACAACGGCGATCCCATCGACAAGGTGAAGTACGTGGAGCAGACTGAGGACATGCTGGGCTACTACGCCTCTGTGGGTGCACCCGGCAACGGCGCCACCATCTATGTGGCCACCGAGAAGGACAACTACACCGCCGTCATCAGCGTGGACGGCAAGGAGGTCCACCTGCTGGCCGTGAACACCATGCCGGAGGCCAAGAAGGTCGTGGCGCTGGAGGAGCACAAGTATGTGGGCTGCGGCGACAACGGCTCCAAGATCCCCGCCGACTGCTTCAAGTACACTTCCAAGGACGGCGTTGACACCTACTTCATCAAGTCCGAGGACAGCAGCCGCCAGCTGGTGACCCTGTCCGCCGACGGTAAGTACGACAACACCTTCACCGGTTACATCCAGCAGGCCTGGCCCAACGGCGGCGAGAAGATCATCGTGCCTTCCAGCCATCTGCTGATGCTGGTCAACGAGAACATCGAGTACAAGACCTCTACCGACGGTAAGATCGTGAAGAACGTCAACGAGTACAAGTGCTACTTCTGCGACCGCATCTTCTACGGCTCCAACACCGACTACTCCACCCCCGAGACCGCGGTGAAGTATGACAAGGCCTACGCCAAGTCCCTGGTAGACGGTGGCTTCGTGAAGCTGGGCAACACCACCAAGCTGGCGGATGTGAACCACATCTGGACCTCCGACGCCGGCAGCAAGGTGGATGACACCACCAAGAAGGACCCCGTGCCCTCCGCCAAGACCTTTGACGCTGGTATCGCCATGTACGTGGGCATGAGCCTGCTGTCCGTGGCCGGCGGCGCTGTGGTCATCGGCAAGAAGAAGGAATTCTGAGCTTAAAACCACAAGAAAGAACGGCATGGCTTTCGCCATGCCGTTCTTTTGCGCGTTAAAGCAAGCGCTGCATGTCCTCCGGCAGCGGGGCGACGATGTGAAGGTCCTCGCCGTTCAGCGGATGGCGCAGCCACAGCTCATAGCTGTGCAGGGCCGGGCGGGCGATAAGAGACCGGTCCTCGGCGCCATAGAGCCAGTCGCCGGTGAGGGGGCAGCCGATGGCGGCCATGTGGAGCCGCAGCTGGTGGGTGCGGCCGGTGACGGGCCGCAGCCGCACCAGGGCGCGGCCATGGGAGACGGAAAGCGTCTCGTACTCCGTCCGGGAGGGCAGACCATCTGGGACGATGCTGCGCTTGAGAAGCGACCCCGGCTGGCGGCTGATGGGCAGGTCGATGGTACCCGCCCGCGGCTGAGGGATACCGTCACAGACGCCCCGGTACTCCCGGTGGAAGTCGTCTGTGTGAAGGATGGCCATGCAGCGCTGGTGCATGTAGCCGTTTTTGGCCACCACCATCACGCCGGTGACGCCCCGGTCCAGCCGGTTCACGGCGTGGAACGCGCCGCCCCCCAGATAGTGGGTCACCGCCCCGGCGATGGTGACGGTCTCCTCCGTCAGCGCCGCCGCGTGGACGGTGATGCCGGCGGGTTTGTTGAGAATGAGAAGGTCCTCGTCCTCCCACAGAATGTCCAAGGGGTAGTCCACGGGGATGATGGCGCTGTCCGCCGCGGGCGGGTCGGATACGTCCACTGTCAGGGTGTCCCCCGCCAGGGCCACGGCCCGGACGGTGACAGGGCGGCCATTCAGGAGGATGGCGTTCTCCCGCCATTTCAGGGATTTCAGCAGCGAGGAGGACAGGTGCAGCTCCTGCCGCAGCAGCTGCTTGACGGTTAGGCCGGACAGCGCCGGGGTGATGGGCAGTGTCAGTATCCGCATAAAAAGCCTCCTTGCAAAATTTCGTAAAAATAGTATAGCACAAAAGGGAAAAATGTGATAGACTATATCGACATGATCAGAACAACCTCTGAAAAACGGAGAAAGGACAACAAAATTATGGCTTCTAAGGTATTTTTTGCCGATCTGCGTGCCGATTATCACGAGAATCTGCAGCAAAAGCTGACGCGGCTGATGAAGACGGCGGGGATGGGCGAGATCGATTTCAATGAGAAGTTCGTGGCCATCAAGCTGCACTTCGGTGAGCCGGGCAACCTGGCCTATCTGCGGCCCAACTGGGCGAAAACTGTGGCGGATTTCGTGAAGGAGCGGGGCGGCAAGCCCTTCCTGACCGACTGCAACACCTTGTATGTGGGCGGCCGGAAAAACGCCTTGGATCACATGGACAGCGCCATGGTCAACGGCTTCAACTACATAACCACCGGCTGCCAGATCATCATTGCCGACGGCCTGAAGGGCAATGATGAGGTGGAGGTGCCCGTAGTGGGCGGCGAGTATGTGAAGAACGCCAAGATCGGCCGGGCCGTCATGGATGCGGATGTGTTCATCTCCCTGACCCACTTCAAGGGCCACGAGACGGCGGGCTTCGGCGGCTGCCTGAAGAACATCGGCATGGGCTGCGGCAGCCGGGCCGGCAAGATGGAGCAGCACAACGCCGGCAAGCCCCATGTGAACCAGAAGCTGTGCGTGGGCTGCGGCCAGTGCCGCAAGATCTGCGCCCACGGTGCGCCGGTCATCACCGACAAGAAGGCCGCCATCGACCACGACAAGTGCGTGGGCTGCGGCCGCTGCATCGCCGTTTGCCCCAAGAACGCGGTGCAGATCAACTGGGACGAGTCCACCAGCAACCTGAATCGCAAGATCGCCGAGTACACCAAGGCGGTGGTGGACGGCCGCCCCTGCTTCCACATCTCCCTGGTCATCGACGTATCCCCCAACTGCGACTGCCACAGTGAGAACGACATGGCCATCGTGCCCAACGTGGGCATGTTCGCCTCTTTCGATCCTGTGGCGCTGGACATGGCCTGCATCGACGCAGTGAACGCCCAGACACCCCTGCGGGGCAGCGCGGCGGACTGCCCGGAGGACCATGCGCATGCCCATGACCACTTCCAGCGCATCCATCCCGACACCGACTGGCGCAGCTGCCTGGAGCACGGTGAAAAGCTGGGGCTGGGCAGCCGGGAGTACGAGCTGGTCAAGATCTGATCCTGCCCGGCAGACAGACCGAAACACATATGAAAATCGCCGCCCGGCTGGGCGGCGATTTTTCTTACAGGTCCACTTTTTCGTACAGCGCTGCGCTTCTGCGATAGGCCCATGCGGTCAGCAGGGCGTACAGCACTGCGCCGGCGGCCAGCAGCGGGAGCTGGCGGAGATTTCCGGCGGCAGAGGTGTCGTTCAGCCACTCCAGGGTCGGGAAATGGGGCAGCGCCTCGCACAGCACCAGCACCAGGGCGGTGGGGATCATGGCTTTCAGAAACGCCGTGCCCACCTTGTAGCCGGTGCGGTAAAAGTCGGTCAGGAAGCAGACGTTGAACACACCGTACAGCACCAGCGCCGCGGCGAACAGCGCCGCGTTGGCGTCCAGGCCCACCTGGTTGCCCCCCAGGGGGTTGATGCGGGCACTGATCACGGCGAAGGGCACCGCAATGACCAGCGACGCCAGCTCAATGATAATGCTGAACGCCACCACCGCCTTGACACCGTCCCGCTTGCGGATGGGCAGCAGGGCGGAGAAGTCCGCGTCCCGCTGCTCCCGGCCCTGCATGAAGCTGAAGAACAGCCCCAGCATCACGTAGAAAAATGCCACCGTATAGGGGTAACTGGGGATCAGCAACATGGCCCCGAACAGGCAGAACACCAGCGTCATGGGGTGGCACACCAGGCGGAACTGCTTATATAATAGCGCCTTCATCCAGCTCCCTCCTCTCCACGGAAACAATAATATCCTCCAGCGTGGCACCCCGGTCGGCATAGGCCGCCATGAATTCCGCCACGGTGGAGCTGTGAAATATCTCGCCATCCTTGATAAAGGTGATATGGGTGGCACACTTCTCCAGATCGGACGTGATGTGGGTGGAGAAAAGAATGCTCCGCTGCCCGTCCGCCACGATGGCCCGGAACAGCGCCACCAGCTCATCCCGGGACACCGGGTCCAGGCCGCTGGTGGGCTCATCCAGGATCAGCAGCTTCGCGTTGTGGCTCAGGGCCAGGGCCAGCAGGTATTTCACCCGCATGCCGCTGGACAGCTGGTCCACCCGCTTGCTCTCGTCGATGCGGAACAACTCAAGATAGTGGCGGTATTTCTCCTCGTCCCAGTTGCCGTAAAACCGCCGGGTCACGTCGGTGATGGTTCTGACCCGCTTCTTGGGATAGAAATCGATGCCGCCCAGCACCACACCGATCTGCTCCTTGAATTCCCGCTCGTGCTGCCGGACATCCTGGCCGAAGAAGCGGACGTCGCCGCCGTCGGGGTGTACCAGACCCAGGATGGACTTCAGCGTGGTGGACTTGCCTGCGCCGTTGCGGCCGATAAAGCCCACCACCGCCCCCTGGGGCACATCGAAGGACACGTCCTTCAGCGAAAAGGCGGGGTAGGTCTTGCACAGGCCCCGCACCTCCAATGCGTTCATGCTTCCTCGTCCTCCCCTTCCTCGGTCATGCCGTCGAACACCTGCCGCAGCATGGGGTGCAGCTTCTCCGGTGTCTGCAGGGCGATGCCCCGCTTCTTGTCCGCCAGCAGCACCAGCATATCCCCCGGCTCGATGCCGAACAT
>CAKTSA010000040.1 GCA_934597585.1 uncultured Oscillospiraceae bacterium
CCGGCCATCGCCGACGCCTATTACCGGCTGACCGGTGAGCGGGAGTTTGACCTGCCCCTGAAGAACACCCCCTACGCTCCCAAGAAGTAAAAAACATGCGCCGCAGTGACGCTCACTGCGGCGCATAAGGGATAACTTGATCAGAGAAGAGACAGCGCTTCCCGCGTGTCCACGTCCCGCAGCTCATCGGCGGGGACCTCGTACAGCAGCAGGTCGTCCTCGTGCTGACGGATGACCACGTTGCCGCCCCGGTCGCCTTCGATTGTCAAGAGCTCCGAGAAGAACCGGGCCGGGAAGATGCAGGGGTTGCCCCGCTGACCGCCGTGGCCAAGTCCCACGATGTGGCCGGGATTGCGGCCGTAAAAGTCGATCAGACGGGCCACGCTCTCCCGCCGCAGCAGCGGCTGATCGGCCACCTGAAACAGCAGCGCATCGCAGCTCTCCAGCGCCTGGACGCCCAGGCGGATAGTATGGCTCTGGCCATACTCTGGGTGGCTGTTGACGATGGAGGTAAAACCGAATATCTTCGCCAGCGTTACCACCTCCGGATACTGGGTCACCACCACCACGGCGGACAGCCTGTCCGCCGGGACGGCCTCCAGCGCGTGGCGGATCAGGCTCTTGCCCTGCCACTCTTGGGCCAGCTTGTTGCCGCCGAAGCGGGAGCTCATACCGGCGGCCATCACAACGCAGCCGATGTTCATACGCGTCACTCCTGTCTTTGAGAGATTTCTTTTCTGGTAGTATACCCAGTTTTTTGAAAAAGTGTCAACAAAAACTGCGGATATTCTCAAATTAAAATAACGCAAACCTCTTTTCACACCCTGAAAATCGTGCTATGATTAGCGGGATAGATACTTACCATAACCAGTGTAGATAACTGCCGTTTCTCCTTTGGCAGAGTGCGGTTTCAAGTCAGATATCGAGGAGGAAAACCATATGGGTGAAGTCGGAAAAAGCCAAGTCCGTGTGGACGCCTATGACAAGGCGACAGGCCGGACGAAATACTATGAGGATCAGATGCCCCAGGACGCCCTGTACGTCCGCATCAAGCACGCGGAGATCGCCCACGGCTTCGTCAAGTCAGTGGACACCAGTGCCGCCCAGGCCATTGACGGCGTGGTGAAGGTGCTGACCTGCTTTGACGTGCCGGATATCACCTTCCCCACGGCGGGCCACCCCTGGTCCATGGACCCCGGCCACCAGGATGTGGCGGACCGCCACCTGCTGAACCAGCACGTGCGCTATTGGGGCGACGATGTGGCGGTGGTTATCGCCGAGAACGCGGTGGCCGCCATGCAGGGCGTCCGCGCCCTGAGGGTGGAGTATGAGGAGCTGCCCTTCGTGCTGGACCCCCAGAAGGCCATGGAGGACGGTGCGCCCCAGCTCCATGAGAAGTTCCCCCACAACATCCTCAAGCACACCGACATGAAGAAGGGCGACTATCAGACCGCCATTCAGGAGCCGGGTCTTATCAAGGTAGAGGGCTGGTACGACACTCCCACCGTGCAGCACTGCCATATCGAGAATCACGGTTGCTTCGCCTATGAGGAGAACGGCCGCATCGTGGTGGTCTCCTCTACCCAGATCCCCCACATCATCCGCCGTATCGTGGGACAGGCCTTGGGCCGTCCTTGGGCGGACATCCGGGTGGTGAAGCCCTACATCGGCGGCGGCTTCGGCAACAAGCAGGATGCCCTGTATGAGCCCCTGTGCGCCTGGTGCACCACCCAGGTGGGCGGTCGCACCGTCCGCATCGACTGCTCCCGCGAGGAGACCTTTGTCTCCAACCGCGTGCGCCACGCCATCCGCTTCCACATCGTCTCCTGGCTGCGGAAGGACGGCACCTTTGCCGCCCGCAAGGTGGAGTGCTTCTCCAATCAGGGTGCCTACGCCTCCCACGGTCACTCCATCGTGGCCAAGGCCATGGGCTCCTTCCCCCAGCACTATCCCTGCGACAACATGGAGTGCGACGCCTGGACGGTGTTCACCAACCGCCCCGCCGCAGGCGCCATGCGCGGCTACGGTATGCCCCAGGCGTCCTTCGCCGACGAGGCCAATGTGGACGAGTGCGCCAAGGCCGTGGGCATGGATCCCCTGGCATTCCGCATGCAGAACATCATGCCCCAGGGCTATGAGGACGGCTTCAGCCACAACGTCAACTACTACGACTCCTTCCGGGAATGCCTGGAGGTGGGCCGCAAGTACATGGACTATGACCGCAAGGTGGCGGAATACGCCAAGGATACCGGCCCCATCCGCCGCGGTATCGGTGTGGCCACCTTCTGGTACAACACCGCCGTGTATCCCATCTCTCTGGAGACCAGCTCCAACCGCATGCTGCTGAACCTGGACGGCACCGTCACCATGCAGTGCGGCGAGACGGAGATCGGCCAGGGCGCCGACACCGCCTACTCCCAGATGACCGCCGATGTGGTGGGTCTGAAGAGCTATAAGGACGTGCACGTGGTGTCCTGCCAGGATACAGACATCACTCCCACCGGCCTGGGCGCCTACGCCAGCCGCCAGACCTATGTGGCGGGCTTCTCCATCCGCAAGACCGGATTGCTGCTGAAAGAGAAAATTCTGGCCTATGCCCAGAAGATCACCCGCCAGGCTCCCTACAACATGGATATCGTGGACGGCAACATCGTCCGCAATACCGATGGCAAGGTGCTCATGTCCCTCAGCGAGCTGGCTATGACCGCCCAGTATAATCCCAACGATTCCGAGCATATTACCGCCGAGAGTACCTATACCATCCAGAATAATGCCTACTCCTTCGGCTGCACCTTCGCAGATATCGAGGTGGATATCCCCATGTGCAAGGTGACGCTGAAGAACATCATCAACGTCCACGACTGCGGCAAGCTCATCAACCCCGCCCTGGCGGAGGCCCAGGTCCACGGCGGTATGTCCATGGCCATCGGCTACGGTATGGGCGAGCAGCTGCTGTTCGACGAAAAGACCGGCAAGCCCCTGAACAACAACCTGCTGGACTACAAGCTGTCCACCATCATGGACCACCCCCATCTGGAGGCCCAGTTCGTGGAGAACGCCGAGCCCACCTCTGCCTTCGGCACCAAGGCCCTGGGAGAGCCCCCTGCCTGCTCCGGCGCGCCGGCCATCCGCAACGCTATCCTCAACGCCACCGGCGTTGCCATCGACCAAAGCCCCATGAACGCCCACATCCTCTTCAAGCGGTTCAGCGAAGAGGGTTTGATCCAAGACTAAGGAGGTACGCAGCAATGTATGATATGTTAGCGCTTTACGAGGCGAAAGACGTACAGGATGCCGTGCGCCTTCGTCTGGAGCACCCTGAGGCCCAGATCATCGCCGGCGGCACCGACGTGCTGGTGCAGATGCGCGAGGGCAAGCGGGCCGGCAAGGCGTTGATCTCCATCCAGAAGTGCGATGAGATGCGGGGCATCTCCATCGACGAAGAGGAGAACATCCGCATCGGCAGCCTTACCAGCTTTACCCACATCACCAACGCTCCCATCATCCAGAAGTACATCAACGTACTGGGCGAGGCGGTGGACATGGTGGGCGGACCCCAGATCCGCAACGCCGGTACCATCGGCGGCAACACCTGCAACGGCGTCACCTCTGCCGATTCCTCCTCCACCCTCCACGCGTGGGAGGCCATTGTGGAGATCACCGGCAAGAACGGCGTCCGCCGTATCCCTATCAAGGAGTTCTATCTCAAGGCCGGTACCGTGGACCTGAAGATCGAGGACGGCGAGATCCAGACCGCCATCCTGATCCCCAAGGCCAGCTATGACCGCACCTGGGGCCACTATATCAAGTACGCCATGCGCAACGCCATGGATATCGCCACCCTGGGCACCTCCGTCAACGCCCGGCTCAGCCCGGACGGCAAGACCTTTGAGCGGGTGCGTATCGCCTTCGGCGTGGCAGGCCCCGTCCCCATGCGGGCCGCCACGGCAGAGGAATTCATCAACGGCAAGGCTGTGACGTTGGAAAATATCGAGGAATTTGGCCGCAAGGTGCTGGAGGACATCAATCCCCGTGACTCCTGGCGTGCCAGCAAAGCGTTCCGCAGCCACATCGCAGTGGAGAGCGCCAAGCGCTGCCTGATCGAATCCGTGAAACTGGCGGGAGGTGAGCTGTAATGGCAAAGAAACAGTATGCGCTGGTGACCTGCTGGATCAACGGCAAGGAAGTGGAGCAGATGGTGGATGTCCGCGCATCCCTGACCGATATGCTCCGCAACGATTTCCGCCTGACCTCCGTGAAGAAGGGCTGTGAGGTGGGCGAGTGCGGCGCCTGCAACGTGCTGATCGACGGCGAGTGCTTCAACTCCTGCCTGTACCTGGCGGTGTGGGCCGAGGGTAAGCATATCACCACCCTGGAGGGCTTGACCGGCCCCAACGGCGAGCTGAGCGACATCCAGCAGGCGTTCATGGACGAGACCGCCATCCAGTGCGGCTTCTGCATCCCCGGCTTCATCATGACCGCCGCAGAGATCCTGGACCGCAAGGTCTATTACACCGACGACGAGCTGCGCAAGCTCCTCAGCGGACACCTGTGCCGCTGCACCGGCTACGAGAATATCTTCAAGGCCGTGAAAAAGACCATGCTGCGCCGTCTCGGCATGCTGGACGACCCCTTCCTGAATACCTGAGCGAGACTCTTAAAAAACACCCGAAGCAAGTTGCTTCGGGTGCTTTTTTACGTGCCTGTCTGTTTTTCATTCCTGTCATATATCCGGACAGCCCCTCATACACTGGAGCATCAACCAAAGGGAAGTGGTCACATGGACGAGCGTTATGCGATCTCACGGTATGAACAGGCGGCGCTGCTGCTGCCGCCAAAATGGCAGCGGCTGGCCCGGCAATTGCCGGATCACCAGAAGGCCCGGGCGGAGGAGCTGCGCCTACGGGCGGGACAGCCCATGACAGTGCTGCTGCCGGAGGGGGAGGTGTGGCTCACCCAGGAGCAGCCTGTTCCCCGGGTGGCCCAGGGGGACTTGGAGCAGCTGTGCGACATGGTCACGGGGTATTCCCGCTATGCAGTCTCCGAGACCATGGCCCAGGGCTATCTGACCGCCCCCGGCGGCTTTCGCGTGGGGCTGTGCGGCACAGTGGTGCTGCGGGAGGGGGAGAGCTGCAACCTGCGGGACCTGTCCTCCGTCTGTATCCGGATCGGCCGGGAGCAGGAGGGACTCTCCACCCAGGTGCTGCCCCAGCTGTGGGAGGGGGACCGCTTCTGTGCCACGGTGATCCTGTCGCCGCCGGGATTGGGCAAGACCACACTGCTGCGGGATATGATCCGCAGCCTGTCCGATGGCTCACCGGAGCATGCCGCCTGGCGCGTGGGGGTAGTGGATGAACGGGGCGAGATCGCAGGGGTCCACCGGGGCGTACCTCAGCTGGCGGTGGGCTGCCATACCGACGTGCTGGACGGCTGCCCCAAGGCGCTGGGCATCCCCATCCTGCTGCGCTCCGCCAACCCACAGATCATCGCCGTGGACGAGATCACGGCGCGGGAGGACCTGGCCGCCATCTCCGCCGCCGCCAACTGCGGCGTGACGCTGCTGGCTACCATCCACGCCGCCGATGTGGCGGAGCTGAAGCGCAAGCCCCTGTTTGCCCAGCTGTTGAAGCTGAAGGTGTTTGAAAAGGCTGTGACCATCACTCGCCGCGATGGTCAGCGCCGCTATGAGGTGACGGCGCTGTGACGGGGAAGCTGCTGGGGGCGGCGCTGCTGCTGGCAGCGGCGGTGTGGGTGGTCGTCACGGTGCTGTGCCGACAGCGTCGGCAGACGGCGCTTTTGCGGGAGCTGGCGGCGGCACTGGACACCATGGCGGCGGCCATTCGCTGGCAGCGCCGTCCGTTGCCGGAGGCCATCGCCGCCATGGAACGCTATCCCATGGCGGGGGTGTATTTCCACCGGGTGGTGGAATTGCTGGAAAGTGGAATGACATTACAGCAATCGTGGCGCCAGGTGTTTTCAGACCTGACGATAGACGGCGGCGTGATGACATCTCTGGAGCTGTCCGGCGATGAGGAGAAGCTGACAAAGGGGCTGCTCTATGCCGCCGGACAGCTGAAGGAGTGCTGCCGCCAACGGCGGCAGCAGCAGCGGCAGACGGCAAAGCTGTGGCTGGCGGGCGCCCTGTCGTCGGTGGGGCTGCTGATTATTTTACTGATTTGAGGATGACGGTATGGATGTAGATCTGATCTTTAAGATCGCGGCCATCGGGATACTGGTGGCGGTGCTGAACCTGATACTGGTGCGCTCCGGGCGGGACGAGCAGGCGCTGCTGACCACCCTGGCAGGCCTGATTGTGGTGCTGATGATGCTCCTGCAGCAGATCAGCGACCTGTTCGACCTGGTGAAGCGTCTGTTTTCTCTGTAATGGATACGGCAGCCAGGATCACGGCGGTGTGCCTGGTGGGCGCGCTGCTGGCGGCACTTCTGAAAAAGACAAGCCCCGACACGGCGCTGCTGCTGGCGTTGGCGGTGTGTATCGCGGTGCTCTCGGCCCTGGGCCGGGGGCTGGAAGAGGTCACGTCCTTTCTGCAGGAGCTGCTGGAGTGGGGCGGCCTGTCTACCGAGCTGTTTGTGCCGCTGCTGAAAACGGTGGGTATCGCCCTTATCAGCCGCACCGGCGGCGCGCTGTGCCGGGACGCGGGAGAGGGGGCCATGGCGGGCCTGGTGGAGATGGCGGGGGCCTTTGCCGCCATCCTGGTGGCGCTGCCCCTGTTCCGGGCGGCGTGGCAGATGCTGGAGGGATTGCTGTGAAAAAGGGGGTCATAACCGCTGTTATTGGGGTCTATATCCTGGGTTTATGTACCGTTTTTGCATGGGCTGACCTGCCGGAAAATGTGACGGACGCCCTGCCGGACGACGCCCGCATGCTGCTGGATCAGCTGGAGGAGGACGGCACCGGCGGCAATACGCTCTCTGCCGGCGCCGCTAGACTGTGGGATAAGGCCTGGACGCTGCTGACGGCGGAGGTCCGGGGCAGTGTACGGGTGATGGTGGTGCTGCTGGGAGCGGTGCTGCTGTACGGTGTGGCGGAGGGGAGCTTTCAGGCGGCGGGTCACCCGCTGATGGCCAACTTCACACCCCTGGCCTTTGTGCTGGTCATTACCATGACAGCGGCGGGGGATGTGCAGACCATGATGGGGGCCGGAACGGACACCATGGAGCAGCTGGACGTACTGGGCAAGGCGCTGCTGCCCACACTGGCGGCGGCGGTGGCAGCCAGCGGCGGCATCGTGTCGGCCTCGGCCCGGCAGGTGGCCACGGTGTTTTTCTCCAATCTGCTGCTGACGCTGATCCGAAACGTGCTGCTGCCGCTGGTATATTTCTATGTGGCGGCCTCCGCCGCCGGTGCCATGCTGCCGGGGGAGCCGCTGAAGCGCATCGCCGCCGGGATCAAGAAGGTGGTCACCTGGGCGCTGACGGGTTCGCTGGTGCTGTTCACCGGCTATCTGACGCTGACCGGTGCGGCGGCCACCTCGGCGGACGCGATGGCACTGCAGATGACCCGGACGGTGATCTCCACGGCGGTGCCGGTGGTGGGCAATATTATCTCCCAGGCCAGCAGCAGCGTGCTGAGCGGTGCGGGACTGCTGAAAAATTCCCTGGGTGTGGCGGGGATGCTGGCGGTGCTGGCCACCTGTTTGACGCCGTTTCTGCGGATGGCGGTGCAGTACCTGCTGTACAAGATCACGGCATTTCTGGCGGGCACCGCCGGAAACGGTGCCCTGGTGGAGCTGATCGACGCCCTAGGCGGTGCCTTCGGCCTGATGCTGGGCATGGTGGGCAGCTGCGCGCTGCTGCTGTTGATCTCTATCACTTCTTCTGTATCGGTGGTGATCCCATGAGCTTTTTCCGGACATGGCTCTTCGGTATCGTGGCGGCGGCCATGGCGCTGTCTGTTCTGTATGCCCTGGTGCCAAAGGGGACGTTTCTGACGGTGGCAAAATGCACCGGGGGCCTGATCATGCTGTTGGTGGTGATCCGGCCGCTGCTGGCGCTGGACCTGGCGGGCCTGCACGTGGACTACCGGGAGTGGGAGCGCACCGTGCAGCAGCAGACCGACGATTACACCGCCGCCAATCAGCAGGAGATGGCGGCCATCATACAACAGGAGACCGCCGCATATATTTCAGAAAAAGCGGCGGCGCTGGGGCTTGCCTGCCACCCGGAGGTGGTGTGTCAGCTTCAGGACGGCGTGCCGTTTCCTGCAGAGGTGGCGATGGATATTCCAAAGGACGCGGCACTGGCGCGGCTCATCGCAGAGGATCTGGGCATAGATGAGGCCCACCAGCGCTGGCGGGAAACGGAGTGAGGCATATGGCAAAGGAGAAGCTCATATCCTATGTAAAAAAGTACCGATACGTGGTGCTGGTGGCGCTGGTGGGCGTGGTGCTGATGCTGCTGCCCTCCGGCGGGAAGGAGCAGCAGGATACAGCGGAGCCGGTAAACGTGTCCGAGGCATATTCCCTGGCGGAGACGGAGCGGCGGATGGAGCAGATGCTGGGCCGTATCCGGGGTGTGGGCCAGGTGCAGGTGATGCTGACACTGAAAAGTGGTTCCGCTTTACAGTTGGCGGAGAACAGAAGCGACACCCTCCGGGACACGGAGGCCCGGCAGGAGCGGGACGTTGTGACACTGAACCGGGGCAGCGGCTATGAGGACGTGGTGGTGACGGAGCAGACCTATCCCGTCTATCAGGGCGCGGTGATCGTGTGCCAGGGGGCAGGCGACAGCGGCGTGCATCTGGCGGTGGTCCAGGCGGTGTCGGTGCTGACAGGGCTGGGCAGCGATAAGATCACGGTAGTGCAATGGAAATAAAAATAGAGCGGTAAGCAGGAGGGCAAGATCATGAAGATGCAGTGGAAGAAGAACTGGAAGCGGCCGGCGGTGGTGCTGGCGGTGTTGGTGCTGGTGGGGGCGTCGGTGTATCTGAACTGGCGGTATGCCGGGAATGTGGCGGAGACCGACAAGATCCTGGGCCAGGCCACATTGGTCAACGAGAACGGCGAAGGTGTGACGGTGGCGGAGGACGCGGCGGCCGCCGGAGAGAACGACTATTTCGCCACGGCGCGGCTGAGCCGCCAGCAGGCCCGTGACAGCGCCATCAGCATGCTGCAGGAGGCGGAGATGGATGAAAACGCCACCGAGGATGTGTGCAACGAGGCCAGCCAGACCTTGCAGGTGCTGGCGGGCTACACCGTGGCGGAGTCCCAGATCGAGAATCTGGTGACAGCCAAGGGCTACGCCGACTGTGTGGTGTTCATGGGCGCGGATTCCTGCAGCGTGGTGGTGGCCAGCGGCGAGGAGGGCCTTGACGCCACCGACGTGGCCAAGATCAAGGACATTGTCATCAACGAGACCCAGTACACTCCGGGACAGATCAAGATCATGGAGGCGGACTGAGAAGCACCCTGCGGGTGCAGAGAAGAGAGAAAAGTGAAAAGAGAAAAACTGAGGTATGCCGCCGCGGGCGGCATGATAGAATAGTTCGCCGCCTTCGGGCGGCGAATTCTGCGAAGCAATTTTACCGTTCCCGCCGCAAATTATGGTTGTAATTTTCGGTGGGAGATGGTATACTGAATTTTACGAATGAGTTTTATTGCAAGGAGATAGAAATACTATGCCTGAAAATAAAGAGTATATGACCCACCAGGAGGAGCTGGGGACCATCCAGATCTCTGAGGAGGTAGTGGCCTCCATCGCGTCCTCTGCTGTGCTGGAGGTGCCGGATGTGACGGGCCTGATGGGCGCCAATGTGTCGGATTTCATGGGCGGCAAGAAGATGACGGCCAAGGGGATCCGGGTGGAGATGGACGGCGATGCCATCATGGTGTACGTGTTCATTACCGTGCGCTACGGCTGCACCATCGGCGAGGTGGCCAAGAAGGCCCAGAACGCCGTGTACCAGGCGCTGGAGAGCACCACAGGCTATCCCGTATCCGCCGTGAACGTCCACGTGGGCGGCATCAGCTTCAACTAAACGAAGAAAAAGAGAGAGAAGAGTATGACACGCAATACTGCCCGCGAGATCGCCATGCACCTGGTGTTTGAACTGAGCTTTACGGAGCTTCCCATCCGGGAATTTCTGGACCAGTACCTGTCGGAGGAGAAATTTGCCGAACTGGCGACGGAGTACGAACTGTATGCCAAGTACCCCAACGTCAGACAGGAGGGGTATATCCGTCGGCTGGTCTCCGGCGTGGCGGAGCACGCCGCCGAGCTGGATACCTACATCGAGAAGTACGCCCAGGGCTGGCGCTTCGAGCGTATCTCCCTGGTGGCCTCGGCCATTATGCGCCTGGCCATGTATGAGATCATGTACATGCCGGATATTCCTCACGGCGTTGCCATCAACGAAGCGGTGGAGCTGACCCGCAAGTATGACGAGCCGGAGACAGCCAAATTCGTCAACGGCATTCTGGGCAGCTTCCTGCGGCAGGAAGTCAAGGAGTAAACACAAGGGCAGGGCAGAGGCCCTGCCCTTTCTCATAGGAGAACTTATGGAGCAGCGCATTTTCAGCGTGACAGAGGTCAACCAATATATCAAGCAGATCATGGACAGCGTGCCGCTGCTCAATGAACTGCTGATCCGGGGTGAGCTGTCCAACTATAAAATTTATCCCTCCGGCCACCACTACTTCACCCTGAAGGACGGCGAGAGCGCCATCCGCTGCGTCATGTTCCGGGGCAGCGCGGGGCGGCTGCGGTTCCGGCCGGAGAGCGGCATGCAGGTCATCGCCGGGGGACGCATCAGCGTCTATCCCCGGGACGGCGCATATCAGCTGTACTGTACGTCTCTGTCGGCGGACGGCATCGGCGATCTGTATGTGGCTTTTGAGCAGCTGAAGGACAAGCTGAACCGGGAGGGGCTCTTCGACCCCGCCCACAAGAAGCCGCTGCCGCCCTATCCCCGGCGGATCGCCATCATCACCTCGTCAGCCGGGGCGGCGGTACATGATATGATCCGTATCCTGCGGCGACGCTATCCCATCGCCAAGGTGATGCTTTTGCCGGTGCGGGTGCAGGGGGTAGAGGCTCCGCCGGAGATCGTGGGCGCCATCCGCTACGCCAACCGCTGGCAGCTGGCGGACGTGCTGATCGTGGGCCGGGGCGGCGGCTCTATTGAGGATCTGTGGGCCTTCAACGACGAGCGGGTGGCCCGGGCTATCTACGCCTCGGAGATCCCGGTGATCTCCGCCGTGGGGCACGAGCCGGATGTGACAATCTCCGATTTCGTGGCGGACCGCCGGGCGTCCACGCCCTCCAACGCGGCGGAGATTGCCGTGCCGGATCAGGCGGAGCTCATAAAGCAGCTGGACAGCGCAGGCCGGGCTATGGCCCAGGGGGCGCTGAGTACCCTGGAAAGGGCGGACGCCCAGCTGAAGGCACTGGCGGCCAAGCGGGTGATGACCGATCCTATGGCCTTTGTGGACGACCGGCGGATGCAGCTGGACAGCGTGCAGCAGCGATTGGGGCTGACAGCCCACCGGCAGCTGAGTGTCCGGCAGCAAAAATTTGCCGCGCTGGCGGCGTCTCTGGACGCACTCAGCCCACTGAAGGTGCTGGGCCGGGGCTACGCCATGGCCCAGGCTGCAGACGGCACGGTGCTGCGGACAAGCCGACAGGTGAAGGAAGGCGACAGGATACACGTGCAGCTGGGGCAGGGCGCGCTGGACTGCACCATTGACCGTACCATTGATGGTAAGGAGGACTGACGTATGGCGGCGAAAAAAACTTTTGAGGATAATATGGCACGTTTGGAGGAGATCGTGGGCAAACTGGAAAAGGGCGATGCCCCGCTCAGCGATTCTCTGAAGCTGTTTGAGGAGGGCACGAAGCTGATCGGCCAGTGCCGGACAGAACTGGACAAGGCGGAGCAGCAGGTGGTCAAGCTGATGAAGGGCCCCGACGGCGCTCCTGTCGAGAGTGATTTTTTAAGCGAGGAATAATATGGATTACGAAGCGAGATATCAGGAATACCAGCAGGCCATCGAGAAGTATCTGAACGGCCTGTTTACCGGGAAAGTGGCCTACGGCAGGCTATATGAGGCCATGCGGTACGCCATTCTGGGCGGCGGCAAGCGCATCCGCCCGGTGCTGACGCTGGAGTTCGCCCGGCTGGGCGGCATCGATTGGCATCTGGCGTTGCCCTTTGCCTGTGCGCTGGAGCTGGTGCATAATTACAGTCTCATCCACGACGATCTGCCCTGCATGGATGATGACGATCTGCGGCGGGGCAAGCCCACCTGCCACAAGGCCTATGGCGAGACGCTGGCCATTCTGGCGGGTGACGCCCTGCAGCCGGAGGCATTCCGGCTGATTTTGGAGGCGCCTATGCTGCCCGCTGATACGAAGCTGGAGGCACTGCGGGTGCTGGTCCGCGCCTGCGGCGCCGACGGCATGGTGGGCGGCCAGGTGCTGGACACCGTGTACAATGTGGACACCGCCGAGGGCCTTTCTCAGCTGAACCGGCTGAAGACCGGTGTGATGATCTCCGGCGCGGCGGAGTTGGGCTGCGTGGCGGCCAAGATGAACCAGGGGATGCGCTCCCAGGCGCTGGCCTACGCCGACGGCATCGGCCGGGCCTTCCAGATCCGGGACGACATGCTGGATGTGGTGGGTGACGCCGCCGTGTTCGGCAAGCCCATCGGCTCCGACAAGGAGGAGGGCAAGGTCACGTTCGTGGACGTGCTGGGCCTGGACGGCTGCGCCGAAGAGGTGGCGCGCTGCACCGAGCAGGCCAAGGCCGCCGTGGCCAACTGGTCGGATCACATGTTCCTGTGGGAGCTGGCCGACCGGATGGTGGGCCGGAACAAGTAAACAGAAAACGAGAAAAGGACAGGCGCGAAAGCGTCTGTCCTTCAGTCTGTCAAAAAACTACCCAAACGCCCCTGTTTCTGCTATAATAGAAGAAACGGGGGTGTTTACATGGAAGG
>CAKTSA010000041.1 GCA_934597585.1 uncultured Oscillospiraceae bacterium
TGCGGATACGGGTCAGCATATCAGCAACAGGATCAGTGATGTGCATTACGAATTTCCTCCTAATTTAGAGTTACAGGTGTTTTGCCTGTTCAGGCAGCGAGGTATCACTGATAATTTGATCCGTCGGGCAAGCCCTCTGTTTAATTACCAGTGACCTTTCGCCATCCTTTTATATCAAGAAGCTGCGCTTCTTTGATATTGCTTTGAGATTTTTTCGCCAGACAAGGCGAAGCGACGCCCGCTGTACTTTGTGTACAGCAAGGAGCTTCAACGCAGTATGGCGGAAAAAGATTTACCAGGAAGCCTTGCGAACGCCGGGGATCTCGCCCTTGTAAGCCAGAGTCCGGAAGCAGATACGGCACACGCCGTAGTCACGCAGATAGGCGTGGGGGCGGCCGCAGATCTTGCAGCGGTTGTACTTACGGGTGGAGAACTTCGCCGGAGCCTTCTGCTTCAGCTTCATAGACAGCTTTGCCATGTTTCGTTTCCTCCTAATCAGCGTTCAAAGGGAGCGCCGACCAGCGTCAGCAGCTCACGGGCTTCTTCATCGGTCTGAGCGGTGGTGCAGATGACGATATCCATACCGCGGATCTTGTCGATCTTATCGTACTCGATCTCGGGGAAGATCAGCTGCTCCTTGATGCCCAGGGCATAGTTGCCGCGGCCGTCGAAGGCGTTGGCGCTGATGCCGCGGAAGTCACGGACACGAGGCAGAGCCACATTGAACAGACGATCCAGGAACTCCCACATCTTGTCGCCGCGCAGCGTGACCTTGGCGCCCACGGGCATACCCTCACGCAGCTTGAAGTTTGCAACGGACTTCTTGGCGATGGTGATGATGGCCTTCTGGCCGGTGATGGTGGACAGGTCGCTGCAGACGGCCTCCAGGATCTTGGCGTTCTCACGAGCCTCACCGCAGCCCACGTTCACGACGACCTTGTCGATCTTGGGGATCTGCATGGTGGACTTGTAACCGAACTTCTTGAAGAGAGCGGGAGCCACTTCTTCAGTGTATTTAACTTTCAGACGTGCCATTTTCTACTCTCCTTTCTTAAAGCTCGGCGCCGCAGTGCTTGCACACGCGGACCTTCTTGTCTCCCTTGATGTCCATGGCAACGCGGGTACCCTTGTTGCACTTGGGGCAGACGACCTGGACCTTGCTGGCGTAGATAGCAGCCTCACGCTTCATGATGCCGCCCTCTTCACCCTGACGGCGGGGCTTGATGTGGCAGGTGACCATGTTGCAGCCTTCCACAACGACCTTGCGCTCGCTGGGAACGGTGCCCAGGACCTTGCCCTGCTTGCCCTTGTCCTTGCCGGACAGGATAACGACGGTGTCGTTCTTCTTGATCTTCAAACTATTCATTTCTCAGGCCCCTCCTTAAATAACTTCGGGAGCCAGGGACAGGATCTTCATGTAATCCTTGTCGCGCAGCTCACGGGCAACGGGCCCAAAGATACGGGTACCTCTGGGGTTCTTGTCGTCCTTGATCAGGACGGCGGCGTTGTCGTCAAAGCGGACATAGGTACCGTCGGCACGACGGACGCCCTTGGCGCTGCGCACGATGACGGCGCGGACGACCTCGCCCTTCTTCACCTGGCCGCCGGGAGAGCTCTTGCGCACGGAAGCGACGATCACATCGCCGATGTTGCCGTACTTGCGCTTGGAGCCGCCCAGAACGCGGATGCACTTGATTTCTTTGGCGCCGGTATTATCGGCAACTCTCAGATAAGACTCTTGCTGAATCATTCTCGGCTACCTCCCTTACTTGGCCTTCTCGACGATCTCGACCACGCGCCAACGCTTGTCCTTGGACAGGGGGCGGGTCTCCATCACCTTCACGGTATCGCCTACGCCGCAGGTATTGTTCTCGTCGTGGGCCTTCAGCTTATAGGTGCGGCCAACGATCTTCTTGTACAGAGGATGGGCGACGCGGTCAGAAATAGCGACGACCACGGTCTTATCCATCTTGTCGGACACGACCTTACCTACACGAACCTTGCGGGAGGATGTTCTCTTTTCTTCCATTTTACTTCTCCTCCTTTTCACGGATAACGGTCTTGACGCGGGCAATATCACGCTTGGTCTCGGCGAGTTTGAGAGGGTTGTCAAGCTGATTGGTCGCATGCTGCATACGCAGGAAGAACAGATCCTTCTTCAGGGAAGCCAGCTTTTCATTCAGCTGCTCCACGGTCATTGCACGTGCTTCAGTTGCCTTCATCTCATTCACCTACTTCCTGGGACTCGACGACCTCGCGCTTGATGACCTTGGTCTTGATGGGCAGCTTGTGGCTGGCCAGACGCAGGGCCTCGCGGGCGACGTCTTCGGGGACACCGGCGATCTCAAACATGACACGGCCGGGCTTGACGACTGCTACCCAATACTCGGGGGAACCCTTACCGGAACCCATACGGGTCTCAGCGGGCTTCTCGGTGATGGGCTTATCGGGGAAGATCTTGATCCAGACCTGACCGCCACGCTTGGTATAACGGGTCATGGCGATACGGGCTGCTTCGATCTGGTTGCTGGTGATCCATGCGGGCTCCAGCGCAACGAGGCCGAATTCACCGTAGGAAATGGTGTTGCCTCTCATGGCCTTGCCGGTCAGGCGGCCACGGTGTACTCTGCGGTACTTAACTCTCTTAGGCAGAAGCATTACTGTGCGCCTCCTTCCTTTTTTTCGGCGGGCTTACGGAAGCCGCCCTCGGGGCGGGGACCGCGGTTGAAGCCGCCGTTCTGACGATCGCGGTTAAAGCCGCCGTTCTGGCCATCGCGGCGGAAACCACCGCGGCGGTCGCCGTCACGACGGTTGCCGCGACGCTCACGACGCTCCTGATAGGGCTTGGAAGTATCCAGGGTGCGCGGGGTGGTGCGCAGGGTCTGGGTCAGGATCTCGCCCTTGTAGATCCACACCTTCACGCCGATGCGGCCGAAGGTGGTAGCAGCCTCAGCAAAGCCGTAGTCGATGTCGGCGCGCAGGGTCTGCAGGGGGATGGTGCCCTCGTGATAGTGCTCGGAGCCGGCGATCTCACGACCACCCAGACGACCGGAGCAGTTGCACTTGATGCCCTTGGCGCCGGCGCGCATAGCGCGGCCCATGGCGTTCTTCATGGCGCGGCGGTGAGAGATACGCTTCTCCAGCTGAGCAGCGATGTTCTCAGCGACCAGCTGAGCGTCCATGTCGGGGCTGCGGACTTCCACGATGTTCAGCTTCACGGTCTTGCCGCCGATCAGCTTCTCAACGTTCTTGCGATACTCCTCCACCTGCTCGCCGCCCTTGCCGATGACGATACCGGGACGGGCCACGTGCAGATAGATGGTGACGACCTCGTTGCTGCGCTCGATCTCGATCTTGGAGACGCCGGCGGCATAGAGGAGCTTCTTCAGGTAGACGCGGATCTTGTGGTCCTCGACCAGCAGATCGCCAACCTTCTCATTGCTGGCATACCAACGGGAATCCCAGTCTTTGATGACGCCCACGCGCATGCCGTGGGGATTAACTTTCTGTCCCATAAACTGTCTCCTCCCTTTTAGTCTTTCTCAGCGACGGCCAGCGTCACGTGAGAAGTTCTCTTGTTGATGCGATAGGCACGGCCCTGAGCGCGAGGCATCATGCGCTTCAGAATGGGGCCGGGGGTGGCGAACACCTGAGTGACCACCAGCTTGTCGGCGTCCATGCTGAAGTTGTTCTCCGCGTTGGCGCAAGCGCTCTTCAGGAGCTTCATCAGGGGCTCGGACGCGGCCTTGGGGGTCTGCATCAGGATGGCCATAGCGGTCTTGACATCCTTGCCGCGGATCAGATCGCACACGATCTGGACCTTACGGGGAGAGATGCGGACGTATCTCAGATATGCTTTAGCTTCCATTGTCTCGGCATCCTCCTTTAAGCTTTCTTGGCGTGGCCACGGAAGGTGCGGGTGGGAGCGAACTCACCCAGCTTGTGACCGACCATGTCCTCCTGGACATAGACAGGCACATGACGGCGACCGTCGTGGACAGCGATAGTGTGGCCGACGAAGGCGGGGAAGATGGTGGAGCTGCGGCTCCAGGTCTTCAGCACGGTCTTCTCGCCGGTCTTGTTCATTTCATTCACCCGCTTCAGCAGCTCAGGGGCAACATACGGGCCTTTTTTGATAGATCTGCTCATATTCTCTTGCCTCCTTTACTTCACGTTGCGACGCTTGACAATGAACTTGTCAGTGGGGTTCTTCTTCTTGCGGGTCTTGTAACCCAGAGCGGGCTTGCCCCAAGGAGTGACAGGGCCGGGACGGCCGACAGGGGACTTGCCCTCACCACCGCCGTGGGGGTGGTCGCAGGGGTTCATGACGGAGCCGCGGACGGTGGGACGCCAACCCATGTGGCGCTTACGGCCGGCCTTACCGATCTGGATGTTCTCATGCTCCAGATTGCCCACCTGACCGATGCAGGCCTTGCAGTTGGTGCGGATGATGCGCACTTCGCCGGAGGGCATACGGATCTGGGCGTCATCGCCTTCCTTGGCCATCAGCTGGGCATAAGCGCCAGCGGAGCGGACCAGCTGCGCACCCTTGCCGGGATGCATCTCGATGTTGTGGATGACAGTACCCACAGGGATGTTGGCGATGGGCAGGCAATTGCCGGGCTTGATGTCGGCGGCGGCAGAGGACAGGACTTTGTCGCCGGCGGCCAGGCCGACAGGAGCGATGATGTAGCGCTTCTCGCCGTCCTCGTACTGGACCAGGGCGATGTTGGCGCTGCGGTTGGGATCGTACTCCAGGCGCAGGACGGTAGCTTCCATATCCACCTTGTCGCGCTTGAAGTCGATGATGCGGTACTTGCGCTTTTCGCCGCCGCCGCGATGACGGACGGTGATGCGGCCATAGCTGTTGCGACCAGCGTTCTTCTTCAGGACCTCAGTCAGGCTTGCTTCGGGCTTGGCGTGCTTATCGATGCCGTCGAAGCCGGAAACAGTCATGTGTCTGCGGGAAGGGGTGGTCGGCTTAAAAGTTTTAATGGACATTTTCTAACACTCCTTCCTTTCTTACACCATACCCTCGAACATTTCGATGGTCTTGGAATCAGAGGTCAGCTGGACATAAGCCTTTTTCCAGCTCTTGCGGTGGCCGGGACGGCCAGCGCCCAGACGCTTGGCCTTGCCATCATAGTTGATGGTGTTGACCTTAGCGACCTTTACGCCAAAGATCTCCTCGATGGCGTTCTTGATCTCGATCTTACCGGCGGTGGGAGCCACTTCGAACACGTACTTCTTGTCCGCGACGGCAGCCATGGAACGCTCGGTGATGATGGGACGGATGATGATGTCGTATACGTTAGCCATTATGCGAACACCTCCTCGATTACTGCGAGGGCGCTCTGATCCAGCACCAGGTACTTGGCCTTCAGAATGTCATAGACATTGATCAGGTTTGCCATGCTGGTCTCGACGCCGGGGATGTTGCGGGCGCTCTTGACGATGACCTCGTCCTTGGCGGGGGTGACCACCAGAGACTTGCCGTCAGCCTTGACGGCGGTCAGGAACGCACGGAAGTCCTTGGTCTTGATGCTGTCCATCTTGATGGAGTCGACGACGATGATCTCGCCGGCGGCAGCCTTGGCGGACAGGGCGGACTTCAGAGCCAGTCTCTTCACCTTCTTGTTCAGAACGTAAGAGTAGCTGCGGGGCTTGGGAGCAAACACGATACCGCCGTGGGTCCACTGGGGAGCACGGGTGCTGCCCTGACGGGCGTGGCCGGTACCCTTCTGACGCCAGGGCTTCTTGCCGCCGCCGGAAACCTCGCCGCGGGTCAGAGCGCTCTGGGTGCCTTGACGGCAGTTTGCCAGGTGGTTCTTCACCACTTCATGGACGACAGCCTGGTTGGGCTCGATGCCGAAGATGGCGTCGTTCAGTTCAACAGTACCGACTTCAGCGCCGGCCATGTTCAACACTTTGATAGTAGACATTTACCTTAAGCACTCCTTTCCTTACTTAGTACGCGCGGAAGCCTTCTGGGGATTACGGCCGGAAGCCTTCTGCGGGTTGTTGCTGATGCCGGACTCAACGTTCTTGACGCGGTGGGTCTTAACAGTGCTCTTGATCAGCACCAGACCGCCCTTGCAGCCGGGAACGGCGCCGCGGACAGCGATAAGGTTCAGCTCGGGATCCACCTTGACGATGTCCAGGTTCTGGATGGTGATCTGGTCGCCGCCCATCTGGCCGGCGCCGATCTTGCCCTTGAAGATACGGCTGGGATCGGTGGTGGAGCCCATGGAACCGGCATGACGGTGGACGGGGCCGCCGCCGTGGCTCATGGGAGTGCGCTGAGCGCCCCAGCGCTTGATGACGCCCTGGTAGCCGTGGCCCTTGCTGGTGCCGGTCACGTCCACGAAGTCGCCCTCTTTGAAGGTGTCAGCCTTGATGATGTCGCCCACATTCAGTTCGGCGGCGTTCTCAAGATTGAACTCACGCAGGTACTTCTTGGGAGCCACGCCCGCCTTGTTCAGGTGACCCATCTCGGGCTTGGTCAGCTTGCGCTCGGGAATATCCTCGTAGCCCAGCTGCACCGCGGCATAGCCTTCCTTTTCGGCCGTCTTCTTCTGCACGACGACGCAGGGACCCGCCTCGATAACGGTGACGGGGATCACCTTGCCGTTTTCGTCGAAGATCTGAGACATGCCGACTTTCTTGCCGATGATCGCTTTCATGTATGATCCTCCTAGTAAGGTTATTGGTCGGCATAGTTCAATCTCCATTGGGTAGAGACCGCTTGCTCTGCCGACGTAACCCGTCCGCCTTAACGCAAGTCAGCGGACATTGGGTTGCAAGCATGATAAAAGGGGTTTGCTTGTTTGAGATCGCGTGGTACTTATATAATGTACCTTACAGCTTGATCTCGATCTCCACACCGGCGGGCAGATCCAGAGCCATCAGGGCCTCGACGGTCTTGGGGGTGGAGTTGGTGATGTCGATCAGTCTCTTGTGGGTCCGGCGCTCGAACTGCTCACGGCTGTCCTTATACTTGTGGGTAGCGCGCAGGATGGTGACGATCTCCTTCTTGGTGGGCAGAGGGATGGGGCCGGACACGGAAGCGCCGGTGCGCTTGGCGGTCTCGACGATCTTCTCTGCGGACTGGTCGATGACCTGGTGGTCATAGGCCTTCAGACGAATGCGGATCATTTCTTTTGCCATTTGGTTCGTTCCTCCATAATTTGTACGGTTTTTGTTGCTTTGACCAATGCCGTACGGTGAGAAATTTCTTATACGCCGTTCCGTGCGTATCATTCCGGCTCATAAGAAACACCGGCGCAATCCGGCCGGTGTGCTTCTGGCGCAGCGATCTACGCTGACGTACAGAACTTCCTCAGCCGCCCGATTATCGGACATACTCCCCGAAAGTTACCGGCTCACACCGCAATCTTTCGGTTCATCGCAGTTGTAAACGCCTCCGGGTGTGCAGCACCCTTCGCACGCGTACCCACATATAATAAAGGAAAACCCTCCTGTTGTCAAGAGGATTTTCTCTTATTTTTCTAAAAGGCAGGTTTTAATATATGTTTGCAGGGTACAGCCCTCCGGAAGGAAGCTCTGTACCCTGCAAATTTTATACATCGAAAGGAAATAGAACGATGAAAGTAATTGGATTCCGTAAAAGCAGCTTCAAGGGCAACGATGGTACCGAGGTCTCCGGCGTCAATCTGTACCTGACAGAGCCGAACGACAAAGGCGAAGGTCTGGCCTGTGACCGTATCTTCGTGCTGGACAAGTACCTGAACGCCTGCGGCTACGTCCCCAAGCTGGGTGATGAAGTCCGTGTGGAGTATAACCGCTACGGCAAGTGCGCTGGCGTACATCTGGCAAAGTAATAAAAACAAGTTCCTTTCTTCAAATCATAGATACCTTGGAAAATCCGTCCGTTAAACAGGAATTACCTGTTTAAGTCGGCAGCCGGTTAGGTTTACCCCGAAGAAAGAAACTCAACTCTCGCTGTGAACGTCGTGATGATGTGCACCGTCAGAGCTGCCCTCAAGAGGTCGGAGTGAGAGCTCCGACGAGGGCACTTGACACCATATCGAATTCCGGGAAGTGCCTGCAATATGACGAATTCTGCATCCCCCGTTCACAGCATCCACGAATACGGAAACGGCATCTACAAGGTCGTGACCTTCAAAGGTGTTCGTGATCCTGACAATGCCTATTTCCGGCAATCAGAGACCGTACAGCACAACGACAAGAAGCTGGATAACAATTTCAGCCGTGCCCGTAACATGGTGCTGCAATACGCGCTCTGTAACCCGTGGGACTACTTTTTTACCGGCACCATAGACCGTGCCAAGTTCGACCGTTTCGATTTGGATACCTACCAAAGCCGCTTATCTCAGTTCATCCGTGACAAGCGCAAAAAGTACCAGTCACAAATACAGGTGCTGCTTGTGCCGGAACACCACAAGGATGGTGCATGGCATATCCATGGGCTGATTTCGGGGCTGCCGGAAGATGTGATATCCCCCTTCACGTCTCCGGCGCCCCAGCGCCTTATAGACGGCGGTTTTCTCAACTGGCCGGACTACATGACCACCTTCGGCTTTTGCTCCTTGGCGCCCATCAGAGACCCCATAGCAACGGCCTACTACATCACCAAGTACATCAGCAAGGATTTGTCCCGGCGAGAATCAGACGTCGGCAAGCACCTGTATTTCCATTCCCGCCCCCTCAAGAAGGCCACCAAGGCCAGCGATGTCTATCTCTATCAGCGTCCGCTGGATGATCTCTGTGTCAATGAGTATGACTTCTGCAAGACTGGCATGGTCTACGGCGAGGAATGGGCATGGCCGTACCTCTGGGACGGCGCAGAGGCTGCTAATGAGATTCCCCTGTATCCTGTTGCTCCTGATCCTGAGTTCCAGCCCATGACCATTGAGCCGAGTTTTGAGCAACTCAAGCTTGAGGGCTATCTGTAAGAATGCGAGGTAACATCATGCCCTATGAATATCGCTTTATCGACCTTGTGAACGCCGTCAAAGCGCTGCAAGTACAGCTGGAGATGTCCGGCTATACCCTCCGGCAGGCGGCCATGTTCCCGGTTCGGCTGTACCCCGATGCGGGAGCAGGATTCATCCATATGCAGGTCGTTCTTCCGGAAAAGTGATCTCCGGTATGCACTTTCAAATTTACAATTACCTGTTTCATCAGCTGCGCCGGTTCTGGTACAAGCTGAAAAGGAAAAAATACATGTCCATGAAATTCTTCGACCATTTCAAATGGTGCATCATCGGCGGCTTTGCGTATGCTGCTGGCCGGTTTCTGTTCAACTATCTAAAAGATTTAGTGTGAGGTATCGCTATGATTAAGTTCCTGATCAACATCGGCTTTGTGCTGGTGTTTCTGTTCATCTTTGCCCTGATCGGCTCTGCCATGCTGTGGATCATCATGAAAGTCCTGCGCTCCCTGTTCCCGAAAAAGTTCGCCACCGACAAAAAGCGAGAGAAGGACGAAGTATGAGTGCTGACCTGCAAGACATCCTCGCCATCCTGATCTTCGGCGTTCTCTGGATTGAGATTCTGGAGCTCCGGACGCTGCCGGATCGGTATAAAGAATGATCCCCCGCCTGACGGCGAGGGATGAAGGTTAGTCGTTGTTCTTGTTGTAGTATTTGCGTTTCATGTATTCGATGAATCCTTGTAGGCTTTTGTCCTTGGTTTCAACTTGATAATTCATATATTGAAAAGTCAGGAATAGCGCAATAATTATTAAAATAAACTTCATAAATTCAACTCCTTTTTGCCTATTATACTAAACTTTTTGGAGGTGTCAAGTAATGAAAAAGAATATTGTTGCTATGCTCTGTATTGCTTGTATGCTTCCGGCTTTAGTGTGTACTGCTTTTGCAAATGAAGGGTATGCAGTGCATCCCCGGCAAGCTTTGCCCGAAAATATTATCAACCTTTTAACTGGTGATAGTTCGATTGTGCTGTTGGACTGCGACCCTACCAGTGGTAACGTTCAGTATGTTTCTTGGGTTTCCTATGATTACCTTTCTGAATTGTCTACTAGTTGGAAAACGGCTGGCGTGATTGTCTACAATTCGACGATGCAAGCGTACTTTATCCGTGTTTCTTTTATACCGACCGTTTCAACGTCAGGCACTTATGAGTATTGCTCTCTTGGTACGACGAATGGTTATGTTTTGGGGGCAACAAAAGAAAATGATAGTGACATTGATCGTGTTTCCGTCTCTATTAACGAAGGGCTTTGGTTGACTCGTCGACATGTAATTAACATCGAAAATCGCTGCAATGACTTTTACGTTCAGCTCGATTATATCTGTGACCGGCTGGATGAACTGAAAACCTCACTAGAAAAGCTTGCTACTACAAATTCACTCTTGAATCAGATGATCCGTCAGTTGGATCATATTGACGATGCACTGAACGATGATACTTTTCCGCTGCTGTCTGCGTTGAGTTCCATTGATCAACGGCTCGTTGAAGTCAGAAATGCTATTGGCAACGTTACGCTCAATGTGGACAGTCTTGAAAGTCTCACCATTGATGCCTATGACGATACCTATCTCATGGATATCCTGAACGCTGCTCTAATTTACTGGGAGAATACAGATTTAGGGATTCAGTCTCTTAGTAATGCTCTGTATGATACGGCTGCCAGTCCGCTCTATGTAAAACTGAAATCTCTCCAGAATCGTCTGGATGATATCTATCTCTCTATCCAAGTCGTACAAGGCTATCTCTATCACACGCAGAATCCTTCCGTTATAAGCTACCTGAAAAAGATGTCAGAGGCATTGACTCAGCTTCAGGCAAGCGGCAGCGAGGTTCCCTCTACGCTCTATGACATTATCGCAAATCGCATTTCTGTGAACGTCACCTCTATGGCTACGTCCGTGAGCAATATCGCCAAAAATGTTGCTGTGCTCACAACTACGATCGGTTACGGTGGGCAGCAGGGTCAGACGCTTTTTGTTTATGTTACGGATATCAACGCAAAGCTCGGCAAGATTTATACAAAGTTCTCCGATCTCTCTGTCAGCACAGCTTACGACGATACCAATGTGATCGCTGCTGTCAACTCCGTTGAAACCGCCCTCTCAAACCTGTCCCTCGATGTGGGGGATATCGCGGTGGTTCCCACCGATCTGACGCCGGTCATCACCAGCATCGACGCCGTTGGTGTGAACATTGAGGGCCTGAACGCCAATTTCAATACAAGTCTCGGCTCTCTGGTAGACAAGCTGGACGTGATCGTCGATAAGTCCTCGGAATCCGTGGAGAATCTGACCGTCGAGATTTCCGTGGACAATGACGCTCACAACGTCTTTTATGTCACGGATGAGGACGGGAACGAGGAATCCCTTGTGGATTTCAGCGGCGATGTGCTCAAGGCTGGCGGTAAGCTGCTGAACTTCCTGTTCAAGGTGTGCTTTGATGGTGCCATCGACAATCTTGACGGCAGCATTGACGATATGGACAGCTTCTATTTTGACGGTGCGGAATTGGGAGGTAGCCTATGGGAGTAATATCCGGCATTGTGCAGTTGTTTTCCGACCTGGGAAAATTCTTCGACCTGTGCCACCAGTTCTTTGACTGCCTGCCCCTCGTGGTCAAGCTGCTGGTTTATTTCAGCTTCGGCGGTGTGTTGATCCTCGGTATCCTCCGTCTGGTGGCGGGAAGGACGTGACGCGATGTTTTTCACATTCCTGACATACTGCTTCAAGTGGCTGCCCACGCCACTGTTTCTGCTGGTCAGTGCGGTGTTCACCGTGTTCGCCGTGATCGTGGCCGTGGAGATACTCAAGCTGATCTATACACTGGTGGAGTTCTTCGCAAAGGCTCTCGGCGGACTTCTGAAAAAGGTGGTGGCGCTCTTTGTCTGATCTGATGCAGGCCGTAAAGGCCATTATGACCAACTCGTGGAAGTTCCTGACCTCCACTGATATTCCCGGTACGGAGATATCTTTCGGCGTCGCTATGATCGGGCTTGCCCTTATCCCTATCGGCTTCGGCTTCCTGTCTCTGGTGTTGGGCTGCTCTCTGGGTGATCTCCCCGGCGTGAATCAGTTCGCCGGTGGTGAATACGGCTCCTCCGGCTCCCGCCGCTACCATGTATCTGATGCCCGTAAAAATGATGTGAGGTGATTGCTATGAATTTTGAATCTACACTTTCAAACGCTGACGATATCGTCCGCTCTCCGGATACCAGCTACATCCCGGATGATACGGATACCACGCCGCCCATCTCCTCCATCGACGTGGATGACGGCAAGACCACCGTGGTCATCGTGCAGCAGCCTGCCGCCGATACCGGTGAGGATAAGACGGACGATGCTGCCACGGATGGCGAGGATCAGACCGCCGCTGACGTGCAGCTCACCACTACCGTTGACGCTCACGAGGAAGATGCCACCGGCCTGCCCGGTGTGGTCAAGTCGGTATTCGGGGAGTACCACCCCCGTACCCAGACCATTACGGAAACACGCTCGGATGGCACGGTATTGACCTCCGTGGAGTGCGTCCCCGGCCTTGCCGGTCTCGACTGGTATTGGATCTCCGGCGTTTTCATGTTCGGCCTTGTGCTCTGGTCGTTCTTCCGCTTCCTGGGAGGTGTGCTCAAGTCATGAATGAAATGATCGAGTTCTGTACCGCCATCCTCAATGCCATTTGTGATTTTCTCATGGAGCCGCCTATTTTCTATCTGTTCAGTCTAATCTGCTTCGCCGTTATCGTCGGTATCGTGCGCAGCTTACTTAATGTCTACTGAACAAGTGCCCAATTTTTGTTCTGAGCGAGAATCTCCAGAAGATATGCGAGCATTCTCAAAAGGG
>CAKTSA010000042.1 GCA_934597585.1 uncultured Oscillospiraceae bacterium
GCTCTGACCCTGAAGCTGAATAAGATCGGTTAACAAACCACATTCGACAGACGTCCATCGGGCGTCTGTTTTTGTTTTGTCCGCCGGTATGCCGCGCGGAAGATCCCCTCATCCTTCCGTGCCATTTTCTCCCCTGTTGCCCTTTCTGATGCAACGGGCCTCCCATTTTTCCGCAAAGGTAAAGGGCGCTGCCCGAGCACAAAGGAGGAGCCGATCATGAAAGAGAAAAAACAGCCCGGCGTGATGCTGTACTTCGACCTGTGGGACATCATCCGGCAAATGCCTATGGAGGACGCCTATGAGACGGTGATGGCCATCGTTGAATATACCCGGAACGGCGTCGTTCCCACATTCGGGAATCCCGCGCTGACCTATGCCTGGGGCTTTATCCAGCAGTACATCCAGCGGGACAGCCAGCGTTATCACCGTGTGGTGGAGCAGAAACGGAGGGCCGCACAGAAGCGCTGGTCAAAATCGCAGGAAGCGTCCCCGTGCCACGAGGACGAGGATGCATCCGCATGCATCTGATGCCAACAACAGACCACAACCCCAAAAACAGCCACAAAAAACAACTGCAATCTTCAAAACCCCCCTGGTTCCCCCCTGTAAAGCCGTGGTTTCTCCCTTCAATGTGGAAAACCTGGTGGATAACATGTGGATAACCTGTCCCCTGTTCTTTTTTGCAGACATCGGGAACATTTTACCCCCTTTCAGCGTCTTATAGACAGAAAGGTTGGTGCTTCCTATGAAACGTTCTCTGTCTCTGATCCTGCTGGCGGCGGTGTGCGCGCTGGCACTGGCGGCGGTCACCTCACTCAGCGGCTGCGCGGCCCAGGACCCGGCCAACGACCCCACCGGCACCACCGATCCCCCGGAGCCCGTCCCCGTCATCACCGGCGAGGCCGCCACCTACACCAGCGGCTATGTGGACATGGTCCTGACCATCCCCGAGGGCTGGCAGTGGGAGGCGGTGCAGCGCCAGGGCACGACCACCGAGGGCATCCGCTTCTGGAAGACCGACAACCGGGCGCTGGACTTTGAGCTGCTGTGCTGGCGCAATGGCTACGGCATCTGCGGCACCGACGTCACCAGCGAGGAGCTGACCCTCTCCGGCGGCCAGAAGGTCTGGCAGCACACAGAGGAGAGCGACGAGGGCCTGTGGCTGAACCTGTACTTTGAGAATGTGCCCGGCGACTACGTGTGCCAGTTCTCCGACAGTCTGCTGGATAAGGCGGTGTGGGAGGCCGGCCGGAACGAGGTGCTGGCCATTCTGGGCACCGCCCAGTTCGGCCGGACGGCCATGACGGAGCAGGAGGCCATCGACCTGGCCGCGGCACAGTATGACGGCCAGTACGACGCGGCCCTGACCTATGGCCGCTACAGCGTGATCGACGGCTGCTGGACCGTCACCTTCTCCAAGGGCGCCATGGGCGAAAACAGCGACAGCTTTCTGGTCTCTCCCGACGGCGCGGTAGACGTGGCCATGAGCTGCTACGGCGACGAAGCCCCGGAAGAATAAGATCACAAACAGGGCGGACGCAAGTCCGCCCTGTTTTGCATTTCACCCTGGGAAAACCCTTTTTGCCGAAAAAGAGAAAACCCTTGCCTTTTTCCCGGTTTTGCGGCATACTAAGGGGTGGAACATTTTCCACACAGGGAGAAACCTATGGAGACCATCAAACTATACTACCAGGACGCGTTCCTGCGGCGGTTTGACGCCGTGGTGCTGGACTGCGTGCCTGACAAAAAACGGTGGCTGGTGACGCTGGACCGCACCGCCTTCTATCCCGAGGGCGGCGGCCAGGGGGCCGACCAGGGCACGCTGGGCGGCGTCAACGTGCTGGACGTCCACGAGAAGGACGGTGTCATCTATCACACCTGCGACGGCCCACTGACGGCGGGCGAGACCGTGGCCGGTCAGATCGACTGGGATCGCCGCTTTGATCACATGCAGCAGCACTCCGGCGAGCATATCGTCTCCGGCATGCTGTGCAGCACCTACCACTGCGACAACACCGGCTTCCACATGGGGGCCGACGTGGTGACCATCGACTACAACGCCGACATCCCCTGGGCGGGCGTGCTGGACATCGAGCGCCGGGCCAACCGGTACATATGGGAGAATCACCCCATCGTCATCCGCTATCCCGAACCGGCGGAGCTGGCCGCCCTGTCCTACCGCAGCAAAAAGGCCCTGGAGGGGGCGGTGCGGATCACCGAGTTCCCCGGGGCGGACATGTGCGCCTGCTGCGGCACCCACGTGGAGACCAGCGGCCAGGTGGGGCTGGTGAAGTTCATCGGCTGGCAGAAGTTCCGGGACGGCGTGCGGCTGGAGCTCTTATGCGGCCGGCGGGCGCTGAACTATCTGGCCCTGAACTGGCAGCAGAACAGCGCCATCGGCCGGGAGCTGTCGGTGAAGCCCGAGGGCACCCACGCCGCCGTGGGGCGGCTGAAGGAGGAGCTCTCCGCCCTTCGCCAGCGGTGCGACGCACTGGAGACGGCCCAATTGGAAACCCTGGCCGCCCAATATGACGGCGCGGGCAACGTGCTGCTGATCCAGCCGGCCATGACGCCCGACGCCGCACGGCGGCTGTGCGACCTGGTGGCGGAGCGGTGCGGCGGACGCTGCGCCGTGTTCGCGGGGCAGGACGGCGCGTACAAGTACGCCGTCATCCACCCCGGTGCCGACATCCGGGAGCTGATCAAAACCATGAACGCCGCCCTGAAGGGGCGCGGCGGCGGCCGGGACGGCTTCGCCCAGGGCAGCGCCGCCTGCACCGCGGCGGACATCCACGACTTTTTTGGAGGATTGAACTGATGGCAAGAGGAAAACGCGCATACCACGGCCGCCGCGGCCCCCTGGTGTGGATCATCGCCCTGGCGGTGCTGATCGCGGCGGTGGTGCTGGTGGTGATCGGTCTGACCAAGCACGACGCGATCCCGCCGAAGCACGACGACCCCCAGCAGACGGTGGAACCCGACACCCCCGACGTCACCCCGGCGCCCACGCCGGACACCCCCGACGGCACCGACAACACCGACAACACGGACAACACCGGCGACGCCAACAAGGGTGACAACGCCAACAACAATAACGGCGGCACCACCGGCACCGTCAACACCACCGGCGACGAGCCGTATATCGACGCCAACGGCCTTCTGCAGTACTCCACCAAGGGCCACTATGTCCAGATGGACAGCTATCAGGGCGGCGGCCAGCCGGACTGGAAGCTGCTGCTGGTGAACGACTGGAACCCCCTGCCCTCCGGCTATGACAACGACGTCAGCTTCACCACCGTCAGCGGCGGCAAACAGATGGACAGCCGCATCACCGACGTGGTGGAGCAGATGCTGCGGGACGCCAGCGCCTATGACCTGGCGGTGGTCAGCGCCTATCGGCCCCAGAGCGAGCAGAACACCCTCTACTGGCGGAAGGTGAAGCAGTACACCGACAAGGGCTACAGCGACCTGGAGGCCCAGAAGGTGGGCGGCACCATCGTCAAGCGCCCCGGCTTCAGCGAGCACAACTGCGGCCTGGCCATGGACGTGGGCGGCAGCGGCGACTACACCCTGGAGCAGACCTTCGCCAACACCGCGGCCTACACCTGGCTGATGGACCACTGCGCCGACTATGGCTTCATCCTCCGCTTCCCCGAGGGGAAGGAGGACATCACCGGCGTCATCTACGAGCCCTGGCACTACCGCTACGTGGGCGTGGAGGCCGCCCGGTACATCATGGACAACGACCTATGCCTGGAGGAATACCTGGCGCAGATGAAGAAATGACCAAATAACAAGAGCGGGCCGTACGGCCCGCTCTTGTCAGTGAAAAGTGAAGAGAGAAAAGTGAAAAGTTGCGGTGTGCCGCTGCGCGGCACGATTGGGAATGGAGCGGCGGGGGGCCGTGGGGGCGGCCCTTACGACGATCCGGCGTCTCACTCGCGCAAATATTTCCGCCACGGCGACGTGAATCGCCGATTTCCGCGGCTTTTATGCCGTACAATGGGGGAAAAGGAGTGAAACGCCATGAAGATCCGCCGGAAAAGTGATTTCCTGTCCTCCCGCGTGCAGTACATATCCCTGTCCCAGCTGTCCCCCAACCCCCAGCAGCCCCGCCGCAGCTTTGATGAGGCCGCCCTGGGGGAGCTGGCCGACAGCATCCGGGCCTACGGCATCCTGCAGCCGCTGACGGTGCGGCGCTCCGGCGGCGGCTACCAGCTGGTGGCCGGGGAGCGGCGCATGCGGGCCGCCCGGATGGCGGGACTGCGGGAGGTGCCCTGCCTCATCGCCCAGGTGGACGAGCAGGACGCCGGCATGCTGGCGCTGATCGAAAATCTCCAGCGCCGGGACCTGGACTGCTTTGAGGAGGCCGCCGCCATTGCCCGGCTCATCAGCCGCTACGGTCTCAGCCAGGAGCAGGCGGCGGAGAAGCTGGGCAAGTCCCAGTCCGCCGTGGCCAACAAGCTGCGGCTGCTGCGGCTGGGGGAGCCGGTGCGCCAGCAGCTGCGGCAGGCGGGACTGACCGAGCGCCACGCCCGGGCCCTGCTGCGGCTGCCGGAGGACCAGGCGCGGCTGGACGCCCTGGCGGTGATCACCGCCCGCAGCCTGAACGTGGCCCAGACCGAGAGCTACATCGAGCGGCTGCTGACCCAGACCCATCCCGCGCCGCCCCCCTGCCGCGCCACCTACATCATCAAGGACGTGCGGCTGTTCCTCAACAGCATCGACCGCAGCTTCCAGCTGATGCGCCAGAGCGGCGTAAACGCCGACCTGGGCCGCCGGGACACCGACAGCGAGATCCTGCTGACCATCCGCATCCCCAAGCAAAGAGCGGTGTGAGAAAACCCCGCTCAGAAATGGGCGGGGGTTTTCAGTGAAGAGAGAAGATGGAAAAGTGAAGAGATGTGGTGTGCCGCTGCGCGGCACGATTGGAATGGCGGGGACGCTTCGCACCTCCCCCGATTTTCAATCATGCCGCCACCGGCGGCATACCTTTTCTCTTCTCTCTTCACTTTTCACTCTTCACTCAAAAAAAGACGGCCCTTCGGCCGTCTTTTCTCTGTTCAGTCATTGACATCGTAGAAGATGCGCTCACCTTCCTCGGCCAGGCCCAGCAGGTCGCGGGCCAGGGCTTTGATGAAGTTCTCGTCGTCCTTTTTGGCCAGGTCCGAGCGGAGGGCGTCGTTCTCCTGCTGCTGCTGCGTCAGCTGCTGGGACAGGGCGGCCTCCTCGGTCTGGGCGGTTTTCAGCTGGCCATAGACCGTGACGATCTGATAGCCCAGCACCACCGCCAGCAAGGCGATCACCAGCAGCAGCATGGGGCTGGTGCGTTTTTTCACTTTCTTGTGTGTGGTCTCCTTGGCCATAGCCTTGCCTCCCTTCCGGCGCGCTGCGGTTTCCGGCGGACAGCGGTGCTGCCACGCCTCCACCTTCATTGTAACGCACTTTTTCCAAAAAGAAAAGCCCTTTTTGGCAGCGGCGGCCCATTTTTTTGCCAGGCGCCCCGCAAGGGCCAGGGGCCGCCACAGAAGGCGGCCCGTCTCCCCCAGGGCGGCGGCCCACAGGTCCCACACCGGCCGCAGCAGGGCCGAGAACAGGCCGAACCACACCACCGCCCCCAGCAGCACGCCGCTGACCATATACAGCCGCAGCTCGCCGCCGCCCACCACCAGCGCCAGCCACAGCACGCCGCCGCCCAGCAGCACCACGAACAGCGCGTCCATGATGTGGGTCAGCCGCCGGTCCCGGCGGTCCAGCAGCCGGGCGGCGCGCAGCACGTCGTACAGCAGTCCCCCGGCCGCGCCCAGGGCCGCCGCCGCGCCCAGCTGCTGCAGCTGGGCCGCCACGTAGTTTTCCATCAGGCAAACAGGCGGCTGAACAGGCCGCCGCGGCTGGGCTGCTCCTCCTCGTAATTCACGCCGTCGATGCGGCCGTCCACGTGGAGCTCGCCGCCGTCCAGGCTCAGCTTGCCGATGTGCAGGCTCTCGCCGGTGATCACCAACGTGCCGGCGCAGGTGGACATGACGATGCAGGTCTCGTCGAACCGCTCCACGTCCTCCACGCCGGAGACCGTCAGCTTCTCCCGGCCCTCCAGGGTCAGGCGGTGGTACATGGCGCCGCTGCCGTCCATCCGATCATATGCCAAACGAAACACCCTCCCATACAAAGCGTTAGTGCATTGTATGAGAGGGCGGGGAAAATTATAACGTGTCCGTGGTCTCCCGGTACATGGCGGCGGCGTCGGCCTTGCCCACGTTGTCGGCCACCGACAGCACCTCCACCGACAGGGCCTTCTGGCCAAAGCGGATGGTGATGATGTCGCCCACCTTCACGTCGTAGGAGGCCCGGGCCACCCGGCCGTTGACGGTGACGCGCTCGTTGTCGCAGGCCTCGTTGGCCACGGTGCGCCGCTTGATGAGGCGGCTGACCTTCAGGTATTTGTCCAGTCTCATGGTACATCCTCCTTGGGGTAAAAAGAAAAGCGGCGAAGCCGCTTTTCTTCTTCAACAAACAATAGCCTCGCAGAGTTCGCGCCCGCAGGCGCGAAAAATTGCGATCATTTTTCGCCGCGACATGTGCGTGGCGAAAAATACAACTCGCCCCGCCAGTGCCAAAGGCGCGCAGCGGGGTGCAAGCCTTTTGGCAGCAAAATCGCAGATTTTGCGCCAGGTTATTTAATGGCGTCCTTCAGGGCCTTGCCGGCTTTGAAGGTGGGGACCTTGGAGGCGGCGATGGTCACGGGCTTGCCGGTGCGGGGGTTCAGACCGGTGCGCTCGGCACGATGCTTCACCTCGAAGGAGCCAAAGCCCACCAGCTGCACCTTCTCCTCGGCCTTCAGGCTCTCGGTGACGGCGGCCAGGGTGGCGTTGACAGCGGCCTCGGCATTCTTCTTGGACAGACCGGCCTTCTCGGCGACGGCGTTGATCAGTTCGGTTTTATTCATGGGTATTTCCTCCTAAATTTTTTTCATTGGTAGCACCATATCCTAAAACGAAGCATATCGCATTAAGAACGAACGGCTGCCCGAATGGAAAGGGCAATAGAAAATTTACCATATTTGGCGCTTCATTGCAACCCCTTTTCCACAGAAATAGCAAAAATTTCACCGGAGATGGAGCCGCTGGACCCATTTTTCCCCTTTTGGGAGGTGTTTTACATCCTCCGCCGTCACGGCGCCCAGGGCCAGGGCCAGCAGGGCGTACACCGCTGCGGCGGCGGCGATGGCCAGCACGGCGGCCGGGCGCTGGGTCAGGCGGGCCGCCAGCAGGGCATAGCAGGACCGGGCCGCCAGGGCCATCACCGCCGTACACAGGGCGGGCCGCCACAGGCAGCGGAAAAAGTCCACCCGCCCCCCCAGGCAGCGGTGCACGGCGATCATATTCAGCACCACGATCAGCACGTAGCTATAGAGCGTGCCTGCCGCCGCGCCGCGGATGCCCACGGCGGGATCCGCCACCAGCAGGTAGTTGGTCACCACCTTCAACACGCCGCCGGCCAGTAGCGTCCAGATGGGGATGCTCTCCCGCCCGTGGGCCTGGAGGATGCCGTTGGTGACCACCATCAGGCACACGAACACGCTGGCCAGGCCCAGCACCGCCAGATGCCCGGCGGCGGCCCGGGCCGTGTCCGGCACGGCGGGGTACAGCAGCTGCAGGATAGGCTCCGCCAGCACGCTGAGACCCACCCCCATGGGCAGGGCCAGCAGCGCCGTCATCCGCACCGCCGAGGCGGTGAGCCGGGCCGCCGCGGCGTCGTCACGGCGGGTCCGGGCCTGGGTGATGGCGGGGATCAGGGACACGGTCAGGGGATAGATGAACGACGGCGGCAGCACGAACAGCGTCATGCCGAAGGTGTACTGGCCGTACAGCTCCGCGGCGGCCCCGGCGGAATAGCCCAGCCTGGTCTGGAGGGTGCCCAGCACCAGGGACTGGTCCAGCAGGGTCATCAGGCTCATGGCGCCGCCCGCCACGGTGATGGGCACGCCGATCCGCAGCAGCTGCCGCAGGGTCTCCCCGATCGGCTCCGTGCCGCCGCCCGTCTGGCGGGGCGTGCGGCCCAGGGCCCACAGGAGATAGCAAAGCCCCAGGGCCGTGCCGCAGGTGACGCCGGCGATGGCGCCCGCCGCCCCGGTCTCCGGCACCGCGCCATTGCGCAGCAGGAACCAACACAGCCCCAGGCCCACCGCCAGCTTGCAGGCGGATTCGATGATCTGGCTGACGGCGGTGGGGGTCATGTTCCCCAGGCCCTGGGTATAGCCCCGGACCGCCGAGGTGAGACACACGCACAGCACCGACGGGGCCAGCACCCGGATGGCCTCCTCCGCCAGCGGGTCGTGGAGCAGCCCCGCCATGGTGCGGGGCAGGCAGAACATCACCGCCGAAAAGGCCAGCCCCAGCCCCCCCAGCAGCGCCAGGGCGCAGCGGAACACCCGCCGGGCCTGATTGTGGCGGCCCAATGCCTCCGCCCGGGCCACCAGCCGGGAGGCCGCCAACGGCAGCCCCGCCGTGGACAGCATCAGCAGCAGGTTATAGACGTTGTAGGCGGCGTAGAAATGGGCCATGCCCTGACTGTCCAGCAGGTTGCCCAGAGGGATCTTGTACAGGGCCCCCAGCACCTTGGTGACGGCCACCGCCCCGGCCAGAATGGCCGCACCGCTCAAAAAGCTCTGTCTGCGCTGCATGGCGTCACCTCCTTGTTCTGGGCAGGGGCATGCGCAAATATTTCGTAGGGGGTGGCGTCCTCGACGCCCCGCCGGTTTACCGAAGGGTTATCGTAAGAAGAACGGGCCGTCGGGGACGCCGGCCCCTACGCCCGGAATAACAGAACCCCAATTACTTCCCCAAATTCCCCAGCATCTCCCGATGAAACGCGGCGAATTTCTCCAGGTCCGCGGCCACCTGGTCCTGGCGCTGGATGTACTCGGTGGGGTATTTGGGGTGGAAGACCCGGTCGATGCGGTCGTCCCGGCGGATATCCACCATCTTGGTGGAGCCGCCGGCCCCCAGGGACAGGATGCTGTGGAGCTCCTCCATGATGTAGATATTATACAGTCCCTCCGCGCCGGATATGCACCAGCCCACATTTTCAAAGCTGCCGGACATGTACTTCTGGCGATAGAGGTAGTAGGGGGCGAAGCCGGCGGCGCGCAGCGTGGGGTCGGCGTAGTCCAGCATCTCCGCCACGGCCTGGGCCGAGGGGATGGGGCTGCCCTCAAGGGTCAGGCGGCTGCCCTTTTTCAGGGCCAGGGTGTGGACGGTGATGTTGTCCGCCCCGCTTTTGATGCACTGATCCAGGGTTTTCCGGAAGCCCTCCGGCGTGTCGGCAGGCAGTCCGGCGATGAGATCCATGTTCACGTGGGGGAACCCCATGGAGGTGGCCAGGTCCATGGCCGCCAGAATGTCCGCCGCCGAGTGGCGGCGGCCGATGGCCCGCAGCACGTTGTCGTCCAGGGACTGGGGATTGACGCTGATGCGGTCGGCCCCGTGGTCTAGGAGCACCTGCAGCTTCTCCCGGTCGATGGTGTCGGGGCGGCCCGCCTCGATGCAGTACTCCACCACATGGCTCAGGTCAAAGCTGCGGTTCAGGTGGGTCAGCAGGCGGTCCATCTGCTTCGCCGACAGCGTAGTAGGCGTGCCGCCGCCCATGTAGAAGGACTTGATCCGCAGCCCCGTATCCCGCACCATCTCCGCCGCCAGAGTGATCTCCCGCTCCAGGGCCTGGAGATAGGGCTCCATCAGCTTGAAGGAGCGCTCCACCGCCTGGGAGACAAAGCTGCAGTAGGCACACCGGGTGGGACAGAAGGGGATGCCGATGTACAGGGAGATGTCGTTGGGCTCCAGCGCCTCCTTGGCGGCGATGCCGGCCTGGGCGGCCTCGATGCACATTCTGCGGCGGGGGGCGGACACCTGATAGGTGCGGTCCAGCTCACGGTCCGCCTGGCGGGGCGTCATGCCGCTGCGCAGCAATCTGGCCGCCAGCTTGGCGGGCCGCACGCCCGTCAGGCTGCCCCAGGCGGGGACGCGGCCCAGGATCTCCACCGCCGCCCTGAAAAAGCTCATTTTCAGCGCCCGCTGCCGCAGTCCCTCCTGCTGATAGGGGGTCAGGGCCGGATCGATGCGCACGCGGGAAAGACCGCGGCCCTCCCGCCCCTGATACCGGATGCGGGTGGTCGCGGTGGTGTAGGTATTTCCCTGGGAGAGCTTCACCCAGGCGCAGCTGTCCTCGGCGGCGTCCGGGTCGTACACCGGGCGCTCCGCGGGAAAGAAGGCCAGCAGGTCCTGCTCGATGGCGTAACGGTCGTTATGACCGGTAAAGATCAGCTTCATACGCTCATACCATGCTTCATGTAGGGGTTGTGGGCGCGCTCGTAGTCCATGTCGGTGGCGGAATCGTGGCCGGGATAGACGGTGTACTGGCCCTCCAGCGCCGCCAGGCGGGCCAGGGAGCGCAGCATGGCCCGGTAGTCGCCGCCGGGGAAGTCGCACCGGCCGCAGGAACCGCGGAACAGGGTGTCGCCGGCGAAGAGCACGCCCTGGCCCTCCACCAGCAGGCACACGGAGCCCTGGGAGTGGCCGGGGGTCTCCAGCACGTCCAGGGTCAGGCCGCCCACAGCCAGCCTGTCGCCCTCCTGATAGTACCGCTGATTTTTCTCCTCCAGGCGGCGGAAGGTCAGCTCGCCCCCGGGACCGTCGGTCACGTCGGCCCGGTGGATGTAGACAGGCAGGTCCGGCCATTTCTCCAGCAGGCCCGCCACGCCGGTGCAGTGGTCAAAGTGGCCGTGGGTCAGCAGGATCATGGCGGGGGTGCAGCCGCTGGAGGCGATCATGGCCTCGATGCGCCGGGGCTCGTCGCCGGGGTCGATGACGGCACAGACCTTGGCCGCCTCGTCGCACAGGATGTAGCAGTTGGTCATGATGGGGCCCACCATGAGAGAGAGTACCTTCATGCAAGCGCCCTCCTTACAGCTGGTCGGTGTCCACCACCAGGGTCAGGGGACCGTCGTTCAGGCTGTCCACCTGCATGTAGGCGCCGAACTCGCCGGTCTCGGTGTGGAAGCCCTTGGCCCGGCACAGCTCCACAAACTTCTCGTACAGGGGGATGGCCACCTCGGGACGGGCGGCGGCCAGGAACTCGGGGCGGCGGCCCTTCTTGCAGTTGCCGTACAGGGTGAACTGGGACACCACCAGCAGCTCCCCCTTCACCTCGTCCAGGCCGCGGTTCATCTTGCCGTTCTCATCCTCAAAGATGCGAAGGCCCGTCAGCTTGTCCGCCAGCTTGACGGCCTGGGCCTCGGTATCCTCATGGGTGATGCCCAGCAGGATCAGAAAGCCCTCGCCGATCTGGCCATGTACCTTCCCGTCAATGGTGACGGAGGCATGCTTCACACGAGTCAATACAGCGCGCATAATTTATTCTCCTTTATACAGATAGTATTCAAAAGCCTCGCAGAGTTCGCCGCCCGCAGGCGGCGAATCAATTTAATCATTTTTCCGGCGACATGTGCGTCGGAAAAATTCTTCTCGGTCGCCAGTGTGCCCGAAGGGCGCGCGCAGCCGGCCGCAAACCCCATTGGCAATGAAATCAAAGATTTCATGCCAGGTGTTTTATCCCGCCGGCCGCGTCACCTTCATGACGCCCTGGATCTGCTCCAGGCGGCTCATAACGGTCTTCAGCTGGTCCCGGCCGCCTACCTCGATGCCCAGGTCCAGCAGGGCGAAGCCGTCCGGCGTGGAGCGGGCGTTGAGGGACAGCACCCGCGTCTTGGTGGCCGACAGCACCGTGGACACGTCCACGATCAGGCTGATGCGGTCTTTGGCCACGATCTGCAGCAGGGTGTGGTACTCCTCGCCGGTCTTTTCCGCCCAGCTGACCCGGATCCAGCGGCCCGCCTCGGCGGGGTTGTCCCGGGAGCGCAGCACGTTGGGACAGTCCGAGCGGTGGACGGACACGCCGTAGCCCCGGGTGATGAAGCCCACGATGTCGTCTCCCGGCACGGGGGAGCAGCACTTGGAGAATTTCACCAGGCAGTTGCTGAGGCCCTCCACGATGATGCCGTGCTCGCCCTTCCGCTGGGGCACGGCGGGGCGCATGACCTCCGGCTGGCCCGCCACAGGCACCTCCGCCTGGCGCTCGGCCTGGTGCTGGTGCAGGATACGCTGGATATCCTCCCGCAGCCGGCCGATGACCTTCAGGGCGGTGACGCCGCCGTAGCCGATGGCGGCGTACATGTCGTCCACAGAGTTGAAGCTGAGCTTTTTCAGCACGTTGGGCACGTTCTCGTCCGCCAGCAGCTCCTTCAGGGATACGCCGGTGCGCTTCAGCTCCGACTCGAAGCTCTGGCGGCCGTTGACGATGTTCTCGTCCCGCTTCTCCCGCTTGAACCACTGGCGGATCTTGCTGCGGGCGTTGCTGGAGCGGGCGATCTTGATCCAGTCGCGGCTGGGGCCGTGGGCGCTCTGGCTGGTGGTGACCTCCACCACGTCGCCGTTCTGCAGCCGGTGGTTCAGCGGCACGATGCGGCCGTTGACCTTGGCGGACACCATGTGGTTGCCCACGGCGGAGTGGATGTTATAGGCAAAGTCGATGGGCGTGGCCCCGGCAGGCAGGTTGATGACGTCGCCGTTGGGGGTGAACACAAACACCTCGTCGGCGAACATGTCCACCTTCAGGGAGTGGATGAAATCCTCGGCGTCGGCGCCCTCCTGATTCTCCAGCAGGCGGCGCACCCACTCGTAGCGGCCCTCGTCGCCGCCGCCCTGGCCGTTCTGCTTGTACTTCCAGTGGGCGGCGATGCCGTA
>CAKTSA010000043.1 GCA_934597585.1 uncultured Oscillospiraceae bacterium
GCCGGTCTTGGCATGGACAGTCTCGGAGGGGATGTCCTCTGAGGGTGTGGGTTCTTTGACCGGCTCAAGGGGCTGAGTTGCTTGTGGGATAGATTCCGTCTGTGGAGCTTTTTCCTTTTGGGGCTGCTCCTGCGCCGTACCTGATACCGTGTCTGGCTCTTGCACTGCCGTGACATATTCAGACGTTACCTGTGGCTGTCGGACATCCTCCTGTGCCACGGTTGCCGGTGGTGGTACGACCTCTGCTGGGCTGCTCTCCACCTGCCCGCAGGCCGTGAGAAGCAGCAGTGCACTGGCCGCCAGTAGTGTGATCTTCTTCATTTGTGCGTTCTCCTTTCGTTTTGGTAGCACAAACAACTACCACACAACTTCTGACAAGTCAACGGAAAGACGCGGAACTCAGAAAACAAAAGGGGGAGGGCCTCGCGGAGAGGTATACCGCCCGCTCATGCCATGCCTCCCATCGTCATATCGAGGCCAGTGCTCTGCTCCATGTTCTGCCGCTGGACATCAAGATCAAAGCAGGTCAGGTATGCGTTGTAATCTCCGGGGGTGGGATTACAGCGCAGACAGTAGCGGTAATGCTCGGTTTCCACGATGTAGCCGTAGTTTTGTGTCCAGCCGCCGCTGATCTTTCCGCCGTGGTCATAGCAGAATCGCTCCATGGCAAAGCGGCTTTTCAGCACACTCTCCCGTAGCTTGTCCACGACCTGCTGGAGTTCCGCCTTGAACGTGGAATTGTTCAGCTCCTCTGGTCCTCGCGGCCACCATGTGTGCCAGAACTCGTTTCCGCTACGTCCGAAGTCCATACGGACATGGCCAATGGTACCCAGCCGCTTATCTTCTTCGGGGTGCGGGGTATAAAATAAACCCGCCTCATCAGGGCGGGCGGGTCGGATATGAAATTTTTCTTCCTCTGCGGGATACGGAAGCTGATGCACTTTGCAAAATGTCTCCAACGTCATTCGGCTGCCAAGAAAGTTGATTTGCCCACGCACACGGCGGTAATCCTTTCCTTTCAAATCCAATTCTTCCGGTAGGAGTACAGCACCGGAATGATTGACACCAACCCGTAGCTCCACATAATTCAGCTTGCCAGGATCGTTGTCTGAGCCTCGGAAGTCGTAGCAGTACCAGTTTTCCGGCACGGTAGAACGATCAATGCGGAAGTTGGTAAAAAGCGCAGGTTTTCCGAACAACTCGATGTGATCAAACATTTCTGTTTTCGCATTTACAGCCATAATGTTTCTCCTCTTTATCTGATTAAGCATCCTACACTTTCTGTGATAGCTACTGAAGCATCTGCTGCTCCTGCACCTGCTCCGGAAACGGCGGCTCCAAGCGCCGCAGCAGGCCGAACTCTGTTTTTGTCACGCAGTCGTTTTCCATGCAGTCCTGACCGTATTTCTCAAAATCCATGTAGCCGTCCAGCTCATAGATGGCTTCATCGTCCAGCCCCAGCGTTTCCTGCAATCGCTGCTGACCGTAACCGTAGGCGCCCTCTGTGATGCGCTGGTAGTTATCCAGATCTTGCAGGAGTTCACAGGCACGGTGCAGGGTTTCTGGTTTCTCGGCCTCCAGCACGGCGGCGTAGGTCAGGAGCATCCCGTCCTGCTGCCAGATGTCCTCCAAGGCTTCGGCAAAATCGTTGTAATCCTCCACGGCGGGGCAATCCGTCTCGCAGATCAGCTCCCCGATGTAAGGCACCTTGAAGCGAATATCACAGAGCATGGCATCCGCGAAAACATCGATATCAAGATAAGCCTTCACCGCGTCCAGGTATTCCTCATCAGCGGGGAGGACGAGGGTGTAGTTGGGCTTTCCCTCAACACGCAGCGTCATGCGGAGCATTTCATCCCGATTTTCATTGCGCCAAGGCTCTGCCGGCGAAAGGTAGCTGCGGTCAATTGCCATATCCGGCGTCAGCAAGCTGCGGGCATTGGGGACAAAGGCACTGTACCGGGCGTAATTATACCCCTGCGGGTCAACAAGGAAACCGTCCGTTCCCTCCGCATCGAGGATGAGCAGACAGTGTCTGGCGTCATCATCGTGTCGGATGGCATTTTTGTTCTCTGCGATGAAATCATAGTCAGTCAGCAGTGCGCGGCTGAACTGTTGGAACCGCTGGGCGGGTAACTCGATTACCTTATCTACACTGCATGCTTCGCCTTCATACTCGGACTGTTTCCGCCTGAGTTCTGCTTTAATAATCACATCATCCCTCCCATCTCCATGCAGCTGCTCTGACCACTGTTCATCACTTCCTCCATGCTGGTATAGCCCTTATAGGCGATGTAGCCCCGGTCGGTGAACATCCCGTCCTCCTCATTCATCCGCTCCATGCCGTACTTTTCATAGTCATAAAAAGCGTCGAGGTTTTCGTCATACTCAAAACGGCCGGACTGCTGGATCATGTACTTGCCGTACTCCTGCGGCGTATGCGCGCCGGGAGCGAAGTCAAAGAGGTCGAGGCTTTCCGCAAGGTTTTTGATCTGTGCCGCGGACTTTGGCTCTGCCAGCATGACCACAGCGCCCAGCTTTTCCATATCCGCATTTGACAACCCATCCGTTGCCTCTGCCAGTTCGTTGAGGTCAGAGAGGGTTTCGTACTCCATATCCAACAGGATATCCACCTCATTGGGGAGCTGGCTGTCCTCCAGCCGCAGGCGGACATCGGTGGGATCTGTGATACCCCCGCGAAGGAGGGCGCGGTCGATCTCCTCCTGGAACATGGGAAGGAACAGCCATGTGATGTGATTGGTGTCCTCCGGCTCACTTTTGGAGGTCACCGCAACGGTGATGGCATTCGGCTCATAGTAATAGCAGGGGAAGAACCGGCCGTCGTAGACCTGCTCCAGCTTCATGCCGTTGTCGTAGACCACGCCGTAGGGGGTGATTGTGCCGCTGCCGTTTTCAATGAGCTGCCGAGCGGTTTCCTCGCCATTCAGTTTGTTCAACTCATCCACGCTTGCGCTGCCGCCGTGCAGGTTCATGTAGTGGTTCCGGCCAACAGCGGCGAGATCTGAAAAGTCGGTGATGACCGTGGCCTGCTGGCAGCAGAAGGTCAGGTTGATGAGATCCTTTAACTCGAACAGCTCCAGCTTGTGCGCCATCGCCTGAAACTGCGCGGCTTCGCCGTCATCGAAACTATCCAGCCGCTTGGCGAGATAGTTCAGCTCCCCCACATTGACCGTGAGCAGCTCCGTGCGCTTGAGGACAGTATAGAAGCTGTCGATCTTTTCCACCTTGCAGTCCGCCTTGACCGCGTCGCCGATCTCCAACGCCTCCAACAGCTCCATGCAGTGTGCGTACTGGTCGCGGGGGATGGGGAACGGGATGGTCGCCACGCCGTATTCCGGGTGGCCGGGGTTACCGAGAACCGCTTGAATCATCATTTGCCTCTCCTTTCTATTTCTTCCATATCTGTGCGCAGACAGCCTCCACCCCGGTGCCAACAGACAATACCGTGGGCGGGATACAGGCATCCACGGCATCGCTCGTTTTCGGTGCAAAACACCGGTTCCGGTGACCTCTGCTGATAGGGCACTGGCTGCCGCTCGTCGATCCGCCGCGCCAGCGGTCTTGTTGGTTTCCGCATATATCGCTCCTCTCCGGGCTGTCGCCCTTGATCTGTCCTAAAATACAAAAAAGGCCGGAGTTCTATCAAAAACTCCGGCCCTGCCATTCGATATTACAATGTTTGTTCCTGTGTCGGCTCCGCGTCCTGCTGCTGGATGCGTTCCATAATGTCCGGCAGACACTGTTCGATCTGCTCCTGTACTTCCTGAATGGCCTTTTCACGCTTATACGATAGAGCGGTGTCGTTCTGCAGCGTGTCCACGCAGCACCGATATATCTCGACGAGCTGTTCCTCCCGAAAGACCTGCTGTTCAGGGATCAGCCCGGAGCGAGTGGCAAAGTCACGCTTTGCCGCTTCGTAATTGCCGGATGCATATAATCCGGTGTAGTAGTGTCCGTGGGATACGCCCTTGTGGTCGAAGTCCCGATCCCAGGTGACGAACTGCGTACCGTATTTGCTTGGACACCCAGCCAGCACAACGCTGTTAAAATCCGCCAGCACCTTGTAACTATCCTCAAGACCGTCCACCTTCAGAACAGGTGCCCGCTCCATCTGATACATATACTCGGCTACGGCTCTGACGATGCTGTAGACCTTATCCTTGGCGGCGACCCGTTCCGGCGTACTGACGTCTGCCATTCGGTAGGTAACTCCACCGCTCTCAGGCACCTCACACAGCGGCAGGCCATCGAGCAGAACACGCAGCCTGTCAGCGTGTGTCCTGTCCGCTAGAAAGCCCTCTCTGGCGAGAACGACCTCCGCTTCCCTAAGATAACGATTCTTTTCTTCTGCACTGATGTTCATTTGGCTCCTCCTGAAACGCAAAAAAGCGCCGATTCGATGGTTTTACGAAACCAACAAATCGACGCCCCAAACTTTGTGAAACTTTTTTATGAAAAAAGCTCCCTTTTGCGAGGAAATTCCTCGTACAAAAGGGGGCTACATCTGATTTTATCGCCAGAAAGCAGAAAAAGAGGGGTTCAAATCACGTTGAACGCCTCTCAGACGGTTCTGACATCCATGCTCGAAACCGTTAAAATCGGGGTGTGGAAAACCCCGGAAAGGCTTGATGCCATGCGGCTTTCACCGCATGGCATCTAAACCTGTTTGTTAACTTGGAGCAGGATACGGGAGTCGAACCCGCCTCCTCGGCTTGGGAAGCCGATGTACTACCGATGTACGAATCCTGCAAGTGGGGATATCATACCACACTTTTCCCGCCATTGCAAGGCGAAAATCGCCGCGGCTGCACTTTTCCTCTCCGGCGCATAGGCCAAGCCCCGCGGGGCATAGGATACCACCAAAGAAACAAGGAGGGCATGCGGTATGAAACGAGCAGCGGGATTCCTGGCGGCATTGGTGATGGTGTGGGGGCTGGCGCGGCCCTGCTGGGGCGTGGAGCTGACGCTGACTTCCCACGCGGCGCTGCTGATGGAGAAGTCCACCGGCCAGATTCTCTACGCCCAGAACGAGCACGACGCCCTGCCCCCTGCCAGCGTCACCAAGATCATGACGGTGCTGCTGACCATGGAGGCCATTGACGACGGCCGCATCTCCCTGGAGGACATGGTCACCGTCAGCGCCTATGCCGCTGGGATGGGCGGCAGTCAGGTGTTTCTGGCGGAGGGTGAGCAGATGTCGGTGGACGATCTGCTGAAGGCGGTGTGCGTGTCCTCCGGCAACGACGCGGCGGTGGCCCTGGCAGAGCATGTGGCGGGGGTGACGGAGCTGTTCGTGGAGCAGATGAACAACCGGGCCCGGCAGCTGGGCATGCAGGACACCCATTTCGTCAACTGCACCGGCCTGACGGCGGAGGGTCATGTGACCTCCGCCCACGACATCGCCCTGATGAGCCGGGAGCTGCTGCTGCACCACCCCCAGGTGCGGAACTACACCACCATCTGGATGGACACCCTGCGGAACGGCACCTTCGGTCTCAGCAACACCAACAAGCTGATCCGGTTCTATGAGGGCGCTACGGGGCTGAAAACCGGCTTCACCCAGGAGGCGGGCTACTGCATCAGCGCCACGGCGGAGCGTGACGGCATGGAGCTGATCGCCGTCATCATGAAGGGCACCACCTCCGACAGCCGCAACACCGACGCCAAGACGCTGCTGAACTACGGCTTCTCCACCTACGCCCTGGTGGACGTACAGCCGGAGGAGCCCCTGCCGGCTCTGCCGGTGACGCTGGGAACGGCGGACACTGTGGCCCTGACCCTGCCGGAGGAGGGCCGTACCCTGCTGCTGGAGAAGAGCCAGACCGGCGGCCTGACCCAGACGCTGGACCTGCCGGAGAGCGTCTCCGCCCCCATCCAGGCCGGGCAGCAGCTGGGCACGTTGACCGTCAGCCGGGAGGGGGAGACGCTGCTGACCGTCCCGGTCCTGGCGGCGGAGGAGGTACCCGCCCTCACCTGGTGGGAGACGACCGCCCGCATGCTGGGACGGCTGACCTTTCACCAATAAAGGAAATAGGGAAAAAGCCAAAGTTCCCCTTGTATTTTCCTCCGGGCCGTTGTAATATTGTTTTTTAAGAGAAGACCACTTTCACACAGGAGGTATGTACGATGATCAAGGTCGACCTTACCAATATCCAGAGCTTTCTGCGGCTGCCCTACGAGGCGGCGGTGGCTCCCCGCCTGAAGATCGCCCATAGCCATCTGCATCTGGCCAGCGGCCGGGGCGGCGAGTTTACCGGCTGGGTGCACCTGCCCCGGGACTATGACCGTGCGGAGTACGCCCGCATCCAGGCGGCGGCGAAGAAGATCCAGAGCGACTCCCAGGCCCTGGTGGTCATCGGCATCGGCGGCTCCTATCTGGGGGCCCGGGGCGTCATCGAGTGCCTGTGCTCCCCCAACTACAACCTGAAAAAGAAGAACACCCCCAACATCTACTTCATCGGCAACGGTCTCAGCAGCGAGGCGCTGACCGAGGCCATGGAGCTGGTGGAGGGCGTGGATTTCTCCGTCAACGTGATCTCCAAATCCGGCACCACCACCGAGCCTGCCGTGGCCTTCCGCTTCTTCCGCGAGCTGCTGGAAAAGCGCTACGGCAAGGAGGAGGCCGCCCGCCGTATCTACGCCACCACCGACGCCCACAAGGGCGCCCTGAAATCCCTGGCCGACGCCAACGGCTATGAGACCTTTGTGGTGCCCGACAACATCGGCGGCCGCTACAGCGTGCTGACCGCCGTGGGCCTGCTGCCCATTGCCGCCGCCGGCATTGACACCGACGCCCTCATGGCCGGCGCCCAGGAGATGATGGAGACCTGCGCCGCCGGGGATATGGAGCGCAACCCCACCTGGTGCTATGCCGGCGCCCGGTACGAGCTGTACCGCATGGGCCGCAAGATCGAGATCCTGGCCGCCTACGAGCCGGCCTTCCGCTTTATGTCCGAGTGGTGGAAGCAGCTGTACGGCGAGAGCGAGGGCAAGGAGAACAAGGGCCTGTTCCCCGCCAGCGTGGAATTCACCGCCGATCTCCACTCCATGGGCCAGTATATCCAGCAGGGCGAGCGGCATCTGTTCGAGACCGTGGTGCGCTTCGGCCCCTCCGCCCACCAGCAGGAGGTCCCCTTTGACGAGGGCAACGGCGACGGCCTGAACTTCCTGGCGGGCAAGAGCATGGACTTCATCGCCCGCCAGGCCATGGACGGCACCCTTCTGGCCCACGTGGAGGGCGGCGTGCCCAACATCATCATCGAGACCGGCAGCAACAACGCCCACACCCTGGGCGAATTGATCTATTTCTTCGAGTATGCCTGCGGCCTGAGCGGCTATCTGCTGGACGTGAACCCCTTTGACCAGCCCGGCGTCGAGGCCTATAAGAAGAACATGTTCGCCCTGCTGGGCAAGCCCGGCTACGAGGAGCTCCGTGAGGACCTGCTGAAAAAGCTGAAACGTTAACGGTTTTGTCATTGCTTTTTCTCCGGGCATATGGTATGCTGACAGTAGGAGAATAGTCCTATTCAAGTTAAAGGAGTGATTTCTTATGGTTAGATTGATTATGGGTGCCAACGGCGCAGGCAAGACCAAGCAGCTGATCGAGCTGATCCACACCGCGGTGGAGAGCGAGAACGGCAGCGTCGTGTGCATCGAACCCAGCGCCGACATGACCTATGACATCAGCTATAACGTCCGTCTGGTCAACGCCGGTGAGTATAACGTGAACAATTACGAGTGCCTGCGGGGCTTTATCAGCGGCCTGTACGCCGGCAATTACGATATTTCCCACGTGTTTGTGGACAACCTGTGCAAGATCGCCGGCGACAAGGATCTGCAGGCGGTGGAGGACTTCCTGGGCTGGCTGGATCGCTTCAGCGGTGCCAACGACGTGAAGTTCACCGTCACCATCAGCGCCGACGAGGATTCCGCCACCGAGGGTCTGCGGCAGTATACCTGATTTCAAAAATCAAGCAAAAAGAGGAATGGCGCTGGCCATTCCTCTTTCTTTTAGGAACGTTTCGTGGCTGCGGCCACGAGGTACTTTTGGCCGCAGTCCCAAAAGTACCCAAAAGGACAACCAGAAACCGTAGGTTTCTGGACTTCCTGCGCGCTGTTTATTTTGCAGATTTGCTGCCTTATACCACGCGTTCACAGAACACGGTTGTTATTGTTACGTATGACGTATCGTCTGCCCTTCTTGCGCCGCTGCCGCTCACGTTATCAACGGTAGAACCAACAGTGTTGTTCGTTATTGGCATGAGCGGCAGCGGCGCAGGAGCAGAGGCGATTCGATGACGAAACGAAAAAGGAAAGCTTGCGTGAACGTGCGGTAAAATCCAATACATTTGCACATTGTACAGCGCGCCGGGAGGTGAAGGAACCGGAGGTTCCTTCCGGTGTTTTTGCCTACTTTTGCCACTGTAGGCAAAAGTAGGTCGCTCCGGAGAGCGAAACACCCCCATCCATTCACCCTACAAAGAAAGAGAGGAACGACCTCTGTCGTTCCTCTCTTTTCGTTTTACATCAACCCCGGGATATTCAATCCGCCTGTAAGGCCGTTCATGGAGTTGTTCATGGCCTCGTCGGCCTGGCGCAGCGCCTCGTTGACGGCGGAGATCACCAGGTCCTGCAGCATCTCCACATCCTGGGGGTCCACGGCGTCCGGCTGAATGGTCAGGGCCTTCAGCTCCTTCTTGCCGCTGACGACAGCCTGTACCGCGCCGCCGCCTGCGCTGGCGGTGAAATCGGTGTTCTCCACATCCTCCTGGGCCTTCGCCATCTGCTGCTGCATCTGCATGATCTTCTGCTGCATCTGCTGCTGGCGCATCATCTGGCCCTGGCTGCCGCCAAAGCCGCCTCTCGCGCTGTATCCCTTTGCCATAGTCGTATTCTCCTTATGTGATCTTAAAATTTTCCAGTTGCTGTCCTTTTTGCATCAGCTCCGCCAGAGCGTCTGCCGCGTCCGTCGGGGCGGGCGGGGCCTGCACAGGCTGCGCCGCCGGCGGCTCCTCCCAGAGGGGGATCTCCTCCGCCTTGGGGGCGGGGGCCGGTTCTGGCTTTGGCTCCGGCTTCGGCTGAGGCTGCGGCCGGGGCTGCGGTTTTGGCTGGGGTCTGGGGGGCGGCGCCGTCTGAGGGGCGGCGCCCACTGCCAGCTGCACCCGGATGGGCGTGCCCAGCTCCTGGCTGGTCACCTCCCGCAGCACTGACAGGGTGGCCTCGTTGTCGATGGAGTCCTTCACGAAATCGTTCTGGCACAGCACCGTCAGACAGCCGTCCGCCACCACGCCGCTGGCCATGTTCAGGAACACCCGGTTGCGCGCGCTCAGCCGGCCCTTGTACTGGTCGATGAGCCGGTCCCACACCGCTGTGTCGCCGCCGGAGCCCTCTGCCGCCGGGGCAGGGGCGGGGGCAGGTGCCGCCGTCCGTACCGGATGGGGCGGGGCCTCCTGAGGGATGTCAAATACTCGCTCGCCGTATTCCTCCGGCGGTGGGGGCGCCTCGCCGAACCGGTCGTCGATGGGGATGTCCTGCACCGGCGGAGGTGGGGGCGCGGGCCGTTGGGCCGGGGCGGGCCGGGCCGTCGGGGCCGCCTTTTTCGGCTGTGCCGCCGGGGCGGGCCGGGCTGCCGCGCCGCTTTCCAGGGCCGTTACCCGCTGCGCCAGGGCCGTCAGATCGCCGCTGAGGCTCTCGTCGCACAGCTTCAGCAGGCACAGCTCCGCGTCGGTTCGGGGGCGTATGCTGTCCGGCAGTGCCGCGCAGCACTGGCGCAGCGTGTCGGTCATATACAGGAATCGTGTCATGGGCAGGTCGCCCGCCAGGTCGGCCAGGGTCCTGCGGTCGTAGAGTCCCGTCAGCAGGGCCGTACCGCCGTCGGGGGCGGCCTTCAGGATGGTCATGTCCCGGCACAGGTCGCTGAGCTCGCTGAGCAGCGCCGCCACGTCCTTGCCGCCCCGGTACAGCTGGTCGAACAGGGCCAGCGTGTCGCCGGTGCGCCTGTCCAGAATGCAGCGCATCAGCTGCACCGTCTGTGCGGCGCCGGCCAGGCCCAGTACCTCCAGCACCGCGGCGTTGTCGATGGTGCCCTCCACCGCCCGGCACTGGTCCAGCAGGGACAGGGCGTCACGCATGGCGCCGTTGGCCATCCGGGCCAGCAGCTCCGCCCCGTCGGGCGAGAGGTCGATGTGCTCCGCCTGGGCGATGTCCAGCAGCTGCTGCTGGATATCCCGGGGCAGCAGCCGCTTGAAGGAGAACCGCTGGCAGCGGGAGAGAATGGTGGCCGGCACCTTGTGCAGCTCTGTGGTGGCCAGGATGAACAGCAGGTGCTCCGGCGGCTCCTCCAGGATCTTCAGCAGGGCGTTGAAGGCGGCGATGGACAGCATGTGCACCTCGTCGATGATATACACCCGCTTTTTCAGCACGGAGGGGGTATAGACCGCCTCCTCCCGCAGGGCGCGGACCTGATCCACGCCGTTGTTGGAGGCGGCGTCCAGCTCCGTTACATCCAGCAGCGCACCGCTGTCGATGCCCCGGCAGGCGTCGCACTCGCAGCAGGGCGCACCGTCGATGGGGTGCTCACAGTTGACGGCCTTGGCCAGGATCCGGGCGCAGGTGGTCTTGCCGGTGCCCCGGGTGCCGGTGAAGAGGTAGGCGTGGCCCACGCGGCCCTCCGCCACCTGCCGCTGCAGCGTGTCGGTGATATGGGCCTGGCCCACCACCTCTGAGAATGTTTTGGGCCGCCACTTGCGGTACAGTGCCTGATACATCCCGCCGCCTCCTTTCCGAATGGGATCATAAAGCCGTTTTATGGGGTGCATAAAGGCCGTTTATGTACCCCATAACGCCCCTTTATGTACCGTAAAACAGCGAAAAAAAGTCCTCCACACGCAGCTGCGGAACCGGCTTCCTCGCGGCACATGTCTATCCCTCTTAATGCTGCTCGGTTCCCCGCCTGACATGATTCGTGGGTATCCATTGCGCGAGACCGGCTCCGCAGCTGCCTGCGGAGGACTCATTCCATGGTATTATACATCAAAGTTTACTGTTTGGCAACAATGAGTTTTTGCCAGGGACTTGCTTTTTTTATAAAATAGGATATGATATAGGGGAAAAAATAAAATGCTGCGACCACAGCAGAAGAAAAGAAGGTTTTACTATGACAAAGATCGACATTATCTCTGGATTCCTGGGCGCGGGCAAGACCACGCTGATCAAGAAGCTGCTGAAAGAGGCCTATCAGGGCGAAAAGCTGGTGCTGATCGAAAACGAGTTCGGCGAGATCTCCATTGACGGCGGCTTTCTGAAGGACAGCGGCGTGCAGGTCAGTGAGATGTCCTCCGGCTGCATCTGCTGCTCTCTGGTGGGCGACTTCAACAAGGCGCTGAAGGAGGTTCACCAGCAGTTCCAGCCCGACCGCATCCTCATCGAGCCCTCCGGCGTGGGCAAGCTCAGCGACGTGATCGTGGCGGTGGAGAACACCGTGAAGGACGTGCCGGATATGAAGCTGAACAGCTTCGTCACCGTGGCCGACGCCAGCAAGGTGAAGGTCTATATGAAGAACTTCGGCGAGTTCTACAACAACCAGATCGAGTCCGCTGGCACCATCATCCTCTCCCGTACCCAGAAGCTGAGCCAGGAGAAGCTGGAGGCCGCCGCTGCCATGCTGCGGGAGAAGAACGCCGACGCCGCTATTATCACCACCCCCTGGGATCAGATCGACGGCAAGACCATTCTGGCCGCCGTGGAGAAGGTGTCTCTGGCCGACGAGATGCTGGAGAAGATGCGGGCCGAGCATGAGGCCGACGAGCACGAGCATGAGCACCATCACCATCATGACCACGATGAGCATGAGGACCATGACCACGACCACGAGCATTGCCATCATCACCATGACCACGATGATGACGACGATCACGATCATGACCACTGCTGCCACCACCATGATCACGAGGAGGAGCACGAGCATCATCATGATCATGACCATGACCACGATCATGACGAGCATGAGCACCACCATCACCACGACGGTGAGGAGTGCGACGATCCCCACTGCGGCTGCCATCACCATCATCACCACGCCGACGAGGTGTTCACCTCCTGGGGCGAGGAGACGGTGAAGCCCTTCACTGAGGAGCAGCTGCACCACATTCTGACGGCGCTGGACAGCGGCGACTACGGCCAGATCGTCCGTGCCAAGGGCATCGTGCCCAATGGCGAGGGCAAGTGGCTGCACTTCGACTATGTGCCGGAGGAGCATGAGGTGCGCTTCGGCCCCGCCGACTACACCGGCCGCCTGTGCGTCATCGGCGCAAATCTGGACGAGCACAAGCTCCACGAGCTGTTCGGCCTGTAAGGAGATGACAAGCCTATGGATATTCCTGTTTATCTCATTGCCGGATTTCTGGACGCCGGAAAGACGGATTTCATCAACGGCATCCTGAAGGACGGCTT
>CAKTSA010000044.1 GCA_934597585.1 uncultured Oscillospiraceae bacterium
CACATGTCTGCCATCTTGTCAACTACTTTTTTCATCTTTTTCGATGTTTTTCGTCGTCTCGATTTCGACCGGACAGCCGTCTCTCGCGGACAGCTAGGTTAGATTACCACACTTCTTCCCCTTTGTCAACGCCTTTTTACCCCATTTTTCCATGTTTGATGACGTTTTCAAATTAATAAGTGTTGCTTATGCCTAGAATTCACTTCCCCTTCTGTTTTGCACAAGTGCCCATCCCGTTTTTCGCCGCATCTTGTGGATTCTCCCTATTTACTTTCGCCCCACAAAGTAGTAAAGTATCGGCAACAAAGTTTAATGGCGATGATGGACATCCAGTAAGATGCTGTGAAAATTCTTCTGCAGAGAGCGGCCGGTGGTGCAAGACCGCGGAGAGACAGCGTCCCAATTACCGTCCTGAGCCGCGCCCCGAAGCTTCTTAGTGAGTGGTAGGCGGCGCCGGGTGCGCCCGATATCGCGCTGCGGATATATCACCATTTTTCAATGGCTGTATCCTATGAGGCCGCGCAAGCGGTAAACTGAGGTGGTACCACGGGTTTGACTCGTCCTCTGTGTCCTTTTGGGACATGGAGGGCGTTTTTTTATTGTGAAATACGCGAAGGAGCGAGATATATGACGATCCACATCGACACCAAGCGATACCCGCGGCGGCGGGAACATCGATAAACACAGAGGAACGCGCCGGGCTGTGACGGCTATTGCACAGCACAAATGATTCTGAATTTTGAGGAGGAGCACACTATGCCCGCCATTACTTTTTACAAGCACGAACCCATCCCCATGGAGATGCACAAGGTGAAGATCGTTCAGCAGCTGCACCTGCTGCCCACAGAGCAGCGGCTGCAGAAGATGCAGGAGGCCGGATTCAACACTTTCCAGCTGCACAACAAGGACATCTTTCTGGATATGCTGACGGATTCCGGCGTCAACGCCATGTCCGACCGGCAGCAGGCCGCCATGCTGACGGCAGACGACGCCTACGCCGGATCGGAGACCTTCTACAAGATGCAGGCCAAGCTGCAGGAGCTGTTCGGCATCGAGCACTGCCTGCCCGCCCACCAGGGCCGGGCCTGCGAGAACATTTTGGCTACCCGGTTTGTCAAGCCGGGCAACTGCGTCATCATGAACTACCACTTCACCACCGCCAAGGCCCACATCACCCGTCTGGGCGGCCGCGTGGAGGAGCTGGTGAAGAAGGAGGGCCTGGAGAGCCGCAGCGACCTGCCCTTCAAGGGCGACATCGACCTGGACGCCCTGGCGGCCTGCATCCAGAAGGAGACGCCGGAGAACATCCCCTTCGTCCGGCTGGAGGCCGGCACCAACCTGATCGGCGGTCAGCCCATCTCCTACGCCAACATGAAGGCAGCCACCGCCATCTGTCGCCGCCACAGCCTGCTGACGGTGCTGGATGCCTCGCTGCTGCAGGATAACCTGTACTTCATCAAGACCCGTGAGGCGGGGATGCAGGACAAGTCCATCCGGGAGATCACCCGCATGATCGCGGACCTGTTCGACATCATCTACTTCTCCGCCCGGAAGTTCGGCTTCGCCCGGGGCGGCGCCATCCTGGTGCGGGACGAGGAGCTGTTCCACTCCATGGAGGACCTGATTCCCATGTTTGAGGGCTTCCTCACCTACGGCGGTATGTCGGTGAAGGAGATGGAGGCCATGACGGTGGGCTTTGAGGAGACCATGGACATGGACGTGATCTCCCAGGGGCCCCAGTTCATCGACTACTGTGTGAAGCGGCTGGACGAGTACGGTGTGCCGGTGATCACCCCCGGCGGCGGTCTGGGCGCCCACATCGATGTGAAGGAATTCCTGCCCCACGTGCCCCAGAGCCAGTACTCCGCCGGCGCGCTGTCCTGCGCGCTGTACATCTGCGGCGGCATTCGCGGCATGGAGCGGGGAACGCTGTCCGAGGAGCGTGAGCCGGACGGCACCGAGCGCATCGCCAGCATGGAGCTGCTGCGCCTGGCCTTCCCCCGCCGGGTATTCACCCTGTCCCAGACGGAGTACGTCATCGACCGGGTCAAGTGGCTCTTTGACCACCGGGATCTGGTGGGCGGACTGCGGTTCGTCCACGAGCCCGCCACGCTGCGGTTCTTCACCGGCGTGCTGAAGCCCATCGGCGACTGGCCGGAAAAGCTGGCCGCGGCGTACAGAGCGGATTTCGGTGAGGAGCAATGACAGGCCTTTTGCGCCTACCGTGCGGCGGGGTGAGGGCACCCCGCCCTACGAAAGCGATACCGGAAAATATCCGTAGGGCGGCCTGCCCTCAGGCCGCCGCGCGATACCCGTTGCGCCATTACGACAGCAAGCCCCCTCTCAGTCACCTGCGGTGACAGCTCTCCCAAAGGGAGAGCCAAGGGCGGGGCTCTGCCCCTCCCCTACACACCAAGCGCTGAACGAAAAAAGGATGCAAGCGAAAGCTTGCATCCTTTTTTATACAATATCATACAGCTGCCGCAGGTCGTCGATCTCGTAGTCGATGCGCACGTCGGCAGGCCGGGGTGTGTGCTTGGGATTGTACCAGCAGCAGGGCAGGCCGTAGTTGTTGGCGCCCCGGATATCGCTGGAGATGCTGTCGCCGATCACCAGGCAGTTGTCCTTGGTAATGCCGTCGATGTGGGCGAAGACGTAGTCAAAGTACGCCGGGGAGGGCTTGGCAGCGCCCGCCTCCTCGCTGATGAAAGCGGCGGTGATATCGGGGACGATGGGACTTTTCGCCAAGCGGCCACGCTGGACAGAGGCCACCGCGTTGGTGACCAGATACAGCTTATGGCTGCGGGCCAGGGTGTGGCACACCTCCTGGGCGTAGGGCAGCATAAAGGCGCACTGACTCAGGGTATGGAGGTGCAGGGCGTTGCAGCCCTCGGCATCCCGGTCCAGGCCCATGGCCGACAGAAAGTTGCGGAAGCGCTGCACCACAATAAACTCCTTGGTATATTCGCCCCGGTCAAAGGCCGCCCACATCTCGTTGTTGCAGCGCTCGTAGAGCGCAAATGTCTCGTCGCTGTCAGGGATGTCGAACTGGCGGCAGATCTCGTGGAACGCTTTGCGGTTGGCTTGGTCGAAGTTGAACAGGGTGTTGTCCGCGTCAAACAGTAAGTAGGGGTATTTCATGGTTGGTTCCTTTATACAAATCGTGCGTTTTCCGCCGGGCGGGCATAGACCTCCTCCAGTTCGCTCTTGTGATAGAGGTAGCCTGGGTCGTCGTAGTATTTGGCTCCGGCGGGACAGCCCTTGACGCAGGCGCAGCACTTGATGCAGATGCCGGGCACCTGGGACGGGTCAACCGGGTCGATGCTGCCCATGGGGCAGTGGGCGGCGCACCAGCCGCAATTGCCGCATTTGGTCCTATCCGTCTTGGGCTTCACCTTCAGGATATTGATGGGGTTCCCGTGGCGGTCGCGTGGCGTATAGTAGGGGCGGATGGGGTCGCAGCCGCCTACGGTGACGGGCGTGGTATCCCCCGCCGCCAGACGGGCGGCGATATGGTCGGCAAAGGCGTCCATCTCCGCCATATCGGCGTCGTTGGGACGGCCCGCGCCCAGCGTGCGGGAGAAGCTGTGCTCCCCCACAAAGGCCGCGCCTGCCACGCAGGTGAAGCCGTCGGCGGCCAGCAGCTTACTGAGCTCCATCAGGGCGTCGTCATAATCCCGGTTGCCGAACAGCGCCACGGGAACGGCCAGCGCTCCCGCGCCGCGGACCATATCCCGCAGGTAGGGCATCAGCAGATTGGGCACCCGGCCTGCGTAGGTGGGACAGCCCACCACCGCCAGGTCGCCCGCCGGGATGGTCAATTCCCGCTTCCGGGCGTCGGGCAGGGTATAGCTGTACTCGGCGTACTGCGCCCCCAGCTTGTCCGCCAAACGGCGGGCAATGCGGCGGACGGTCTTTTCCGTGGTGCCGGTGCCGCTGAAATACACGGCGTGGACGGTGGAAATGGACATGGTGACCCCTCCTTCTCTCCTGTGGACGCTGTCAGACCTGGAAATCCTCCGGCGTCAGCTTGGATGTGTTCAGTTCCGCGGGCCGGGGCGGCACACGGCGCATGGGATCGTAGCGGAAGGCGGGACACTTATCCATGTCCTCCACCACGCCCCGCTTGACGCAGGCCACGTGGTTTTCGTCAATGCGGGCGCCCCGGGCGCAGTAGGCGCAGCGGGGCTCGATATTCTTGCGGAACAGCTTCACGGTTCTCTCCCTCCCTATTGCGGCCTTACAGGCTGTAGAGCTTGATCTGGCCGTCCTCGGCGGTGGCTTTCAGCTGGGTGATGGGGTTTTCGAAAGCGTCGATGATCAGGTTGGCCATGGGGTCCTCCAGCTCCTTCTGGATGCAGCGGCGGAGGTTCCGGGCGCCGTAGGCGGCGGAATAGGACTTCTTCACCAGCACGTCCACCACGCCGTCGTCGTACATAAAGCCGAAGCCCTTGTCGGACAGGGACGTTTTCAGCTCGTCCAGCATGATGCGGGCGATATCCCGGAAGTTCTCCTCGGTCAGCTGGTGGAAGTAGATGACCTCGTCCACGCGGTTGATGAACTCAGGCCGCAGGAAGTCCCGCAGGGCCTTCATGACCCGCTCCTTGCCCTGGTCGCCGGCGGTCTTATCAAAGCCTACCGAACCGGCAGCCTTGTCAGAGCCGGCGTTGGAGGTCATGACGATGACGGTATTCTCGAAATTCACCTTGCGGCCGTGGGCGTCGGTGATCTGGCCGTCGTCCAGGATCTGCAGCAGGACGTTCAGCACGTCGGGGTGGGCCTTCTCGATCTCGTCGAACAGCACCACGGAGTAGGGCTTGCGGCGGATCTTCTCCGTCAGCTGGCCCGCCTCGTCATAGCCTACGTAGCCGGGAGGGCTGCCCACGATGCGGGAGACGGAGTGCTTCTCCATGAACTCGGACATGTCCAGGCGGATCAGACTCTCCGGCGCGTTGAACAGGTCGTCGGCCAGCTGCTTCACCAGCTCGGTCTTGCCCACGCCGGTGCTGCCCACAAAGATGAAGCTGACGGGCTTGTGCTTGGGGCTGATGCCCACCCGGTTGCGGCGGATGGCGGCGGCCACGGCGGCCACGGCCTCGTCCTGGCCCACGATGTGCTTCTTCAGGCGGGCCTCCAGCTGGCTCAGCCGCTGGAATTCCTCCTCCTTGATCTTGCTGGCGGGGATCTTCGTCCACATCTCGATGACCCGGGCGATGTTGTCCATGGTCAGGGCGGGGGTGCCCTTGGCCTTGATGGTCTCCAGCTCCTGCTGCAGGCGGATCTGCTCGCTGCGGAGCTGGGCGATGCGGGCGTAGCGCTGGTCCATCTGCTCCGGAGTCTGCTCCTCCTCCGGCGTCTCGGAGGAAAGAGTCTCCAGCTCGGTGGCGATGGTGGCCAGCTGCTTTTCCAGCTCCATGCGGCGGTTGATGTCCGCGTCATGGAGGTTCATGTCGGAGCAGGCCTCGTCGATCAGGTCGATGGCCTTGTCGGGCAGATACCGGTCGGTGATATACCGCTCGGACAGCTGCACCGCCTGGCGCAGCACGCCGTCGGGGATGGACACGCCGTGGAACCGCTCGTAGTAGTGGGCGATGCCGCGAAGGATCTTCAGGGTATCCTCGATATTGGGCTCGTTGACCGTCACCGGCTGGAAGCGGCGCTCCAGTGCGGTGTCCTTTTCGATGTGCTTGCGGTACTCGTTGAAGGTGGTGGCGCCGATCACCTGGATCTCGCCCCGGCTGAGGGCGGGCTTGAGGATATTGGCGGCGTTCATGCTGCCCTCGGCGTCGCCGGCGCCCACGATGTTGTGGACCTCGTCAATGACCAGAATGATGTTGCCGGCCTTGCGGATCTCCTCGATCAGGCCCTTCATGCGGCTCTCGAACTGGCCGCGGAACTGGGTGCCGGCCACCAGGGCCGTCAGGTCCAGGAGATAGACCTCCTTGTCCCGCAGCTTGAAGGGCACCTCCCCGGCGGCGATGCGCTGGGCCAGACCCTCGGCAATGGCGGTCTTGCCCACGCCGGGCTCGCCGATGAGGCAGGGGTTGTTCTTCTGGCGGCGGTTCAGGATCTGCACCACCCGCTCGATCTCCTGCTCACGGCCGATGACGGCGTCCAGCTTGCCCTGCCGGGCCCGCTGGGAGAGGTTGATGCAGTAGTTATCCAGGAACTTCCGCTTTTTCTCGGTCTTGCGGCCGCCGCCGTTGTTGGGGGCGGCGCCGCCCTCTCCAGAGGGCTGCTGGGGCTGGGCAGGGGGATTGCTGCCGTTATTGCCGAACAGGCGGTTCAGGAAGGGGAAGGTGGCGGTCTTGCCGCTCTCCTCGTCGTCCTCGTCGCCGTCGTCTCCGGTCTCGGGCAGTTCCTCCGCGCCGCCGAAGGCCTGCATCATCTCGTTGGAAATGTTGTCCAGGTCCTCCGGGGTGATGCCCATGCGCTTCATCATCTCGTCCACCTGGGGCAGGCCCAGCTGGGCGGCGCACTTGAGACACAGGCCCTCGTTGACCTGTTCGTTCTTCTCGTTGAGGCGGGAGATGAATACCACCGCCACGTTTTTCTTGCATCTGGAACAAAGAGTAGGCTGCATATGGTTCCTCCAAATCAGAAACTGGCGCGAGCGTTCTTGCGCCCACGGCCAATAGAATTGCGGTTTTCAGGGTAGTTTCGCGCCGCCGTGCGGCAGGTTCGGTGATCGGTTCGTAGGGGCCGGCGTCCTCGACGGCCCGCACGGTATACGAGGGCATTTCCGGTAAGCGACGGGGCGTCGGGGACGCCGCCCCCTACAACGGCTTATCGTACCCGTTGCGTTATTTTCCCACACCCGCTCATCCCAGCATGGCGATGATGTCCATGGGGCTGTGCTGGGTGAAGTATTGCAGAAGGTACGTATGGCGCAGCGTGGCGGGGTCCACCAGGCCGGTCCACTGGAGCACGCTGGCGGCGGCAAACATGGCCAGAACACCCAGGCACAGGCCCAGGGCCGCACCGGCCAGCCGGTTCAGCGCGCCCAGCACCGGGGCCCGCTCCGCCAGGCGCAGGGGGCTGGTGATAAGCCGCAGCAGCAGCGTCAGCACCAGAAACGACAGCAGGAACAGCACGCCGTACACCAGCGAGCGCACCATACCGGCCACAGCGCCCTCCAGCATGTTCTTGCCGGCCTCCACGGCGCTGTCCATGGCCTTTCTGGCGATGCCGGTGATGGCGTCAAAATCCACCAGGCCGGCCAGTGTTTCGTTGTCAGACGCGGCGGCGGCGCTGATGGCCTCGTCGCTGCGGCCGTCGGTCAGGCGGTCCAGCATATACTGCTGGACGCGGGGCGTAACCCACTCGGTGACCGGGTCGGCCAGGGTGTTGGCCAGAATGCCGCTGCCCAGCAGGGCTGCCACCAGGATCACCACGCTCAGCAGCGTCCGCAGGAAGCCCCGGGCGCCGCCGATGATCAGGCACAGCAGCAGTATCGCCGCAACAGCCAGGTCAAAAATGAGAGAAATGGACATAAGGGTCTCCTTTTGCCTTACGGCAGATACAGCGACGCGCCGGCGGCGCCCGCCAGGACGGCGCTGCCGTCGTCACGCATCAGAACGGCCCGGGCATCGCTGACGTCCGGCAGGGTGGCCACCTCGGTGAGATACTTGTCGTAGATGGTCAGCCGGTCGCTGAACAGCACGGCCACGTAGCGGCCGGCGGTGGACATATCCAGCACCTCGCCGTCGATATCGCGGCCGCCCAGCTCGTTGCCGTCGTTGTCCACGGTGATCAGGCTGGCGTAGCCGCCGGATTTATAGCGGCTGAGGAGCAGAGCGGCCCAGCCGCCGTCTCCCACCGCGCAGCGGCGCAGAAACTGCCCGCCGTAGGAATAGGATGCCTTCAGGGCGCCGCCGGTATCCAGCAGGTACAGGCCCTGCTCCGTGACGGCGCAGAACTCCCGCTGCATGGTCTCCAGGGCGTAGACCACGCCGCCGGCCACCGGGTTGGCGGCCAGCTCCTTCTCGCTGTCGGTGTGATACAGCACCAGGAAGCTCTGGAACTTGCCGTCCTCCTGGCCCATGGTGACGGCGGCCAGGGTCCGGTCGTCCCGGCCCAGGGCGGCGGTCATGACAAAGCGCTGGGCGGAGTTGTAGGTGAATACAGGCTCCCCCTTGCTGTCCCAGACGGTGACAGCGGCCTTAGCGCCGCTCCTGTTATAGGCGGCAGTCACGTATCCATGGGGGTTGACGGTGACGGAGATCAGCTCGCCCTCCATCTCCTGCTGCCAGCGCAGGCCCTTGCTGTCCAGCACGTACAGGGCTGTGCCGCCGATATCATAGGCCGCGGCCACGTCGCCGCCGGACACCAGATCCGGGTGCAGGAAGCGGACGCTGTTCTGATACAGCACCTGGCTGCGCTCGTCCAGCACACGCACCTGATTGGCGGCCACCGTCACCAGGCTGCCGTTGAGGGCTGCAAAGCGGCTGGTGGCGTCGTTTTCATAGTAATAGAGCCTGGCGCAGCCGGTCTCGTCCTTTTCGGCCCGGGCGTAGATGACGCTGCGGCGCAGGCCGTCAAAGCTGTTGGCGTCCCACAGAAGGGCGGCGGCCACGATGCCCAGCACGACCACCACCGCCAGGGTCAGCCACAGCCATTTGCGGGGCTTTTTCCTCTGGCGCAGGCGGCGGGGCTGCTCCTCCTGCAGGTCCCCCTGGGGGAGATCATAGATGCTCTGGGTGTCTTTTTTCATGGTCCTTTCGCCCCCCTTTCTGTACCGATAAGGGCCCTTTATGTACCCCATAAAGGGCTTTTATGTACCGTTTTTGCACCTGAATTTCCGGCTTATTCCCGCTCCAGCCGTTCATCATTGTACCACACGCGGGTCAGATACAGTCCCCCCGGCGGCGCGGTGGGCCCCGCCAGGGTGCGGTTGCCGCTGTCGAGGATGACGGGGATATCCTCCGGCGTCAGCTTCCCCTCGGCGGCGTACAGGACGGTGCCGGTGATGGCACGTACCATATTATACAAAAATCCGTCGGCGCATACCTTCAGCTCCAGCAGCTCCCCGCTGCGGGTGACGCGGCAGTAGTGGATGGTGCGGACGGTGCTGCGGACGTTGGTGCCCACAGAGCGGACGGCGGCGAAATCGTGGGTGCCCTCGAACATGCGGGCGGCGCGGTCCATCACCGTTTCATCCAGCTTCTTGGGGTAGAAATAGGCGCGGTTCACGTAGAAGGGGTTCTTGATACGGGAGTTGTAGATGCGGTAGGTGTACTCCTTTTTGATGCAGGAGCCGATGGCGTTGAAATCGTCCGCCACCTGAAAGGCGGCCTTGACGGCGATATCCTCAGGGATATGGGTATTGACGGCGAAGGGCAGGCGATCCAGAGGGATGCGGGAATCGGTGCGGAAATTGGCCACGTAGTGCTCGGCGTGGACGCCGGCATCGGTGCGGCCGCAGCCGGTGAGCTTCACGCCGTGGCCGCAGACCATGCTGAGGCCCCGCTCCAGCGTCTGGGCCACGGAGATCTCCGTTTTCTGCACCTGCCAGCCGTGGTAGGCGCTGCCGTTATACATCAATGTCAGGGCGATGTTGCGCATAGGTTCTCCTTATAGCTTTTACAGCCCCAGGTGCTTCAGCACGATGATGCCAACGGCCAGGATCAGGAAGGCCGTGAGGGCCAGGTAGTCGGCGGGTTTATAACGGAGGACGTGGAGGGCGGTGCGGCCCTCGCCGCCGTGGTAGCAGCGGCACTCCATGGCGGTGGCCAGCTCGTCGGCACGGCGGAAAGCGCTGATGAACAGGGGCACCAGAATGGGCACCAGGGCCTTGGCCCGCTGGAAGATGTTGCCGGACTCGAAATCCGCGCCCCGGGCCTTCTGGGCGGACATGATCTTGTCGGTCTCCTCGATGAGGGTGGGAATGAAGCGCAGGGCGATGGACATCATCATGGACAGCTCATGGATGGGCATCTTCAGCTTTTTCAGCGGGGACAGCAGGTGCTCCAGACCGTCGGTCAGGCTGATGGGGCTGGTGGTATAGGTCAGAAGGAAGGTGCCCATGATCAGCATGACGATCCGCAGCACCATGGCGATGGCGGAGCGGATGCCCTCGTAGGTGATATGGCGCAGGAGCCACACGTCCGCCACCGGCGTACCGCCGGAGAAGAACAGGTTCATGATGGCGGTGAAGGCTACGATGATATAGACGGGCTTCAGCCCCCGGGTCAGGGCCTTATAATGCACCTTGGAAATCAGAATGCAGGCGGTCAGCACCACGGCCATGATGGCGTAGGTCAGGACGCTCTTGGCGTTGAACAGGGCCACGATATAGAGAATGACGCACAGCAGCTTGGTGCGGGGGTCCAGCCGGTGGATGAAAGTCTCGCCGGGGAAGTACTGGCCGAGAGTGATGTCCTTCAGCATACGGCATGGCCCCCTTTCAGGGCGAGGAGCTGCTTTTGCAGCGCCTCCACCGTGTAGACTGCCGGGTCGATGGCCACGCCTCTCTCATGGAGGGCGTGGGCGATCTTGGTGACCTGGGGGACGTCCAGGCCGATGGACTCCAGCTCACGGGCCCGGGCGAACACCTGGGCCGGCGTGCCCTGCATGCGGACGACGCCCTTGTCCAGCACGATGATGCGCTGGGCGTTGCGGGCGATCTCCTCCATGCTGTGGCTGACCAGCACCACGGTGCTGTGACGCTGGGTGTGGTAGTCCCGCAGCAGCGCCAGAATATCCTCGCAGCCACGGGGGTCCAGGCCGGCGGTGGGCTCGTCCAGGATCAGCACCTCCGGCTCCATGGCCATGACGCCGGCGATGGCGACGCGGCGCTTCTGGCCGCCGGACAGAGCAAAGGGGGATTTTTCCAGCACCTCTGCGCTGAGGCCCACGGCCTGCACCGACTGGCGGACGCGGCGGTCGATCTCCGCCTCGTCCAGCCCCATGTTTTTGGGGCCGAAGGCCACGTCCTTATAGACCGTCTCCTCGAAAAGCTGGTACTCCGGATACTGGAACACCAGCCCCACATGGAAGCGCACCTGACGGATCTGCTTGGGGTCGGCCCAGATATCCTGGCCGTTGAGGCAGATATGGCCGTCGGTGGGTTTCAGCAGGCCGTTGAGGTGCTGGATCAGGGTGGATTTGCCGCTGCCGGTATGGCCGATAACGCCCAGAAACTCGCCCGGCAGGATGTTCAGGGACATGTCCTTGACGGCGCTGCGCTGGAAGGGCGTTCCGGCGCTATAGGTATGTGTCAGATGATCGACACGAATGATGGGTTCCAATGTAGGGTTCCTCGTTTCATCAGTAATTGTTGAAAATCCGGTGATTTTCAACAAAGAAAATCGTTCAGGATCGGGCGGCGGGGCACATGGGCCCCGCCCTACAGAGGGGTATTGATAGTCAGTGCGTAGGGGCCGGCGTCCTCGACGGCCCGCACGATATACGATGGCACTTCCGGTAGGCGGCGGGGCGTCGAGGACGCCGCCCCCTACGGGTGGTTTCAGGAAGGTGCCGCAGTTATTGCAGGGCCTTGCAGATGGCATCGGCGCAGTCGTCGACGGTGAGGGCGGTCAGGGGGACGTCCATGCCGCCCTGACGCAGGGCGTACAGCAGCTCCACCGTGTCGGGGGCGGCAAGACCCATGGCGCGGAGCTCATCCACGCGGGTAAAGACCTGGGCGGGGGTGCCGTCCATGACCATTCTGCCGTCGTTCATGACGATGAGACGGTCGGCGTCCATGGCCTCGTCCATATGGTGGGTGATGAGGACCACGGTGATGTTTCGCTCTTTATTTAATGTGCGGATGGCAGAGAGTACCTCTCGCCGGCCGGCGGGGTCCAGCATGGCGGTGGCCTCGTCCAGGACGATGCACTCCGGGGCCATGGCGATGACGCCGGCGATGGCCACCCGCTGCTTCTGTCCGCCGGAGAGAAGATGGGGCGCATGGCGGGTGAATTCCGACATGCCCACCGCCGCCAGAGCGTCGTCCACCCGCTGGCGGATCTCGTCACTGGGGACGCCCAGGTTCTCCGGGGCGAAGGCCACGTCCTCCTCCACCACGTTGGCAACGATCTGGTTATCCGGGTTCTGGAACACCATGCCCACCCGGCGGCGGATCTCCAGCAGCAGGGTCTCGTCCTTGGTGTCCATGCCCTCTACATACACCGCGCCGCCAGAGGGCAGCAGGACGGCGTTCATATGCTTGGCCAGGGTGGATTTGCCGGAGCCGTTGTGGCCCAGCACCACCACGAAGCTGCCCTTTTCAATGGACAGCGACACGTCCTCCAGCGCGGCGGTGGAGGGCTGTTCCTCCTCCGCCGGGTAGGTGAAGGAGAGGTGTTCGGTTTGCAGCATTGTTGACATGATAGCGTTTGCTTCCTTTATGTTATTCGCTGACCCAGCGGCCTGTGGCGCCGCAGGGCAGGGCCATGCCGGACTCGGTACAGGGCAGGCCCAGCTCGTCCCACATGACCTTGCCGCCGAAGCGCTGGCAGGCCAGCAG
>CAKTSA010000045.1 GCA_934597585.1 uncultured Oscillospiraceae bacterium
TCCCCCAGAGCCGCAAGAGGATCTTCCTTGTGGCGGATTTTGGAGCCCCATCCTCATCGCAGATACTTTTTGAGCCGAAAAGCCTGTCTGGGCATCCTCCGTAGGGCCAGACGACGCGGCAAGGTGCTGCCGGATGCGCTGCGGGAAGCGCTGGAGCTGCAAAGCGGCCTGCGTATGGCTGATCTGGTGACGCTGCTCCGTCTGGGCCTTCTGAAAGCCTACCACATCAACCAGCGAGACGAGGGCATCGACCTAGGCGAGACTTCAGGTGCGCCGGTGGCGTTTGCGGCCAACCAGCGGGATGAAGTCCGTGACTTGGGCGACAAGGCCGGTGCGCTGGGCGCACAGCCGGGTATGAAGCAGCAGACCTTTGTGGCCAGTTTCTCCGCAGGCGCGGGAGCGACTGCCGGAGGTATCGGCTACAGCGAGGAGGTCACCCCGACGCTGAAAGGCAGTGCGGGCGGTAACAGTATGCCCTCTGTGCTGTGCATCAACGATCAGGGCGGACAGGTCATGGAGCTGTCCGAGGATATAACCGGTACGCTGCGGGCACAGGAGCATGGGCACCAGCCACTGGTATTTGAAAACCACGGCATCGACGCCCGGTATCATCAGGTAGGCGATGTGGCTCCCACCATGTCGGCCCGCTATGGGACGGGCGGCAATAATGTGCCGCTGGTGAAGGAACCCATCTACTGCATCACCGGAAACGCTATCGATCGGAAGCCGGAGAACGGCGGTAATGGCATCGGTTATCAGGAGAACGTGATGTACACCCTGAATACCATGGATCGCCACGCGGTGTGCTATTCCACAGATGATCTCTATACCTGTGAGCCTGCCGGTGACAAAGACCTGCCGTTCCTCCTCATCCGCCGTCTGACGCCGCTGGAATGTGAAAGACTGCAAGGCTTTCCGGACGGATGGACGGATATCCCCGGCGCGTCCGACAGCGCCCGCTACAAGGCGCTGGGCAACAGCGTGGCCATTCCCTGCGTGGATTTCGTGATGAGATGCATGGCGGATACCATACGGGAGAGCGAAGGAGAGCTGTGAACACTTTAAGAGAATGATAGAAAAGGAAAAAGCAATGTATTATCAAATATACAGAATACATCTTCTGAATGGCGATGTGATCGAAATAGCAGAGAACTATGACCTCCCCGTTAAAAAAGGTTTAGTTGGAGACTTTGAGCGCATGGAAGAAGGCGATATTTTGTCAGTTGAGGATGCACTCATGGGCTGCGCCTATATTCCAAGACGAAGTATCCTTTATATCTCAACGGGTGGCGTAAGAAAAGGAGACGCACCAATAGCCAATCCTGCTCGGAAAAACGCAAGGAAGAAATAGCTTTGTCCATTCTGCTTCGTTTGCGCTTGCATTCTCGTTGTACTTGTCAATAGCTTTGCCGCGGCGTTTGGGCTATGCTTTGCTTGCCTCGCGGGAGGCGGAAAGGAGCATCCATCATGGAGGAAAAGAAAAACCTCTGCGCGCCTATCCCGCTGTCCCTGCACCAGCAGCTTCGGGCGGAGCAGGAGCAGCGCGGACAGACACTGTCCGACTACATCACAGACATACTCAAAGAACATTTTGACGGAGGAACAAGGACTATGAATACCAACACCCGCACAATCGCCTTTCAGGTACCGGAGGAGCTGTTCGAGCGACTGAAAGACTACCTCGCCCGGAACGGCCTAAAGCAGAAGGACTTCATCCTGGGCCTTATCGAACGGGAACTGAACGATACCGCCGACACGGCGGGGTAAATAACCCATGGAAGCCGCAGGCATATGCTTGCGGCTTCCACTTTTGGAGGTAAATAAAATGTACCTATACCCAGACAATCTGACCGCGCGGCCTATGCTGTGGCTGTGGGCGCTGCGGGACGTGGCGCTGATCGGCATCGGCCTGCTGCTGTCAGCGCTGGCGCTGGCACAGACCGGCTTTGTGGCCCCGCTGGTAATCACCGCCGTGTACGCCTTCCTGGCCATCCGCCATGATGGCGTTAGTATGCTGGATTTCCTGCGCTATGCAGGCGCATTCTTTTTCGGATGTCAACGTTATGAATGGAGGCAACTGCCGTGAGCATTTTCGAGAAAAAACCGCCATCTGCCCAGCAGCTCCTGGGCATCGACGAGATTACGGATCACAGCATCCGTACCCCCAACGGTGAGATGGTCTATCTCATTCTGAAGCCCAGCAACCTGAATGTGCTGCCGGAGAGCATCGTCCGCCAGCGCATCCATAGCCTGATGAATGTGCTGAAGGGCATGGCGGAGGTGGAGATTCTGGCCACGGACTCCAAGGAGTCCTATCAGGACAACCGCAGCTTCTACCGTAAGCGGCTGGAGGAGGAGACGAACCCCGCCATCCGTGCGCTGCTGGAGGCAGACTGCGCCCATCTGGACAGCGTCCAGACCTCCATGGCCTCGGCCCGCACCTTCTGCCTGATCCTGCGGCAGCGTGGCGAGGGCGGCTTCACGGAATCCTACTTGGCCAACGTGGAGAAACATCTCACTGACAACGGCTTCACCGTCCGCCGTGCCAACGAGCAGGAGCTGCGGGAGCTGCTGGCGGTCTACTATGAGCAGGACGTATCCCACGAGGTCTATGACAGCGTGGATGGAGAGCGATATGTGAAGGAGGGCTGATATGCGCATTTTGAAAGTGGAGCCGGGACAGGCTCCCTACGAAAAGGAGATGGAAGATACACTGGCCGCCATCCAGCAGGAGGTGCAGGGCCTGTTCCAGCCGGTATATGTGGAGGATGGCGTTATCCTCTGCTGCAACGAGGAGGGCAAGCTTAACGGTATGGCACCCAACCGGTGGCTGGAGGAGGACATCATCTGCGGCCCGTTCTTTCTGGTGGGCGACGACCACGAGGGAGGCTTCTGCTCCCTGACTGATGACCAGATCCAGAAGTACACGGCGCAGTTTCAGGAGCCGGAGCTGTTCACCGGCCACGAGCCGGAGCTGAAACCCCGGATGGGCATTTTCTTTATGGAGGGACTATGAAAAATATCTTCAAGCGCAAGAAAGCACCCCCGGATGAACCAACGGTGCTGTCTTTTTTGGACTGCATCACGCCGGGGGTGCTGAAATTTGAGACGGATCACTACATTTCCGGCAGCACATGGCGGTGCGTGTGGGCGCTGCGGGAGTATCCCGCCGCCACCGATTCGCAGGCACTGCTGGGCCGCTTGGGCGACCGGCGCGGCGTGACGCTGCGGATCGTCTGCCGTCTGGTGACGCCTGCCGAGGAGAACCGCATCATCCACAACGCCACCAACCGCAACAAATTGGAGCGGGCCAACACCAACGATCTGCGGCGGGTCATCACAGCGGAGAGCAATTTGCAGGACATGGCCTCGCTGGTAGGGGCGCTGGATCGTGAGCATGAACCGCTGCTATACTGCGCGGTCTATGTGGAGGTCATGGCCGACAGCTTTGAAAATCTGAAGCTGCTGCAAACCAGTGTGGAAGCGGAGCTGGTGCGCTGCAAGCTGACGATCGACAAGCTGGTGCTGCGGCAGCGGCAGGGATTCCTCACGGTGAACCCCGCAGGCTACGCCGCGTTGGGGCCGCAGTTCCAACGGGTACTGCCCGCATCCAGCGTGGCCAACCTGTTTCCCTTCAACTATTCCGGAAAGGCTGACCCAAACGGCTTCTACATCGGCAAGGACAAGTTCGGCAGCAACATCGTGGTGGACTTCGACCGGCGCGACAGCGACAAGACCTCTGCCAACATCCTGATCCTGGGCAACAGCGGTCAGGGCAAATCATATCTGATGAAGCTGCTGATCTGCAACCTGATCGAGTCGGGAAAATCTGTTATCTCGCTGGACGCGGAGCATGAGCTGGGTGATCTGTGTGGAAATCTGAACGGCTGCTTCGTCGACCTGATGGCGGGTGACCGCCACATCAATGTGCTGGAGGTAAAGTGCTGGGACACCGCGCCGGAGCCGGATGAGTCAGCACCGGAGGCCTTCCGGAAGAATACATTTTTGGCGCGGCACGTTTCCTTCCTGAAAGACTTCTTTCGTGCCTACAAGGATTTCTCCGATGCCCAGCTGGACACCATCGAGATCATGCTGACGAAGCTCTATGCCAAGTGGGGCATCTCGGAGCGCACCAATCCCCGGCAGCTCACCGCCACGGACTACCCCATTCTGTCGGACTTCTATGCGCTGCTGGAGGAGGAATATCTCCACTATGATCCGGATACTCACCAGCTTTATACGAAGGAACTTTTACAGGAGGTGCTGCTGGGTCTGCACTCCATGTGCGTGGGAGCTGATGCCCACTTCTTCAACGGTCATACGGACATTACCAGTGATCGGTTTCTGGTGTTCGGTGTCGGCGGCGTGCTGAGTGCAGCTAAGAGCCTGCGGAACGCGCTGCTGTTCAATGTGCTGGCGTATATGTCCGACAAGCTGCTGGTGGAGGGCCGGACGGTGGCGGCGCTGGATGAGCTGTACCTGTGGCTGTCCAACCCCATCGCCATTGAGTACATTCGCAACTGCCTGAAACGTGTCCGCAAGCGGGATTCCGCTTTGATGATGGCCAGTCAGAATCTGGAGGATTTCAACCAGCGGGAAGTACGGGAGATGACCAAGCCTCTGTTTGCCATCCCGCCCCACCAGTTTTTCTTCAACCCCGGCACCACAGAAAAGCAATTTTTCACCAATATGCTGCAAATGGAGGACACAGAGTTCGACCTCATCAGCAAGGCTCAGAACGGCGAATGTCTTTTCCGCTGCGGCAGCGACCGGTACATGATGAAGGTCATCGCCCCGGAGCACAAGGCGAAGCTGTTCGGCACAAAGGGCGGGAAGTGAGGTTGCCTTTGAGCTATGCAGAGAGAACAATTTGAAAAACGGATCAGGAGCCTCTTGCCGGAGGCGACGGACGAAGCCATGAACGCATGGACGGCGTATGCGGATGAACTAAGCCGGGAAGATGTGGAGCCAGAGTCTGAGCTCTACGATAAAAGCTATGTGGAGTTGACTCTTATCAAGCAGCACTGCGGTGAGGAGATCGCAACACAGCTCTTCAACTATGGGGATCAGTTCACTTTCAATTACTTTGAATTGCGCGGCGCTGCATCAAGACTGGTCAGCGGCTGGACGCTGGAGGACATTGCGAAGGACGCGGTCGAAAACGGCTGCGATGCCACACCGGAAGAGTATGAAGAATTCGTAGATGCGCTTCAGACGTTTCAGATGGCCGACCAAGAACCGCCCGGTATGCAGATGATTTAGGCAGTGAGGAGGTGCATCCATGTCAACAACACTGGCGCGGCTGGCGGCGGCTGTGCTGTCTACGGAAAAAGGCCGCAAGACGGTGGGCTGGGTCATTGCCGCCATCCTCTCACCGTTGATCCTGCTGGCGGCGTTCCTGTGCAGCTTCGGCACGGCGGCGGTGGAGCATAACAACTTTGCCGTGTCCGCGTCCTTCTATGGCCCAGCCTTCACGGACAAGATCCCAACCGAATACAAAGACCACATCACCGAGATGCGGACAGCTTTCTCTCTTCTGGATTCGGCGGTCGCCGCCGTGAATGCCAGAGCCGAGAGCGGCGGCCTTGACCCCTTGCAGGTCAAGGCCGTTTTCTATGCCCTCTGCTTTGGCGACGACGCACCTACCCGCCGTGCCGCCGCCAATTTCGTGGAGTGCTTCTACCGTCTGGAGGAGCGCACCGATACCACCACAGACGTGCTGGAGGATGGTACCGTGGTGGTGCAGACCACCGTCTACTATGTGGCGGTGCCGCTGCCGCTGGAGACGGTGTATGAAAAGCTGGCGGCGTGGCAGGGCGAACCGGTGACGGAGGAGGACAAGGCAAACGCCGCTCATATCTACAGCATGGTGGTGGGCAGCACAGGCGGCGATACCTTCGATGGCAGTTATACGCCCGGTGGCGGCAGCGGCGTGGAGCTGGATGCCTCCGACCTGACAAACCCCACCACCAAGAACGCCGCCGATCTGGTGGCCTACGTCACCAACGCATGGCAGTCCGGTTGGGGCTATGTGTGGGGCACCTACGGTCAGGTGCTGACACCGGAGCTGTTCCAGTACAAGCTGACCCAATACCCGGAAGGTGTGGGGCAGTACGCGGACTTCATCCGCAGCAACTGGCTGGGCAAGCACACCGCCGACTGCGTGGGGCTCATCAAGGGCTACGGCTGGCTGTCGCCCGACACCATGACCATCGACTACGGCACACATGGGATGCCGGACATCGGTGCCAACCAGATGTACTACAACGCCACGCGGAAAGGCACCATCGACACCATACCGGAGGTGCCGGGACTGGCGGTATGGAAGTCGGGACACATCGGCGTATACATCGGCGGCGGTCAGGTCATCGAGGCCATGGGCACCAAGTACGGCGTGGTCAAGACGCAGCTCCAAGGCCGCGACTGGACGCACTGGCTGGAGATTCCGTATATCAACTACGATTAAGGAGGACACAAATGAACGAAAACACTTGCACATTAGAGAAGGAGATGCGGCGGGCCTTGCTGGAAAAGCTGGAGCAGAACTATCGGGACTACACCGCCTCGCTGCAAGCTTTGACGTCGGAACAACTGCTGGGCAGGACGAAAGAAATCTACGCGGCGCAGGTCTGCTGCCGGTTGGTGCAGCGCAGGGATGACATTTCCCTGCCGCAGATGCGGTATCTGCTGTCGCTGGATGATCCGCTGGCGGCGCTGCGGGATACCTGGCTGGAGCTGCACAGCGGCGACAATGAGCCGGTGCTGAAGGTGATCCTGTACACGCTCTGCGGTGAAATGTGAGGTGCGGCATGGAGAAGGTCTGCGTTACCGTCAGCATGGAGGGGGAACGTCTCAAGGCGCTAGAGTTTGCGCTCAAGAAGAAAAACAGCTCCGTTCAGCGCCGTATGGACGATGCCCTGCGGCAGCTCTATGAGAAGGAAGTGCCGGAACCTATCCGGGAATATGTGGACAGCCTGCTGGCTCCGCCGCCCCGTCCCCGTCGACCGGTGAGGGCGGCGAAGGCGGCAAATGAGCAGGCAGCGGCTATACAGCAGGAGGAATAACCATGGCATATGTCAAAGAAAGCGCACCGTCTAAGGTCTATCACCTGACGAAGAAAGAGAATCTGGACAGCATTCTGGAGGCTGGCAGGATACGCCGCTTCGGTGACAGCGAGTGCTGGTTCTGCACAGACCTGCAAAAGATGAAAGCGTATATGGAGCAGACTGTCATGTGCGAGGGCAAGCCCTACTATGCCGTGGGCGGGCAGCTCTGCCGCTATCCCAAATTCGTGCCGGAGGATTATATTCTCCTCAAGCTCAAGCCCTGCCATCAGAAGGATAATTGGTATCGCTGGGAGCAGGAGGTGCCTGCGGGAAGCCCTGCGGAGTTGGTCAAAGCGGCGCATGAGTTCTCTGCGCTGAAAATCGGCTATCGTGGCGACCTCGCTTTCCAAAATGCAGAGGTCATCGAGGTGCCGCGCTTTCTTACGGAAGGACTTACACAGGGTGAGCCGGTACAGACCAACGCGGAGCTGCGGGACGCTCTCATTCAATGCGTTGAGCGGGAACAGACGGAGTACACCGAATCCCTCTACCGCATGACGCAGAGTGAACTTATCGCCAACGCCGGAGAGATCGAGGCGACCCGCTATTGCTACAATGCGCTTCTTACCGCAAACCTGGAACGATATCAGATGCTCCTGCTGCTCTCCGACGGATATCCCCTGACCTGTGTGCGGGATGCGTGGCAGACGGAACAGGATGTGGATCGTGACGACGAGTTCAGACACACGGTCTTCCGGCTCTGCGAAGATCTGCAAGAGAATCAGCAAGACCTGACAATGTGAGGAGGAATAACTATGGCACAGCACGAAGAAATCATCGTATGGCTTGACCGCAGGTGGAAAGAAGCCATTGAGCATCATCTGAAGGATGAGACCTTACAGGAGCATCTGGAAAATGTGCTGGACGAACTGTGCAACCAACTTCCGGAGCGTGAATATAAACGTATCAGCCGAGAGATCTGGGAGGAAGACCGTATGGCGCGGGAGGAAGCGGAGGCGGCGCGCACCTATTCCGCGTACCGCGTTGTGGAGGGCGGCGAGGAACATTACTTCCGCATGACGCCCGGCGAGGAGCTGCTGGGTGCTGCACAGACGCTCCGCAGGTACTGCACGAGTACAGAACACAGCCCCGGCAAATTCATCTCTCTGTGTTCGCAGGCGCAGCCTATCACACCGGAGGAGTATCAGCGCATGATACGTCTCCGTATGGAGAACACCGGAAAAGTCACCGGCGTGTTTGATTTGGATTTTGACAAGCGTGAATTCTCCGCAGTCCACATCATGGACGGTTGGACAACGTGGGCAATGCGGGACGTGTCTACAGCCGCCTACCGCGCAGTGCAGAAGCAATATGCGTCCGAGGACATGATGTGGCGGAAGCTGCTGGATCACCTGAACGGGAAGGAGCTCACATCGGCGGGACATCTCACCGCGCAGAATTTTTCGTTCAGCGATGAGATCATGATGGAGAACGGCAAGCTGAACTTTTATGTGCAGACCGAGTTCGACGTGGACGCCGCCTTCGGCACCTTCGTCTGCACAGATGAGAATGATGACTGGCTGAATATCTACGCCAACTACGACATCGAACAGGACAAGCCTTGCGACACGTTGGAGCTGAATCTCTGCAAGGGAGATGGCACAGAGGAGAACTGGAGCTATCACCTGAACGCCGCCGAGCAGGAGGTGCTGGCTCGGAAGATGGAGGAGTTCTGTCAGCAGCAAAACGGCATGAGCCTGCACGATTTCGCCCGGCAACTTCAAGAGGAGCCGGGGCCGACGCCGCAGATGCAGATGTAGCCCTGTGTTTGCCCCTGTGGGCCGGTTTGTGGCCTTGCAGGAACGCGGGAGGGTAAGGATAGCGGCCCCGGAGGTTTGGAGGCCTTTCGGCCCGCTTTTCGGTGCGCCGAAAGCGGAGCAGGAGAAACTGGTGGGGTCGCAAGCGCCCCACCAGCCTCACTTCTGCCCGCAGTGCGGGCAGTTCCGGAGCTTTTTCTGAGGGGTCATAAAAGCGAAAAAAGAAGGCTTACGGGGTCGTAAGAGCTGGAATCCAAGGAACGACAACGGAAAACGGCGGGGTCGTGCAGCTTATTGCAGGAGGTGATCAAGAGTGGCAACGGACAAGCGAAAACACGCATTTTGGCTCACAGATGCGGCAAAAGAGATGGTGGAAATAGATGCCCATCTGGACAACTGCGGCAGCCAAAGTGAATTTGTTGAAAAGGCGATACGATTCTATGACGGCTATGTTCACGCAAATAAAACAGGTGCGTACCTGCCTCATGCAATGCAGGAGGTGCTGGAAGGGACGCTGGGTGTGTTCGGTGATCGGCTGGGCAGGCTGCTGTTCAAGCTGGTGGTGGAACACAACATGACCAACCATCTGCTGGGCGGCGACGTGGATATGACCCGCGACGAGTACAGCAAAATGCGCGGCAGCAGCGTCCGTGAGGTGGCATCCACACACGGCAACATCTCCTTCAAGGATGTGCTGCTGTTCCATCAGGAGGAGTAACACATGGCGCGGCTGATACAAAAAAGCGGGTACATCAAGAACGGCAAAGCGTCTGGGTATATGGAGTACGTCGCTACGCGGGACGGTGTGGAGATCATCCAGAGCACCGATCCTGTGACCAAAAAGCAGGAGCAGTTCATCCAAAAACTGCTGAAGGACTTCCCAGATGCAAAAGAATTGTTTGAGTACAGCGACTACCTACAGACGCCCAACCGCGGCACAGCATCCGCGTTTATCGCCGTGGCGCTGGACACACATCTGCACGAGGTGGAGTCCGAGAGCGGCTACATGTCCTACATCGCCCAACGTCCCCGTGCCGAAAAGCACGGCGGCCACGGACTGTTCAGCGAGGCAGACACCACCGACCTCAAGGCCGCGAAGGCCGAGTTGGAAGCCCACAACGGAAAGGTGTGGACGTTCATTTTCTCTCTGCGGCGTGAGGACGCAGAGCGCCTGGGATACAACAAGGCCGCCGCGTGGCGGAATCTGCTGAAGCAGGAAAGCGCCGCTATTGCGGAAGCAATGCGTATTCAGACAGATGATTTCCGCTGGTACGCGGCGTACCATGACGAGGGGCATCACCCCCACGTTCACATGATGGTGTGGTCAGCGGAACCGAAGAAAGGATATCTCACACGGGAGGGTATCGCTGCCATGCGTTCCAAGATGACGAACGCCATCTTCCATGAGGAGATGAAGGAACTCTACATCAAGAAGGACGCCGTCTACAAAGAGAGCGTTCAGACCGCAAGGGATGTTCTCTTGACACGCATTACAGCAATGGAGAACAGCGACTGTACTGATCCCGTGATAGAGCAAAAGCTGTGGGAGCTGTCTCAGACGTTGGAGCAGGTCGATGGCAGACACGTCTACGGCTATCTGCCCAAAGAGGTCAAGGCGCAGGTGGACGAAATCGTGGAGCGGCTGGCGCAGCTCCCGGAGGTGGCGGCTTGCTATGACCAATGGTGGCGGCTGAAGGATGAGATCGCCGGTTACTACGGACGGAACACGCCGCCCCACCTGCCACTGGTACAGCAAAAAGAGTTCCGTACCATCAAGAATATGATCATTCAGCAGACGGAAACATTTCGGCAGCCGGTGCCGGAACAAGCTCCCGTCGAGGCAGAGCCTGATGAACAGCAGATACCGCTCTCAGCTGAAGCGCCTGTGGTGCCGCAGCAGGTGGTCACATCGCAGATCAAAATAGAGGGCGGCGCGGTCATTCAACTGCTCCACCACATGAGTCGCGTGTTCCGCGGCAATATGCCGGTCATCCCGCCTGCGCTGCGTATCGACTCCAAGCGCCGCAGGCGGCTGATGGAAAAGCGCATGGCCATGGGCCACAAGCGGGACGACCACGAGGAGCAGGAGAGGTTACGGAATGAGCAAATGATACCATAACGAGGAGGACAACGATGCCCTACATTCATTTTACCCAAGAACAAAAAGACCTGGCGGCGAGGACGGATCTGGAAGTGTTCCTGCGGAGCCGCGGAGAAAAGCTGCTGCCCTCCGGACGAGATAAGCGTCTGGCCAGTGATCACAGCGTCACCATTCGCGGCAACCATTGGTTCGATCACGCTATGCACGAAGGCGGCAACGCCATCAGCTTTGTGCAGCGATTCTACCATCTGGGCTATGCCGACGCCGTGTCGCTGCTGCTGTGCAACGGGCAGACCTATGAGAAACCAGTCTCATCGCCACCGAAAAAATTCACCCTGCCGACCGCCAACGGAAATATGCGCCGTGTATTTGCTTACCTGACACAGCATCGACGCATCCACCGTGAGGTGGTCTCTTTTTTTGCCCATGCCCATCTGCTTTACGAGGATGAGGCACATCACAACTGTGTATTTGTTGGTGTGGACGAAAACGGCATAGTCAGACACGCACACCTGCGAAGCACGATCAGTCAAGGTAAAACCTTCCGCCAGACCGTGGAGGGCAGCGACGCACGGTACAGTTTTCACTTCGCAGGCGGCGGCGAAGCACTCTATGTGTTCGAGTCGCCCATCGACCTGCTGTCCTACATCACCCTGCATATGAATGACTGGCAGACGCAGAACTATGTGGCCTGCTGCGGCACAGCCTTCGCGCCGGTGGAGCAGATGCTCCGCACCTATCCACAGATCCGGCAGGTGTATCTCTGCCTGGACAATGACGAGGCAGGGTACAATGCTTCGGAACGGATGGAAGGCTATCTCCATGCGGAGGGTATCTCCACCATGCGGCTGGTGCCTGTGCAAAAGGATTGGAACGAGGACTTGGTGGCACAGGAGGTGT
>CAKTSA010000046.1 GCA_934597585.1 uncultured Oscillospiraceae bacterium
TGCTCCAATTATACCACAGATTGGCTTCTATCGATTGAAATATAAGGCTTTTTCTATTATTCAGTGTACATTATTTATGCGACCGAAGCTGTCTCCGCCGGGAACTGGCGGCCGGTGTGGTCCTTCCCGTCCAGGGAATCCCTACCCTACAATCTGCAATTCTTTGGAATAGTTTGTCAGCACGCGGCACCCATCGCTTGTCACGATGACGAGATCCTCGATGCGAATGCCTACCTCGTTTTCCAGATAAATGCCGGGCTCGATGGAGAAGACCATTCCTTCGCGGGCGATCACATCGGAATCAGAGCTGACATTGGGCGGTTCGTGAACGCTGGTGCCGATGCCGTGCCGCCGTTATTGATAAAAAGTCGTCTTTTTTCTGAGCCAGCTCCTGTTTATAGCGCCTCGCGCCGGCAGGATCCTGCCGGCGCGAAGTCTGTCTGTTGGTTTTTACTTGGACTGCTCCATGGCAATGCACTCTGCCTCGCGCTCCTCGAAGGGGGCGTAGGGGGCCTTCAGCTCGGCCATCAGGTCGCGGCCCTGCTTCTTCAGGTACGCGATGCGCAGCAGCACATAGGCCACAAACACCACAGCGAAGATGCCCAGCAGCATCCAGACGGTGCTGCCTAGCGTCAGCAGCGCGGAGTAGGACAGGTAGGCGGCCACAATGACGGCGAAGATGGACATCACATACAGCACCCACAGGGGGATGGAGAAGCCGGCGTGCTTGCAGGCGTTGGGGTATTTCTTCCGCAGGAAGAAGGGGATGATGCACAGCACGATGTCGCCCAGGCAGTTGGCGAAGGAGAACAGGGTCATCAGCACACCGAAGGTCGCACCGGTGGAGGTGATGACGATGGCGAAGAGCATCACGAACACCAGCACCACGGGAGAGATGCCGTGCTTGTTCTTCTTGGCGGCCACGGCGGGGAACAGGCCCGTCTCGGCGGCGGCCTGGATCTGGGAGCAGGTCATCATGATGACGGGCACCATGGAGGTCAGCACGCCGCACAGGGGGCCGCCCACGATGAAGAACGTGACCAGGGCGGGAGGCAGGAAGCCCTTCGCCACCTCAGACAGCGTGGTCAGCTGGCCCTCGGGCATAGCGCCCAGGGTGACAACGGCCATCAGAATGTAGATCACAGCCACCACCACAGGGGCCAGCAGAATGGCCAGGGGGATGTTGCGGCGGGGGTTCTTCACGTCGTCTGCGATCTGGGAGATGGAGGTGCCGCCGGACAGAGAGGACGAGAGCACCGCAATGCCCGCGCCCAGGGTGGTCAGTTTCGTACCAGAGGCGAACATGTCGGACAGCACCAGCTGGCCGGGATTCATGTTGGGCAGACCCACGAACACGTACACGGCGATGGCGACCATCAGTACAGCCACCATGATGCTGTTGAAGGAGGCAAAGACATAGTTGCCCATATAGGCGATGACGGCGAAGATCACCAGAATGACGACCCCCACCAGAGTCTGATAGCTCGCCAGCGCCGGGAACAGTGCCACCACATAGTCGGCAAACAGCACGGCGAACACGGAGATCAGGACGGGCTGGAACAGATTCTGCGCCGCCATGTACATGCCCACGGCGGGGTGGATCAGCTTCGTGGGCATCAGGAAGAAGCTGCCGGAAGCGGGCACCACAGAGGAGACATACATATTGGGGACGGCACGGGCCAGGGTATAGATCACCGCGCCGATCAGCGCCAGGATGACGCCGGGGCCGATATCATTGATGACCGTGGGAAGGGAGCCGAAAATGCCGGAGCCGATGATCGCGCCTACGCCTGTGGCAATGCAGCCCAGCAGGCCAAGCTTCTTGGCTGTGGTTTTCTTATCATTACTCATTTGTTCTTTCTCCTTTTACTCACTCTACAGGGGGCTCAGGTTTCACGGGAACAAACTTGGTGCGGTTCATCAGGGGGTGCTGCAGGTGGATGGCGCCCTCTACGGGGCACATCATGACGCAGGCGCCGCAGTACCAGCACTCGCCGGGCCAGGCCACGATGGGATGCTGACCCTTCTCGGTGCTGGGCAGCAGCACGTCGCACTGGCACATTCTGGCGCATGTGTTGCAGCCGATACACTTCGTCTCGTCAAAGGTGATGGGTTTGGCGCTGCAGGGGACGACCGAAACGGTGATTTCATTCATTTTTTTCATTACTTACGACCTCCCTCGATGTAATCCTGGTTGCGCTTTTCATACTCGGTCTTCAGATCGCCGAAGTAGTCCAGTTCAATGTCGCCGCGGACGGCCTTGCCGTCCTCCTGACGGATGGTGATGAAGTGGTGATCCTCGGCGGGATCCATGGTGGGATAGTCGCTGCGCTCGAAGCACAGGGGCTTGGAGCTGGACTTACGCATACGGCAGGCCTCCAGGATCATCTCGGCCACATCCATGATGTCCAGGACCTCGTGGGTGCGCATCAGGTCGTGGGGGTTGGTGCAGCTGAGCTGGGGCACCACATCCCGGCGATAGCTTCTCAGCAGATCCAGGCCCTGGACCAGCAGCGCCTCGTTCTTGACGGCGCCGCAGTAGTTCTGCATCAGCTTGGAGATGGCGAAGTTCAGTTCCTTCCAGGAGTAGCCGTCCTGGACGTACATGGGAGCATACAGGCGCTCGGTCTCGGCCTCCACGTCCTCGTGGTCGATGGCGGTCAGCGCAGCGTCCTTGCTCCAGTCGGCGGCCTTGCGGCCGGCGTAGTAACCGGTGGCGCAGGCGAAGCCGGCGCAGTCGGAGCCGAACAGCTGGTCGCCGGCGGCGTAGATGCCGTCGATGTTGGTCTTCAGATCCCAGTCGTGCATGATGCCGCCGGGAGCGCCGAAGAGCTGCCGTTCGTCGCCCAGGAAGGAGGCGGACTGCCAGCCGGTGCCGTAGCTCTGGAGCATGTGCTTGGCGGAGTCGAAGCCACGCTCGGTAAAGTTCTGCAGCACAGGGATCTTGGTCTTGCCCTCTTCGCCGACCATCATGCCCCAGATGACCTTGCGCTCCAGGTCGGGCATACGGCTCAGATCCGCGTAGAAGGGCAGCTTGTAGCCGCGCTTCATCAGCTCGTCAAAGGGCATGGTCTCGGGGCCGCGGTATTCATACTTGGGCTCGTCGATGACGCCGCCCTTGAGGAAGAATTTCTGACCCTTGACCGGGTTAAAGCGTTCAGAGACGCTCTTGAGCTCATTGCCGTCGCGATCCAGATAGGGGATCTCCACGCCGCGGGAGTCCACCATGGTGGCGCCGTACCAGGTGTTGTGGTTGTTGCCGGTGGAGTAAGCGGGATAGCTGCGGCCGGCGGCGGAGTACTCGCCCCGGACGCTCTTTTCCATCATGGTGAATTCCATGCCGGCACGCCAGCCCATGGCGTGACCGGAGCCGATGGACTGCATGGGGCGGAACTCGCACAGGCCCACCAGATCGGGATTGAACAGCCACACGCGGGCCGGGCGGGACATGGTGAGGATGGTGGACTTGGCATGGAAGACCAGGATCTTGCCGGTGTGGACATTCATGCCGATGGCGCCGATGCCGCGCTTCTTTCCGTCCACTACGGCGGTCAGCAGGGCGGTGGCCTCGGTATAGTCGTAGATCTTGACGCCCAGGCGCTTCATTTCATCGTGCAAGGCGGGTTTGAAGGTGGAGCCCCAGACACGCAGGGTGAACTTGTTGGTGTAGTCATAGGCGAACATGAGCTTCGTCGCCTCGTCGCGGAACTCCGCGCCTTTGAACTCATCCTCGGTGTCGCGGATCTTGCCGCCGAAGGACTCCAGGTCCTCCAGACGGTCCCAGCCCTCCTCGCAGCAGATGTAGTGGGCAATGCCGTTGGACAGGTGATCCTGCTCGTCCACATAGGCCTCGGCGATCTCCTTGGCGGTCACCTTGGAGCAGGGGTTGGTGCAGGCGGATTCCCAGTGGTCAAAGCCGGTGCCGGCGGAGCCGCTGCGCTTGGTGGCGCCCTTCTCCACGACGACCACCTTCTGACCGTGTCTTGCGGCTGCGATGGCGGCAAAACAGCCTGCCAGACCGCCGCCCAGAACAAGTACATCAGAGGTAACGGTCTCCTCCTGACCGAATTCGTTGGCGTAGGGCCATTTCAACTCTTGCATCTCTGAACTCCTCACTTTCTTGTAAAGGTTTGCGCTTGGGGTTGTAAGTCGAGTATACGCCATATTGTTGCAATGTGCAACATGCAGCATCAAGAAGCGTAATATTTTGTATAACAACACAAAATATATGTGAAGTTTTTGTGAATTAAGATCATATAGGGCCGATGATTTGGAAAAGAGGCAAAATTGTGCGTTGTGTTTTCCGGGTACGGTGTGATATAATAAATTGATTAGATACCTCACACACAGGAGCAATTACATGAGCAGACAAATACAGACGATGACTGAGCAAATATACAACGCGATCCGTGCAGATATATTCGCACAGCGCATTCACTTTGGAGAAAAATTGACCACCAGAGGGTTGCAGGAGCGTCTGGGCGTGAGCTCCACGCCGATCCGGGAGGCTCTGGCACGGCTGGAAAAGGACGGTCTGGTGATCCTGCGGCCCAATGCGGGCATGCAGGTCGTGTCCTATACAGAGAAGGATGTATATGATATTTACACCCTGATGACAGAGCTGGATACCGCCGCGCTGCGTCTGGCCTGCGGCGCCGGACAGATGGCATCCCTGACACAGGAGCTGGCGGAGCTGCAGGCAGAAGCGGCACAGTGCCTGCTGCGGCAGGAGACGGATCGCTGGGAGGAACTCAGCGATGAATTCCACCTGATCTTCTACCGCTATGCGGATAATTCCCGTCTCAGCGACGCCGCCAATAAAACCCGCAGCCAGCTGACGGTATTCTCTCAGGCTTACCAGGCACAGGAGATCAATCAGCAGGAGATCCAGCGCCAGCACGATATCATCGTCCATTGTCTTGAACAAGGGGATCAGCACGCCGCTGAGGAGGCGCTGCGCCGGCACTTTGCCGCCTCTATGGAGAAGGCACTGGCCTCTCTGTCTGTTATGCAGGCATAGGGCGTCTGTGTATGGATAGCAACGATCCGAAAAGGACTTGAACAAAGCGCAGGCCGACATTATCATGCATCTGGCAAGGGCATTGTGATACGAAATAAGCGACCTGCTGGGGTGGCTGATATCGGGAAAATACCCAACAGGGACGGTGATCGCCGTCCCTGTTGGGTTTTCTTCGTTTATGCCGTGTACCGGGTATAATATTCAAAATATTTTTTCGCAAAATCATAAAATTATTTTGATTACTCTCATCGAAATGCACAGTTTCCTTGTGTTATATTTGTAAAAACATAATAATTTTCTGTTTTCTGCATCATTGGCGTTGACAATCAGAATAATTTTCAGTATTATTGATCTGAGCAGGAGGGAACGCTATGGAATTTTCTTTTGAATTTATCAAACAGTTTACGGAGCATCTTGGCACATTACTGGGGCCTTCCTGTGAGATCGTCATCCACGATTTCACAGGCGACCTGGAACACACCATTGTACACATCGTCAACGGGCAGGTTTCCGGGCGAGAGATCGGCGGCTGTCCCACCAATCTGTTTTTTGAAAATCTGGCCTCGCTGCCGGAAAAAGCGAATTATTTCTCCGAGTATTACACCACCACGGATGACGGACGCACCATACGCTCATCTACCACTTTTCTGACAGATGACAGCGGTAACCTTATGGGGTCCATCTGTGTAAATCTGGACATTACTGCTATGGTGGGATTTGCGGGCGTGCTGCAAAACCTGATGGGCAGCGGCATTCAGGTGCCCGGCGGCGTCGGCAATGAGCGCTTTGCCCGGAATGTGCAGGAGCTGATGGATCACTATCTCGGCGAGGTAGAGCAGAAATTCGGTAAGTCCGCCGCGCAGATGGATAAAAGCGAGAAGCTGCAAGCGTTGGCCTTTCTGGATGAGCGCGGTGTACTGCAGATCGCCAAGGCGCATGTGCGCCTGTGTGAGTTTTTTGATATATCCAAATATACGCTGTACAACTATCTTGACGAAGTGCGCCGCGACGCGGCGGCGCGCGGGAAGGAGGAAGAACCGCAATGACAGAAGAAAGACACCATCTCAGGAAGGAGGGACAAAAAGAATGTCCTCCGGCTGAAGGGCTTGCCATCCTCGTTCAGCCGAAAGACATCACAGACCATGATACCACAGCATCACGGTGTGCTTATTATACGCTATTTCTATTTTGATTGCAAGCACGCCGGCAAGAACACGAAAAAATAAGGAGTATTCACTATGAAAAAAATGAGCCTGTTTTCGGTACTATGCCTGTGCATCGGTACGATCATCGGCGCCGGTATCTTTGGCTCCATGCCCTCTGCGGCGCTGCTGGCCGGCCCCGTTCTGCCGCTGATCTGCATTGTTGCGGCAATCGAGATCCTCGTCCGCTACCTCCCCGCTATGGCCCCTGCCACGGCCATCCCTGCCTCCAACGGCTTTTATATGTATCTGACCCGTCTGGTACACCCCTTTGTGGGCTTTCTCCAGATGCTGCAGGTTCTGTTCAACGTATTTGTGCTGGCCCTGCTGGCCTCTGTGTTTGCCCAGTATTTCTCCATGGTAGTGCCGTCCGTCAGCCAGACACTGGTGGCCATTCTTGTGCTGGCCCTGTTCGGTGTCATCGCGCTGTTCGGCCTGAAGACCAGCTCTATTGTCAACAACGCCATGGTGGTCATTCTGATCGTGGCGCTCGGCACCTTTGTGGTATGCGGCTTTCCGGAGATCAAGCCGGAGTATTTCTCCGTGGCCAAGATGCTTGACCTGGACTCCATCTCCTTTACGGATTTCGGCGCGGCGCTGGGCCTGATCGCCTCCTGCCTGATGGGCGGCTATGTCAGCATTTACTACGCCGAGGAGATGGAGAATCCCCGCAAGAACGTACTGCGCGCTTTTATCCTGGCCACAGTCGTGGTGGCGGCCATCTATATGCTGCTGTCCATGGTAACTGTCGGCGTAGCTCCTCTGGATGAGTCCACCTCTCTGGCCAGTCTGGCCGGGCTGTTTATGCCAAAGACCCTGTACTGGTTCTTCGTGGTCGGCGGCGCGCTGTTTGCGCTGTCCACCACCATCATCGGCAGTATTCTGGGCGGCATGGTCAACTTGTCCGTTATCGCCCGTGACAAGGTGCTGCCGGACGCCTTCAACAAGAAGAACAAGTACGATATCTCCCCCCTGTGCCTTATTGTTATCGTGGCTGCGGCTATCTTTGTTGTGGCGTTTGGCCTGCCGGTCGGCACACTGATGAGCGTATCCTCCGTGCTGGGCATCATTATCGCTGTGGCGCAGTTTATCCCCGCCATTCGGCTGCCGAAAAAATATCCCCATTGCTATAAGCACGCCGCGGTGAAATTTCCCCGTCCCGTGCTCTACACGCTGATCGCCATTGCGCTGGCCTTCTGCCTGTATGAGGCGTATTCCCTCATCGTCACCACCGCCGGTGCCGTGTGGTGGGCACTGCTGGCTACGCTGGTCATCGCTTACGCCTACTTCTTCATCCGCCTGGTCTATCTGAAAAAGAAGGGCATTGATCTGGTGGCTATCATGAGCGCCCCCTATGCGCCCTGGGAGGAAAAAGAGGCCGAATATGCGCTGCTGGATGCCAAGGAGAACGCACATGAATAAGTTTTCAGAAGAACGGGCGCACTTCCCTGTTCTGCAAAAAGAGATCTACTTCAACGGCGCTTCTTTCGGCATCGTGCCGGACTATGTACTGCAGATCACCGAGGTGAATAACCGGATACGCTGCTATACACAGGATATCGGCGTAGCGGGCATGTCCCAATATGAGATGTTGGAGAAGGTTCGCCCGGTATATGCAGAGCTCATCAATGCCCAGCCGGAGGACATCGCCTATGGTCTCAGCTCCTCCCAGATGTATGTAGCGCTGACCTCCAATCTGGTATTCCAACCCGGTGACAACGTGGTCATCCCGGACAATGCCTTTATCACCACGCCCTTCGCCTTTGATGCCCGCGAAGCTGACGGTCTGGAAGTCCGTATGGCCAAAACCGTCAACGGCTATATCAGCGCGCAGGAATTGTGCAGTTACGCCGATGAACGCACCCGTGTTATCGCCGTAAACCACGTAGAGAGCGGCACCGGCTATCGCATCGACATGGAGTACATCGGCCGCTTCTCCCGCGAACACGACATTATTTTTGCTGTGGATGCCGTACAATCCGCCGGTATCATGGAGATCGATGTGCAGAAAATGCAGATCGACTTCCTGGTGGGCACAGACTACAAGTGGCTCTGCCACTTCCGGGGCGTAGGCTTCGCCTATGTGAGCAAGCGCCTGCGCGAGGATAGCAGCAAGCTGGCCTGCCGTGGCGCCGGATGGGGCTCTGACAGCGACCGCTTCAATACCGCCAAGCGGCATTGGGATCCCCATCCGGACGCACGCCGCTATGAATATGGTGGATTCCACAACGTGGGCATCTACTGTGTCGCAGAGGTCATCCGACACTATCTCGCTTTGGGGAAGCAAGACGTACAGGCCTACGCACTGGACCTGGCCAATTACTGCTATGAAAAAGCGGCGGCCAGCCCCGTGGTAGACATTGCGTATCCCTTCCCCGCGGAAAACCGCTCCGCCATCGTCGTGCTGAAAATCGACGGCAGGTATGACCTGTCCACAGAGAAACTGCGGCAATACGGTGTCTTTGCCGCCATAGACGGTGGTCCCCACCCAGACCATGGCGCACCCATGCCCTATTACACCAGCCGTCTGGCACTGCACTATTACATCACCAAAGAAGACATCGACAAGCTGTTTGCAGCCATTGAGCGCTGCTGCGGTCTATAAGGAGAACACTATGCTCATTGAAAAACGAATCGAAGAATTGGGGCTGACGCTGCCGGCAGCCCCCACCCCCATGGCCAACTATGTTACCGTCCGCCGCAGCGGAAAGCTTCTATTCTTCTCCGGCGCCGGCGCCTTTCAGGACGGCAAACCTGTTGTGTTCGGGAGACTGGGCGCCGAACTGACACTGGACGAGGGCTATCAGGCTGCCCGGCTGGCGGGCCTGAACCTTATCGCCCAGTTGAAGAAGGAACTGGGCGACTTGGACAAGGTGCGGCAATTTGTCAAGGTACAGGCATTTGTCGCCTCCACGCCGGATTTTGTCCAACAGCCTGCGGTAATGAACGGGGCCTCCGACCTGTTCGTAGAGGTCTTTGGTGATAAGGGGCGCCATGCCCGCACCGCTGTAGCCGCGCCTGTTCTGCCCTTCAATATTCCCATCGAGATCGAGATGATCGTGGAAGCCGACGAATAAGCTCCGCTTGGAAGGCAGGCCGCTTCCAGGCTAGAAATCCGACTGAATAGATCATCAATAAACTCCCCGACTTCAAAAACGGGCGCCGGTGATCCGGCGCCCGTTTTGGACTGTTCGGCGGCATCAACCTACCGACGCAATACCGATGTCAAAACGATGGCGTAGGGATACAGTAAGTGCACAATAATCACCCGCATGGCATCTCACCCAACGATGTGAGATAATATCCCAAAGCGGACTGACAAAACGGGAATTTTGCCGGCGGCGTGGGATCTCCGAGAAAAGCTTTTACTACTGGCTCCGGAAACTCCGCAGTCAGATGGCAGAAGCTGCCGGGCCTCAGATCGTGCAGCTGGAATCTTCTGTGACTTCAACGGAGATTCTTCAGATCCAATACCGGGGTGCAGAATTGAAGCTGCCGGCCGGTGTGGATATTGAGGCTGTCGCTGCACTGCTTCGGTCTATTCAATCGCTATGATAGATCTGACAAAAGTCCGGAATTTCTATATTGCCTGCGGCTATACAGATCTCCGCCTTGGGATCGACGGCCTTGCCGCAGTTGTGAAGCAGCAGTATGGCAGTCATTTTGACGAAGAAAGTCTGTTCCTGTTCTGCGGCAGACGAACGGACCGGATCAAGGCTCTGTACTGGTGCGGCGACGGATACATCCTGCTTTATAAACGGTTATCCAATGGGAGATTTCAATGGCCCAGGTCAGAAACGGAACTGCGGTTACTGGATCCCCAGAGCTTCCGCTGGCTCATGGAAGGGCTTCGGATCGAGCAGAAAACGGCCATCCGTAAAGGAAAACCAAGGGATCTATTCTGACAAAAATGTTCTGAAAATTGCATATATTTCTGTACTTTTACCTGCCTTTGTGGTATAATAAAGGCAGGTAAAAGCTGTTTTGGGAGGAGAATTCATGGCTGCAGCAGACAGGAAAATTACATATACTGCCGCGGAAGTTGCGGAGCTCATCCGTCCTCTGACCCAGTCTGTAGAAGCGTTGCAGAAGGAAAACGCGGAGCTGAAGCGGAAGCTGGAGCACATGAACGAGATCCTTGCCAATGCGCAGAGAGCCCGCTTTGGCCAGTCCAGCGAGAAGAAGACCTATGTTCTGAGCGAAGACCAAATGAGCCTGTTCAATGAGGCAGAGATCTGTCAGGACAGCAAGGCGGAGGAACCTACGGAGGAAACCCTTACCGTAAAAGCGCATGCCCGGAAGAAGAAAAGAACCATTGACGAGCTGGCAAAGAATCTTCCTGTAGAAGAAATTGTAATTGGCCTTCCGGAATTCAGGCTTACCTGTGACAAGTGCGGCGGTACTTTCAAGCTCATTGGTAAGAAGCTCATCCGCAGGGAACTCATCATTATCCCGCAGTCTGAGAAGATTCTGGAATACTACAGCTGCACCTATGCCTGCGACAAGTGTGAGAAGGACACCGGCTTCGCCCATATCATTACCACCAGAACACCGCCTCCTCTTATGAAGCACTCTCTGGCATCTCCCTCTACTGTGGCAGATGTTATGACGAAGAAGTATGTAGACGGGGTTCCTCTGGCCCGGCAGGAGAAGATCTGGGCCAGACAGGGTGTGGAGCTGAGCCGGGCCACCATGGCCAACTGGGTGATCCAGTGTGCCCAGAGCTGGCTGAAGCCGCTGTACAAGCATATGAAGCGGCAGCTTCTGGAACAATCCGTGATCCACGCGGATGAAACAGTGGTGCAGGTGCTGAAAGAGGACAACAAGCCTGCCGCCTCTGAATCCAGAATGTGGCTCTATGCCAGCGGAGAATACAGCAGCCAGCATATTCGCATCTTCGAGTACCAGCCTGACCGGAGCGGCAAACGCCCGGAGAGCTTTCTGAAAGGCTTTAGCGGATGCCTGATAACGGATGGCTACGCAGGATACAATCAGGTGCAGAAGGTGACCCACTGCGGCTGCTGGGCCCATGCCAGGCGGAAATGGCGGGAGGCCATGCCGGACGGCGCAACTGTGAAAACCAGCAAAGCCGCCGTAGGATTTCGGTATTGCACGAAGCTGTTCTCTCTGGAGAAGAAATACATATATGCCGATGTCAAGGCCCGGAAAGAGTACCGCCAGAATGAGGTTTTGCCCATTCTGGAGGAGTATTTTGCATGGCTGAAATCGATCCACCCGGAAAAGGGCAGCAAGCTGGAGGATGCGGTACGGTATTCCCTGAACCGGAAACAGCAGCTCATGGCGTTTCTGGACTATGGAGATGTCCCTATCTCCAATAATCTGGCTGAGAACGCAATCCGGCCCTTTGTGGTGGGAAGAAAGAATTGGCTGTTCTGCGACAGTGTCAAGGGAGCGGAATCCAGTGCCATTGTGTATTCGCTGGTGGAAACGGCCAAGGCCAACGGCATTGAGCCTTATGGGTATCTATTGCTGGTGCTGAGTATGCTGCCCTATCTGGGCAAATCTTCGACCCATGAGGAGCTGGAAAAGCTGATGCCCTGGCACCCGGCAGTCCGGCACCGGGAACATATACGGAAATGAACAAACGGCAGAGTCCCGCCAACGGGACTCTGCCGTAA
>CAKTSA010000047.1 GCA_934597585.1 uncultured Oscillospiraceae bacterium
TTCTGCCCTATTTCTTCTTTGATACGACTAAAACGCCAGTTCTCGCATAACGAGAACTGGCGTTCTTTGACAGGCTGCAGCGCCCCGCATACGTTTGTATGCGGGGCGCTTACTGTTTTTTCAGCCGGGGCGATGAGCCGGGGGCTTATTTGTCGTACATCTCGATGAGCTTCAGCAGGTGCTCATAGCGGGCCTTGGCCTCGTCCTCGTTGCGCTGGAAGAGGACTTCGGCGCGCTCGGGGAACTCGCGGGTCAGGCGGCTGTAGCGGGCCTCGTTCATCAGGAAGTCCTGATAACCGCCGGCGGGCGCCTTGGAGTCCAGGGTGAACTTCTTCTCGCCCTCGGGGTTGTAGCGGAACAGGTTCCAGTAACCGCAGTCCACGGCCTTCTTCATTTCCTTCTGGCAGTTCATCATGCCGCCCTTGATGCTGTGCATCTCGCAGGGGCTGTAGCCGATGATCAGGGAAGGACCGTGATAGGCCTCGGCCTCGGTGATGGCCTTGATGGTCTGGGCGGGGTTGGCACCCATGGCCACCTGTGCCACGTACACGTAGCCGTACTGCATGGCGATCTCGGCAAGGCTCTTCTTCTTGACTTCCTTACCGGCGGCGGCAAACTGTGCCACCTGGCCGATGTTGGAGGCCTTGGAGGCCTGACCGCCGGTGTTGGAGTACACCTCGGTATCGAACACGAAGATGTTCACATCCTGTTTGCTGGCGATGACGTGATCCAGTCCGCCGTAGCCGATATCATAGGCCCAGCCGTCGCCGCCGAAGATCCACATGGACTTCTTGGCCAGGTATTCCTTCTTGCTGAGAATGTCGGCAGCCAGGGTGCAGGCAGCGCAGTCGCACAGCAGGGCGCCCTTGGCCTTCAGCTCAGCGGCGTGCTCAGCGAACTGAGGCACGGCGGCCAGCTCGTCCACGGTGCAGATGCTCTCCTCCAGGGCCTTCACATAGGCCTTGGTGGGCTCGGCGTTGGCGGTGCCGTCGTCCATGGTGTCCAGCCATGCCTGTGCGGCGGCCTTCAGGGCGGGCTGTGCCCACTCCACGGCGATCAGCTCGCGGGTCTTGGCAGCCAGATCCTCGCGGATCTTGTTCTGGCCGGTGTACATGCCCAGGCCGTGCTCTGCGTTATCCTCGAACAGGGAGTTGCACCATGCGGGGCCGTGGCCCTCCTTGTTGGTGCAGTAGGGAGAGGTAGCCGCGGGACCGCCCCAGATGGAGGAGCAGCCGGTGGCGTTGGAAACATACATATGGTCGCCGAACAGCTGGGTGACGAGACGGGCATAGCTGGTCTCGGCGCAGCCGGCGCAGGAGCCGGAGAACTCCAGCATGGGCTGCTTGAACTGGCTGCCCTTGACGGTGTTGTCCTGCATATCCTTCTTCTCGGTCACATCTGCCACGCAGTAGTCGAACACATCCTGCTGGGGCAGCTCGCCCTCCTGTGCCACCATGGTCAGGGCATTGACGGGGCAGGCGCCCACGCACACGCCGCAGCCCATGCAGTCCAGCGGGCTGATGGCCATGGTGAACTGATACACACCCTTGCCCTTGCCGGCCTTCACGTCCACCAGCTTGGCAGCCTCGGGAGCCTTGGCGGCCTCGTCAGCGGTCAGGGCGAAGGGACGGATGGTGGCGTGGGGGCAGCAGTAAGCGCACTGGTTGCACTGGATGCACTTGGCGGCATCCCAGGTGGGGACGGACACGGCCACGCCGCGCTTCTCATAGGCGGCGGCGCCCAGCTCGAACTGGCCGTCCACATGATCCACGAAGGCGGAAACGGGCAGGCTGTCGCCGTCCATCTTGCCCACGGGCTCCAGGATCTCCTTGACCATCTTCACCAGCTCGGGCTTGCCCTTCAGCTGCTTGGGCTCCTTGTCGTCCACAGCGTTGGCCCACTCGGCGGGAACGTCGATCTTCTTATAGGCGGTGGCGCCCAGATCGATGGCCTTGTAGTTCATGTCCACGATGTCCTGGCCCTTCTTCAGGTAGGAGGCCTTGGCCTTCTCCTTCATGTAGGTGATGGCCTCCTCCTCGGGCATGACCTTGGCCAGAGAGAAGAACGCGGACTGCAGGATGGTGTTGTTGCGCTTGCCCATGCCGATCTCGATGGCCAGATCAATGGCGTTGATCGTGTAGAGCTGGATGTTGTTCCGCGCGATATAGCGCTTGGAGGCGGCATCCATGTGGTGGTTCAGCTCGTCGAAGTCCCACTGGCAGTTGATCATGTAGACGCCGCCGGGCTTGACATCCTGCACCATCTTGAAGCCCTTGGTCACATAGCTGGGGTTGTGGCAGGCCACGAAGTCAGCCTTGTTGATATAGTAGGGGGAACGGATGGGCTTGTCGCCGAAGCGCAGGTGGCTGATGGTGACGCCGCCGGTCTTCTTGGAGTCGTACTGGAAGTACGCCTGAACATACTTGTCGGTGTGGTCGCCGATGATCTTGATGGAGTTCTTGTTGGCGCCCACGGTACCGTCGCCGCCCAGCCCCCAGAACTTGCACTCGATGGTGCCCTCTGCCGCGGTGTTGGGGCAGTTGGGATCCTCGGGCAGGGACATGTTGGTGACATCGTCCACGATGCCGATGGTGAACTGGCGCTTCATCTCAGCCTTCTTCAGCTCGGTGTACACAGCGAACACGGAGGCGGGAGGCGTATCCTTGCTGCCCAGACCGTAACGGCCGCCGATGACGGTAATGTCGTTCCTGCCGGCGTTGGCCAGAGCGGTGACCACATCCTGATACAGGGGCTCGCCCTGGGAGCCGGGCTCCTTGGTGCGATCCAGAACGGCGATCTTCTTGGCCGTGGCGGGGATGGCCTCGATCAGCTTCTCGGGGGCGAAGGGGCGGAACAGACGGACCTTCACCAGACCCACCTTCTCGCCGTGGGCGTTCAGGTAATCGATGACCTCCTCGGCCACGTCGCAGATGGAGCCCATGGCCACGATGACGCGGTCAGCGTCGGATGCGCCGTAGTAGTTGAACAGCTGATAGTTGGTGCCCAGCTTGGCGTTGACCTTCTCCATGCACTTCTCCACCACGGCGGGCAGAGCGTCATAGTACTTGTTGCAGGCCTCGCGGTGCTGGAAGAAGATATCGCCGTTCTCGTGGCTGCCGCGCATATGGGGATGCTCGGGGTTCAGCGCATGCTTGCGGAACTCGGCCACGGCGTCCATGTCGCACATGTCCTTCAGATCCTCGTAATCCCACACGGCGATCTTCTGGATCTCATGGCTGGTGCGGAAGCCGTCAAAGAAGTTGATGAAGGGGACCTTGCCCTCCAGGGCGGCCAGATGGGCCACGGGGCTCAGGTCCATGACCTCCTGCACGTTGCCCTCGCACAGCATGGCAAAGCCGGTCTGGCGGCAGGCCATCACGTCGGAGTGGTCGCCGAAGATGTTCAGCGCGTGGGTGGAAACGGTACGGGCGGAGACGTGGAACACGCAGGGCAGCTGCTCAGCCGCGATCTTGTACATGTTGGGGATCATCAGCAGCAGGCCCTGGGAGGCGGTGTACGTGGTGGTCAGCGCGCCGGCGCCCAGAGAACCATGTACTGCGCCGGCAGCGCCGGCTTCGGACTGCATCTCCACCACCTTTACCTGGGTGCCGAAGATATTTTTCAGACCGTTGGCACTCCACTGGTCAACAAAATCGGCCATGGGAGAGGACGGAGTGATGGGGTAGATGGCGGCTACCTCGGAAAACGCATAGCTCACATGCGCGGCAGCGTTGTTGCCATCCATGGATTTCATTTTTCTTACCATTTATGAACCTCCTTCATACACTCTTCGCCCCTTTCGGGGCGACAAACTCAGCGTATCAGGATAATATCACAAAAAAATCCCACTGTAAACGGCATTTTTATGAAATTTTCGTAACAGGAAACTAAAAATGCGTTTTTGCTGTTAAGAATTCTAACATCCCCTGACAGCGGAACTTATTTTGACAAAACTATTGTCCTTTTCTATAAATGTGTGATAAAATAATACGGATATATCGCAGTGAGAAAAAACCGACCGGATACACAAACCGGAAGCAGGGAAGGGGAGAGGACAGATGGTGACAACGGTGCGTTCCCTTGGTCTCAGCGGCGTCAGCGGCTACGAGGTGACGGTGGAGTGCATGCTCTCCGGCGGACTGCCGGCCTTTGACGTGGTGGGCCTGCCGGACACGGCGGTGAAGGAGGCCCGGGAGCGGGTCCGCGCCGCGGTGAAGAACTGCGGGGCCACCTTCCCCGTCAGCCGCATCACCGTCAACCTGGCCCCCGCCCGGGTCCGGAAGGAGGGCACCGTCTACGACCTGCCCATCCTCCTGGGCATCATGACCGCCGCCGGCGAGATCCGCGCCCTGCCGGAGGACGCCGCCTTCCTGGGCGAGCTGAGCCTCACCGGAGAGGTGCGCCCCGTGGTGGGCGTGCTGCCCATGGCCATGTTCGCCGCCCGCCAGGGGGTGAAGCAGCTGTACGTCCCCGCCGCCAACGCCGCCGAGGCCACCCTGGCCGACGGCGTCACCGTCTACGGCGTGGAGGACGTCCGTCAGCTGATGGCTCACCTGAAGGGCGAGGACGCCATCGCCCCCACCCCCCGGTGGGAGCCCTCTGCCCCCCGCCGCCCCCTGCCGGACTTTTCCGACGTCATGGGCCAGGAGAACGTGAAGCGCGCCCTGGAGATCGCCGCCGCCGGCGGCCACAACGTGCTGCTGATCGGCTCCCCCGGCTCTGGCAAGTCCATGCTGGCCCGCCGACTGCCCTCCATCCTGCCGGACATGTCCCGGCCCGAGGCCCTGCAGACCACCGAGATCTACTCTGTGGCCGGCATGACCGACCCGGCCCACCCGCTGGTGGACAGCCGGCCCTTTCGCAGCCCCCACCACACCGCCTCGCCGGTGTCGCTGTCCGGCGGCGGCAGCATCCCCCGCCCCGGCGAGATCTCCCTGGCCCACAACGGCATCCTGTTTCTGGACGAGCTGCCGGAGTTTGATAAATCCGCCCTGGAGACCCTGCGCCAGCCCCTGGAGGACGGCCAGGTCACCATCACCCGGGCCACCGGCTCCCTGACGCTGCCCAGCCGCTTCATGCTGGTGTGCGCCATGAACCCCTGCCGCTGCGGCTGGTACGGCCACCCCTCCGGCCGCTGCCGCTGCTCCGCCCAGCAGGTGGAGCAGTATATGCGCCGGGTGTCCGGCCCTCTTTTGGACCGCATCGACATGCACATCGAGGTGCCGTCGGTGGAGTACGAGGCCATGCGCCGCAAGGAGCAGCCGGAATCCTCCGCCCAGGTGCGCCAGCGGGTCAACACCGCCCGGGCCGTGCAGCAGCGCCGCTTTGCCGGCACCGCCGTCACCTGCAACGCCTACATGACCCCCGCCATGATCGGCCAATACTGCCAGCTGGATGCGGCAGGGGAGAAGGTCATGCAGGGCGCCTTTGACCGCCTGGGCCTCACCGGCCGCAGCCACGACCGCATCCTCCGCATGGCCCGCACCATCGCCGACCTGGACGATTCAAAAAACATCCAGGTCCACCATCTGGCGGAAGCCATCCAGTACCGGAGCAGTAATTTGTTGAAGTAACATACCGCCTGAGTCGAACGTAGGGGGCGATGCCCACGCAGTGGAGCGAAGCGGAACAAGTACCCTTGGGGTGCATCGCCCCGCCGTACAACGATTCATTTTCTGCTATCGCACCGCATCAGCGGCAGCGGCGCAGAATGAAAGTCGATACGTTATACGCAGCGAAATCAACCGCGTCCTGTGAACGTGTGGGATAAAGTGCCAAATTAGAAACAAGGTATAGCGCGGGCGGATTCTTAAACCGCAGGTTTAAGCAGCGTTTTTGGGTACTTTTGCCGCTGAGGGCAAAAGTACCTCGCGCCGGAGCGCGAAATACTCCATTGCACAGGTATCCCCATAAAAGCAAAAAAACACTTCATATAAAATAAGGAGACACCCCCATGCACGAGATCATTCTTTGCAAGCTGGGCGAGATCGTCCTGAAGGGACTGAACCGCCATAGCTTTGAGATGAAGCTGATGAGCAACATCCGCCGCCGCACCCAGCGGTACGGCAAATTCAAGATCTACTCCCGCCAGTCCACCATCTACGTGGAGCCGGTGGAGGACACCTGCGACCTGGACGCCGCCTACGACGCCTGCAAGAAGGTCTTCGGCATCATCGCCATCGCCCGTGCCGTGCCCTGCGCCAAGGAGAAGGAAGCCATCTTCGCCACCGCTAGGGAGTACCTGGCCCCGGCCCTGCTGGCGGCCAAGTCCTTCAAGGTGGAGAGCAAGCGCTCCGACAAGTCCTTCCCCATGGGCAGCATCCAGCTGAGCCAGTGGGTGGGCGGCGCGCTGCACGACGCCTTTCCCCACCTGATCGTGGACGTCCATGACCCGGAGCTGACCGTCCACCTGGAGGTCCGGGAGGACGCCGCCTACGTCCACGGCCCGGCGGAGGCCGCCGCCGGCGGCCTGCCCATCGGCATGGGCGGCCACGCGGTGAGCCTGCTGTCCGGCGGCATCGACAGCCCCGTCTCCAGCTACATGATCGCCAAGCGGGGCGTCCAGCTGGAGCTGCTGCACTTCGCCTCGCCCCCCTATACCAGCGAGCAGGCCCGTGAAAAGGTCCTGCAGCTGGCCCAGGAGCTGACGGTGTGGTGCGGCCGCCTGACCGTCCATGTGGTGCCCTTTACCGAAATTCAGGAGGAGATCCGCCGCAAGTGCCCGGAGGATCACTTCACCCTCATCATGCGCCGCTTCATGATGCGGCTGGGCGACCGGCTGGCCCACGAGCTGGCCTGTAAGGCCATCGTCACCGGCGAGAGTCTGGGCCAGGTGGCCAGCCAGACCATCCAGGCTCTGGTGGTCAGCGACGATGTGGCCACCCTTCCGGTGCTGCGTCCCCTGATCGGCATGGACAAGGAGGAGATCGTCCGCATCGCCCGCCACGTGGGCACCTTCGATACCTCCATCCTGCCCTATGAGGACTGCTGCACCGTCTTCACCCCCCGCCACCCCAAGACCAAGCCCGACCTGGCCCAGGTCCGGGAGTACGAGGCCGCCCTGGACGTTGACGCCCTGTGCGACAAGGCCCTGGCGGGCCGCGAGATGATCCGCCTGTACCCGAAAGCGTGAGGCGGCCATGAACGAAACGCTGGAGCAGCGGCTCATCGCCGCCCTGAAGGCCCGCGGCCTGACCCTTGCCACAGCCGAGAGCTGCACCGGCGGCCTGGCCGCCAAGCGGCTGACAGACGTGCCCGGCGCGTCGGCGGTGTTCCTGGGCGGCGTGGTCAGCTATACCAACGGCGTCAAGGAGCGCTTGCTGGCCGTGCCCCACGAGACACTGGAAGCTTACAGCGCCGTGTCCGGGCCCACCGCCCGGGCCATGGCCCAGGGCGTCCGCACCCTGACCGGCGCGGATCTGGGCCTGTCCGTCACCGGCGTGGCGGGCCCCGATCGGGACGACGCCGGCCACGACGTGGGCACCGTCTACATCGCCCTGTCCACCCCCAATGAAACCACCGCGCAGCTCCTGCACCTCTCCGGCGGCCGCAGCGCCATCCGCGCCGCCGCCGCAGACGAGATGTTCCGGATGCTGCTGACCTATTTGAACGATTAAGGAGACGAACACCATGGCAAAGAACAAGGTCTATTCCCAGGTCAACCAATACGCCAACCGTGAGGAGGAGATCCGCAAGGCGAAGGGCAACCCCAACAAGAACAACCATTCCAAGAAGAAAAACAGCAATTACGGCGGCTACAACAGCACCGGCGCCGGTGCTTACATGGCCCAGAAGCTGGCGGAAAAGGGCCGCCAGCAGGAGCGGGTCAAGCTGCCCATGTGGCTGAACATCACGCTGATCGTCCTGTTCGCCGCCATCGCCGTCACGCTGATCCTACGCTTCACGGTGTATAAAGAGAACCAGCTGATGAACTACATTTCCTCGCTGCTGCTGGGCATCACCTGCCTTGTGCTGTTCTATACCCGCCGCTTCAAGCACACCAAGAAGGACAGCACGTTCTATACGCTAGTCACCGTTCTGCTGACGGTAATGGGCATCGTCTACACCGCCATGGGCCTGATCGGCATCCTGACTATGTTCGGTATCATCTGAAAAATGCCGGATTTTTCCTTGTTTTTGGTGAAAATGCCATTGACAAACGGGGGAAAAGTGGTTATATTATCAGATATCTCATGGTAAACACCGTTCAAACGCGATGAAGGGGACACGCAGTGCCACAGCCTGACGCGAAGAGAGCCGCCGTTTCGGTGCAAGGCGGACGCAGGTCTGGCGCGGATATCACCCCGGAGCATCCGGCTGAAAGCATAAGTAGGCACGGACGGCAGCGGGCCGTTATCACCCCGCACCCACGGCTGGTGGGACCGAGCGGCCGCCTTGCGCGGCAACGAGAGTGGTACCGCAGAGGACGTTTTATCGCGCCTTTGTCTCTTGACGAGACAAAGGCGCTTTTTATTTTTGCATACGAAATTTTTTCACATAGAAAAGGAGAAGCAACATGGAATACAAAAAGACGTTGAACATGCCCAAGAGCGGCTTTCCCATGCGGGCCGGCCTGCCCAAGCGCGAGCCGGACATGCTGAAGCACTGGGAGGAGATCGACCTCTATAACGAGCTGCTGAAGAAGAACGAGGGCAAGCCCCTGTTCTCCCTCCACGACGGCCCTCCGTTCTCCAACGGCGCGCTGCACATGGGCCACGCCCTGAACAAGTCCCTGAAGGACTTCATCACCCGTATGTACGCCATGCGGGGCTACTACACCCCCTATATCCCCGGCTGGGATAACCACGGCATGCCCATCGAGTCCGCCATCATCAAGCAGAACAAGCTGAACCACAAGGCCATGAGCGTGGCGGACTTCCGTACCGCCTGCCACGAGTTCGCCGACCACTATATCGATGTCCAGCGGGAGGGCTTCAAGCGCATGGGCGTGGTGGGCGACTGGGAGCACCCCTACAAGACCATGGACCCCGGCTTTGAGGCGCAGGAGGTCCGCGTCTTCGGCAAGATGTATCAGAACGGCCACATCTACAAGGGCCTGAAGCCCGTGTACTGGTGTCCCCACGACGAGACCGCCCTGGCGGAGGCCGAGATCGAGTATAAGGACGATCCCTGCACCACCGTCTACGTCAAGTTCCCCATGAACGACGACCTGGGCAAGATGGGCAACCTGGACCACAGCAAGTTGTTCTTCGTCATCTGGACCACCACCGTGTGGACCCTGCCCGGCAACCTGGCCATCGCCCTGCACCCCGACGAGAGCTATGTGGTGGTCAAGGCCCCCAACGGCGAGATGTATATCATGGCCGAGGCCCTGACCGATAAGGTCATGAAGATCGGCGGCTTCGACAGCTATGAGATCCTGGAGTCCCACCCCGGCTCCTTCTTCGAGAATATGCTGGCCCAGCACCCCTTCCTGCCCAAGACCTCCCGCCTTGTGCTGGCGGATTACGTCACCATGGACTCCGGTACCGGCTGCGTCCATACCGCCCCCGGCTTCGGCGCCGACGACTATCTCACCTGCAAGCGCTACGGCATGGACATGGTGGTGCCCGTGGACGATCAGGGCAAGCACACCGCCTACGCCGGCAAGTACGAGGGCATGACCACCGACGAATCCAACCCCGTCATCCTCCAGGACATGAAGGACAACGGCTCCCTCTTCGCCAGCGAGGATATCGTCCACAGCTATCCCCACTGCTGGCGCTGCAAGCAGCCCATCATCTTCCGCGCCACTCCCCAGTGGTTTTGCTCCGTGGATTCCTTCAAGGACGACGCCATCGCCGCCTGCGAGGATGTTCGCTGGGTGCCCGGCTGGGGCAAGGACCGCATGCGCTCCATGATCCTGGAGCGTACCGACTGGTGCATCTCCCGCCAGCGCCGCTGGGGCCTGCCCATCCCCGTGTTCTACTGCAAGGACTGCGGCAAGCCCGTCTGCACGCCCGAGAGCATCGAGGCCGTGGCCGACCTGTTCGAGCAGAAGGGCTCCAACGCCTGGTTCGACATGGCCGCCGAGGATATGCTGCCCGACGGCTTCACCTGCCCCCACTGCGGCAAGTCCGCCGGCTTCGAGAAGGAGACCGACACCCTGGACGGCTGGTTCGACTCCGGCTCCACCCACTTCGCCGCCATGGAGCGGGATCAGGGCTTCTGGCCCGCCACCATGTATATCGAGGGTCTTGACCAGTATCGCGGCTGGTTCCAGTCCTCTCTGCTGGTGGCTGTGGGCGCCCTGGGCCGCGGCGCTCCCTTCAAGGAGTGTGTCACCCACGGCTGGACCGTGGACGGCGAGGGCAAGGCCATGCACAAGTCCCTGGGCAACGGCATGGACCCCGCCGAGATCTTCGACAAGTACGGCGCAGACCTCCTCCGCCTGTGGGCCGGCAGCGCCGACTACCACGTGGACGTCCGCTGCTCCGACGAGATCTTCAAGCAGCTGAGCCAGAACTACCTGAAGTTCCGCAACACCGCCAAGTTCTGCCTGGATAACCTGGTGGGCTTCGACGCCGACCATCTGGTGCAGCCTGACGAGATGCTGTCCCTGGACAAGTGGGCCGTCACCCGCATGAACGACCTGATCACCAAGGTCTTCGCTGCCTACGACAACTATGAGTTCCACGTGGTGTCCCACATGGTCAACGACTTCTGCGTGGTGGACCTCAGCTCCTTCTACTTTGATATCCTGAAGGACCGCCTGTACTGTGACGCCGCCGAGAGCCTGGAGCGCCGCAGCGCCCAGACCGCCCTGTTCCTGATCCTGGACGCCATGACCCGCCTGTTCGCCCCCATCCTGGCCTTCACCTGCGATGAGATCTGGCTGGCCATGCCCCACCGCAGCAGCGATGATGAGCGCAACGTCCTCTTCAACGAGATGGTGCAGCCCTACACCGCCTACGCCCTCAGCGAGGATGAGATGGCCCAGTGGAGCCGCATCGCCGCCCTCCGCAACGCCGTCAACGGCGAGCTGGAGCAGGCCCGTGCCGCCAAGACCATCGGCAAGAGTCTGGAGGCCGAGGTGGACCTGACCGTCGGCGCCGAGGATGCCTTCCTGGCCCAGATGGACGCCGCCATGCTGGCCGATCTGCTGATCGTCTCCCAGGTGCGCGTGGAGGTGGGCGACGCCCTGACCGTGGCCGTCCGCCCCGCCAGCGGCGCCAAGTGCCTGCGCTGCTGGAAGGTCCTGCCCACTGTGGGCAGCGATGCCCAGCACCCCGAGCTGTGCCCCCGCTGCGCCGCCGTGGTAAAGAATTTCCCCGACCTGGCGTAACGAATGCAAAAAAGATGTCTGCCGCAAGGCAGACATCTTTTTTTCAGCCTGTCAAAGAACGGCAGTTCTCGTTATGCGAGAGCTGGCGTTTTAATCGTATCAAAGAAGAAAAAGGG
>CAKTSA010000048.1 GCA_934597585.1 uncultured Oscillospiraceae bacterium
TCCCCCAGAGCCGCAAGAGGATCTTCCTTGTGGCGGATTTTGGAGCCCCATCCTCATCGCAGATACTTTTTGAGCCGGAAAGCCTGTCTGGGCATCCTCCGTAGGGCCAGACGACGCGGCAAGGTGCTGCCGGATACGCTGCGGGAAGCGCTGGAGCTGCAAAGTGGCCTGCGTATGGCTGATCTGGTGACGCTGCTCCGGCTGGGACTGCTGAAAGCCTACCACATCAACCAGCGGGACGAGGGCATCGATCTGGGCGAGACTGCCGGTGCGCCGGTGGCGTTTGCGGCCAACCAGCGGGATGAAGTCCGTGATCTGGGCGACAAGGCCGGTGCGCTGGGCGCACAGCCGGGTATGAAGCAGCAGACCTTTGTGGCCAGCTTCTCCGCAGGCGCGGGAGCGACTGCCGGAGGCATCGGCTACAGCGAGGAGGTAACTCCGACACTGAAGGGCAGCGCGGGCGGCAACAGTATGCCCTCTGTGCTGTGCATCAACGATCAGGGCGGACAGGTCATGGAGCTGTCCGAGGATATGACTGGTACGCTGCGGGCACAGGAGCATGGGCACCAGCCGCTGGTGTTTGAAAACCACGGCATCGACGCCCGGTATCATCAGGTAGGCGATGTGGCTCCCACCATGTCGGCCCGCTACGGGACGGGCGGCAACAATGTGCCGCTGGTAGAGGAGCCTATCTACTGCATCACCGGCAACGCCATCGACCGGAAACCGGAGAACGGCGGCAATGGTATTGGATATCAGGAAAACGTGATGTACACCCTGAATACCATGGATCGCCACGCGGTGTGCTGCACCTCGGATGTGGTCGGCGCACTGTGCAGCGGAGATGAAAAGGGTGTGGATCAGTATGTGGATCAGGGCAAATGCGTCATGGATCTCTACACCTGTGAGCCTGCCGGTGATAAAGATCTGCCGTTTCTCCTTATCCGCCGCCTAACGCCGCTGGAATGCGAACGGCTGCAAGGCTTTCCAGACGGCTGGACGGACATTCCCGGCGCGTCCGACAGTGCCCGTTATAAGGCGCTGGGCAACAGCGTGGCGATCCCCTGCGTGGATTTCGTGATGAGATGCATGGCGGATACCATACGGGAGAGCGAAGGAATGGAATAACTTGTCCATTCTGCTTCGTTTGCGCTTGCATTCTCGTTGTACTTGTCAATAGCCTTATCGCGGTGTTTGGGCTATGCTTTGTTTGCCTCACGGGAGGCGGAAAGGAGCATCCATCATGGAGGAAAAGAAAAACCTCTGCGCGCCTATCCCGCTGTCCCTGCACCAGCGGCTTCGGGCAGAGCAGGAGCAGCGCGGACAGACACTGTCCGACTACATCACAGACATACTCAAAGAACATTTTGACGGAGGAGCAAGGACTATGAACACCAACAATCGCACCATCGCCTTTCAGGTACCGGAGGAGCTCTTCGAGCGACTGAAAGACTACCTCGCCCGGAACGGCCTGAAGCAGAAGGACTTCATCCTAGGCCTTATCGAACGGGAGCTGAACGATACCGCCGACGAGGCGGAGTAAAGCGAGAGCAGCGCCGCAATCGCGGCGTTACTCTTTTGTGTCACTGTCAGCGAATACCGTCGTCAAAATTGTAGGTTGATTTTTACCTACATCTGCGTATAATAGATGTAGGAGGTGTTCGCTATGACAATTGACACGAATATGATCGTTTCTGTCTCCGAGGCCAATCAGAACTTTTCGAGAGTAACTCGTATTGCCGAGAAAAATGGACAGGCAGTAATTTTCAAGAATAACCGGCCCAAGTATATGCTGGTGGATCTGGACACATCGCCTGTGATCGATATGACAGATGATGAAAAGATCGACGTGGTGGCCGCACGGATTTTGAAGAAGTATAAGCCTGCCTTTCTGGAGCTTGCCAAATGATTAAGTTCTCAAAAGAAAAGGTACTGCTTCTGCATAAGCTTATCGCGCAGGAAACGGGCGGCAGCATTGGCGTCAGAGATGAAGCGCTGCTGGACTCTGCCTTGGAAAATGCGTTCGCCGGATTTGGCGGGCAGGAGTTCTATCCCACCAAGGAGGAGAAGGGCGCACGGCTCGGCTATACGCTGATCTCCAACCATGCTTTTGTGGATGGCAACAAGCGCATCGGTATGTACGTCATGCTGACGTTTCTGGAGGTAAACGGCATCCGGCTTGAATGTACCAACGAGGAAGTCGTGGAGGTCGGTCTGGCCGTGGCGTCCGGAACGATGGATTATGACGCACTTCTGCAATGGGTGCGCGACCACAGAATTTAATAAGCACAAGGGAAAAGGTCACCGTTTTCGGTGGCCTTTTCCTTTGTCCAATTTCAAGAAGATTTGAGGTAAGAGAAATGTACCTATACCCGGACAACCTGACCGCGCGGCCTATGCTGTGGCTGTGGGCGCTGCGGGATGTGGCGCTGATCGGCATCGGCCTGCTGCTGTCTGCGCTGGCGCTGGCACAGACCGGCTTCGTGGCTCCGCTGGTGGTCACCGCCGTGTATGCCTTTCTGGCCATCCGCCATGATGGCGTCAGTATGCTGGATTTCCTGCGCTACGCCGGAGCATTCTTTTTCGGACGTCAATACTATGAATGGAGGAAATAGCCGTGAGCATTTTCAAGAAGAAACCGCCATCCGCCCAGCAGCTTCTGGGCATCGACGAGATCACGGAGCGCAGCATCCGCACCCCCAACGGCGAGCTGGTTTATCTCATCCTGAAGCCCAGCAACCTGAATGTGCTGCCGGAGAGCATCGTGCGCCAGCGCATCTACAGCCTGATGAATGTGCTGAAGGGCATGGCGGAGGTGGAGATTCTGGCCACGGATTCCAAGGAATCCTATCAGGACAACCGCAGCTTCTACCGTAAGCGGCTGGAGGAGGAAACGAACCCTGCTATCCGTGCGCTGCTGGAGGCGGACTGCGCGCATCTGGACAGCGTCCAGACCTCCATGGCGTCAGCCCGTACCTTCTGCCTGATCCTGCGGCAGCGCGGCGAGAGCGGTTTTACGGAATCCTACTTGGCCAATGTGGAGAAACACCTCTCTGATAACGGCTTTACCGTCCACCGTGCCAATGAGCAGGAGCTGCGGGAGCTGCTGGCGGTCTACTATGAGCGGGACGTATCCCACGAGGTCTATGACAGCGTGGATGGAGAGCGATATGTGAAGGAGGGCTGATATGCGTATTTTGAAAGTAGAGCCGGGACAGGCTCCCTATGAAAAGGAAATGGAAGATACCCTGGCTGCCATCCAGCAGGAGGTGCAGGGCCTGTTCCAGCCGGTGTATGTGGAGGATGGCGTTATCCTCTGCTGCAACGAGGAGGGCAAGCTCAACGGTATGGCACCCAACCGGTGGCTGGAGGAGGACATCATCTGCGGCCCGTTCTTTCTGGTAGGCGACGACCACGAAGGAGGCTTCTGCTCCCTGACGGATGACCAGATCCAGCGGTACACGGCGCAGTTTCGGGAGCCGGAGCAGTTTACCGGCCAGGAGCCGGAGTTGAAGCCCCGGATGGACATTTTCTTTATGGAGGGACTATGAAACATATCTTCAAACGCAAGAAAGCACCCCCGGAGGAACCGATGGTGTTGTCCTTTCTGGACTGCATCACGCCGGGGGTGCTGAAATTTGAGACGGATCACTATATTTCCGGCAACACATGGCGGTGCGTGTGGGCTCTGCGGGAGTATCCTGCCGCCACCGATTCACAAGCGCTGCTGGGCCGCTTGGGCGACCGGCGCGGTGTGACGCTGCGGATCGTCTGCCGATTGGTGACGCCCGCCGAGGAGAACCGCATCATTCACAACGCCACCAACCGCAACAAATTGGAACGGGCCAACACCAACGACCTGCGCCGGGTCATTACAGCGGAGAGTAACTTGCAGGACATGGCCTCGCTGGTAGGCGCGCTGGATCGTGAGCATGAGCCGCTTCTGTACTGTGCGGTCTATGTGGAGGTCATGGCGGACAGCTTTGAGAGCCTGAAGCTGCTGCAAACCAGTGTGGAAGCGGAGTTGGTGCGCTGCAAGCTGACGATAGACAAGCTGGTGCTGCGGCAGCAGCAGGGATTTCTTACGGTGAACCCGGCAGGCTACGCGGCGTTGGGGCCGCAGTTCCAGCGGGTGCTGCCCGCCAGCTCCGTGGCGAATCTGTTTCCCTTCAACTATTCCGGCAAGGCCGACCCCAACGGCTTCTACATCGGCAAGGACAAGTTCGGCAGCAACATCGTGGTGGACTTCGACCGGCGCGACAGCGACAAGACCTCCGCTAATATCCTGATCCTGGGCAACAGCGGTCAGGGCAAATCATACCTGATGAAGCTGCTGATCTGCAACCTGATCGAGTCGGGGAAATCCGTGATCTCGCTGGACGCGGAGCATGAGCTGGGAGATTTGTGCGGGAACCTGAACGGCTGCTTCATCGACCTGATGGCGGGTGACCGGCACATCAATGTGCTGGAGGTGAAGTGCTGGGACACCGCTCCGGAGCCGGGCGAGTCAGCCCCGGAGGCCTTCCGGAAGAATACATTTTTGGCGCGGCACGTTTCGTTTCTGAAAGACTTCTTTAAGGCGTACAAGGACTTTTCCGATGCACAGTTGGACACCATCGAGATCATGCTGATGAACCTCTATGCCAAATGGGGTATTTCAGAGCATACCGATCCCCGGCAGCTCACCGCCATGGACTATCCCATTCTGTCGGACTTCTACGCGCTGCTGGAGGAGGAATACCTCCGCTATGATCCCGATACCCACCAGCTCTATACCAAGGAGCTGCTGCAAGAGGTGCTGCTGGGCCTGCACTCCATGTGCGTGGGAGCCGACGCACACTTCTTCAACGGGCATACAGACATCACCAGTGATCGGTTTCTGGTGTTCGGTGTAGGCGGCGTGCTGAGCGCCGCTAAGAGCCTGCGGAATGCGCTGCTGTTTAATGTGCTGGCGTATATGTCGGATAAGCTGCTGGTGGAGGGTAGGACAGTGGCAGCACTGGACGAGCTGTACCTGTGGCTGTCCAACCCCATCGCCATTGAGTACATCCGCAACTGTCTGAAGCGTGTCCGCAAGCGGGATTCCGCCCTGATGATGGCCAGTCAGAATCTGGAGGATTTCAACCAGCGGGAAGTGCGGGAGATGACCAAGCCTCTGTTCGCCATTCCGCCCCATCAGTTTTTCTTCAACCCCGGCACCACGGAGAAACAATTCTTCACCAATATGCTGCAAATGGAGGACACGGAGTTCGACCTCATTAGCAAGGCGCAGAATGGTGAATGTCTTTTCCGCTGTGGCAGCGACAGGTACATGATGAAGATCATCGCCCCGGAGCACAAGGCGAAGCTGTTCGGCACAAAGGGTGGGAAGTGATGACAGGGGCAACACTGGCGCGGCTGGCGGCGGCTGTGCTGTCTACGGAAAAAGGCCGCAAGACGGTGGGCTGGGTCATTGCCGCTATTCTCTCACCGTTGATCCTGCTGGCAGCGTTTCTATGCAGCTTCGGCACGGCGGCGGTGGAGCATAATAACTTCGCCGTGTCCGCGTCCTTCTATGGCCCAGCCTTCACAGACAAAATTCCAACCGAATACAAAGACCACATCACCGAGATGCGGACAGCTTTCTCTCTTCTGGATTCGGCGGTCGCCGCCGTGAATGCCAAAGCCGAGAGCGGCGGCCTTGATCCCTTGCAGGTCAAGGCCGTTTTCTATGCCCTCTGCTTTGGCGACGACGCCCCTACCCGCCGTGCCGCCGCCAACTTCGTGGAGTGCTTCTACCATCTGGAGGAGCGCACCGAAACCACCACGGACGTGCTGGAGGATGGCACGGTAGTGGTGCAGACCACCGTTTACTATGTGGCAGTGCCGTTGCCGCTGGAAACGGTGTATGAAAAATTGGCGGCATGGCAGGGCGAACCGGTAACGGAGGAGGACAAGGCCAACGCCGCGCACATCTACAGCATGGTAGTGGGCAGCACAGGCGGCGATACCTTCAATGGCAGCTATACGCCCGGTGGCGGCAGCGGTGTGGAACTGGATATCTCCGACCTGACGAGCCCCACCACCAAGAACGCCGCCGATCTGGTGGCCTACGTCACCAACGCATGGCAGTCCGGCTGGGGTTATGTATGGGGCACCTACGGTCAGGTGCTGACGCCGGAGCTGTTCCAGTACAAGCTGACCCAGTACCCGGAGGGCGTGGGACAGTACGCGGACTTCATCCATAATAACTGGCTGGGCAAGCACACTGCCGACTGCGTAGGACTCATCAAGGGCTACGGCTGGCTGAACGCGGACACTATGGAGATCGAGTACGGTACCAACGGGATGCCGGATATTGGTGCCAACCAGATGTACTACAACGCCACGCGCAAAGGCACCATCGACACCATCCCGGAGGTGCCGGGACTGGCGGTCTGGAAGTCAGGACACATCGGCGTGTACATCGGCGGCGGTCAGGTCATTGAGGCCATGGGCACCAGGTACGGCGTGGTCAAGACGCAACTTCAGGGTCGCGGCTGGACGCACTGGCTGGAGATACCGTATATCAACTACGACTAAGGAGGTCACAAATGAACGAAACTACTTGCACATTAGAGAAAGAAATGCGGCGGGCCTTGCTGGAAAAGCTGGAGCAGAACTATCTGGATTACACTGCCACGCTGCAAACTTTGACGTCGGAACAACTGCTGGGCAGGACGAAAGAACTCTACGCGGCGCAGGTCTGCTGCCGGTTGGTGCAGCGCAGGGAGGACATTTCTCTCCCGCAGATGCGGTATCTGTTGTCGCTGGATGATCCGCTGGCGGCGCTGCGGGACACATGGCTGGAGCTGCACAGCGGCGACAATGAGCCGGTGCTGAAGGTAATACTGTACAAGCTCTGCGGTGAAATGTGAGGCGCGGCATGGAAAAGGTCTGCGTTACCGTCAGCATGGAGGAGGAACGTCTCAAGGCGTTGGAGTTCGCCCTCAAGAAGAAAAACAGTTCCGTCCAGCGCCGCATGGACGATGCCCTGCGGCAGCTCTATGAGAAGGAGGTTCCGGAACCCATCCGGGAATATGTGGACAGCCTGCTGGCCCCGCCGCCCCGTCCCCGCCGACCGGCGAGGGCGGCGAAGGCGACAAACGAGCAGACAACAGCTATACAGCAGGAGAAGTAACCATGGCACAGCATGAAAAAATCATGGTATGGCTTGACCGCAGATGGAAGGAAGCCATTGAGCATCATCTGAAGGATGAGACCTTACAGGAGCATCTGGAAAATGTGCTGGATGAACTGTGCAACCAACTTCCGGAGCGTGAATATAAACGTATCAGCCGAGAGATCTGGGAGGAAGATCGTATGGCACGGGAGGAAGCGGAGGCGGTGCGTACCTATTCCGCATACCACGTTGTGGAGGGTGGCGAGGAACATTACTTCCGCGTGACGCCCGGTGAGGAACTGCTGGATGCCGCAAGGACGCTCCGCAGGTACTGCACGAGTACAGAACACAGCACAAGCAAATTTATCTCTCTGTATTCGCAGGCGCAGCCTATCACGCCGGAGGAGTATCAAAACCTGATACAGCTCCGCATGGAGAACACAGGAAAAGTCACCGGCGTGTTTGACTTGGATTTTGACAAGCGTGAATTCTCCGCAGTCCACATTATGGACGGTTGGACAACGTGGGCGATGCGGGATGTGATCCCGTCTATCCATCAGGCCACGAGTCCACGCTTCACAACGGCGGAGGAGCAGTTCCACAAACTGCTGGGGCTGCTGGATGGTATGGAGCTCACATCACCGGGGCATCTCACCGCGCAGAATTTTTCGTTCAGCGATGAGATCATGATGGAGGATGGCAAGCTCAACTTTTATGTGCAGGCTGAGTTCGATGTGGATGCCGCTTTCGGTACCTTCGTGTGTACGGACGAGAATGATGACTGGCTGAATATCTACGCCAACTATGACATCGCGCAGGGCAGACCTTGCGATACGCTGGAGCTGAACCTCTGCAAGGGAGATGGCACAGAGGAGAATTGGAGCTATCACCTGAATGCCGCCGAGCAGGAGGTGCTGGCTCGGAAGATGGAGGAGTTTTGCCAGCAGCAAAACGGCATGAGCCTGCACGATTTCGCCCGGCAGCTTCAAGAGGAGCCGGAGCCGTCTCCACAGATACAAATGTAGCCCCGTGTTTGCCCTTGTGGGCCGGTTTGTGGCCTCGCAGGAACGCGGGAGGGTAAGGATAGCGGCCCCGGAGGTTTGAAGGCATTTCGGCCCGCTTTTCGGTGCGCCGAAAGCGGAGCAGGAGAAACTGGTGGGGTCGCAAGCGCCCCACCAGCATCACTTCTGCCCGCAGTGCGGGCAGTTCCAGAGCGCTTTCCGAGGGGTCATGAAAGCGAAAAAAGGCGGCTTACGGGGTCGTAAGAGCTGAAATCCAAAGAACGACAACGAAAAACTGCGGGGTCATACAGCTTATTGCGGGAGGTGATCAAGAGTGGCAACGGACAAGCGAAAACACGCATTTTGGCTTACAGATGCGGCAAAAGAGATGGTGGAAATAGATGTCCATCTGGACAACTGCGGCAGCCAAAGTGAATTCGTTGAAAAGGCAATACGATTCTATGACGGCTATGTTCACGCAAATAAAACAGGTGCGTACCTGCCTCATGCAATGCAGGAGGTGCTGGAAGGAACGCTGGGTGTGTTCGGTGACCGGCTGGGCAGGCTGTTGTTCAAGCTGGTGGTAGAGCACAACATGACCAACCATCTGCTGGGCGGCGACGTGGATATGACCCGCGATGAGTACAGCAAGATGCGCGGCAGCAGTGTCCGTGAGGTGGCATCCACCCACGGCAACATCTCCTTCAAAGATGTGCTGTTGTTCCATCAGGAGGAGTAACACATGGCGCGGCTGATACAAAAAAGCGGCTACATCAAGAACGGTAAGGCAACTGGCTATATGGAGTACGTCGCCACGCGGGACGGTGTGGAGATCATCCAGAGCACCCAGCCTGTGACCAGGAAGCAAGAGCAGTTCATCGCAAGACTGCTGAAGGACTTCCCTGACGCAAAGGAGCTTTTCGAGTACAGCGACTACCTACAGACGCCCAATCGGGGCACGGCCTCCGCGTTCATCGCCACCGCACTGGACACGCATCTGCACGAGATGGAATCCGAGAGCGGCTACATGTCCTACATCGCTCAGCGGCCCCGTGCCGAAAAGCACGGTGGCCATGGGCTGTTCGGCAAGGCAGATGTCACCGATCTCAAGGCGGCAAAGGCCGAGCTGGAGGCTCATGACGGAAAAGTGTGGACGTTCATTTTCTCTCTGCGGCGTGAGGATGCGGAGCGTCTGGGATACAACAAAGCCGCCGCGTGGCGGAATCTGCTGAAGCAGGAGAGCGCCTCTATTGCGGAAGCTATGCGTATTCAGACAGATGATCTCCGCTGGTACGCGGCGTACCACGACGAGGGGCATCACCCCCACATTCACATGATGGCGTGGTCAGCGGAACCGAAGAAAGGGTATCTCACGCGGGATGGTATCGCCGCCATGCGCTCCAAGATGACGAACGCTATCTTCCATGAGGAGATGAAGGAGCTCTACATCAAGAAAGATGCCGCCTACAAAGAGAGCGTTCAGACCGCAAGGGATGTTCTCTTGACACGCATTACAGCAATGGAGAACAGCGACTGTACTGATCCCGTGATAGAGCAAAAGCTGTGGGAGCTGTCTCAGACGTTGGAGCAGGTCGATGGCAGACACGTCTACGGCTATCTGCCCAAAGAGGTCAAGGCGCAGGTGGACGAAATCGTGGAGCGGCTGGCGCAGCTCCCGGAGGTGGCGGCTTGCTATGACCAATGGTGGCGGCTGAAGGATGAGATCGCCGGTTACTACGGACGGAACACGCCGCCCCACCTGCCACTGGTACAGCAAAAAGAGTTCCGTACCATCAAGAATATGATCATTCAGCAGACGGAAACATTTCGGCAGCCGGTGCCGGAACAAGCTCCCGTCGAGGCAGAGCCTGATGAACAGCAGATACCGCTCTCAGCTGAAGTGCCTGTGGTGCCGCAGCAGGTGGTCACATCGCAGATCAAAATAGAGGGCGGCGCGGTCATTCAACTGCTCCATCACATGAGCCGTGTGTTCCGCGGCAATATGCCGGTCATCCCGCCTGCGCTGCGTATCGATTCCAAGCGCCGCAGGCGGCTGATGGAAAAGCGCATGACCATGGGCCACAAGCGGGACGACCACGAGGAGCAGGAGCGCCTGCGGAATGAACAAATGATACCATAATGAGGAGGATAACCATGCCCTACATTCATTTCACCCAAGAGCAAAAAGACCTGGCTGCGCGGACGGATCTGGAGGTGTTCCTGTGGAGCCGCGGAGAAAAGCTGCTGCCATCCGGACGAGACAAGCGTCTGGTCAGCGACCACAGCGTCACCATTCGCGGCAACCATTGGTTCGATCACGCCACGCATGAGGGCGGGAACGCCATCAGCTTCGTGCAGCGTTTTTATCATCTGGGCTATGCCGATGCCGTGTCACTGCTGCTGTGCAATGGACAGGTCTATGAGAAACCAGCCCCATCGCCGCCGAAAAAATTCACCCTGCCGACCGCCAACGGGAATATGCGCCGCGTGTTTGCCTACCTGACACAGCATCGACGCATCCACCGTGAGGTGGTCTCTTTTTTTGTCCACGCCCATCTGCTTTATGAGGATGCGGCGCATCACAACTGCGTTTTCGTCGGCATAGATGAGAACGGCACAGCCAGACACGCCCACCTGCGGAGTACGATCAGTCAGGGGAAAAGCTTTCGCCAGACCGTGGAGGGCAGCGACGCACGGTATAGCTTTCACTTTGCGGGCGGCGGCGAAGCGCTTTATGTCTTCGAGTCGCCCATTGACCTGCTGTCCTACATCACTCTGCACATGAATGACTGGCAGACGCAGAACTATGTGGCCTGCTGCGGAACTGCCTTCGCACCGGTGGAGCAGATGCTCCGCACCTATCCGCATATTCGGCAGGTGTATCTCTGTCTGGACAATGACGATGCCGGACACAATGCCTCAGAACGGATGGAAGGCTATCTCCGTGCGGAGGGTATCTCCACCATGCGGCTGGTGCCTGTGCAAAAGGATTGGAACGAGGACTTGGTGGCACAGGAGGTGT
>CAKTSA010000049.1 GCA_934597585.1 uncultured Oscillospiraceae bacterium
CCCGGCCACTTCGACGAGGAGCAGTACGCCCTGTGCTGGATCGTGGACTTCCCCATGTACGAGATCGGCGAGGAATCAGGCCAGCTGGAATTCTGCCATAACCCCTTCTCCATGCCCCAGGGCGGCCTGAAGGCTCTGGAGGATGCCGAGGGCGATACCGAGAAGCTGCTGGCCGTCAACGCCAACCAATACGACCTGGTATGCAACGGCTATGAGTGTGCCTCCGGCGCGGTGCGCAATCACGACCCGGAGATCATGGTCAAGGCCTTCCAGATGGTGGGCCTGGGCGAGGAGGCCGTCAAGGCCAAGTTCCCCGCCATGTACAACGCTTTCACCTACGGCGCGCCCCCCCACGCCGGCGCCGCCCCCGGCGTTGACCGCCTGATCATGCTGCTCACCGGCGAGGAGAGCATCCGCGAGGTCATCACCTTCCCCATGAACAAAAACGCCCAGGACCTGATGATGGGCGCCCCCAGCACCGTCGACCAAAAGCAGCTGGACGATGTGCACATCGCCCTGAAAACCGAAGAATAAATAAAAGAACCCGCAGGCTCCCACAACAGAGAGCCTGCGGGTTTGATGTATAAAGGGGCCTCTGCCAGCCCTGCCATTTGGATCGAAAGAACCCCCTCCCCCCGTAGGGGTCGGCAATTTTGTCGACCCTCAACCCGACGGTTTAGGAAGCAGTAAAGATGAACGTATAACCCAAAGGGTACATCCCCCTGAGCTTCCCTGAGGGGTGTTGCAGAGCGCAGCGAATCTTTAATTACAATCATTGCCGGTGGCAATGATACAATAATTAATTAGCTGTCGCCGCAGCGACTGAAGAGGGCACTCAGCTAATGGTTTTGAGAGAGACCCAACTAAAAAGGTAGACGGTTAAACATTCTGAGTCCGTAGGGGCGGATACCAGCCGCCCGCAACGTCGCGGAATTGAGCTGTCAGTTGAATGAACATTACCAAAAGTTTCTGAGTTCGTAGGGGGCGGCAATTTGTCGCCCCGCCGAGTACCGGGATTGAGCGGTTCGTTTATACAGCTCACGTTCGTTACCTTTCGGGCGGCTAATATCCGCCCCTACGGAGTGGCATGTACCATTCAACTTACCCTCAATAAAGAACGTACTGTGGTGGCCCTCTTCAGTCATCCCTACGGGCTGCCAGCTTCCCAAGGGAAGCTTTTGGAGGGGGCCGTCGCCTGGTGCCATTCAACGGGGTGCTATCGAAACCGCGAGGTTGAGGGTCGACAAATTGCCGACCCCTACGGACTCAGAAACTTTTGGTAACGTTCATTCAACCGGTAGCTCAGACCCGTGAGGTTTCGGGCGGCTAGTATCAGCCCCTACGGATTGGCGCGTACCATTTTCAACGCACCCTTAAAAAAGGACGTACTGCGGTAGGCCCTCTTCAGTCAGGCTTGTCGGTTCCGAAGAGCCGCCAAGCCTGCCAGCTTCCCCCAAGGGAAGCTTTGGTGGCGGGGCGGGTTATTTCATTGTGATTTTGATGACCACCGGGAAATTGCTGTGGGTGGCGGGGGCGTGGAGGTGGAGGCCGGTGGGGGTTTTGTGCCAGGTGATTGGGGTGTTTTCAAAGCCGAGGATTTGGACGTTTTCTATGATCCCGTGGAATTCCGGCATGTTCTGGTCGGCGCTGTCGGCGAAGGCTTTGATGGTGAAATTTCCGTCCTCCGGGCACTTCATGGCGATGGCGTAGACCGCGCCGTGGCCGGCGGTGAAGCGGTAGTCCTCCGGGGTGTATTCCAGGGCGCTCTGATCCTGGAACTGGCCCTCCCGGATGGTGACCGCGCCCTCACGGCTCTTGCGCCAGACCTGCGCGCCGTTGATGGCCTCGCCGTTGACCTCCATCCAGGAGGCCATATCCTCCAGAATGGCCCGGTCGCCTGGGGGGATGGTGCCGTCGGCCTTGGGGCCGATGTTCAGCAGCAGATTGCCGCCCTTGCTCACCGTGTCGATCAATGTGCAGATGATCTCGTTGCTGCTCTTATAGTCCAGGGAGTCGGTATAGCACCAGGAGTTTCGGGCCACGGCGGTGTCCGTCTGCCAGGGATAGGGCTTGGCCTCGGCGAAGCCGCCCCGCTCCACCTCCGGGATGCCGGAACCGAACATCATGGCGTCGTGCTTGTAGCAGATCATCACGTCCACGCCCCACTGCCTGCCGCAGTTATAATAGAAGGCGGCCAGCTTTTTCAGGTAGGGCCGGAAGGCCTCATGCTGGATCCACCAGTCGAAGTACAGAAGCCGGGGGCGGTAATTCAGAATGATCTCCGCCGTGCGGGCCAGCCAGTCGTTCAGGAATTCCTCGGTGGGATAGGGCTTGCTGTACAAGTCCTGATTGTCCGGCTCCGGCATGGCGGGCCAATAGAAGTCCCCCTTGGCCATCGGCTCGTGGATGTCGCTGTCAAATTCCCGGCCGTGGCCCATGAAGAACCAGTGCTCCGCCCGGTGGGAGGAGGTGCAGAACAGCATTCCCCGCGCCTCGGCGGCCTGCTTCAGCTCGCCCAGTATGTCCCGCTTCGGCCCCATGTTTGCCGCGTTCCAGCGGGACAGGTCGCTGCGGTACATCTGAAAGCCGTCGTGATGCTCCGCCACCGGGAAGATGTAGCCCGCCCCGGCCCTGGAAAACAGCTCCATCCAGGCATCCGGGTCAAATTCGGAGGCGGTGAACAGCGGAATGAAGTCCTTGTAGCCGAACTGCTTCTGCGGCCCGTAGGTCTTGACATGGTGCTCATAGGCGGGCATGCCGGGAATATACATATTCCGGGAATACCACTCATTGGAATAGGCGGGCACGCTGTACAGCCCCCAGTGGGTAAAGATTCCCAGCCGCCGCCGGCGGAACCAGCCCGGCACCGGGGCCTCCATCAGCGATTCCCAGGTGGGCGCATACGGCCCCCCGGCGACGGTTTCATCCACAAGGCGAAGAATTTCCTGCTCGTTCATCTGCATTTCCTCCTGTTTTTACGGTGGGATACGGCATGGCCTCTGATATGCCCATTATAATTCGCCCCCTCTTCCAAATGCAACCATAAAAATAAGGGAACTTTACCGCACAAAATACGGCGGCAGGGACGGGAATCTGGGCAAAGGGCCAAATAATACCAGGGGCGGGGGCGGTTTATTGTCAGATTGAACAGTTTTTCAGGGTCAATATTATGTAAAACAGCGATTTATTTGCAAGACGCAAAAAAACTCTTTTCATTTGGAACAAAAGGTGATAGAATGATTTGCAGAGATTGGAAACGGTTCCAGTTTCGACAAAAACATATGGGAGGAATCATTATTATGAAGAAGTTTCTTGCAATGCTCCTGGCTGTTGCCATGGTTCTGAGTATGGCAGTGATGGCTTCCGCTGAGGAGACCGGCTCTGTTTACTACCTGAACTTCAAGCCCGAGTTCGACGCCGCTCTGCAAGAGCTGGCCGCCACCTACACCGAGAAGACCGGCGTGGAAGTCAAGGTCGTTACCGCCGCTTCCGGCCAGTACTCCGACACCCTGACCGCTGAGATGGGCAAGACCAGCGCCCCCACCATCTTCAACATCGGCAACATGGCCGGTCTGAACGACTGGGATGAGTACGCTCTGGATTTGACCGACACCGCCATCGCTGCCGAGCTGACCACCAATGACTTTAACCTCTACAACGCCGACGGCGAGCTGAAGGCCCTGGGCCACTGCTACGAGTCCTTCGGCATCATCGTCAACACCGAGCTGCTGGAAAAGGCTGGCCACAGCGTGGACGAGATCGTTGATTTCGCTTCCCTGAAGGCTGTTGCCGACGACATCCACGCCCGCGCTGACGAGCTGGGCTTCGACGCCTTCTCCGCCGCCGGTCTGGATGGCTCCTCTTCCTGGCGTTTCTCCGGCCACCTGGCCAATATGCCCCTGTTCTACGAGTTCCGTGACGACGACGTGACCGAGGCTCCCGCTGAGATCACCGGCGCCTACCTGGACAACTTCAAGAACATCTGGGATCTGTACATCACCGATTCCGCTGCCGATCCCACCACGCTGAGCACCTCCACCGGCGACGAGTCCAAGGCGCAGTTCATCGAGGGCAAGGCTGCCTTCTATCAGAACGGCACTTGGGAGTACGCTGGCCTGAAGGAAGCCGGCATGACCGACGAGCAGCTGGCCATGATCCCCATCTACTGCGGCGTGGAAGGCGAAGAGGACGCTGGCCTGTGCTCCGGCACCGAGAACTGCTGGGCCATCAACGCCAAGGCCTCCGAGGCTGATCAGAAGGCTTCCATCGACTTCCTGGTATGGCTGGTCACCGATCCCGACGCTTCCGCTACCTATGTTGAGCAGCTGGGCGCCGTTCCCTTCAAGCACTGCCCCGACTCCACCAACAAGTTCATCGTTGACGGCAACAAGCTGCTGTCCGAGGGCAAGTACGCTGTGACCTGGGTCTTCAGCTACACCCCCAACGTGGACTCCTGGAGAGCCACCGTTGTCACCGCTCTGGCTGCTTACTCCGCTGACCAGACCGACGCCAACTGGGATGCCGTCGTCTCCGCTTTCGTGGACGGCTGGGCCATCGAGTACGAGACCGTTAACGGCTAATCAACAAATTGACCCAATGAAAGGGGCGGGCACACTGCCCGCCCCTTTTTGCACCCCTTACCCCAGTATAGAAAGGATGATTCCTCTTGGCGAAAAAACAACGTCTGTCCCTGGTGCAGCGGCCGATCCGCAAATACGCGCCGCTGTTCCTGCTGCCCACCTTTGCCTCCTTCATCATCGGCTTCATCTGGCCGTTCATGCAGGGCATCTACCTGTCCTTCTGCAGCTTCAATACGCCCAAGGACGCCAAGTGGGTGGGCTTTTCCAACTATATCAAGGCCTTTAAGGACGCAGGGTTCGCCCGGGCGTTCTGGAATACCGCGGGCTTTGCCGTGGTGTCCGTGATCCTGATCAATGTGTGCGCCTTCTTCATCGCCTACGCCCTGACCCAGAGGATGCGCGGCTCCAACCTGTTCCGCACCGTGTTCTTCATGCCCAACCTGATCGGCGGCGTGGTGCTGGGCTATATCTGGAGCATGATCTTCGACGGCATCCTGAAGCGCTACGGCACCTACCTGACCTCCAACGCCACCTATGGCTTCTGGGGCCTGGTGATCCTGGTGGCCTGGCAGCAGATCGGCTACATGATGATCATCTACATTGCCGGACTGCAATCCGTGCCGGAGGATATGCTGGAGGCGGCAAAGATCGACGGCGCCACCGGCAGTCAGAGCCTGTTCCAGGTCATCATCCCCAACGTGATGCCCTCCATTACCGTGTGCACCTTCCTGACGCTGACCAACTCCTTCAAGCTCTTTGACCAGAACATGGCCCTGACCGGCGGCCTGCCCAATGTGATTATGAACGGCTCCAAGGTCAACATGACCGAGCTGCTGGCGCTGAACATCTACAGCACCTACACCATCAGCAAGAAGTGGCACGGCGTTGCCCAGGCGAAGGCCGTGGTGTTCTTCATCCTGGTGGCCGTCCTCGCCCTGACCCAGCAATTCGTCACCCGCCGGAAGGAGGTTCAGCAGTAATGAAAAAGCACAGCTATTATTCCAACCTCAGCAAGGTCATGACGGTTTTCTTTACCGTGCTGTGCCTTGCCTGGATCATGCCCGTGGTTGAGGTGCTGATCAACTCCTTCAAGACCAACAACGCCGTCAACCTGAACCCCTTTGCGCTGCCCAATTCCGAGACCTTCGTGGGCTGGGCCAACTACATCAAGGGCATGACCTTCGGCAACTATCCGTTTATGAAGTCGGTGGGCTACAGCCTGCTGATCACCGTTGTGTCCGTGGCCCTGATCCTGCTGTTTTGTTCCATGTCCGCCTGGTATATCTGCCGGGTGAACAGCCTGGCCTCCAAGACCTTCTATTACCTGTGCCTGTTCTCCATGATCGTCCCGTTCCAGATGGTCATGTTCACCCTGACCTTCACCGCCGACAAGCTGAAGCTGAACACGCCCTATACCATCCCCATCGTCTATCTGGGCTTTGGCGCGGGCCTGGCCATCTTCATGTTCACCGGCTTTGTCAAGGGCCTGCCCATCGAAATTGAGGAGGCTGCGGCCATCGACGGCTGCTCCCCGGTGCAGACCTTCTTCCAGGTGGTGCTGCCTATGCTCAAGCCCACCCTGATCTCCGTGGGCATCCTGGAGCTGATGTGGGTATGGAACGACTACCTGCTGCCCTACCTGGTGCTGGACCGCACCAAGTATATGACCATCCCCATCCATGTGCAGTATCTGAAGGGAAGCTACGGCACCGTGGACCTGGGTGCGACCATGGCCGTCATCATGCTGAGCATCATTCCCATCATCATTGTGTACATCTTCTGCCAGAAGCACATCATCAAGGGTGTGGCCGCCGGTGCGGTAAAGGGCTGATATGACCATCCGGGATCTGGCAAAGCTTTCCGGCTACTCCCTGGGCACCGTTTCCCGGGCGCTGAACCACCAGCCCAACGTCAGTCCCAAGGCCCGGGAGCAGATTCTCGCCCTGGCGCAGCAGTACGGCTTTGAGATCAACGCCAACGCCCAGAGCCTGAAAAAGCAGAACAGCGATTCGCTGCTGGTGATCGTCAAGGGCAGCGCCAACGAGCTGTTCGCCCGCATGGTGGAGGTGACCCAGGCGTTGGCCGTGCAGGAGCAGTGCCCGCTGCTGGTGGACTACATCGACGAGGACGACAACGAGGTGCGCCGGGCCATGAAGCTCTCCCGGGAGCGCAAGCCCCTGGGCATCCTGTTCTTCGGCGGCACCGCCCAGAATTTCCTGGCCGACTACAAGCACCTGAGCCTGCCCACCGTGCTGGTGACCAACTCGGCAAAGGGTCTGCCCTTCGGCGGCCTGTCCAGCGTCACCACGGACGATATCGCCGCCTCCAGGACGGTCTGCTCCTTCCTGGTGGACAGCGGCCACCGCAGGATCGCGGTGATCGGCGGCGACCTGGAGGTTTCGGAGATCAGCCGGAACCGGCTGGAGGGCTGCCGCCGGGCCTTGGCCGAGGCAGGGGTGGAGGTCGCCGCCTATGGCGCCACCCGCTTCTCCTTTGAGGGGGGCTACCGGGCCATGGAAAAGATTCTTGCCCGCCGGGAGGATATCACCGCCGTGTTTGCCATGGCGGACGTGATGGCCCTGGGGGCCATGCGCTGCATCCATGACCACGGCCTGCGGGTGCCGGAGGATATCTCCGTGGCCGGGTTCGACGGCCTGCCCTATGGGCAGTACTTCATCCCCCGGCTCACCACCGTGGCCCAGTCCGCTCAGGCCCTGGCCGAAACCGGCTACCGGGTTCTGCGGGAGCAGATCACCACCGGCAAGACCTGCCACGTCTGCGTCCCCTTCACCCTGATCCCCGGCAGCAGCGTCTGCACCCTGCAAGCCGAGCTATAGTATTTTTCCGGGCGAGTTCAACTCGCCCGGATTTTTTTGGCACGCCCCTTGGGACTTTACGCCGGGGAAAACCCATGGTATAATTTAGGGAACCTCTGAATAAATCGCCTGCGGCTGAGCAGTGGATCTTTTTCCCCAGCTGTGCAGTATCAAAAGCGGGAAATACACAAAGTATTCCTCCGCTTTTGACACTTTCATCTGGTGAAAAATCTCTCACTGTCAGCTCTTGCCGATTTAATCAGAGCTTCCCTAGACATTAAATCATTTGCAAGGAGAATTGCTGTGCTGGAAAAGAATGCGGTTTACGAGGCCGTGATCACGGACTATACTGCCCAGGGGCAGGGAATTGCGCACATTGAGGGGATCGCTGTATTTGTTCCCAACGCCATTGTGGGCGAGCGGGTGCGGGTGCGCATCGAGGTGGTGCGCAAGACCTGGGCGGCGGGGAAGATCACCGAGCTTCTGGAAAAATCCCCCCACCGGGTCAACCGGGCCTGCCCGGTGGCCAAGCTCTGCGGCGGCTGCGACTTCTGGCACATGGACTACGCGGAGGAGAGCCGCCTGAAGGCGGCCCGGGTGCAGACCTGCCTGAACCGGCTGGCAGGGGAGCAGCTGGAAAGCGTCCCCATCCTGGCCGCGCCGGACTGCTGCGGCTACCGCAACAAGGCTCAGTACCCGGTGGCCAGCAAAAAGGGCCGGGCCTACGCCGGGTTCTTCCGGGCGGGCACCCACGACGTGGTGGAAAATTCCCGCTGCCTGATCCTCCCCCAGCAGACGGATCAGGTAAAGGACGCCGTGATCGATCACGTCAACCGCTGCCGCATCCCGGTCTACGACGAGACCACCCACACCGGCCTGCTGCGGCACATCTACGTCCGCCGGGGGGAGGTCTCCGGGCAGATTCTGGTGTGCCTGGCAGTCAACGGGCGAAAGCTCCCCCACGTGCCGGAGCTGGTGGAGCGGCTCAAGGGGATTCCCGGCTTTGCGACCCTGGTGCTCAGCGTGAACACCCAAAAGGGCAACGCCGTCCTGGGCGACGAATTCATCACCCTCTATGGCCCCGGCTTTATCGAGGATACCCTGTGCGGCCTGAATTTCCGCCTGTCCCCCCGCTCCTTTTACCAGGTGAACCACCACCAGGCCCAGCGGCTCTACCGGGCCGCCATTGCCCTGGCCGGCATCACAAAGGACGACCTGGTGCTGGATCTGTACTGCGGCGTGGGCACCATCACCCTGGCCATGGCCGCCTCTGCCGGAAAGGTGCTGGGGGTGGAGGTCATCCCCCAGGCGGTGGAGGACGCCCGGGACAACGCCCGGCGCAACGGCATTGAAAACGCCGAATTCCTCTGCGCCGACGCCGGAGAGGCCGCCCTGCGCCTGGAGGAATCGGGCATCCGCCCGGACGTGATCACCGTGGATCCCCCCCGCAAGGGCCTGAACGCCGACGCCATCGAAGCCATCACCCGCATGTCCCCCAAGCGCCTGGTCTACATCAGCTGCGACCCCGCCACCCTGGCAAGAGACATCGCCCTGCTGAAACCCCGCGGCTTCCACCTAACCACCACCACCGCCGCCGACCTCTTCCCCCGCTGCGCCCATGTAGAGACGGTATGCCAGTTAGTTCTGAGAAAACCGGCAGTACATATCAACATTGATGTGGGTGTTGAGGAACTGGTGCAGGATAAAAGAGGGGCGGCAACCTATGGTCAGATCAAGGATTACGTTCTTGAGCATAGCGGCTTGAAGGTCAGCAGTCTGTATATCGCACAGGTGAAGCAGAAGTACGGCATCATCGAGCGTGAGAATTACAACAAGACAAAGTCTGAAAACGTCAAGCAGCCCCAGTGCCCGCCGGAGAAGGAAAGAGCCATTACGGAGGCATTGAAACATTTTGGAATGATTTGACTTCAACATAAGAAAAAGGGGCTGTTGCAAAATAGAAATTTGTGAAAATACGCCCTTCTAAAAGTTAGAAATAGCGGTAGAAATCGTGAAACAATCGTGATTTCTACCGCTAAATTATTAGGACAGTTTTCTAAAAAATCTATTTTGCAACAGTCCCTTTTTTACTGTTTAGCCTTATATGCTTCCCCCCATGCCCACATGGAATCCAGAATGGGCTTCAGGCTTTTGCCGAGTTCCGTCAGCGAATATTCCACTCTCGGCGGCACTTCTGCGTAGACCTCACGGTGAACAAGCCCGTTTTCCTCCATTGCTCGGAGCTGGGCGGTCAAGACCTTTTGGGACACATTGCCTACGGACTTTTTCAGCTCCCCGAACCGCTTCGTTCCCGGCAGTAAGTCACGCAGGATCAGCACCTTCCACTTATCCCCGATGAGGGTCAGCGTGGTCTCCACAGGACAGGCAGGAAGCTCAGTTTTTGCTTTTGCTTCGATCATTTCAATCCCTCCGAAAAAATTTTTTGGAAGCGCCGAAACGCCGGAAAACCCAGTAACGGCGCAATCGTTTCTTTCTGGTAACTACCCATTAGTTTCTATTTGGTAACTACAGCACAATATTGTGCTTACTTTACGAATTGGAGCTACGGTATTATTATAATGCCAGAGGCAAACGAAAGCAAGCCCAATTACCAAGGAGGTCACTCAAAATGAAAAAAATTCTTTCTCTCACGATGGCTCTTGCCATGATCGGCACGGCACTCACCGGCTGCGGCGCTAAAACGGCTGCGCCTGAAACATCCGTGGAACCCACCCAGCAGACGGTGTCTGTCCGGCAGGAACAGAGCCAGACCGAAAAGGCGCTGGCGCTCATCGACACCTTTGCCACCGGCGATACGGACACCGCCCGCAGCCTGTTGGCGGATGGCTACATCCAGCACAATCTGGCATACGGCACCGGTGCGGATGCCTTTATCGGTTCCGTGGAATATCTCGCATCCGCCGATGTGAAAACCACTGTGAACAACATCCGTGCTTTTGAGGACGGCGACAAGGTGTTCTTGCAGACGATTTACAATTTTGCCGGTGCCGGTGAGCAGGTCGCCTTTGACATCTTCCGCTTTGACGAAAATGGCAAGATCGCTGAGCATTGGGACAATCTGGCGGCGCTGGCCGAGCCGAATCCCTCCGGTCACACCCAGACGGACGGCACGATGGAGATCACGGATCTGGACAAGACCGAGGAAAACCGTGAGTTGGTCAAGAATTTCCTCTACGATGTCATGCAGGGCAACAATCTGGACAAGACTCCGGACTATTTTGACGGTGATGCCTACATCCAGCACAACAGCGGCATTGCCGATGGTGTGTCCGGTCTGAACGCCGCGCTGGGTGCTCTGGCGGAGCAGGGCATTTCCATGGTGTACGATGAAGTTCACATGGTTCTGGCGGAGGGCAATTTCGTCCTTGCCGTCAGCGAGGGCACCTTCGGCGGTACGCCCACCAGCTACTATGACCTGTGGCGCGTGGAGAACGGCAAGATCGCCGAGCATTGGGATGTGATGGAGACCATCGCAGACCAGTCCACCTGGCAGAATCAGAACGGCAAGTTCTGATCGTTACTCGGAGGTAACCATACCACAATATTGTGCGTACTTCACAAGCCGTACAAATCGCATTACAATCAAAGCATCAAGAGAA
>CAKTSA010000050.1 GCA_934597585.1 uncultured Oscillospiraceae bacterium
GGCGCACAGTGCTCTGCTCCAAACAGGTGCAGCTTTGCCAGCTCCGCCCGATACTGCGTAACGAACCCGTCCAGCACCGCGGGATGACTGCCCACCATAAATGCGTAGCGATGGTCACCATCGGGAGGAATATAGATGCTCTGGCTCCACTGCATATTTGTCGGGTGATAGCGGCCATCATAGGAATGCTCCTGCAAGGTGTTGGACAGCACAAAGGCTGTTCGCTTATAGCCGTAGTGGTCTATGACACGCTTGGCACAATCCTCCTTCAGGTGCATTCCATCGAAGTCCTCGCGGATAGCAAGCTCGATGGCTCCGGCACAGGCGCAGTTGGCGCGATAGTTGGCCCGCCATTGCTCCAGCTCACCACGTTCCCGTGCTTCCTTTGCCGTGTAGGAGTACATTTGCTCATTCTCCATAGACAGTCTCTCCCGTCTCCAGACGCCTTGCCAACAGTCCCTTACAGCAGTCATTGTCCATCAGCACAGCCAAGAGCTGTTCCGGCACCTGAGAGAGATCATAGTGCCCCTCGTCTACCGTTTGACAGCGATGGCAGCACATGGGGCGGCAGGCGGCGATCAGGCCGTTCAGAAGCTGGTCGAAGGCCCCCTGCATTCCCTCCAGCACGTCGATGAGCTCCAAGGCTGTCATGGCCTGGGGCATCAGCATGATAAGATGCCGGCACATATGGGCTTCCAGCGTAATGTCCGCCAGCGCCAGAGCCGCAAGTATTTCGCTGGGTATCTGAAGTCCGCGTTGATTGAATTCCATCTCACAAGTCATATTTTTCTCCTATTTTTCTTTCAGTGGGTATTGGGGTGTATGTACTAACGTACAGGCTTTCTTTCCGTTGTCGTAGTTATTGAAGAAGGATATCTGTGGTGCAAACATAGATGGATCATAGTTGGTCATAATGTACTCCTCATAACGATCCTCCTTCTTTTTTGACATACTGTTCGGTCGATCCACCTCGAAGATGAAAAAGTCATTATATAGTTCTTTGATCTCGTCTTTCTTGTTGTAGGACACGATCACAAAGCTTTTTCGCGTGACCAGCATATCATGCAGTTCCTGATGATCCGACCTGTAAAAAGGTACACCATACTTTTCCGCGCCAAGATACGGCGGGTCACAATAGAAAACCGTATCCAGTGCGTCATATTTGCTCAAGATATCCTTGTAGCTCCGGTTCTCCATGGGAATGTGCTGCAAGATCCGCGCACATCTGGTGATCTGATGCTCGAATCTATCCCAATCACGGTCGAGCGCGGCAAACTCTGTTCCCAGCCCGTTGTAGCTGAGGTTGTGGAGCAAAAAGAACATTGCCGCCCGCTGCGCGTCCGGTGGGATGGCACGCTGCATCAGCATCGCACTGATCTCCTCCGCCTGTGCAGGCGGGAAACTGATCTGCGTCAGCTCCAGTTCTTCCGCTAAATCTTTTCCGGCAAAATCTTTGTCTTTCAAAGCACGGAGCATGGTCTCAAACTCCTCGCGAGAGTTTTGCATATATTTTAGCTCTGTGATCACGGACACCGGCTTCTCCCTGACGCAATACATCATGTTATAAAGGTTGCTGTCAAGATCGTTATAGATCCGCAGCACGCCGCGCGGCGTTTGAAGATTCAAGGTCACACAGCCGCTCCCACCAAAAACATCCACCAATTTGTTGTAATGTACCGGCATCAGACTCTGGATGGCCCACATCAACTGCGCTTTGCTGCCTTTCCATGGAATAAGCTTGGCTAACGGTATGTTCATCCGCTGTCCAGCTCCTTACTAAAGCCATCCAGCGACCGCACCAGACCTGCAATGGCGGCGTTCAGCCCATCCCGCATCTTCTCAAGACTCCGGATGGTGTCATAGACCTCCGCCGCTGTCTCGGCATAGAAATACCCACCCCGGCAAGCCGAGATGGGTATGCTGTCACACCGCAGGCGGTTGATCTTCTTTCGCAGCTCATTGCCGCTCAGGCCCAGCGCCTTTTCCAGCGCACGGCTGCTGATGGCATTCTTCCTGCCTTTGTAGCCCTCCTCCAGATACCGCGCAATGGTTTCTCGTTGCATAAATTTCTCCTTTACATGGTCAGCTCCATTTCTTGTCTCAGGGCTTGAATCGGCTGACCGTCCAGACGGGCAAGGTAGCCGTAATCGCCAAGGACACCGTTATCCCGTCGCATCACGTCCTGACCGTAGGCGTCCAAGTCCAGATGCGGCAGGAGGAGCTTGCCCTCTTTCTCACCGGCGATGACGCTCAGTTCATCCCGCGCTAGCTCTCTGGGTGAGTGGATATCCGGCTCGAAGCTGTATTCGTCCAGATGGCCGGTCAAAGCAATGGCATCCTCCAGCCGGGAAAGCTGCAGCTGCTGGGCAATCGCCTTGAACTTCACCAGCTCACCATTCATGTCAAGCTCCTCCAAGCACCGCGCAAACCGGTTGAGCTGCTCCATCCCATCATAGGCCATATCTGTGAACGACCACATCTCCGGCATGGCAGTATCTTCACATTCCAGATACACCTCCTGCCAGCTGTCCAGATCCAGTCGCATCAGCACGGCGTTTAGTTCTGCCTGCGATGCGGGCAGGTTCAGCGACATGGTCTGGTGCTCATTGGAGCACAGAAACCGCATCATATACGCCGGTTTCCGGGGTGGCTTGCCTAAATCGGCGGAAGCCTGCTTCAGCTCAGAGTGCTGTTCCACATAGCCGTGGGGTGTAATGACGCTGTTTTCGCCTTGCCGCATCGTCTTGCCGATCTTGGCGTAGTCCAACATTTCCAGCACCTTGTCCGGAATCTTTTCCAGCTCCTGCAGGAAGTCATTTTCTACATAGAATTTCCCCAACGCCGCGTCGCCCCTGACCTCCGGTACCACATGGCAGCAGTCTACGCTGTACGCCAGATCCAGCATCCGCTGGATCGTCAGCTCACCGCCGTTCTCCTGATGCAGCTTGTCGCTCTCCATCTGCACCAGTCCCTCGAAGGCTATGGCATCTGCCTCGTTAAACGTACTGAGCTGCTCTGCCAGCGCGTTGAAGTGATACAGGCCGCACTTGTCTAAGTGGAACTCCAGAAAGTCGTATCGACCCAAGTCCTCCACCTGCCAGTAGGGTTCCTGCCCCTCCCGCAATCGTAGCTTCTCCAGCGCGTCCCGCATTGCCCACGGCTTGGCGGGCAAGTCCAGCGTGGTGCCGTTGTCGTTATCGGGGTTGCCAAGATATACAGAAAAAACAACTTTATCCAAGCTCCATTCCTCCTCGCCGCTGCACGATGTCATCACAGTTATCGGGGTCTGCGCCGGGTACGTCCCAGCCGCACATACTTCCGATCTTCATGGCCTCCTCCTGCGCGGGCGTCACACCCAGCTTCCGGTTCTGATCATCCGCAATGAGGCGGTTTTCGTGGGGATCATCCGTAGACCAGTCGCTGGGATAGTACCCGCTCTCGCCGCGCTTGACGCAGATGAGCTGTCCCGTCCCCGGCAGCAGCGTGAAGCACATCTCCGGCAGCTTGTCCAAATGGGGGCAAAACCGCTCCTGCTCCGTCTGGATGCTCCAGTCGTGATCCTGCCACAGATGGACGTACAGTTCATTGCCTCGTCCGATGGCGATCTCCCGCTGCTCGAAGCCCTCGCCCCAACCGTCCGACGCCTGACCGGTGATAAACTCCTTCAGTGTGGTCAGCTCCGTTGCGGAAAGCTCATGCCAGAGCTGACACTCCGCTACACCCCAGAGCTGCTCACCGCGCAGTTCCGCGCCGAATGTAACAGAACGCACCTTGTTATTTACAGCATCAGGCTTATTGTACCAATTCATAAGGCCGCGGGTGACCTCCTCCGGCATCCGGTACTTCACAAGGGCACTGCGGATGTTATCCTCATATTGAACCAGCTCCCGTCCCGACAGCAGTTCCGGCTCCTCCGGCATATTGCCCCATTCGTCCCGCTCGTACAGGTCGGCGGTGAGGGGCATATACAGCTTCATCACGCTGAGCTTGGGCGGCAGGACGGTAAAGCTGTCCACGCCGGGGATGAGGGCCAACGTCCGACCGTTATCCCATTTCATGTGGAACTGCCCCGCGTCGTCGATGTGTTCCACCGTTCCTGTCATTCCTGCCGGTACCGGCGAGAAGGGATCGTCCATCTCATCCAGCCGGATACGGGTACCGGGCGGGTACTGCTTCCGCAGAAATGTTACCATTTCTCTGCTGATGTCCACTTACAGCCCTCCCATCTTCATATAGTCTGCCAACTCATGGGGATTTTCTTCCCCCATGAAGTCGAATAAAATATCGTCCGCCGCCTTGCGGACAGCGGGATCGTCTGTCAGGACTTCATAGCGAAAGCCTGTGCTGTCCCGATAGGGCAGCTCCTCGCGGATGCAGTCCAGAAAGGCGTTCGCGTCATAGTAGGGGATGACGTCTCCGTTGGCGAAGGTGGCCCGGCCCACCATATGAATGCTGCCCACGGCTCACATCTCCCTGCGGCCGCGGGGCCGGGTACGGCGGGTAAAGTAAATGGCCGCAGCACCCGCCACGGCCAGAATGATACAAATTGCTTTTTTCATAGTTTCCTCCTAATTTTCGGTTCGTTCGCAATAGATTACATAGCGCTGCTTGCCACCGCTGGCGTAGGGATGGCAGGTCAGCAGTGTCAGTAGGTCGCGGCCCTGCTGTATTTTAATTTTCTCCACCTCATGAGGCTGGATAATTTGAATGTCGGCTACAGTGTAGGTCAGCGTTTCCCACAGGTTGGTAAGCTTTACAGTATCGCCTACAGCCAGCTTATCTATGTGCCGAAAGTAGTCCGCTCCGCGCCACCCACGGTGGCCTGCGATAACGCAGTTGGTGTTGTCGCCACCAATGGGAGCTGATGTGTTGCCAAGCACCGCAGCACCTGCGGCGAGGTGACTGTCAGATGCGCCTAAGTAAATGGGCATGGTCAGTTCCATGGCGGGTATCTCCAGCACGCCGATGATTTCGTCCTCGATACCGTAGGCGGATAGGTCGGCGGCAGGTTCTTCGCAGGCTTCCAGATCAACAAGGCCGGATTGCTTTTCGACGTAGATACGCTGATTGTAGACTTGTAAGGCCGCCAGCAGTTCAGGGCATTTCTGCTCCGGCTCATTACGCTCGGCCAAAAAGTTCTGCACGGCTTCGTTCGTGTCGGCTTGCAGCCTGTGTCCCGCAAACACCGGCCATAGCATGACACAGACACCCACCACGGCTAGCAGCGCCGCCAGTACGAGAGATGTCTTACGCATGGCGTACCCTCCTTACCAAAAAGTAAGCACCGCCGACCATGGCCACCGCGCCAAGGCCGATGACCAAGCCGGTGAGGTAATGCTGTGTCCACGAGGAAGCCACGGGCTTTTCTTCTGCGGCAGATGCCTGTTCGGGGGTGTAAGGAACACGGTGCCCTCGAACTAAAAGCCGGTGGGTGTTGATACCGAAAGGTGTGCAGGTCACCAACGTGACCAAATCCTTGCCATCCTCGATTTGGAGCAGGCTCGTATCCGTGGGCAACACCGTGTTGATGGCGTCTACCTCATAGGCCAGTACCTCGCCCAGCACATGAATGTAAAATATATCGCCCTCTGCGAGCTGGTCGATATCCGAAAATAGCTTGGACGATGCCATGCCGCTGTGGGCTGACAGCACGGCGTGGGTGCCGCTTCCGCCCACCGGCAGAGACGTTCCTACGACATGGCCGACCGATTTTTCCAGCGTGTCGGCTCCCGTTCCGTGCTGTACGGGCAAGTACACGTTGATCTTGGGGATGTCCACATACGCCATGACTCCACCAACCGTAAGTTGGTCGGCGTAGGCCAAGGGAGGGGCGGATGCCCCTCCCTCAGAGATCGTCGCTTTGGCCAGCATGGCGTTGTACTGCTCCGCCGCCTGCCGCTGGGCAGTCAGCTCGGCGTCGTCGGTATCTGCAATGGCCGCGGTGTAGGTGGTTTCCACATCAGAGTGGTACTTCTCATTCAAGAGTTCTCCCACCAGCGGGTAAAGCAGAAGCCCCAGTGCCACAACACCGCAAGCCGCCGCCAGTAGCCAGCGTTTCACTGCTCGCTCTTATGCTTGCGGGACTTCACCACGATGAAAGCCGCAGCACCCAGCAGGGCCACACCGCCGATAGTGAACATCCAAGTGCCGTAGCCGCCCGTCTTGGGCAGATCAAAGCCGGGGTTGTTAATCACGGTCAGGGGGACAATGGCGTTGCCATCGGTCATAGTGACGTCCTTGCCATTGACCGTAGCAGAAGCGGTCAGCAGCTTCGCGCCGCACTTCTCGCAGGCGCCGTTTTCCTTGGTGGTAATCACGATCTTGACCGCTTCCTTCAGCAGCACATAGCCCTTATCGGTGGCAATTTCGGTCAGGGAATAAGCGTCATCTTCCAGACCCTTGACGATAATATGGCCGCTGCCGTTGGGAACGAAAGTAGTGGCATCAGACTTCTTGGTGGTAACACCCTTGGCGTAGTAGATGCCATCCTTCAGGTCTGCGATGATGTAGCAGTTGTCGGTGTCATTGTGCAGGTTGAACTTGACGTTCTGGATGTTTCCCTTACCGTCAGAGAACTGCTTCAGCACGTCAATGCCGTAAGTATACACATGGCAGCAATCTTCCAGGGTGTCAAAATAGGTGCTGTTCGTTCTGCGCCAGGTCAGCTCGACCTCGTTGGGGTTGTCGGTATCGCCCATCTTGGCATCGGCGGTCAGAGTGGCGGCGTAGGTGATCCGCATAGTGCAGTCAGAGTAGCCGCGCTTTACGCTGTCGGTGTAAACAGTGGTCGCCTCGTTGATCTCCGCCAGGCCGGTATCGGTCGTGCGGATGGTCATGGTGTTGGCGGTATCATCGTAAGTTGCCGTAAATTTGCCGGAGTTTTCATCCCAAGTGGTGATCTTATCGGTGCAGCCAGCGTCCTTGAAGAACTCGATAACCACGTCGTTCTTGTTGTACTTGATGCCCTTGCTCAGAGTGTCCACATAGGTATACTCGCTAAGAGAAGAAGCCTTGGAGGTGATCGTAGGCAGGGTGCTGATGATCTGGTAGTCTACGATATCGCCCACGGAAGCGGTAGCGGTATGCTCGAAGCCATCTTTGATGTCGGTCAGGCTGCCGGTATTTTTGCCGGTGGAGTTCTTTGCTTCACGCACGGTCTTATCCAATGTAGGATTACCGGTCTGATTCTTGGGATAGACGGTGACATCGTAGTTCCATGCCGCGCCGTCAATGGTGGTCATGGGCAGGCTCACAAAGAAAGGATTGCAAGTGCTGGTGACCATTTCGGGAACACGAGCCTCCACAACGAGGTACAGGCCCTGCTCCATGTTGGAGGCAGAGGTATGACCGGTCGCATCGGTCTCAGTCATGGCAACGCCGCCGTTCTTCACGGCAGTTTCCAGAGCGTTCTTCACGTTCGTGGCATTGGCGGCGAGGGCAGCGGCCAGCTTGTTGTTCAGAGTATCAGACGTGTAGTAGTTGACACCGCCCTCAGTCTTGTGGGCATCTGCGGCGGTCAGGCCGATAGCGGACAGCACAGCGCTGGAGCGGTCACTGCTGTCGAAGCCATACAGCACCCCCACATGCCGCTGACCATCCACGACCTCGTTGTTCATGGCGATGTCAGCGACGCGAAGGTAGGTGAACTCCACACCTTGGATGGCGTATTTGCTCAGTTTGTCGATAACAGCGTCGTCATGCAGGCCGGTGGAAACATAGGATTCTGCGTCCCACACGCCGTCCTCGCTGGCTTTTGTGATATCGTACTTATAAATAGAAAGCGACGCCTTCTTGCTGACGTCAATGGTAGGTTCTGCGGCAAATGCCGTAGTCATCAGGCCGACGGCCATGAGCGCCGCCATCAGCAGCGCCAATACGCGATGGATCTTTTTCATTTGGTTGTCTCCTTCATAAAATCAGATTTTTTGCAAAAATAAACACCCATGCAGAGCATGAGTGCTGCAAACAGAATATAGGGGGCGAAACCTGCACTACCCGTGAAAGGCAGGACAAATCCTGCGCTATTGCATGCGGTAATGGTAACATCGGGGTTGGTGTTGTCCAGCACACCGGTGAACAGCGGTTCAGCCATCAGGGTATAGCCTGCGGGAGCTTTCGTTTCTGTCACGCGGTACTGCGCGCCGATCTTGAGATCGTCCCACTTGGCGATGCCGGTCTTGTCGGTGGTGATTTTACCCACCGCTGTCCAGGTCTGACCGTCTGCGGAAGTCTCCAGCAGCAGCTCCGCCCCAGCGAGAGGACTGCCGGTCACGTCCACCTTGCGGACGGTGAGGCTGCCCTTCGCCATGGCGTTCGTTCGACTTTCCGTGATGTGGAGGGTTTCAGTCGTGATGGTAATCGGGTACTTGGTGTTGTCCACCACATAGCCCTCCGGTGCGCTGATCTCCTGATAGGTATAGCTGCCGAAAGGTAAATCAGAAAAGACCGCCTTGCCATTTGTGCCGGTGGTCGCGTCGGCGATTTTGTTGCCCGCACTGTCAAAAAGTCGGTATGTGACACCTGCCAGCGCCTTGCCGGTATCGGCATCGGTCTTGTTGATGGTCAGACTACCCTTGGCAAGCGCGTTTGTTCGCGTTTCCGTAATGTTCAGCGTTCCGGTGGTAATGGTGATCGGGTACTTGGTGTTATCCACCACATATCCGGAAGGGGCGCTGATCTCCTGATAGGTATAGCTGCCGAGAGGCAAATCAGAAAAGACCGCCTTGCCATTTGCGCCGGTGGTCGCATCAGCGATTTTGTTGCCAGCGTTGTCATAGAGCCGGTAGGTCACACCTGCCAGGGATTTTCCGGTGTCGGCATCGGTCTTATTGATGGTCAAGCTGCCTACTTCATCTGCGACCGTAGCCTTGATCTTGATGTAGGCCCGAACAGGGTCGAGTCCCGTACCGGTGTAGCTGGCCAGCGACTGGTATTTTCCGGTAGAGTCATACCAACACAGCACGGCTTCGTCGGGGTCAATGCCGTAGGCGCTGCCGGTGGCGGAATAGGTTTTCTCGGTAGAAAGGCCCTTGGCGGCCTCAGCCGTTGCCGTGATGGTCAGGGTATTGCCCCTCTGACTGAATGTGATGCCGTTGCCGCTGTTCGAGCTGAAATTGAAATCGCCCAACACACCATTGGTGTCGGTGACGCTGGCGGAGTAATTGCCGCTGGTATCCTTCGTCAGCTCAATGGTGTCGCACCAGCGGCTGCTTGTCGCCGCAAAGCTAGGGATGTCTGTTGCACTCTGCATGGCGTCCGTGATTTTTTCATACCACAAAGCAAACGTGGGATAGCGGGAAGTGTCTACGCAGTTATAAAACGGGCTGCTACCCCAAGAGCGGTAGTCATACGGGCTGCGATACTCACAGATCAAGTCCCAGATAATCGCCTGTGTAGCGGCCCACTTTTCGGCGCCAATGATGTCGCTGCTGTTGCTGTCGCCATACGCAGTGCCGTACTCGGCGCTGGGATAACCACAGGCCAATGCCAGCGCGATACCGCTCTGAACGGACGCAGGCAGGTTGTACCAGCACCCGCTGGAGCCTTGCACATAATTACTGCTGTCATCCGATCTGACACCGGGCTGGATGCAGTAAGCCAGCGCGCCGTTGACATATTTAACGTGGTACAAGGCGCTGCCACTGCCTAAACTACTGTCCGCCAGAATGGTCAGTTTTCTCGTGCTGGGCGTGGTACTGGAGCTGTAGTCATACTGCTTGAAGGTCAACTGGCTGGTATAGACGTAGACTTTATACTTGACCACGACCGTGGCAGCGTAGGCAGACACCGCCAGCATCGCCGCCATGACCAGCGCCAAGATGAGTGCTGTGATTCGTTTGAATGTTTTCAATGAGGTTCCTCCTTTTGAAAAAGGTAAAGCCCCTCCGTTGCCAGAGAGGCTTTGCGTATGGAATTGTTGCGTGTTAGTCATAGAGAACATAGATTAGCAGGCTCATACCATCTTCCACGATGCAGACGTTGCAGTGGAATCCGGCGTCTGCCACGCTGTCCCGTCCTGCCTGCATCATGAGCTGGCGGAAGGTGAAGTCCACCATGTCCCGCGCTTTGGCCTCCAGCGTCTCCTGCGAGGCATCCACCGGCACTGCGGCGGGGAAGCGGTAGGCGCTGTTGCCCAGCGTCAGGCTACTGTCCGTGGTAACGCCATACTGCGTGGTCGCGTAGGAGTTGGCTGCATTGATGGCCGCCTGCCGGTCTGCCGGGGCTGTGGGTTCGGGCGTGGGTTCCGGTTCCAGTGTAGGCTCCGGCTCCACATAGCCGGTCTTGGCATGGACAGTCTCGGAGGGGATGTCCTCTGAGGGTGTGGGTTCTTTGACCGGCTCAAGGGGCTGAG
>CAKTSA010000051.1 GCA_934597585.1 uncultured Oscillospiraceae bacterium
GCCGGTCTTGGCATGGACAGTCTCGGAGGGGATGTCCTCTGAGGGTGTGGGTTCTTTGACCGGCTCAAGGGGCTGAGCTGCTTGTGGGACAGTTTCCGTCTGAGAAGCTTTTTGCTCTTGGGTTTGCTCCTGCGCCGCATCCGATACCGTGTCCAGTTCTTTCACTGCCGTAGCGGGTTTGGGCGCTGCCTGTGGCTGCCGGACATCCTCCTGTGTCTCGATTGCCAGTGGTGGTACGACCTCTGCTGGACTGTTCTCCACCTGACCGCAGGCCGTGAGGAGCAGCAGTGCGCTGGCCGCCAGTAGTGTGATCTTCTTCATTTGTGCGTTCTCCTTCCGTTTTTGGTAACACAAACGGATACCACACAACTTTCAACAAGTCAACGGAAAGACGCGGAACTCAGCAAACAAAATAGGGAGGGCCTCGCGGGGAGGCAAATCGCCCGCTCATGTTAGTCCTCCCATCGTCATATAGGGGCCGGTACTCTGCTCCATGTTCTGCCTCTGGACATCCAGATCATAGGCCGTCAGATACCCGTTATAGTCACCAGGGGACGGATTACAGCGCAGGCAGTAGCGGTAATGCTCCGTTTCCACGATGTAACCGTAGTTCTGTGTCCAGCCGCCGCTGATTTTTCCGCCGTGTTCATAGCAGAAACGCTCCATAGCGAAGCGGTTTTTCAGCACACTCTCCCGCAGCGTGTCCACGACCTCCTGCAGTTCCAGCTTGAACGCGGGGCTGTTCAGCTCCTCCGGGCCGCGGGGCCACCAGGTATGCCAGAACTCGTTGCCGCTGCGCCCGAAGTCCATGCGGACATGGCCAACGGTACCCAGCCGCTTATCTTCTTCGGGGTGCGGGGTATAAAATAAGCCCGCCTCCTCCGGGCGGGCAGGGCGGATATGAAATTGCGTTGCATCTTTCAAGGTTAAGATCTCCTTTCGGTGTGGAATTTGGCTTTACACATTACTGGGGATGCGCTATGATGAGGTAAGTAAATCGGAAGTTGAAGGTGTGATTAATGAAAATTGTTGAAGTTAAAGAGAATAAAAAACAATATCTGGATTTGCTCCTATTAGCAGATGAGCAGGAAGATATGATTCACCGCTATCTTGAAAAGGGAACCATGTATGTACTTGATGATAACGGCGTGAAAGCAGAGTGTATCGTTACCGACGAGGGAAACGGGATTCTTGAAATCAAGAATATTGCTGTAAAGCCAGAATATCAAGGTTGCGGTTACGGAAAAACCATAATTAACTTCTTAATTCACCGATATACAGGAAAATACTCTATTATGCAAGTGGGAACAGGAGATAGTCCGCTTTCAATCCCGTTTTATGAAGAGTGTGGTTTTGTTCGCTCACACAGCATACCCAATTTTTTTACAGATAATTACGACCACCCAATCTATGAGAGTGGAATACAGTTGGTAGATATGGTGTATTTGCAAAGGCCTTTATAATCCAACTTCCAGTTTGTCTGCTTATCAAGCGGCTTGATTCAAATGGATCAAGCCGCTTTTGCTTACATCATCCTCTGTCCCTGCCGCTGCTCCGGGAAGGGCGGCTCCAAGCGCCGCAGCAGGCCGAACTCTGTTTTTGTCACGCAGTCGTTTTCCATGCAGTCCTGACCGTATTTCTCAAAATCCATGTAGCCGTCCAGCTCATAGATGGCTTCATCGTCCAGCCCCAGCGTTTCCTGCAATCGCTGCTGACCGTAACCGTAGGCGCCCTCTGTGATGCGCTGGTAGTTATCCAGATCTTGCAGGAGTTCACAGGCACGGTGCAGGGTTTCTGGTTTCTCGGCCTCCAGCACGGCGGCGTAGGTCAGGAGCATCCCGTCCTGCTGCCAGATGTCCTCCAAGGCTTCGGCAAAATCGTTGTAATCCTCCACGGCGGGGCAATCCGTCTCGCAGATCAGCTCCCCGATGTAAGGCACCTTGAAGCGAATATCACAGAGCATGGCATCCGCGAAAACATCGATATCAAGATAAGCCTTCACCGCGTCGAGGTATTCCTCATCAGCGGGGAGGACGAGGGTGTAGTCCGGCTTTCCCTCAACACGCAGCGTCATGCGGAGGATTTCATCCCGATTTTCATTGCGCCAAGGCTCTGCCGGCGAAAGGTAGCTGCGGTCGATCCCCATATCCGGCGTCAGCAAACTGCGGGCGTTGGGGACAAAGGCACTGTACCGGGCATAGTTGTACCCCTGCGGGTCAACAAGGAAACCGTCCTTTCCATCCGCATCGAGGATGAGCAGGCAGTGCCTGGAGTCATCATCGTGTCGGATGGCGGTTTTGTTTTCTGCGATGAAATCATAGTCAGCCAGCAGTGCGCGGCTGAACTGCTTGAACCGCTGGGCGGGTAACTCGATTACCTTATCTACACTGCATGCTTCGCCTTCATACTCGGACTGTTTCCGCCTGAGTTCTGCTTGAATAATCACATCATCCCTCCCATCTCCATGTGGCTGCTCTGGCTTCCGTTCATCACTTCCTCCATGCTGATATAGCCCTTATAGGCGATGTAACCCCGGTCGGTGAACATCCCGCCCTCCTCATTCATGCGCTGCAGGGCGTAGCCTTCGTAGTCATAGAACTCATCCAGATTCTCATCGTAGTCAAAATGACCGGACTGCCGGATCATGTACTTGCCGTATTCCTCCGGCGTATGCGCACCGGGAGCGAAGTCAAACAGGTCGAGATTCTCCGCAAGATTCTTGACCTGTTCCGCATTCTGTGGCTTTGCCATGGTCACAACAGCGCCCAGCTTTTTCATATCATCCGTGGAAAGAGCATCCGCAGCCTGTGCCAGTGCATTGAGGTTCGCAAGGCTTTCCTGTTCCATATCCAGCAGCACATCCACTTCATCCGGCAGTTGCGTATTCTCCATCCGAAGCCGGACATCCACAGGATCCGTGATACCCGCCCGCTGAAAGGCGCGGTCGATCTCCTCCTGAGTCATGGGGAGGAACAGCCATGTGATATGCTCCGTGTCCTCCGGCTCAGACTTGGCGGTCACCGCAACCGTGATGGCATTCGGCTCATAGTAGTAGCCGGGGAAGAATCGACCGTCATAGACCGGCTCCAACTTCATGCCGTTGTCATAGACCACACCGTAGGGCGTGACAGCACCGTTTCCATTTTCAATGAGCTGCCTTGCTGTTTCCACACCATCCAGCGCTTCCAACTCGTCAACTCTTGCACTGCCGCCGTGCAGATTCATGTAGTGGTTCCGGCCAACAGCGGAGATGTCAGAAAAATCTGTAATGACAGTGGCCTGTTGGCAGCAAAAGGTCAGGTTGATCAGATCTTTCAGTTCAAAAAGCTCCAGCTTGTGCGCCATTGCCTGAAACTGTGCGGCTTCGCCGGTGTCGAAGCTATCCAGTCGCTTGGCAAGGTAGTTCAGCTCCTCCACATTGACCGTGAGCATTTCCGTGCGCTTGAGGACGGTGTAGAAGCTGTCAATCTTCGTCACCTTGCAGTCGGCTTTGACCGCGTCGCCAATTTCCAGAGCCTCCAGCAGTTCCATGCAGCGGGCGTACTGGTCGTGGGGGATGGGGAACGGGATGGTTGCCACGCCATATTCCGGGTGAGATGGGTTACTTAAAACTGCTCGAATCATTCTTTCGCCTCCGTCCTATTTCCTCCATATCTGTCCGCAAACAAGTCCCGTCCCGATGCCAGCAGACGATGCCGTGGCGCGGGTAAGGACAGCCCTGACACCGCTCGTGTTCATTGCAGAATACCGGCTCCGGTGACCTCTGCTGATAGGGCGCTGGCTGTCGTTCGTCGATCCGCCGCGCCAGCGGTCTTGTTGGTTTTCGCATATATCGCTCCTCTCTGGGCTTCCACCCTTGATCTGTCCTGAAACGCAAAAAGGCCGGAGTTTCATCAAAACTCCGGCCCTGCTGTTCGATATTACATGGTTTGTTCCTGCGTCGGTTCCGCGTTCTGCTGCTGGATGCGCTCCGCAATGTCCGGCAAACATTGCTCGATCTGCTCCTGCACTTCTTGAATGGTCTTTTCCCGCTTATACGATAGAGCGGTGTCGTTTTGCAGTGTGTCTGCGCAGCACCGATAAATCTCAATGAGCTGTTCCTCTCGAAAGACCTGTTGTTCTGGGATCAGCCCGGAACAAGTGGCAAAGTCACGCTTTGCCGCTTCATAGTTGCCGGACGCATACAGTCCAGTGTAGTAGTGTCCGTGGGATACGCCCTTGTGGTCGAAGTCCCGATCCCAGGTGACGAACTGCGTGCCGTATTTGCTCGGACACCCCGCCAGCACAACGCTGTTAAAATCTGCCAGCACCTTGTAGCTATCCTCAAGACCGTCCACCTCCAGAATGGGTGCCCGCTCCATCTGATACATATACTCCGCTACGGCTCTGACGATGCTGTAGACCTTGTCCTTGGCGGCGATCCGTTCCGGTGTACTGACATCTGCCATTCGGTAGGTAACGCCGCCGCTCTCAGGCACCTCGCACAGCGGCGCACCATCAAACAAGACACGCAGGCTACCAGCGTGTGTCCTATCCGTCAGGAAACCCTCTCTGGCAAGAACGACCTCCGCTTCCCTGAGATAACGATTCTTTTCTTCTGCACTGATATTCATTTGGCTCCTCCTTAAACGCAAAAAAGCGCCGGTTCGATGGTTCTACGAAACCAACAAGCCGACGCCCCAAACTTTGTGAAACTTTTTTATGAAAAAAGCCCCCTCTTGCGAGGAAACTCCTCGTACAAAAAGGGGCTGCATCCAATTTTATCGCCAGAAAACAGAAAAAGAGGGGTTCAAATCACGTTGAACCCCTCTCAGACGGCTCTGACATCCATGCTTGAAACCGTTAAAATCGGGGTATGGGAAACCCCGGAAAGGCTTGATGCCACGCGGTTTTCACCGCATGGCATCTAAACCTGTTTGTTAACTTGGTACGCCTGACTGGATTCGAACCAGCGGCCTTTAGAGTCGGAGTCTAACGCTCTATCCATCTGAGCTACAGGCGCATATTTGGTTGTTCTCTGCGGGAATAGTAGTCAAATAGTAGTCAACGACTACCCATTTTTTCTCTGCGCTTCCCGCAAACGCAGTTGCCGCAACGGTTTGCGCCATATCTCAAGAGGAGATGCCTGAAACGTCGGAGTCTGTCACTCTATCCAGCTGAGCTACGGGCGCATATAAAATTTGCTGTTGGGAGGGTTCTCCTGAACGGCTTATCCATTATACCAACTTCCTTCCTTGTTGTAAAGAAAAATTTTTTCAAAAAAGATTGTTAAAAAAGTTGACAACTACCGCATCTTGCGCTAAAATAACTTATAAATTTTTTTCAGCCCCAAAGGATGGTATATATGAAAAAGCAAAAAATCTCTGATGCGGTGATCCACCGTCTTCCCCGCTACTACCGTTATCTGGATGATCTGTACAACAAGGGCGTGGTCCGCATCTCCTCCCACTCGCTGGGCGACAAGATGGACATCACCGCCTCTCAGATCCGGCAGGACCTGAGCTGCTTCGGTGAGTTCGGCCAGCAGGGCTACGGCTACAACGTGGCGGAGCTGCGCGCCGAGATTGGCCACATTCTGGGCATTGACAACGACCACAAGCTGATCATCGTGGGTGCCGGCCACCTGGGCCACGCGCTGCTACAGAACTTTGACTTTGCCAAGGTGGGTTTCCATTTGGACTCCGCCTTTGATGTCTCCTCCGCCCTGATCGGCGACGAGATCAATGGCGTGACCGTCCGCTCCATGGATGAGCTGGACGACTATGTGGCCCAGCATCACCCCAATGTGGCGGTGCTGACGGTACCGCAGCATGTGGCGCAGCCCCTGGCTGACCGGCTGGTGGCGCTGGGCATCCGCGGCTTCTGGAACTTCACCAATGTGGAGATCTCTGTGCCCGACGATGTGTACTCCGAGGATATCCACTTTGTGGACACGCTGCTGACGCTCAGCTATCACATCTCCCGCAGCGCCGCCCAGGAGTAAATCTTTTCCGCCGCAGCTCTCACACTTTGCCGCCGCGCACATACTATGGAATGAGGCTCCTCCACGGAGCCAGAAATTTCATAGGAGGTTACGCTATGTGTAATCAGAACTCTTGCTTTGGCGGCAGCAGCTGCTGCTGGATCATTATCGCCATCATCCTGCTGTTCCTGTTCTGCGGCAACGGCTGCGGCTGCGGCAATGACTGCGGCTGCAACAACAACTGTGGCTGCAACAACGGCTGCGGCTGCTGAACCTGAGATAACCAAGGCCCCATCTTCGGATGGGGCCTCATTTTTTGCTTCAAAATTCCTCCGTACTGTGGTATACTATGGGCAAAGCAAACGTTTCGGGAGGGACGCACCGTGGAGATCCGCGATTTTTACAACACCTATCAGGACCACCAGCCCCGCCTGCTGAATGGCCGGGGCGCATTCGCCGTGCTGGTGCCGTTGGTAGAAACGGCGCAGGGTCTGTCCCTGCTGTACGAAGTCCGCGCCGGCGGTATCCGCCAGCCCCACGAGGTGTGCTTTCCCGGCGGACGGATGGAGCCGGGAGAGACGCCCACCGTCTGTGCCCTGCGGGAGACCTGGGAGGAACTGGGCATCGGTGCCGACGCCATACGGGTCATCGCGCCGCTGGACTTCCTCTATCTCCGATCCGACGCCCTTATGTATCCCGTGCTGGCTCAGGTGGATGCCGGGGCGCTGGAGCACATGCAGCCCAACCCCGACGAGGTAGCGGACACCTTTCTGGTACCGGTGCAGTGGCTGCGGGAGCATCCCCCCACGCTGTACCGCTATCCCCTGCGGCCTGTGATCGGTGAGGATTTCCCTTATGCCGCCATCCGTATGGACGCCTCCTATCCTTGGGGCGACGGGCGCATGGAGGTACCGGTATATGAAGGGCTTCCCTATCCCCTGTGGGGCCTGACGGCCCGCATCACCTATTATCTGTTGAAAGATGTGCAGGCGTGAGCCTGCACATCTTTTTATAATATGATCTTCACCGGGCGATCGATGGTCAGGCTGTCCGGCGTGACGCGGCAGCACCAGGCGGCGATGTTGACGCCTGCCGCCCGGGCCTGACGCAGGGCGGCGCCGAAGGCGGGATGGGTTACGTCGTTGGGGGCAAAGTCCGTCACGTCCGCCATCTGGATGACGAAAAACGCCGTGGCCCGGTGACCCTGCTCCACCGCATGCATCAGCTCGTGGAGATGCTTCACGCCCCGCTCTGTGGGGGCGTCGGGAAATCGGGTATGGCCGTTGTCCTCCAGCGTGACGCCCTTCACCTCCACCAGGTGCAGGCCCCGGGGCGTCTCCAGGCAGAAATCCAGCCGGGACTGGCCGAAGCGATATTCGCTGCGGATGGCGGTGGCGGTAGGATCGAACTGCATGGCCCGCTCGGCAAACACCTTGTTGGGAGCCTGGGCGTCCATGTTGATGAGCCTGCCGTTTTTTTCCACGGCGATCAGATCATAGGCGGTCTTGCGCTGGGGATTTGTCCCCTTCTCCAGGTACACGGCTGCACCGGGGACCAGCAGCTCGCGGCAGCGGCCTGTATTCTTCACATGGCACACCATCTCCCGGCCCTCCAGTGCCACATGGGCGATAAACCGGTTGGGGCGGGCCAGAAATACCGCTTTTTCCACCTGTCCGTACTGCATATGCCACCACTCCTTACATATTTCATAGTATACCATGGCATCCTTTTCTTGAAAAGCCCCTTGCCCCAGTTGTCCGAAGCGTCAATATATCCAAAAATTATTTAGGCATTCTTACAAATTTTGTAAAAACAGGGAATTTGCGGTTGAATTAATGCCAAACGTTTGGTACAATTGGAATACCAATATAGGAATGGGAGGTAGTATAGACAATGGATTATTCCAACTTGTTTGTGTGCCTGATGGGACTGTGCACGGTGTTTGTGGGTCTGATCTGCATCATCGTTCTGGTCTCGGTCATGAGCAACGTGGTACGCAGAACAGACGCGAAAACAGCAGCCCCCGCTATTCCCGCACCGGCCGCGGCACCGGCCGCATCCGCCGTCACGCCGGAGATGGTGGCCGCCGTGGCCACCGCTATTGCTGAGGATATGGGTACCGACGTCAGCGCCATCCGCATCGTTTCCATGAAAAAGATCTGAGGAGGAGAAGAATCATGAAGAAGTACAAAGTCAATGTAAACGGCACCGCCTACGAGGTGGAGATCGAAGAAATGACCGGCGCTCCTGCCGCTGCTCCTGTGGCCGCACCTGCTCCCGCTCCCGTGGCCGCCGGCGCCGGCGAGAGCATTGCCGCCCCCATGCCCGGCAACATTTTGGCTGTCAACGTAGCCGCCGGCGATATGGTCAAGAAGGGCCAGGTGCTGATGGTGCTGGAGGCCATGAAGATGGAGAATGAGATCATGGCCCCCCGCGACGGCAAAGTGACTTCCGTAGCCGTCACCAAGGGCGCCGCTGTGGAGTCCGGCGCGCTGCTGTGCACCATCCAGTAATGGAGGGCGCGCCATGCAAGCCATTCTGAATTTTTGCGAGCAAACCGGTTTTTATCAGTTCTTTCAGGGCGACAACTGGAAATGCGCGATCATGATTGTCGTCGCCTGTGTACTGCTGTTTCTGGGTATTGTCAAAAAGTTTGAGCCGCTGCTGCTGGTGCCTATTGCCATCGGTATGCTGGTGACCAACCTGCCCGGTGCGGAGATGTATCACGAGATACTCTTCGCCGGCGGGCACATCCACTGGGATCTGTTCGGCGGCAACCCCATCACGGCGGAGTTCATTGCCGAGATGCAGGCCGCCGGAGTATCGGAATCGGTACTCAGCAGCGTGGCCGTGGGACAGACGGTGTCCGTGGGTCTCATCGACGTGCTGTATCTGGGCATCAAGCTGGGCATCTATCCCTGCCTGATTTTCATGGGTGTGGGCGCCATGACTGACTTCGGCCCGCTGATCGCCAACCCCAAGAGCCTGCTGCTGGGCGCTGCCGCACAGCTGGGCATCTTCATGACCTATGTGGGCTGCCGCCTGCTGGGCTTCACCGGCGCTGAGGCGTCCTCCGTGGGCATCATCGGCGGCGCGGACGGCCCTACGGCCATCTTCGTCACCGCCATGCTGGCCCCGGCCCTGCTGGGCCCCATCGCCGTGTCGGCCTACTCCTACATGGCGCTGGTGCCTGTCATCCAGCCGCCCATTATGAAGGCGCTGACCACCAAGGAAGAGCGCCAGATCGTCATGAAGCCTCTGCGTGAGGTCAGCAAAAAGGAGAAGATCATCTTCCCCATCGTGGTCACCATCTTTGTGGCGCTGCTGGTTCCCTCCGCCGCACCGCTGATCGCCTGCCTGATGTTCGGCAACCTGGCCAAGGAGTGCGGCGTCACCGACCGTCTCAGCAAGACCATGCAGAACGAGCTGATGAACATTGTCACCATCTTCCTGGGCGTCAGCGTGGGTGCTACCGCCACCGGCGCGACGTTCCTCAGCCCCAAGACCCTGATGATCCTGGGTATGGGCATCGTGGCCTTCGGCTTCGGTACCGCGGGCGGCGTGCTGCTGGCCAAGTTCATGAACCTGTTCCTGAAGGAGAAGATCAATCCCCTTATCGGCTCGGCCGGCGTGTCCGCCGTTCCCATGGCGGCCCGCGTCAGCCAGAAGGTGGGACAGGAGGCCAACCCCGGCAACTTCCTGCTGATGCACGCTATGGGCCCCAATGTGGCCGGTGTCATTGGCTCCGCCATCGCCGCGGGTGTGCTGATCTCCCTGTTCGGCTAATAGGAGGTAAACTATGGAATTTTTATCGAATAAACCCCTGCTGATCACCGATACCATCCTGCGTGATGCCCATCAGTCCCAGGCGGCCACCCGCATGACCATTGAGGACATGCTGCCCGCCCTGGAGACGTTGGATTCCATCGGCTACTACTCCCTGGAGTGCTGGGGCGGCGCCACCTTCGACGCCTGCATGCGCTTTTTGAACGAGGACCCCTGGGAGCGTCTGCGCACCATCCGCAAGCACGTGAAGAACACGAAGCTGCAGATGCTGTTCCGCGGCCAGAACATCCTGGGCTACAAGCACTACGCCGACGACGTAGTGGACGCCTTCTGCGCCAAGAGCATCGAAAACGGCATCGACATCATCCGCATCTTCGACGCGCTGAACGATGTGCGCAATCTGGAGCAGGCCATCAAGTCCACCAAGAAGTACGGCGGACAGGTGGAGGCCACCCTCAGCTACACCAT
>CAKTSA010000052.1 GCA_934597585.1 uncultured Oscillospiraceae bacterium
TGGGGCTGCTGCATGTGGACGCGCTGGTGCTCCTCGGTCTCCCACTGCTCGATCAGCAGCACCACGTTCTCCTCCTGGGCGGAGAAGTAGTAGTCATAGCGGATGCAGCCCTCCTCCGCCCGGATGGCGGTCAGCAGTCCCTCGGACACGATGTCCCGGACGTAATTCTCCCGGCAGCCGGGCTTTGCGGTGTATTTTACGTATAGTGTCAACATAATGAAATCACGCTCCTTTGCGCCTATTGTAGCGCAAAGGAGCGTGATTGTCTACATAAGTTTAGGGTTTGACGAAGTTACGATGCTGTATTTCGCCCTGTTGTAGGGGCGTCGTTTTTTACCACGTCAGCACAGCTTCGCACCGGCGGGAACCGAATCGTCGATGATCATCAGCTGTACCTTCTCCTCGCCCTTCTCCTTGTGGACGGCGGAGATCAGCATGCCGTTGCTGGGGATGCCCATCATCTTCCGGGGCGGCAGGTTCAGGATAGCCATGACCGTCTTGCCGATCAGATCCTCTGGCTCATAGTAGTGGTGGATACCGGAGACGATGATGCGGTCGGTGCCGCTGCCGTCGTCCAGCGTGAACTTCAGCAGCTTGTCGGACTTCTTCACCGCCTCGCAGTTCTTGATCTTCACGGCGCGGAAATCGGACTTCAGGAAGGTGTCGAAGTCCACCTCCTGCTCCACGTAGGGCTCCAGCTCGATGGCGGGCAGGGCGGCCTTCTTCTGGGCCTCCTGCATGGCGTTCAGCTCCGCCAGGGCCTTTTCGGTATCCACGCGGGGGAACAGGTTCTCGCCCTTGGCTACCTGTGTCTCGGCGGGCAGGGTGCCCCAGACGTTGGCTTTCTCCCAGGTGCAGTCCTCGGCGGAAGCGCCGATCTTCACGAAAATCTTGTCGCAGCTCTCCGGCATCACGGGGGTCAGCAGGGTGGTGCAGACGCGGATGGTCTCCAGCAGGTTATAGAGGACGGTAGCCAGACGGGCGCGCTTGGTCTCGTCCTTGCCCAGCACCCAGGGTGCAGTTTCGTCGATATACTTGTTGGCGCGGTCGATGACCTTGAACACCTCGTCCAGACCGTTCTGCAGCTGCAGCTTGTCCATCTCGGCCTCGTAGCGGTCGCGGAGGGCGCAGACGGTCTTTTTCAGGTCGCAGTCCTCCGGGGCGTCCTCCCGGTCGGCGGGCAGCTTGCCGCCGAAGTACTTCTCCACCATGCCGGTGGTGCGGCTGACCAGATTGCCCAGCTTGTTGGCAAGGTCGGTGTTGATGGTGGAGATCAGCAGCTCGTTGGAGAAGTTGCCGTCGGAGCCGAAGGGGAAGGTGCGCAGCAGGAAGAAGCGCAGAGCGTCCACGCCGAACATCTCGGACAGGGCGTAGGGGTCGACAACGTTGCCCTTGGACTTGGACATCTTGCCGCCGTCGATCACCAGCCAGCCGTGGCCGTACACATGCTTGGGCAGGGGCAGACCCATGCTCATCAGCATGGCGGGCCAGATGATGGAGTGGAAGCGGACGATCTCCTTGCCCACGATGTGATAGTCGGCGGGCCAATAGCGGTCGAAATCGTGATACTTGTCGTTATACAGGCCCAGGGCGGTGCAGTAGTTGAACAGGGCGTCCACCCACACGTACACCACATGGCCGGGGTCGAAGGCCACGGGAATGCCCCAGCTGAAGCTGGTACGGGAAACGCACAGGTCCTCCAGACCCGGCTTGATGAAGTTGTTGACCATCTCATTGACGCGGGTACGGGGCTGCAGGAAGTCGGTGTCCTCCAGCAGATGCTGCACCTTGTCGGCGTACTTGCTCAGACGGAAGAAGTAGGCCTCCTCCTCGGCGTCATGGACCTCGCGGCCGCAGTCGGGGCACTTGCCGTCCACCAGCTGGCTCTCGGTCCAGAAGCTCTCGCAGGGGGTGCAGTACTTGCCCTTATAGGCGCCCTTGTAAATGTCGCCGTTTTCGTACATCTTCTTGAAGATCTTCTGCACGGCCTCGCAGTGGTAGTCGTCGGTGGTGCGGATGAAGCGGTCGTTGGAGATGTTCATCAGCTTCCACAGGTCGCGGACGCCGCGAGGGCCGTCCACGATGCGGTCCACGAAGGCCTGGGGGGTCATGCCGGCCTCCTGGGCCTTGGTCTCGATCTTCTGGCCGTGCTCGTCGGTGCCGGTCAGGAACATCACGTCATAGCCCTGCAAACGCTTATAACGGGCGATGGCGTCGGTGGCCACGGTGCAGTAGCTGTGGCCGATGTGGAGCTTGTCCGAGGGGTAGTAGATCGGTGTGGTGATATAAAAGGTTTTCTTTTCCATGGGGATATCTCTCCTTTTCCGCCGCCCCGAATGGAAGGACGGCTTAAAATAGTATTTTTCCTGCTTTTTCCGGGGATATACAAATAAAAAACGCCCTTAGCGCTATGCTAAGGGCGACTTGAACAAATCGCGGTACCACCTTGCTTCGCCCCGGCCTCGCGGCCAAAGCCTTACGGAGTGCCATCACACTCTCACGCGGTAACGGGCGCTTCCCGTTCCGGCCTGACGGGCGTTCGCCCCTCGTCCGGACAGCTCCTGAGCCATGTTCACCGGTCATCCCCGCGCCCGCTTTCACCTATCCGGGCTCTCTTGCAGCGGTTTGGGCCGATTACTCTCTCATTCATTGCCTTTTCTATGTTTTCGGTGCATTTTTTGGTATCATACTCCAAAATGTGGAGTTTGTCAACCGTCACCGCGGTTTTCTGTATAAAATCACGCTTTACAGCGGGAAGAAAGTTTTGTATAATATGGGTTGGAAATTTTTTATGGTGGCGAATTACCATACATAGGAGGAACAAAAAATGTCTTTCAAGATCCTTGTTATCAATCCCGGCTCCACTTCCACCAAGATCGGCGTCTATGAGGACGAGACTCTGCTGTTCGACAAGACCCTGCGTCACAGCGCCGAGGATATCGCCCAGTTCAACTCCATCCCCGCCCAGAAGGACTGGCGCTGCCAGCTGGTGCTGAAGGCCCTGCGGGAGGAGAATTTTGATATCAACACCCTGTCTGCCGTCTCCGGCCGCGGCGGTCTGCTGCGCCCCATCCGCGGCGGTACCTACGCCGTCAACGACAACCTGGTGAACGACTGCACCATCGGTGTCCAGGGCCAGCACGCCTCCAACCTGGGCGGCATTATCGCCCGCGAGATCGGCGATTCCCTGGGCATCCCCTCCTACATCGTTGACCCCGTGGTGGTGGACGAGCTGTCCGACGTGGCCCGCTATGCCGGCCATCCCCTGTTCCAGCGCGTCAGCATCTTCCACGCCCTGAACCAGAAGGCCGTGGCCAAGCGCTTCGCCAAGGAGCACGGCAAGAACTACGAGGATCTGAACCTGATCGTCTGCCACCTGGGCGGCGGCGTCTCCGTGGGCGCCCACTGCCACGGCAGCGTCATCGACACCCAGAACGCCCTGGACGGCGACGGCCCCTTCTCCCCCGAGCGCTCCGGCTCCCTGCCCACCGGCCAGCTGGTGAAGCTGTGCTGCTCCGGCAAGTATACCGAGGCTGAGCTGAACCGCATGCTGTCCGGCCGCGGCGGCCTGGTGGCCTACACCGGCTCCAACGACATGCGCTATCTGCTGGCCGAGGCCGAGCATGACAAGAAAATCGCCGGCGTGGTGGAGGCCTTCCACTATCAGATCGCCAAGGAAGTGGGCGCCATGGCCGTTGTCATGAAGGGCAAGGTGGACCAGATCATCCTGACCGGCGGCATCGCCTACGGCAAGGAGACCGTGGACGCCATCAGCGCCATGGTGGACTGGATTGCTCCCATCACCGTCTATCCCGGTGAGGATGAGCTGCTGGCCCTGGCCCAGGGTGCCCTGCGCGTCCTCCGCGGCGAGGAGAAGGCCCAGGAGTATCGCCGTCCCCGTCCCACCGAGGCGTAACATCACGTAGTTCCCAAGGACGCCCGGCAGTAACAGCTGCCGGGTGCCTTTTCCCTTGGATAAAGGAGGCATTTTATCATGTTTATCAGCAACGATATCCGCTACATCGGCGTCAACGACCACCAGGCGACCCTGTTCGAGGGCCAGTACGACGTGCCCCTGGGCATGGCCTATAACTCCTACGTGATCCTGGATGAGAAGATCGCCGTCATGGACACGGTGGACGCCCACTTCGGCAAGGAATGGCTGGCCAGCCTGGCGGCGGCGCTGGAGGGCCGCACCCCGGACTATCTGGTGGTGCAGCACATGGAGCCGGACCACTCCGCCAACATCACGGCCTTTATGGATGCCTATCCCACCGCCACTGTGGTGGCCTCTCAGGCGGCCTTCCGCATGATGCAGCAGTTCTACGGCAGCGACTACGCCGACCGCCGCCTGGTGGTGGGCGAGGGCGATACCCTCTCCCTGGGCCGCCACACCCTCACCTTCCTGACCGCCCCCATGGTCCACTGGCCCGAGGTCATCGTCACCTACGACTGCCTGGATAAGGTGCTCTTCTCCGCCGACGGACTGGGCAAGTTCGGTGCCCTGGATGTGGAGGACCCCGAGGGCTGGGCCTGCGAGGCCCGGCGCTACTACTTCGGCATCGTGGGCAAGTTCGGTGCCCAGGTCCAGGCCCTGCTGAAAAAGGCAGCAGGGGTGGACATCCAGACCGTCTGCCCCCTCCACGGCCCGGTGCTGACCGGCGACGACCTGGCCGAGGCCCTGCGGCTCTATGACATCTGGTCCCGCTACGACGTGGAGAGCCAGGGCGTCATGATCGCCTACGCCTCCGTCTACGGCAACACGGAAAAGGCCGCGCAGCTGCTGGCGGAGAAGCTGAAGGAGCAGGGCTGCCCCAAGGTGGTCCTCACCTGCGTCCAGCGGGAGGACTGGGCCGAGGCAGTGGAGGACGCCTTCCGCTACGGCAAGCTGGTGCTGGCCGCCCCCACCTACAACGGCTTCCTGTTCCCCGCCATGCGGGAGTTTATTGAGCACCTCACCGAGCGGAACTACCAGAACCGCCAGGTGGCTTTCATTGAAAACGGCTCCTGGGCCCCCATGGCAGCCAAGGAGATGAAAAAACTGCTGGAGGGCTGCAAGAACCTGACCCTGGGCAGCACCGTCACCATCCGCTCCGCCATGACGGAGCAGACCCCCGCCCAGCTGGACGCCCTGGCAAAAGAGCTCCTGTAATCACCAAAAGGCACCCCACCCGGGGTGCCTTTTGCTATTCTCATCCGTTATCCCGCACTTGCCCATTCCTCTTTGGGTCATCCGATATACCCAGCAGATAATCAGTGCTCACGCGGTAATACGCCGCCAGCTTCACCAGATGCCGCAGCGGCAGCTCGTTGGCGCCCCGCTCGTACCGGGCATACATCGTCTGGGATGTCCCCAGCATCTCTGCAATATCCTGCTGCGTCTTATCGTGATCCTCCCGCAGGTCACGCAATCTCCGTTGATACTCCATGCTGCACGCCCCCTTATCATGCAACATTTTATCCAGTAAAGATATTTACTATTGATTTTAGTAAATATCTTTACTAAGGTGAGACCATGTCAAAAAAGGAGGCAGCAACAATGGCCGATTACCAAAAGATGTACCTGCAGCTGTTCGACGCAGTGGAGTGTTCCCTGGAGATCATGGACTCCAACCGCGATCCTGCGCAAAAGCTCTGCCTTGTCAAGGCGCTGCTGGCGGGAGCCCAGCAGCGCTGCGAGGACCTTTACGCAGACGCCGCAGAGGGATGATATTTCACCGACGGGCGGGGTGAGGGCACCCCGCCCTACGGATAACTGCCAATAGAACTCCGTAGGGGCGGACGACTCTGTCCGCCCTTGCCTCCCTCTGAGAGGGAGGTGGCGCGAAGCGCCGGAGGGAGAGAATAAAAGGCTGAAATTCTCTCCCCCAGTCTCGCTTGCGCTCGACAGCCCCCTCACAGAGGGGGCCTTTGGGGTGCGGTGCGGCGTTCGGTAGACGCAAAAGCACCTTCTCCGCACCGCATCAGCGGCAGCGACGCTGATGATGAGACGATCCTTTTGACCGCTCAAAAAAGAAAATCTCCCGTGATCGTGTGGCAGGCAGTTACAATTCTGTACCACGCATAGCGCGGGCGGATTCTTAAACCGCAGGTTTAAGTGGCGTTTTTGCCTACTTTTGCCGCCAAGGGCAAAAGTAGGTCGTGCCGCGGCACGAAACCGCCCTTCTGATATACCAACCAAGCAAAAAAACACGCCCGACCATTTGTTCCCCCCTGACAGGGGTAACAACTAATTCCGGGGATCCCCCGACAGGTTATCGTGTTTACGATGCCTGTCGGGGTTCTTCTGTTTTCAGGGGTTGCAGGCTTTCCATGTCCTGATGCTGTTTGTCTATGAAGCCGATGCCGTTGTAGTAGATCTCCACGGTCTGCGGCGCGTGTTTAGACCACTTCACCTCTTTTTCGTGCACCACGATCTTCTCAATAAACAGCCGCAGCAGTTCCGGCGTTAGTTCCGTAATGTCCATGTACCGCTTCGCCTTGTCGAGGAAACCATCCGTCCCGCTCACCGTTTCCCGCAGGCGTTGGATGTCAGCTTCTTTCTGCGGGATACCTGCGGCGATTTGATTCTGCTCCTCCGTGTAACTGCTTGAGAGCATTTGGAACTGCTCTGTAGTAATGCGGCTAAGCACACTGTCCTCATACAGCTTCTTGAAGATGGCATCCAGTTCGGCTTTCCGCTTCCGCATGGCGGCCAGTTCTTTCTCCTGCCTGCGAATTTCACGCTGGATCTCGGCGGACTGCCTGCTGCCAATATAGGCGGCAAATTCTTCTGGACGTTCCCGTGCCATGGCCGTTACCCTCCGCAGATCCTCCAACACCACCTCATCCAGAACGCACTCCCTAATATAGTGGCCTGTGCAGGATTCTCCATCCTTCTTGTAGGTGCGACATGTGAAATGGTTGTAGCTGGCAGACATGGTACGTGCCCGGTGCAGCACCATATTGGAGCCGCAGTCGGCGCAGAACACAAGACCGGAATACTTATTCTGTTCTTCCATCTTCGTAGGGCGGCGTCTGTTCTTCCTCACCCGCTGCACGATGTCCCAGACCTCCTGGGTAATGAGAGCGGGATGGGTGTCCTTAAACACCAGACATTCTTCTCTGGAATGTTCCACCCGTCGCTTATCCTTATAGGACTTGGTGCTGTATTTCATGTTGACGGTATTGCCCAGATAAATCTCGTTTTCCAGAAGATTAGCAATGGCACTGTCAGACCAGTTATATGGATGTGCGGTGTCCAGACAGGTATGATTCATGCCATACCTGGTATAGGCGTACATGGTGGGCGTCAGCACCTGTTCTTTTTTCAAGATTCTGGCGATCTGGCTGGGGCCGTTGCCGCTGGTGCACATGGCGAATATCCTGCGGACGATGGCCGCTGCTTCATCATCTACCGCCAGCTTCTTTGTTTCCGGATCCTTGATGTAGCCATAAGGCGCTCTGGTCCCCAGCCGTTCTCCACGCTCCGCCTTGGCTTTCAGCACCGCCCGGATTTTCCGGCTGGTGTCCCGAATAAACCACTCGTTGAACAAATTTTTGAACGGCATGAGGTCATTGCTCTCGCTGCTGTCAGTGTCTACATTGTCATTGATAGCGATGTAGCGTACGCCGAACATGGGAAAGCGTTCCTCAATGTAGAGACCGGTATGAAGTTGGTTACGTCCCAGTCTGGAAAGGTCCTTGGTGACGATGATTCCAATCTCACCGTTCTCCATGTCGGAAATCATCTGCTGAAATGCGGGCCTTTGGAAATTTCCACCGGAAAAACCGTCATCCACATAGAAGCAGGGATTGGGAAAGTGATGGTCTTCTGCAAACTTTTGCAGGATATTTTTCTGATTCTGAATGCTGTTGGAATCGCCCTCCAGACCGTCATCCTGGCTGAGACGGCAGTACAGGGCGGTTTTCTTCAGGTTTGACATTGTCTCTTGTCCTCCTTTGGGTCAAACCGTTCAGAGCATTGTGATACCACAATACCCTGAACGGCCTGAAATGTCCAGCCCTTTAGGCACACATCTTTCCCTGCTGAAACTCCAGTTCCGCCAATGCCTTCAGCTTGTCCGCCGGGGTCTCGGTTCCCTGTTTCGGGAACACAGAAACCATCCGGATCACTCGTCCGCAGGAGATCTGAAAGCGTTCCGTGCGGATGAACTCGTCCTCATGTGATTTGCTTGTGATAGGCTGCACCTCTTTCTTCTTATTCGGGGGGACTGCGGCGTTTCCTGCCCCACACGGACGTTCTCCCACTCTGGCAGGCATGGTTCGCCCGGGAGGTAAGAGAAGGCCACACGGGGCAACACAGGGCCAGCATGGGGCACCGCCTGACCGCTTTCGGCAATGTTTCCCAAAGCGGTTCTCTGCTTCTGCGCCGCACCCCTCATTGTCCTACCCGAAAAAACAGCGTGGTGAATAACCAGAAATTAAAAAATTCTACAAAAAATTTGATGGTGCAGGGTGTTTCATTGACCCCCTGCCGCCGAAATTGAGGGTGTCTGCCAGACACCCTCATCGCAGAAAATCCATGCAAAAAATTGGAGGACAGACCCTTGCAAAGTCTGTCCGCTGATGGTAACATGCCACAAATCGCAGAAGGAGGCATGGAACATGATGTATGCTTTTTTGATGATGGCAATGACACTGCTGGGCGGGATCGTCCGTCTGGCACAGGCTCTGCGGCTGTCTGTGCCGCTGCTGTACGGCGCACTGGTGATCACGGTGTTTCGCCCGTGGTATCTGACGCACACTGCATTGGCAGATGGCATTTTCTTTGTACTGGTGGGCCTCGTGGCACTGTCCTGGGTGGTGTCCCTGATCCGTGTGGTGAGAGAAATGGTAGTGTGACGATAAGGTTTGGCAAGATTGCCAAACCTTACTTTCTGACAACCTTGTTAAAAAGCAACAACGGGTTCGGTGAATTCACCGAACCCGTTGTTTCATATAAACCGCTTTTGACAAGATTGTCAGAAGCGGTATTGAGATTGGTGAGGAAGGGTTGACAATATTGTCAACCCTTCCTCACTCAGTCTGTCAAAAAACTACCCAAACGCCCCTGTTTCTGCTATAATAGAAGAAACGGGGGTGTTTACATGGAAGGT
>CAKTSA010000053.1 GCA_934597585.1 uncultured Oscillospiraceae bacterium
CAGCCTTCCATGTAAACACCCCCGTTTCTTCTATTATAGCAGAAACAGGGGCGTTTGGGTAGTTTTTTGACAGACTGCGCAACAGGAAAGCCGCCCGATTTCAAATCGGGCGGCTTTCCTGTTGCCTCGTAAGTGCCTTCTTCGGTGGGACAGCCGGCATGCGATACTGGCACTTTGCGCACACTCCCTCAAATTTGACCTCTTCCGCACCTGAAATACCCGTCAAACACCCCATTTACAGGTCAAATTTTTGCCTGATGCGCATCGCCGCCAAACCCGCAAATCGTTGCAGCACAACGGTTTTAAGTCATTTCCAGTCGCTCCACGTCCCATTGGATAGGCTCCATGCCCAGCGAGCGCACGGCGGTGATCACGTGGTCATCATACTCGCCGTAGGGACAGCGGATCAGGGTGGGACTGCAGCCGGTGACGGCCTCGATCTTCTCGCAGCTCTCCTGGATGTCCGCTACGATCTGGGATGAGGTAAGGCTGTTGTAGTGGTCATGGTGGGTGGAGTGACTCATTACCTCGTGGCCTGCGTCGTGGAGCGCCTTCACTGACTCCGGATACTTATCCACCCAGTCCCCCACCACGAAAAAAGTGGTCTTGACGTTGTACTTCGCCAGGATCTCAATCAGATGCTCCGTATCCTCGTTGCCCCACGCCGCGTCGAAGGAGATGCTGCACAGCTTTTCTTTACGCTCCACCGAGTAGATGGGCAGCTGACGCTGGGCAGCGGCCGCCGTGCGGGAGGCCGGATACAGCGTCACATAAAAGATACCTGCCGCCACCGCCAGCGTACACAGCACCGCCAGCAGCCGCCGGTGCAGCAGGAATATCCGCACCCGTTTCTCTTTCATACGATCCCCGTCCTTTCTGGTGTCCAGCCTATGCGTACCAGGCAGGAAAAATACCGGGGCGCGGCAGGCAGCTGCCGTCATCCTTATTGATCCCCGTTCGCCGCCACCCATGTCCTCACATAGTCCACAAAAAGGCGGGTGGAGTTGGACAGGGCCTTCTCATCCTTCACGCCGATGCCGATGGTACGGTGGAAGGTCATGGGTGGGCGGCAGGCGGTGACAGGCGCGGGGCTGTGGCGTACCATCAGCTCCGGCAGCAGGCTGATGCCCAGCCCCTCTGACACCATGGACAGGATCGTCCGATCCTCCCGTGCCACATACTTCACGTTGGGCCGGATACCCATCTCGTCAAAGGCCGCCATGATCTCATAGTCGTCGCCCTCCTCTAGTTGGATAAAGGGCTCCGACGCCAGCTGCTCCCTGGGGAAGGGATCGCTGCCCGCGTAAGGGTGGTCGCAGGGCACGATGACCTGCAATTCGTCCCGGTGCAGCGCGTAGGTCTGCAAGCGCTTCACCGAGGGCAGCCGCAGAAAACCGCAGTCCACCGCGCCGGTGACGATCCAGTTCTCGATCTGGTCGTAGAAATCGCCGGTGACCACCTCAAACTCGATGTTGGGATACAGCTTGCCGAAGCTTTTCAGAATACGGGGCAGCCACTGGGCCGACACGCTGGAAAAGGTGGCGATCTTCACCAGGCCGCTGTCCATGTCCTTCAGGCCCTCCACCGTCTGCATCAGGGCGTGGTGGGCGGCGCACAGCTTCTCGATCTTGGGCAGCACCGCCCGGCCATCCGCCGTCAGCACCACGCCGCCCCGGTTGCGGCTGAGGAGGGTGACGCCCAGCTCGCTCTCCAGCGACGTAATGGCGTGGCTGATGCCGGACTGGGTGAAATTCAGCGCCTCCGCCGCCTTGGTAAACGTGCCGCAGGACACCACTTTCAAAAATACCTGATATTTGGAAATACTCATGGAAACCACCTCGCTGTTGTCTATGGCGTCTATTATACATGACAAGCGCTCATGAAATCAATAGCAAAGATGCGTTTTACAAATACGAGTTTTCATGTTATGCTGTCTACAGCTTACGAAACGGAGGATGTGCACCATGGCCGCACCTGCGAAAACCATCCGCTGTGCCCTGTGCGGCAGCAGCAGTGTGGTATACCGGAGCGGACGCTACTACTGCGTCTCCTGCGGCGCCCGCGGCGACCATCCCATGTCCGACGCGGAGTTGGCCAACATCGACCGGGCCCTTTCCCTGGGCGATGACAGCACGGAGCTGGCAGCACTGCGACGCCGCTATCCCCGGCTGAGAGTCAGATAATCCCCCTATCTGTACCCAATCTTTTCCATAATGAGGGCATCCTCCCCTCGAACCGCACCCGGCCACACCGCCCTGTGGCCGGGTGCGGTTTTCTCGTCAGAAAAGGGACAGCCTTGGCTGTCCCTTGTGTTTTATTTCGCCACCGGCGCATCAAGCCAGTAGATGACGTAACATTCCTGCATCTCGCCCATGAAAAAGAAGATATTCTCCCCCATCTCGATATGCTCGCCGAAGGCCAGATCCGGCACGAACAGCCGTCCGCTGGTGCGCTTGGGCCCCTTGATGGTAAAGCCCTCCGCCGTGGGATGCTGCCGCAGCTCGTTGGCCGCCTCCTCCAGGCCGGGGAAGTGCAGCGTTTTCTCCAGCTCCGCCAGCTGGGTCGCACCGTTGATGTAGATGAGGTTGTTCTCGTCCTTGAACCAGTTGATACGCATGGTATGTGCCTCCTTCTATCGATCAGATCTATTGCATTGTAGCACGGTTTACGCTCACTTTCAAGGCGGGTATTCCGCATCTCTCATTCGGCCCAAGAGCAAAAGTGTGCGGTGCGCTTCTTCGGGTCTTGGCCCAGCAGACGCACTGTTCCGCTATCGGCCTGTTTTGTGCCCAGCATACATTCGATCGTGGTGCTTTTTCCCGCGCCGTTTGCGCCCAACAGCCCGAATACCGTCCCCCGCTTTACCGAGAGATCCAGATGATCGACCACGGTTTTGCCGTGATAGACTTTGGTCAGACCTTCGACAAAGATCGCTTCGCTCATTTCTGAACCCTCCTGACCGCCCGCAGCTCGATATAGCCCCGCTGACCGCAGGGCTCCAGCTGGATGCGCGGGTTCTCATCGTCCCAGCAGTAACCGATGACAGACGGTTCATAGCTGTCCATGGCCGTCTGCACGGTGCGGATGGCTTCGCAGTAGTCCTCCTCACGGAAGGGCTGCCCCTGGAACATCAGATATTCCGCTTCCGGCAGATGAATGGTGTCAAAGCCCTCCGGGATCATCCCCATATAATCGGTTTCGACCTCCACGCCCTGCACATAGGTGGAGGTGTTCGGCTTCTTGTACTTCTCGGGCAGCCATAGGGAAACCGGCTCTCCGCAGAGCGACTTCATGCTCATGAGGATGCCCCACACATCGCAGCTTACTTCCTCGCAGTAGGGGAAATAGTCCTCCGCGTGTGTGCCGCGCTTGATGATACACAGGCGCTCCGGCTTGCGGACGGCCTGTATGAAGATCGGTTGAATGTTGGACACGTCGATGTTCTCCTTTCTCAGTTCACGATATTTTGCACCGTAAGGAATGAAGAACGTGACCGGAACGGGATTTTTCATGTAATCGCTGGGATTCAGCCCGAACTCCCGGTAAAATGCCCGCGTGAAGGTGTCCACATTGGTAAACCCGGCATTGTAGGCCGCGTCGATAACCTTGCCCTCGCCGCTGCGAAGCTGCTCTGCCGCCTGTGTGAGCCGGTATTTGCGGATATACTCGGTCGGTGTCAGGCCAAGCTCGTTACGAAATAACCGGAAAGCATACCACGGTGAAAACAGCGCTGCCCGCGCAAGATCGGACAGGCTGATCTCCTCCGCTTTGTTCTTTTCAATGTAGTCCTGCATCCGCTGGACGGCAAGTATCTGCTCTCTCACGCACCTCAACTCCTTACAGGGACTATTCTACCGCTTCGGCATGGGGTTCTCTCGACGTTTCTTGCTATTTTGCCCCGTTTACCGCCGTCCCGCCGCCTGCATGATGGCCTCCACGGCGTCCACCGGTTCGCTGCCCCAGGTGATCTCGGTGCCCTCGCACCCGGCGCTGTCCAGCAGATCGCGGGCCTGATCGGTCAGCAGCTTCTGATAGGCGTCGTCCACCAGCTCCAGCTTCTGCAGAAATGCCTCCAGGTCGTCGTTTTTGTCAGCCAGCCAGGTGGTGGCGGCGTCGCGGATCTCAGCCGCACCAAGGCCGGTATCTGTGCCCCAGCTCAGCAGCTTGGCCGCCGCCTGCACCGCCGACAGAGAGGAGCCAGAGGCGCCTACTATCACGTCCGCGTCGATCTCATCCAGAATGGGCAGCGTCAGCACCGGCGGCACGTCGGCAGGGGCATCGGGCGCATCGGAAGTAGAGCAGGTCACGCCGTCCGCACCGATGGTCACATACAGCTTCTCCTGGGCCGCGTCGTAGAGGAAGGTGCCCTCCCCCAGCAGTGTATCGTCCTCGGCCAGTGCGCCCACAGTAAAGACGACGGAACAGTTATCCTTCCGGGAAAGCTCCACGATATCCTCGCCGGTGAAGATCCACTCCCCCGCCTTCAGCAGTGAGCCGTCGGCGTTTTCGCATACCTTCGAAAAGCTGCCGCCATGGAGATAGATGGAACTCACGTCGTCCCGCGTCAGCTTGACATAGACGCCGTATTCCCCCAGCTCCGCCGGGGTGTTATCCGATCCGGCAGCGCCGGGCGTGCTGTCTTTTGCTTCCGTCAGGCGGGTACAGCCCGTCATCAGAACAGCCATCATCAATACTGCCGCAATCAGCAGTGTCAGAGTTATTCTTTTCATATGCATCATGTTTTCTCCTTTTTGGTCATTTTCGTTTTACTTCGCCCGGCGCAGCCGCCGCAGATTGTCCCGGACCGCCGGCGTATTTTCAGCAATGCACCCCAGCGTCGGGCATTCTTCCATCTGCACGCAGTCGCCACAGGTCCCCAGTCCCTTCTCCCGGACACAGTTATGTACCGGGCAGAGCTTGTCGCAGAAGGGCGTCTTCGCCTCCTCCACCCGGCAGCCGGTGCAGTGTATCATCTCCGGCGTGATGGTCACGCCGTTGAGCTCCGTCCAAAGTGCGGCGGTCTTCTCCCGCAGGGCGCCGTCGTCCGTGATGGTCGCGATCCTGGCGTCACAGGTCTCGCAGTTCAGTCCGCAGCAGCCGATCAGCTGATCCATGAATATCCCTCCTTGCTCCTCATTTCGCTCTCGTCAGTCTGGCCGCCAGATGCGCGCAGAGCGCCTCCATATCCCTGACCGCAATCAGGGGCCTTGTGTATTTCATCCGTTACACCTCCCAAATGATAAACGCCGCACAGGCCGGTTTTGTGGCATGCGCCGTCGCTTATAATGGAGCGCCGATAACACGCCGAGTTGTCTGCGCAAAGTACACCAGCAGGATCAGAACCGCGTAGATGCACCCGAACAGCAGCCCGGCATTGGCGGCTACCCGTCTGTCTTCGCCGCACTCCTTGTGAAAGCCCGCGATCATAAGCAAGTAGCCCAGCGCCAGAAACATGCAGACGACATAGCTCCCAAAATCGGACACAAACAGAAAGACTGCGAAAAGCGCCACCGTTATCACGACAATGATCGACCCGATCCTGGCAATGGTCTGATTCATAGACCCTGTTCTCCTTCGCAGCCCCTGACCTCGTGAAGCGTCATGACGGCGCAGCCCTTGCTCTCATAATACGCAAGCATCTCCGGCAGTTTCTTTTTATCGTAGCTGGTGATGCAGTCCGACAGCACGTGGACGGTATAACCGCTTTTTCTCATATTGAAGCAGGTGGATTTGATGCAGGCTGCGGCGTCCGCACCGGCAACATAAAACTCGGTAATACCCTGCTCCTGAATGAAGGCGGTAAACGCCTCGCTGGTCAGCGCATTGCTCTTTGATTTCGTAAAAATATAGTCGGATACGACCTTCATCTCCGGCACCAGCTCCGCGCCGCAGGTACCGGGTTTGAAGGTCCTTGTCCCCGCAGACAGATTGTTGCGCTGGATATAAACGACCCGCAGCTCCTTTCGGACAGCCCAATCGATGGCCTCATTGACCTTTTCAATAATCTCCCTGTAGTTTTTCGTAATGTCATTCTGCAGGTCGATCACAACCAGCGCGCTGTTTTTCATTGTATATTCCTCCATGCTCTTCTTTTGTAGTTTCTTCCAAAACAAAAACGCAGCACAAGCCATTTTTGTGGCATGCACTGCGTCTAAGTGTCCGACATCTTGATCTCTTCTGTTTTCCCATTCTGAAAGCGGATCACACAGCTGTACCTGCACTTGGGGCAGAACAGAGGAAAATCCTCCAACACCGTGCGGGGCCGCACCTGCGTCCGCGTCTTGCCGCCGCATCTGGGACAGCGCAGCCAATCCAGCTTCAATGCAGTGCCCTCAGTCATGCCGCGCCTCAATTTTCTTTCCCACCAGTCCGCGGAACGCCGCATCCCGGTCAAATGCCCCGTCGGCAAAGCCAGGAATCTCCCGGATCGCCTTGTAGATGCTGATGCTGAAGCCCGTCAGGATCTGGCTGATCTCCTGGTCGGAGTAGGTGCAATCTCCGGTGACGATCAGCGTGGACAGACTGTGCACCACCAGCCACAGGTCCCGGAAATAGAGGTCGGCCTCCGCGGCGGTGATGTGATAGATGTCCATCAGCGTCGGGCGCACCATCGCCTGCAGATGCTGCATGGACTTCACAGCACTGTACTCCCGCCCCCGGGTCAGGAACAATAGCCGGTAAAGCTCCGGCTCCTCCCGGGCGAACCGGATATACTGCTTCCCGATGCCGAGAAAGGGGGTCTCCTCCTGCAGGCCCTGGCGCGTATAGCTGTCATAGACCTCCACCGCGGCGGCATAGACCTCCTGCCGGACGTCGTCCATAGAGCCAAACCCGGTAAAAATGGGCCGCGTAGAGGTCCCCAGCTCGTCGGCGATGGTCTTCGCCGTCAGGGCGTCCAGCCCCCTGGCCCGCACCACCCGCAGCGCCGCCGCAACCATCTCTTCTCTTGTAAACTTATTCTTCGGCGCCATCGCCTTCCTCCTCTTCCCTATGTGCATCATTCGATGCGCATCGTTTAATGTATATTGGCCATTATACGCAGAACTCCCCCTCCTGTCAACAGGAAAATATCCGCTGCTGTGCCGGGCAAAAGAAAACAGTTGCAGAAACGCCGGACTTCGGGTATACTGACCCCGATACCAGCGACAGCTATTACCCACAGAAAGGCGAATACATATGAATAAAGTCATTTATATGGAGACCGGCTCCACCGATCCCACCTACAACCTGGCGTTTGAAGAATACGTCCTGACCCACCGCCGGGAGGGCGCGTATCTCCTGCTGTGGCAAAACGACAACACCATCGTGGTGGGCCGCAACCAGAACACCGCCCAGGAGATCGATCCCGCCTTTGTGGAGCAGCATCACATCCGTGTGGTGCGCCGCAGCACCGGCGGCGGCGCGGTGTATCACGACATGGGCAACCTGAACTACTCCTTCATTACCGACATCGGCGATGCGGAGCGTCTGACCATGGAGCGCTTCACCCGCCCCATTGTGGCGGCACTGCAGGGCCTGGGGCTGCAGGCCGAGGCCTCCGGTCGGAACGATATCCTGGTGGAGGGTCTCAAAGTATCCGGAACGGCACAGCGCCTGATGAACGGCCGCATCCTGCATCACGGCACGCTGCTGTTCGACTCCCGGCCGGAGATGGTGGCCGGTGCCCTGCGGGCCGACCCGGCAAAATTCACCTCCAAGGGCGCTAAATCCGTCAGAAGCCGCATCGGCAACATCCGCAGCTTCCTGCCGGTGGATATGACGCTGGACGCCTTCTGGGCCTATCTCAAGGACACCCTGTCCGGCGGCGGCCTGGTGCCGGACGCTCTGACCGAAGATGAGCTGTCCCAGGTCCGGACCCTCCAGGCGGAGAAATACGCCACCTGGGAGTGGAACTACGGCCAATCCCCCCGCTTTGACATGGTGAACCGGGACTATTTCCCCGGCGGCCGCCTGGAGGTAGGCGTCTCCGTGGCCCAGGGTGAGATCACCGCCATCCGCTTCTACGGGGACTTCCTCAGCGTAACGGACACAACGCCCCTGTGCCAGGCGCTGGAGGGCACAGCCTACCGCGAGGACGCCGTAGACGCCGTCCTGGCCCGGTATCCCCTCTCCGAGATGTTCGGCGCCATCACCCGCCCCGAGATCCTGCGAACGATTTTCAACATGTAAAAAAGAGCCGCAGCCTGTAGGCCGCGGCTCTTTTTCAGCCTGTCAAAGAACGGCAGTTCTCGTTATGCGAGAGCTGGCGTTTTAATCGTATCAAAGAAGAAAAAGGG
>CAKTSA010000054.1 GCA_934597585.1 uncultured Oscillospiraceae bacterium
CACCCGGCAGTCCGGCACCGGGAACATATACGGAAATGAACAAACGGCAGAGTCCCGCCAACGGGACTCTGCCGTAACTTTGTTCGGTCCGGGTGATTATTGTGCGCTTACGGGATACATAGCATGTCCTCCCTCAAACCTCGGATAAAGATAACGCCCCGCTTACGCGAGGCGTTAGAGCTCTGCGGTGTACTGCTTTATCATAGTAATCTACGTAGTTTTTGGTATGGTATAAAAAACTACGATTATTTTAGAACGATCTTTGATAAGTCGCAAGAACTTTGTGCGCTTTTCTGCCTATTCTGTAGGTGCCGTCTCCGCCGGGAATTGCCGCCCTGTGTGGTCGATGGTGTAATCTCCCGACAGGATCAGCTGGCTGATGGGTACCACGGTGTAGCCGTCATTGATGAGGCAGGTGAGGATAGTGGGCAGCGCCTCCGGCGTATGGAGCGCGGCATTGTGGAACAGCACGATGCTCCCCGGCTGCACCTTGGAGGTCACCCGCTGGCAGATGGTGTCCGCATCGTAATCCTTCCAGTCCAGGGAGTCCCTATCGGCAATGACTTGAAGCCGCTGTGCTGCAAGGGTTTGCAGGTCTGGCAGCCTGACTTTCTTCTGAAAGAGTACAGCAGTCCGCTGGAGACCGCCGCACTCCCCTTAAAGAATTATAAGCGGTTCCCGGCAGAGATGACCGGGAACCGCTTTTTCTATGGATCACGCCGATAAAGATCCGTCCCTCAGCCCTTCACGCTGCCCAGAGAAACGCCCTCCACGATGTATCGGGACAGGAGGAAATACATGACGAACATGGGCAGGATGGTGATGGACAGGGCCAGGAAGATCACGCCGTAGTCGGCGCGGAAGGATTCGCCCATCAGCATCTGCACGAACATGGTCAGTGTTTTCTTGCCGGTGGAGTTGATGATCAGGCTGGGGAGGAACAGGCTGTTCCAGTTGGCCACGAACTGGAAAATGGCCTGTACCGCCAGGGCTGGCTTCATAATGGGCAGGACGATGGTGTTGAAAGTGTGGAACTCGCCGGAGCCGTCGATACGGGCAGCCTCCACCACCTCCAGGGGCAGCGCGCCCAACAGGTACTGCCGCAGGAAGAACACCACCACCGGCGTGGTGATGGCCGGGATGATCAGCGGCCAGTAGGTGTCGATCAGCTTCAGCTGGATCATGAATTTATAATAGCCGATGGCGAACACCTGGGTGGGTACCATCATCACCGCCAGGATAAAGCCCCATGCAGCCTTTTTCAGCTTGAAGTCGTAGGCGTGGATGCCGTAGGCCGTCAGCGCGGAGAAATAGACCGACAGCGCGGTAGCCGGTACGGTCACCAGCAAGGAGTTGAACATGCTGCCCAGCGCGGTAACGCCCAGGCCGCGCTGCTTCAGGTCAAAGTTGCGCAGGTTCTCAAGCAGGTTGCTGCCGAACCAGAAGCTGATGCCGGACTTGACCTCGTTGGAGGTGCGGGTGCCGTTGACGAACATCAGATAGAAGGGCAGCAGACTGATGACGCACAGGAGCACCATCACGATGGTGCGTATGATCTTGGCGCGCCGGATGGCGGCAGGGTCATGGTGCTTCATTGCGCGTCACCTCCTGCCTGAAGATGCTTTTTGCGGGGCTGCCGCTCCTTCATGAAGAAGAACAGCAGCATGGAGATGGCCACCGTGACCAGGAACAGAAGAATGGACACCGCTGCCGCACGGCCGGTATCCGTGCTGTGCAGACGCATGATGTACATGGTAACGGTGGTGCTGGTGTCGTCGGGATAGCCGATAGTGCCGCCGTTGGTGTTGAACAGCGCGGGAATGTCATACAGCTGCAATCCGCCGATGGCGGACGTGACCAGCGTGTACAGCAGCACCGGCTTCAGCAGCGGCAGCGTGATGCGGATGAACTTCTGCCACGAGGTCGCGCCGTCGATGTCGGCGGCCTCATACAGGGACTTGTTGATGCCCATCATGCCGGAGATCAGGATCAGGGACGTGTTGCCGTACCACATCCAGAACAGGATAAAGGAGATGGTCAGGCTGGTGGCCCACTTGTCGGACATGATGTTGGCCGTCTGCGCCACCCAGCCCAGCTTCCGCAGGGTGGTCATCACCGGGCCGTACTGGCACAGCAGCGCGTAGAACACCATGGAAACGGAGGCCGCCGTGATGATGTTGGGCATATAGGTCAGCACCTTGAACACGCCTTTGCCCTTCAGCTCCACGCGGTTGTCGGTCAGCCATGCGGCCACCAGCAAGCTCATCAGGATCTGCGGTACAAAGTTGCAGATCCATATCCGCACGGTGTTGCCCAGGTAGAGGAGGAAGTTGGCCTTCTCTCCTTCCACCAGCCCCAGTATCTTTCCATAATTTTCCATCCCTGCGAATCGGGAGGTTTCCACCAGATTGCGGGTGGTGTATTCAAACAGGCTGTAATAAAACGTACTCAGCAGCGGCCACAGGGAGAACACCAGATACACCAGAAAGAACGGCAGGATGAACCGGTAGCCGTATTTGCTGTAGCTGATGCCCCTGTGCTTTTGTCTCGGTGTGCGCATGGCGGGCCTCCTTTCGGGAAATGGCCGCAAGGCTCCCTCCCCCCACCGGGGGAGGGAGCCTTGTGGAGAAGTTGCCTTACTTGACGTTCAGGTAGGAATACTTGTCGTGGATGGAGGCGGCGAAGTCGGACAGGGCGGCGTCCAGATCGCCGTTGGCAATGTACTGATCCACGGCGGCGGGCAGCAGCTGCTCGCAGATGACCTGATCCTCGCCCACGGCCAGCACGTTGATGCCGTCGCACTTGTCAGCGAAGAAGCCGATGATGTCTTGACCGCCGGCGGTCTTGTAGGTGCTGGTGGTGCCGGAGCCGTTGGTCTTGATGTAGTCGATGGCAGCCTTGTTGTTCACATAGTCGCCGTTGGCGGTGTTGATGGCCACCATGGATTCGGTGTTGCAGGTGGTGTAGTAGATGATCTGGCGGGCCAGCTCCTTATCAGAGCAGTTGGCGGTAGCCGCCAGGCCGGTGCCGCCCCAGTAGAAGGCCTGGGGACCCTGGATCAGCACAGAGTTGTCAGACCAGGTGTCGGTCAGGCACCAGTAGGTGTACCAGGGGCAGCCGGTGAAGGCGATGCAGGCTTCCGTCTCCTCGCCGTCGCCGTCCTTCAGGGCGGCCCAGTCGGTGCTCCACATCTTGGTATCGAAGGTCAGGCCCTCCAGCTTCTTGCTGAGTTCGAAATAGGTCTTGACGGCGTCGTCGATGACAATGTTGTCGTCGGCATCATACCACGCGGAGGTCCGAGCGCCGTTGCAGAACACGTACTTCAGGTCGTCCGCGCCGCTGAGCAGCTTCACCTTGCCGCCGCTCTGCTGGTTGACGGACTGGGACACCTCAACGACCTTGTCCCAGGTGCTCAGCTTCTCCTGCAGCTCGGCGGGATCGGTAGTGCCCAGATACTTCTCGGCCAGGTCGGTGCGGATCTGCCAGCAGCCGGGGGTGGCCTGCCAGAACAGGGCGTAGGCATCGCCGTTGGCGTCGCTGCCCAGCTTCAGGTTGTAGTCATACATATTGGACATATCATCGGCGGTGATGCCCAGGTCGGCGGCCTTCATCAGCTGGCCGGACTGAACGTACTTCTGCACATAGCCCACCTCCAGCAGCATGATGTCGGGATACTGCTCGTTGCTGGGATCGGCCAGAATAGCGTCGATCTTATCCTGATAGATGTTGGAATCGCCCACGTTGACGATCTGGATACGGGCGACCTGATCCTCGCTCAGGTACTTGGGCAGCACCTCGTCCAGGATCTTCTGATAGTCGGTGTTCCACGTCCAGATATAGAACGGGTCGGTGCTTGCGGCGTCATCAGCGCCCTGATTGTCGCTGGGCTGCTCGGTGTTGCCGCAGGCCACAAGGCTCAGCGCCATGACCAGCGCCAGCAGCATAGCCAAAAACTTCTTCATAAGCTTTTCCTCCTTAAAAATGTGTGATATACAGACTGTGCGCCTTGCACAGGGATCACCTTATTCGGTGCGGGGCGGAGCCACCGAAGCGCCGGGCAGCAGCGCGCCGGTGACGACGGTGCGATCCATCACGGTGGTGCGGGGCTTTTCGATCAGCTCGATGAGCCGTGCGGCGGCGGTGCGTCCCAGCGCAGCCGTATCCTGCCGGTAGGTGGTCAGCCGGGGGCTCATGGTCTGGGAGAGGTAGATGCCGTCGTACCCCGCCACAGAGATATCGTCGGGGACGCGCAGTCCCGCAGCGGCGATGGTATTCAAGCCGCCGATGGCGGAAAAATCATCGGGAAACAGAATGCAGGTGGGTGGCTGGGGCAGCGCCAGCAGCGCCGCCGTCTCCCGGGCGCAGCACTCCGGATCGTGATAGCGTCCGGCGCGGATGTAGTCCGGCTCCGCCTCCAGTCCCAGCGATTCCAGCGCCCGGTAATAGGAGGTCAGGCGGTTCTGGGTAACGGCGGTATCCTCGCCGTGGATGAAGGCGATGCGGCGGTGGCCGGCCTCGTACACGTGGCGCACCAGCGCCTCTGTGCCCCGGAGGTTATCGGAGGTCACGGCCAGACGGTTGTTGAACACGTGGTCGATGGTCACCAGCGGCAGTCCGCTGTCCACCAGCTCCTGCACCTGGGGATGGGTGAAGTCCACACAGGCGATGACGACCCCGTCCAGACCGCGGTAGCGGCAGTGCTGCAAATAGGTGGTGGGCTTGCCGCCCACGTTGTGATTGAGAAAGGTGATGTCGTAGCCGTGGGCCTCCGCCTCGGCCTTGAAGCTCTCCAGCACGGCGGAAAAATACTCGTGGGCCAGTCCGCTGTGCCGATCGTCCACGAACAGCACGCCCAGATTATAGGTGCGGTTGGTTTTCAGAGCCCGGGCGGCGGAGTTGGTCATATAGCCCATTTTCTCCGCGACGGTGCAGATACGGCGGCGGGTGTCCTCTCCGATATCCTGCTGGCCGTTCAGCGCCTTGCTGACCGTAGCCACAGATACGCCGCAGCGCTGCGCGATGTCCTTCATGGATACCATGGACGTCCTCCTTGCTTTACCTGCATCGCGTTTACTTAATCGTTTTCGCTTTCTACAATATCCCATTTCCGCAAAAAATGCAACCATCAATTGGTCAAAACGGGCATTTTTGTAAATTCACACGACTCGCAAAACGAAAATTTGTACAATTTTGCGGCGAAAACGCACTTAACAAAAGATGCCGCAAAAAATGCCCCTCATTTTATTAAAAAAGCGCAAAAACATATTGCTTTTTGCGTGGAAATACGATACTCTTTAGATTGAACGCACCCCTACTATCTCTTAATCGTTTTCGCACTATAGGCTCCGGTGCTGCACCGGGAGCGAAAGGAGACGCTTTCTATGCGCTTTGGCCACTTCGACGACGCAAGACGTGAATACGTGATCGAGACGCCCCGCACGCCGCTGCCGTGGATCAACTATCTGGGCAGTGAGGATTTCTTCACACTGGTTTCCAACACAGCGGGAGGCTACGCCTTTTACCGGGACGCCCGTCTCCGCCGTCTGACTCGCTACCGCTACAACAACTGCCCGCTGGACAGCGACGGTTTCCATGTATACATCAAGGACGGCGACACTGTGTGGAATCCCGGCTGGCAGCCCACGCAGACAGAACTGGATGATTACGAATGCCGCCACGGGCTGGGCTACACCGTCGTCCGCGGCGTCAAAGACGGCGTGGCCGTCCGGCAGGAGATGCTGGTGCCCAAGGGGGATAACTGCCTGCTGCTCCGCCTGACCGTCACCAACGAGAGCGCCCTGGAGCGCACCGTCTCCCTTTTCCCCTATGTGGAGTTCTGCCTGTGGGACGCCATGGACGACAGCTCCAATTTCCAGCGGAACTTCTCCATCGGCGAGGTGGAGCTGGAGCCCAACGCCATCTACCACAAGACCGAGTACCGGGAGCGGCGGGATCACTACGCCGTTCTGTGGGCCGACCGGCCCTATGACGGCTTTGACACCAGCCGGGACGCCTTTATGGGAGTCTACGGCGGATCGTCCATGCCGCAGGCGGTGAAGGACGGCGCGTGTACCGGCAGCGTGGCCCACGGCTGGGCACCGGTAGGCGCCATGCAGTTTACACTGACGCTGGCACCCGGCGGATCCCAGTCGCTGCTGCTGGGGCTGGGCTATATCGAAAACCCGGAGGAAGCCAAGTGGGCCGCCCCCGGTGTTATCAACAAGGAAAAGGCTCACGCCATGATGGAGCGTTATCGCTCCGGCGCAGCCTTTGACGAGGCGCTCTCCGTTCTGTGGGAGCACTGGAGCGGCCTGCTGAGCGGCTATCGCGTCTCCACCGGCGACGAAAAGCTGGATCGCATGGTGAATATCTGGAACCAGTACCAGTGCATGGTCACATTCAACATGAGCCGCTCTGCCAGCTATTTTGAAAGCGGCATGGGCCGGGGCATGGGATTCCGGGATTCCTGTCAGGATCTGCTGGGCTTCGTCCACATGATCCCCCGGCGGGCAAGAGAGCGCATTCTGGACATCGCCGCCACCCAGTTCCCCGACGGCAGCGCCTATCACCAGTACCAGCCCCTGACCAAGAAGGGCAATCTGGCGGTGGGCAGCGGCTTCAATGACGACCCACTGTGGCTCATCGCCGGAACGGACGCTTACCTCCGGGAAACGGGGGACTGGAGCATTCTGAACGAACCGGTGCCCTTTGACACACAGCCCGGCACGGAGCAGCCGCTGCTGGAGCATCTGCGCCGCAGCTTCCGCTATACCGCGGAGCATATGGGACCTCACGGTCTGCCGCTGATCGGCCGCGCCGACTGGAACGACTGCCTGAACCTGAACTGCTTCTCCGCCCATCCCGGCGAGAGTTTCCAAACCACCGGCCCAAGCGAAGGCCCGGTGGCCGAGAGCGTATTCATCGCCGGTATGTTCGTGAAATATGGCCGCGCATGGGCGGATATCTGCCGCCATCTGGGCCTGACAGGCGAAGCGGAGGACGCGGAAGCCGCCATCGCCGCCGTGGAGCGCGCCGTGCTGGACGCAGGGTGGGACGGCGAATGGTTCCGCCGCGCCTACGACGCTTTCGGACAGCCCGTGGGCAGCCGGACGTGTGAAGAGGGGCGGATTTTCATCGAACCGCAAGGCATGTGCGTGATGGCGGGCATTGGTGCTGCCACCGGCCAGGCGGCGCAGGCACTGAAGAGCGTGGAGCGGTATTTGGACACCCAATACGGCATCGTCCTGCTGCACCCGGCCTACACCCGGTATCACCTGGAGCTGGGCGAGGTCACCAGCTATCCCCCGGGTTATAAGGAAAATGCCGGTATCTTCTGCCACAACAACCCGTGGATCACCTGCGCCGAGACGGTGCTGGGCCACGGCACGCGGGCTTTCGAGGTCTACCGCAAGACCTGCCCGGCCTATATCGAGGACATCAGCGAGATCCACCGCACCGAGCCGTATGTGTACAGTCAGATGGTGGCCGGCAAGGACGCTCCTACCTTCGGCGAAGGGAAGAACAGTTGGCTCACCGGCACGGCGGCGTGGACGTTCGTCAGCATTTCCCAAGCCATTCTGGGCATACAGCCCACGCTGGAGGGCCTTGCCATCGACCCCTGTATCCCCGCGGAATGGGCAGGCTTCACCGTGGATCGCCGCTATCGCGGCGCCGTCTATCACATCACCGTGGAGAATGCCCGCCATGTAGAAAAAGGCATCGTCTCCCTTACCGTGAACGGAACGCCGGTCACCGGAAACGTGCTGCCGCTGGCCGCGCCCGGCACAGAGATGCGGGTACACGCCGTCATGGGCTGAAATGAATAACAGCACGACCCCCGCGCAGAGTATCTGCGCGGGGGTCGTGCTGTTATTCAGCCTGTCAAAGAACGCCAGTTCTCGTTATGCGAGAGCTGGCGTTTTAATCGTATCAAAGAAGAAAAAGGGCAG
>CAKTSA010000055.1 GCA_934597585.1 uncultured Oscillospiraceae bacterium
ATCTCCATCGGTATCGCCATACCTATGCCTCCATGCTTTTGGAGCAGGAGATCAACCCCAAGATCGTCCAGAAGCTGTTGGGTCATCGGGATGTATCCACCACGCTGGGCATCTATACTCATGTGGTGCCGGAGGTATTCGCCGGCGTTGCTGCCGCTGTGGATACCGCCTCGCAGCAGTTGATGGACGGCACTTACACGCCCAAGCGCAGCGCAGAAGCCGTCAGGGCGCAGCTACAGCAAATCGACCCGATGTTGTCAGAGGATATGACCGTGAATCTCAAGTATTTGTAAGGTTCTCGGGGCACAAAAGTCGTACAGCTTAATACAGCTAGAGACCTAAAACAAGGCAACATTGGGAAACACAAGACGGAAAAGTGTCCGCCAAACGCAGACATTGAAAATTCCATCAAAAACGAGAAAAACCTTGGAAACACAAGGTTTCCAAGGTTTTCTCTTGGTGGAGACTGCTGGACTCGAACCAGTGACCTCCTGCGTGTGAAGCAGGCGCTCTAACCAGCTGAGCTAAGCCTCCATATATTCGGCAACCCATACGGACTGCCGAAGTGGTGACCCGTACGGGACTCGAACCCATGTTACAGCCGTGAAAGGGCCGTGTCTTAACCACTTGACCAACGGGCCATAACCCTGTCGAAGGGTGCGGGAGAGATGTTGCCATCTCTCCCGCGATGGTAGCGGCGACTGGATTCGAACCGGTGACACTGCGGGTATGAACCGCATGCTCTAGCCAACTGAGCTACGCCGCCATGTGCTCTCGACAGGCACGAATTACTATAGCACATGCTGCCGGGTTTTGTCAATACCTTTTTGAAAAATTTTGGAACCAGGAGGGGTTCGGGGCATTACCGCTCAACATGCAGCTTGTGCAGCTGCCGAAGATGATCTATCAGCTGTTGGACAAGCTGTATATCCTCGTCGGAAAGCCCGGAGACATTGACCGTGGCGGTAGTATAGATGCCCAACAAGTAATCTGCGGACACCTTGAACAAACCAGCCAACTCGACAATGTATTGTGTAGAGGGAACGGAGATCCCTTGTTCCCATGCGTTGACGCTGGAACGTGTAATGCCCAGCTGTTTTGCCAGATCCGCTTGCGTAAGACCTCTTTGCTCCCGAATCGCTTTGATTCTATCTGCGACCATTTACATCACCCTGTGTAGTATGGTAAAGATGGCAAGCAGATATTGCATTATCAAAATGATATTTTAGATTGACAATCGTGAGTTGACGGGTTTATATTAAAAGTAAAGAAAAGGAGGGGGAAAATGAAAATCAAAAGAAATGACTACAATTTGTTACTTGTGATTCTTGTTATCATTCTGGCCCTTGTTGGCTGCGGACAAAAATATGCGGACACCGAAGAAAACGAAGCGCAGAGCGACCAAATCTTATGTAAAGCATCCTTTTGTGAAGAGCCCGCTTTGGCCACGTCTGGGTGCTGCGAAGCGCATACTTGTCAGATTACAGGGTGCCAGAACGCAACCGAGGTTCGTTGGGGAAAATATTGCCAAGATCATATGTGCTCAAGAGAAGGCTGTAGCAATCCTCGTGTAGAAGGGAGCGATTTGTGTACCGTACACAATGACCCGAATCAAGTGTGCATAGTTGAGGGATGCACAAGACTGAAACAGGATGGCATTGACTATTGTAGTGTGCATAAAACGGGTTTTCTTTGCGGCTATCGCGACTGCACCAATCCTACAGAAAATTTTTCAACATTTTGCTCAGAGCATCAAATGGCTGACAAAGAATTGCACTCAGAACCACAAGACACTCCAAACGACAACGAGTTGTCCTGCTTGTCCGATATGCTTATCATTGATGAATCTGGCAAACAAATTTGGAAAGTATATGCAAAATCCAGCGAGTTTCATTTTAAGGCAAGCTGTAGCGGCCCCGGCTATTTCGGGATCAAACTTCTCGACAGCAATCAAGACTTTTGTGCGCTGGTTATGAACGAAGTGGGAAGCTACGAACTAGACAAGTCTGTTTATGGTTTAATTGAAGGAGAAATGTACTACATACAGGTCGAATTTTCACACGGCACAATCTCCTACTCATGGTCTGGAACATATGGCCGCTAAGGAATGGAGGGCATTATGGCAAAGAATTTAAATTACGAGTATATTACCCAAAAGCTTCAAGAGATTGGCTACGATTTGCAAGGCCCAAATGTTAATTTCTCCGTTTATGTAGGAAATGGTCGGGACTTTTTAATCAATATAACTGATAATGGAGGCATGATAAAATTCAGCAAGGTAGCAGAGCGCGACAAAGTTGACATGGCACTATGCCGCATCGATGCGTTGCTACGAAGTGAAAATTGTACTATATCCCGTTTTGAAACAGGAAAAAAGAGCTTTTTGGGCGCTTCAGAATACTGTATTGAGTTCTTTAAGTAACAAAAACGCTGCCCGTGTTTACGGGCAGCGTTTTTATTGCTTTGTATGGGTTATCAATACATACCGCCCATGTCACCCATACCGGGCGCGGCGGCGGGGGCGGGGGGCTCGGGCTTGTCGGCCACCAGGGACTCGGTGGTCAGCACCATGCCGGACACGCTGGCGGCGTTCTCCAGGGCGCTGCGGGTCACCTTGGCGGGATCCACGATGCCGTTGGCGATCATGTCGCAGTACACTTCCTTGTAGGCGTCGAAGCCGTAGCCGGTCTTGCGGCTGCTGCGGACCTTCTCCAGCACCACGCTGCCGTCGATACCGGCGTTGGCGGCGATCTGACGGATGGGCTCCTCCAGAGCCTTGGCCACCATCTGCACGCCCACCTTTTCGTCGCCCTCGGTGCTCTTCAGCAGAGCGGTGACAGCGGGGATCACGTTGACAAAGATGGTGCCGCCGCCGGCCACGATGCCTTCCTCAACAGCGGCCTTGGTGGCGTTCAGGGCATCCTCGATGCGCAGCTTCTTCTCCTTCATCTCCGTCTCGGTAGCGGCGCCCACCTTGATGACCGCCACACCGCCGGACAGCTTGGCCAGACGCTCCTGCAGCTTCTCCTTGTCATACTCGCTGGAGGTGACACCGATCTGGGCGCGGATCTGGCTCACGCGCTCCTTGATGGCCTGCTGGTCGCCCATGCCGTCCACGATGATGGTGTTCTCCTTGGTGACCTTGATCTGACGGGCGCGGCCCAGCATGTCGATGGTGGCGTCCTTCAAGGTCAGGCCCAACTCCTCGCTGATGACCTGGCCGCCGGTCAGGATGGCGATATCCTGCAGCATCTCCTTGCGGCGATCGCCGAAACCGGGCGCCTTGACGCACACCACGTTCAGCACGCCCTTCAGGCGGTTCACCAGCAGGGTGGACAGGGCCTCGCCCTCCACGTCTTCGGCGATGATGAACAGCTTCTTGCCGCTCTGCAGCATCTGCTCCAGCAGGGGCAGGATGTCGGAGATGACAGAGATCTTCTTATCGGTGATCAGGATATAGGGGTCGTCCACAACGGCTTCCATCTTCTCGGTATCGGTGACCATGTAGGGGGTGATATAGCCGCGGTCGAACATCATGCCCTCAACGACCTCGCTGTAGGTCTCGGCGGTCTTGGACTCCTCGATGGTGATGACGCCGTCGGCGGAGACCTTCTCCATGGCCTCGGCGATCAGCTTGCCGATGGCCTCGTCACCGGAGGAGACAGCGCCCACGCGGGCGATGTCGTCGGTGCCGTTGACCTTCTGGCTCTGGGCCTTGATGGCGGACACAGCGGCGTCCACAGCCTTGGCCATGCCCTTCTTCATGACGACGGGATTGGCGCCGGCGGCCAGGTTCTTCAGGCCCTCGCGGATCATGGCCTGGGCCAGCAGGGTAGCGGTGGTGGTGCCGTCACCGGCCACATCGTTGGTCTTGGTGGACACCTCGCGCACCAGCTGCGCGCCCATGTTCTCAAACGGGTCGTCCAGCTGGATCTCCTTGGCGATGGTCACGCCGTCGTTGGTGATCAGGGGCGTGCCGAACTTCTTATCCAGCACCACATTGCGGCCCTTGGGGCCCAGGGTAACTTTTACGGTATCCGCCAGCTGATTGACGCCGGCCTCCAAAGCCTTGCGGGCCTCATCCCCGCGCTTGATAATCTTAGACATAAAACATTGCCTCCATAGTTTCAATTAAAAGGGGTACAGGGGATCTTCCCCTGTTTTGCCGCCGCAGGCGGCAAACTTTTCCAATCATTTTTGTGACGACATGTGCGTCACAAAAATACTTTGACCCAGCCGCCCTGGGCGGTGTTCACCAGTCCGCAGACTGGTGAGGGGGATATACAAGGGGGATGAAATCCCCCTTGTAAGAATTACTCCACGATCGCCAGAATATCGCCCTGCTTCACGATGATGTACTCCACATCATCCAGCATCACCTTGGTGCCGGCGTACTTGTCGGTAATGACCTTGTCGCCGGCCTTCACGGTCATGGTAACGGCCTTGCCGTCCACGGTGCCGCCGGGGCCTACGGCGATCACTTCCGCCACAGAGGGCTTCTCCTTTGCGCTGCCGGTCAGGATGATGCCACCCTTGGTGGTCTCCTCGGCCTCGGTCATCTTCAGCACCACACGGTCAGCAAGCGGTGTCAGCTTCATAGTTGGTTGCCTCCTTATATTTTTTATTTCATAACGAAAACAAGCTCAGCGTTAGCACTCAATTCCTTCGAGTGCTAACGCTGATTATCATACCACACTTTTCCTGAATTTCAAGGGGGAAAATGCAAATATCATAAAAAATTCACAAACGAGGATAAAAGCCTCGCAGAGTTCGCGGCACGAACGCCGCGAAAATTTCAAATCATTTTTCTGACGACATGCTCGTCAGAAAAATTCCTCTCGGCCGCCAGTGTGCCCAAAGGGCGCGCGTACCCCAAGGGCACTTATTCCGCTTCGCTCCACTGCGCAGCCGGCCGCGATTCCCATTGGCAATGAAATCGTCAGATTTCATGCCAGTTATCTCGCCGTGGCATTGCAGGAGCACCCCTCCGGGCCGAAGAAGTTCAGCTTCTTCTCGCTCATGCGGATGGTCACGTCGCTGTTGGTCACGCTCTCGCCGTCCAGGCAGGTGACGATGTCCGGCTTTGCCGAGTGGATGTGCACCACCTTGGGCGTGGAGCAGTGGGCATACTCCGGAAACTTACGGTATTCGCCCTTGGAATAGGGCCCCACAAACTTGGCAAAGGTCAGCCGGGTGACCTTTTTCACCACCAGGGTATTCAGCACACCGTCATCCATCCGGGCCTCGGCCACCGGCATGAAGCCGCCGCCGTAGTACCGTCCGTTGCACACCGACACCAGGGAGAAATCGTCCTCCATCACCTGGTCGTCCAGCGTCACCGTCCAGTGGGAGGCGATGCCCTTGAAGAGAAAGTTCACCGCCAGCGACGCGATGTAGCTGCCCTTGCCGTCCAGCAGGGGGCTCTCGCTGTATTTATGTACGTCCGCCGCCACCCGGGCGTCGATGCCGGAGCAGGCGATGGTCAGGGCAATGCGCCCATTGACGTCGATGGCGTCCATGGGGAACTGGGGGCCGTCCCACAGATTCTCCGCGTCCTCGAACCGCGCCGCGTCGGCGCCGAAGTTCTTCAGAAAGTCGTTGCCCGTCCCCACAGGGATGACGGTCATGGCGGCGTTGTCGTAGCCGATGACGCCGTTGGCCACCTCGTTGACGGTGCCGTCGCCGCCGCAGGCGTAGAACCGCAGCTCCTCGCCGCTCTCGCACAGCTTCCGGGCCAGCTCGGTGGCGTGGCCCTGCTTCTTGGTCAGGACGCACTGCACCTCCAGCCCGTGCTTCTCCCGCAGGGCCTCCGCCATGTCATAGATGCGCTGCCGGCTGTCGCGCTTGCCGGCATTGGGATTGATGATAAAAACATGCTTCACAGTAGCATCCCCTCCGCAGAGTGTTTTTTCTTATTGTATCAGCGCTGTGGAAAATTGGATGAACAAAGGTTGAATTTTGCGGCGTTCAAAAGCCTCGCAGAGTTCGCCGCCCGCAGGCGGCGAATCATTTTAATCATTTTTCCGGCGGCGTGTACGTCGGAAAAATTCTTCTCGGCCGCCAGTGTGCCCGAAGGGCGCGCGCAGACGGCCGCAAGCCTTTTGGCAATGAAATCGTCAGATTTCATGCCAGTCAAACTTTGTTGCCGTACATGAACACATCGCACTTGATCATGCCGTTATAGAGCTTCCGCTTCTTGGCGGCCTGCTGGCCGAAGGTGCGCTCGAACTCCGTGTGGCTGGAAAGCACCAGCGTGCGCCAGCCCTCAGGGAGCTTCCGCCACACCTTGCCGAACTCCCGGTACAGCTCCTCCGCCTCCTGCTTCTCCATCAGCCGCTGGCCGTAGGGCGGGTTGGTCACCAGCTGGCCGTAGGGGCTGTCCCGGTGGAAGGTGCGCATGTCCGCCACCTCAAAGCGGATGTCCTCCGCCACACCGGCCTTGTGGGCGTTGGAGCGAGCGATGGCCACCGCCTGGGGGTCCACGTCGCCGCCCCAGATGTCGTAGCTGCCGTGGAACTCCTTGTCCCGGGCCTCGTCCTTGGCCTGCTGCCAGCTGTCGCCGGGGACAAAGCCCCACTGCTGGGCGTCAAAGGCCCGGTTCAGGCCCGGCGCACGGTTGCGGGCGATCAGCGCCGCCTCGATGGGGATGGTGCCGCTCCCGCAGAAGGGATCGCAGAAGGGGTCCCGGCCCCGATAGCGGCTCAGCTGCACCAGTGCCGCCGCCAGCGTCTCCCGCAACGGCGCCTCCACGCCCACGGCCCGGTAGCCCCGCTTGAACAGGCCCTCTCCGCTGGTGTCCAGCGTCAGCAGCACCTGATCCTTGAAGATGGCAAAGCGCACCTGATACTTGGTCCCCGTCTCCGGGAACTGTTCCAGGTGATAGGCGCTCTTCATCCGCTCCACCATGGCCTTCTTGATGATGCTCTGGCAGGCGGGGACGGCGTGGAGCTGGGAGGAGATGGAGTACCCCTTCACCGGAAACGCCGCGTCACGGGGCAGATAGTCCTCCCACGCCACGGCGCGGGTGCCCTGAAACAGCTCCTCAAAGCTGCGGGCAGGGAAGTCCGCCAGCACCAGCATCACCCGCGCACCGCAGCGCAGGTTGATGTTCAGCCTGGCGCAGTCGGACAGCGTACCCCGGCACAGAACGCGACCGTTCTCCGCCATCACGTCCTGCAGGCCCAGGCGCTTGCACTCATCGCTCACCAGCTTTTCCAGTCCCAGCAGGCAAGGGATCACATATGTATACATCGCGTTACCTCGAAAATCGTCATATATACCTATCAGTATACCGGACTCTGGGGAAAAGCGCAAGCCGAACGGCAAAAAAATAACAGTGGAAGAATCACCGCCCATCGTGTATAATAGAAAACACCGGAAATCAGGGCCTTACAGGCCATGTAAACTTCAGGTTGCGCGAAAAAATCCGGCAAAACGGCAAACGCAACCTGAAGTTGATAGACATTTTCCGGATATGTGGTACCATATCCCCAGAAAGAAACGGAGGAAGCAGAAATGGCCTTTGGAGATCAGCTGCAGGAGGTGCGCCGCAAAAACGGCCTGACCCAGGAGCAGTTTGCCGAGGCGCTGCAGGTCTCCCGCCAGGCGGTCAGCCGGTGGGAATCCGGCCGCAGCTACCCGGAGGTGGATAAGATCCTCTATATCTGCAACCG
>CAKTSA010000056.1 GCA_934597585.1 uncultured Oscillospiraceae bacterium
TTCCATGTAAACACCCCCGTTTCTTCTATTATAGCAGAAACAGGGGCGTTTGGGTAGTTTTTTGACAGACTGAAGAAAACGTCCGCCATAGGCGGACGTTTTCTTTCTTTTTGTCAGAAAAGATGCGGGAAAAGGAGGGAAAATGCCTGTGTTCAAGCACTTTTTGCTGTACACGTGGGCTTGCATTTTCTTGTCAAGAGTAGATTTTTTAACAATTTGATGTTTCCTGAAACGAAAAATGTACAAATTGTTAACGATATCGGTGGGAAAACACACAGAAAATCAACGCGAATACTGCTTAAATTTTATAAAATGAACGTAACGACACGCAGAAAAATCGTTCACAAAATGTTAAAAACATAAAATCCCATGCAAAAATTTTATCAACATTGCTAATTGCGTTAGGAAATTGAATCCGTTATACTTTTTTTATCCCCGAAACGGAGGAAAATTCTTCCGGGGTGTGAGAGGTTCCGACAGCGTGGCGGCGCTGCGGAATGTTTCCTGTCAATAGACAGGGAAAACACATTTTTTAGTAAGGAGAGAAAACAATGGAAGAAAGAAAAGGCTTTGGATCCAATTTTGGATTCCTGATGGCTGCTGTCGGTTCGGCGGTCGGCCTGGGCAACATCTGGGGCTTCCCCAATAAGATGGGCGCCTGCGGCGGCTTCACGTTCCTTATCATCTACCTGATTCTGGCGGTCTGCTGCGGCTTCATCGTCATGGTGGGCGAGCTGGCGCTGGGTCGTAAGACCGGTCAGGGCGCTGTGGGCGCTTACAAGGTGCTCAGCAAGAAGTTCAGCTGGATGGGCTGGCTGGGCATTCTGTCCGCGTTCTTCATCCTGTTCTTCTACTGCGCACTGGGCGGCTACTGCATCAAGTACACCGTCCTGAACGTAGGCGATCTGTTCAACGCTGGCTTCGGCTCTGTCGGCCGCACCGGTGCCGAGATCTTCACTGACTTTATGGCTGCCCCCACTGAGGCCATCATCTACGGTCTGATCTTCGTGGCTCTGACCATGATCATCGTTATGGGCGGTATCGGCGGCGGTATCGAAAAGGTCTGCTCCATCGGTATGCCCGCTCTGTTCGTGGCCCTGCTGATCTGCATCATCCGCGCCTGCACCCTGCCCGGCGCTGTGGACGGCCTGAAGTACATGTTCGTCCCCGGTTGGGCAGTTACCAACGGCGTTATTGCCGAGGCTCCCAGCTTCTTCGAAGTTCTGTCCACCGCTGGTGGCCAGATGTTCTTCTCCCTGTCTCTGGGCATGGGCGCCATGATTACCTACGGCTCCTATCTGGATAAGAAGGAGAACCTGGAAAAGAACGCGATCCTGATCATCGTCATGGATACTCTGGTGGCCCTGATGGCTGGTCTGTGCGTTATCCCCGGCCGTTTCGCTCTGGATCCCGAGGGCGCTCTGGGCGGCCCGTCCCTGCTGTTCATCACCATGCAGAACGTGTTCCACAAGATGAGCGCTGTTGGCCCCATCTTCGGTATCCTGTTCTATCTGCTGGTGGTCTTCGCCGCTATCTCCTCCTCCATCTCCCTGCTGGAGGTCATCGTGGCTCACTTCGTCGACAAGGCTCGTATCGAGGGCAAGGGCGACAAGCGCAAGACCTACACCCTGATCGCCGCCGCCGCTGTCGGTCTGGGCTGCATTCTGGTCTGCGCCGACTGTCTGGGTGGTGCAGGTATCCATCCCGCAGCGCTGCTGGGCATCGAGAATCCCAAGACATGGGCAGCCGACTGGCTGGACTTCTGGGATATGCTGTCTGAAGGTATCATGATGCCTCTGGGCGCACTGCTGATGTCCCTGATGATCGGCTGGGAGATCGGCCCCGAGGTGGTCAAGGAAGAGGCCGAACAGCAAGGCCAGAAGTTCGGTGCCTACGGCTTCTTCAAGGTCTGCGTCAAGGTCATCACCCCCCTGTGCATGCTGCTGATCCTGTACGGCCAAGTCATGTCCTTCTTCGGCTAAGACTGAACACCGTATATTGATGCACAACTGAATGCATAAAGCAAAGACCGGAGCCCGCCGCTCCGGTCTTTCTTTTTGCTGAAAAATGACGGCAGCGGGGCCGAAGGCCCTGCTGCCGTCATCGTTATGCGAACAATTTGATGGCGTGGTGCAGATTTTCAATCTCCACCCTGGGCTGGCTGGCGGCGTATTCGCCGTCCAGGGACCAGGGGATGATGTCGTCGGTGGTCAGCGTCACATGTGCCGCGTGGCGGAAGATGACCCCTGGGGCGTCGTACTCCATCCGGGTCAGGGAGCCGATGAGCCCGCTGAGCTCCACGGCGTTTTTCGGCATCCGCAGCAGCAGGAGCTCAAACTTGCCGTCGTCCATCTTCACGTGGTTGGGGTCCAGCTTCATCAGTCCGCCCAGGGAGGTGGAGTTGCATACGGCGCCGAATATATATTCGCCGTCAAACACCTCGCCGTCCGCCTCGATGCGGCAGCGATAGGGCCGCAGGGAGTCCAGATCGTTCATCCCCTCGAAGATATAGGCCAGGTGCCCCAGTGCGTTTTTCGCCGCCTGGGTGGCGGAGTAGGACGCCCGGGTGAAGGCGCCGAAGGAGGCCACATAGGCGAAATACCGCCCGTTGTGCCGCCCCAGGTCCAGCAGCCTGGGCTGCTGACAGGCGGCGATGGCGTTGGCTGCCGCCATAGGCTGGGCGGGAATGTGCAGGCTGGCGGCAAAATCATTGGTGCTGCCGTGGGGGATGTACCCCACCGGAGGCCGGTGCTCCAGCGTCATCAGGCCGCACAGGGTCTCGTTCAGCGTGCCGTCGCCGCCGGCGCAGACCACCAGGTCAAAGTCGCCGCCCAGCTCCGCCGCGGCCCGCTTGGCGTCGCCGGGTCCCTCGGTGGTGAACAGCTTGATGAGATACCCCGCCTGGGACAGCCGGGCCACCACGTCGAACATGGGGGCCATAGAGCGGGTCCGGCCCGCCCGGGGATTGACGATGAACAGCAGTTTTTTCATGGAAAAGCCTCCTGAAAGGGATTCGTCCCCCCATTATGCCACAACCGGCGGAAAAATGCAATTCCCCTGTGGAAAGCCCTTGCAAAACGGCGGAAAAGTGAGTATGATAAAAGAAAACCGCGCAAAGGAGGGACGGCGCTGTGAAAGGCAAGGTCTACTGGAGATGGGGCCTCACCGCATTTCTGACGGTGTGCGCCATTCTGGTGTTTTATGACGCATTCTATCAGGGCGGCACGCTGCAGCACATTCTGGGCAAGCTGACCCAGGTGCTGGCCCCGGTATTCTACGGACTGGCCATGGCCTATCTGCTGACGCCCCTGGTGAAGTGGTTCGAGCGGGGCCTGCTGTGGTGTGTGGGAAAATGCAAGGGCCTGCGGGAGAAAAAGTTCAAGCACGGCAAGGGGCTGCTGCGGGCCGCCGCCATATTGCTGACCTGGGCCGTGGTCCTGGCCATGACCTACTGGCTCATGAGCGTGCTGATCCCCCAGCTGATCGACAGCGTCACCCTGCTGATCAAGAACGCCCGGTACTATTACTATAAGGTGTACCGCTGGGTGGACACCTGGCTGGAGGCCAACCCCGAGATCGGCAGCTGGGCCAACGACGTGCTCAGCGACTACTACAACAACGCCGTCGCCACCCTGACCGATACCATCCTGCCCAAGGCCCAGGAGGTGGCCGCCGCCCTGACCGGCGGCATCTGGACCGGCATCCGCAGCGTGGTGGGCTTTGCCATGGACCTGATCGTGGGCATCATCATCTCTGTGTATCTGCTGGCCATGAAGGAGAAGAGCCTGGCCCGCTGCTGCAAGGTGATCTACGCCACCTTCCGCCGGGAGACAGCGGACCTGGTGCTGACGGGCCTGCACAACACCAACCGGGTGTTCTCCGGCTTCGTCCGGGGCAAGCTGCTGGACTCGCTGATCATCGGCATCCTGTGCTTCATCGGCTGCTCCATCCTGAAAATGCCCTATACCCCGCTGGTCAGCGTGGTGGTGGGCGTCACCAACGTGATCCCCTTCTTCGGCCCCTTCCTGGGGGCCATCCCCAGCGCATTTCTGATCCTGCTGGCAAGCCCCCTGAAGTGCCTGTACTTTGTGATCTTTGTTGTCCTGCTGCAGCAGCTGGACGGCAACGTCATCGGCCCCAAGATCCTGGGGGACAGCACCGGCATCTCCAGTTTCTGGGTCATCGTGGCCATCCTGGTGGGCGGCGGCTTCTTCGGCGTGCCGGGCATGTTCTTCGGCGTGCCGGTGTTCGCCTGCCTGCGCATCCTGGTGAAATGGCTGATGGATCGTCGCCTGGCCAAGCGCGGCATGCCCACCGAGGCCAGCGCCTACGTAGAGCGCAAAGAGGCCCTCAGCCGGGAGCGCCAACCGGAGCGGGAAGAGAAAGCGGAATAAACGCATCGCAGAAAGACGGCCATATGGCCGTCTTTTTTTCGCACTGCATGCAAAAACAGCCCCCGCTTTTGGCGGGGGCTGTTTTTGGTGGGATCTTCAATTACTTTCTCAGATCTTTGAGACATTTGGGACAGATGTTTTTATCCCTGTACACCACCAAGTCCTTGTTGCTGTCACAGAAGATACAGCTGGGGCGGTACTTCTTCAGCACTACGTTGGAACCATCTACGTAGATCTCCAAAGCGTCCCGCTCGGCAATATCCAATGTGCGGCGCAGCTCGATCGGCAGCACGATCCGTCCCAATTCGTCCACCTTGCGCACGATACCGGTTGACTTCACGGAAACCTCTCCTCTGATTTGCTCCTCACGCCTGGCGTGAATCCTCTGCTCATTTAGTATGCTATATTTTTACCATTTTGTCAACCGGTTGTTGATATTTTCACCAATAATATTACAAATATTGCCATATGCTCTGTGCATATAGTGTATTGAGGTGAAACTTTTATGGCCATGTCTTTCTTCCTGACAGGGATGCTTCTGCTGGCACTGGTTTTTGGCGGCGTAAGCGGGCGGCTGGCGGCGGTGTCCGCCGCTGCGATGGAGGGGGCGGGCGCAGCGGTGGAGCTGTGCCTCTCCATGGCGGGGGCCATCTGCCTGTGGAGCGGCGTGATGGCGCTGATGGACCGCTGCGGACTCAGCGAAAAGCTGGCACGGCTGCTGGGGCCAGTGCTGCGGCGCATCCTGCCCCGGGCCAGCCGGGACAGCGAGACCATGGCCGCCGTCAGTGCCAACGTGTCGGCCAACCTGCTGGGGCTGGGCAACGCCGCCACGCCCCTAGGCATCCGGGCCGCCACGCGGATGGCATCGGGCTGCGGCGGTGTGGCCAGCGACGAGCTGTGCCGCCTGGTGGTGCTGAACACCGCCTCCATCCAGCTGCTGCCCACCACCGTGGCCGCTGTGCGCAGTGCCTACGGCTGCGCCGCGCCCTTTGACATCCTGCCGGCCGTGTGGCTTTCCTCCCTACTGTCGGTATCGGCGGGACTGCTGGCGGCCCGGGGGCTGCAGGCCCTGTGGAGGCGCTGATGGACATGACGGCGCTGGTGATCCCGCTGCTGCTGGCGGTGGTGGCGGTCTGCGGCGTGGGACGGCGGGTGGACGTATACGCCGCCCTGACCGACGGGGCCGCGGAGGGCCTGCGGGTGGTGCTGCGCATCTGCCCCAATCTCATCGCCCTGCTGACGGCGGTGTACATGTTCCGAGCCTCCGGCGCGCTGGACGGCCTCACCTCACTTCTGTCCCCGGTGCTGACGGCGCTGGGCATCCCGCCGGAGACAGCGCCGCTGCTGCTCATCCGCCCCCTCAGCGGCAGCGGCGCCCTGGCGGCAGGCAGCGAGCTCATGGCCGCCTACGGCCCCGACAGCGCCATCGGCCGCACGGCGGCGGTGATGCTGGGCTGCACGGAGACCACGTTTTACACCATCGCCGTCTATTTCGGCGCGGCGGGGGTGAAAAAGACCCGCTACACCATCCCTGCGGCCCTGACGGCGGATCTGGTGGGCTTTCTGGCGGCGGCCTGGTGCGTGCGGCTGTTTTTCGGATAAATGTGAACTTTTTCCCAATTTTTGGCTCTTGTCAGGTTTTTAACTTGCTCCCGCCGCTGTTTTACGGTATACTAATCTTGGATATATAGCGTTGCGCACCGGAAAGCGGCGCGCCGCGATCAAACTTGAGAAAAGGAGCGTTATCTTGACCAGTCGTAAAATCATCAACAGTAAACTGAAGGAAGCGGTGGACTCCGTCCTGCCTATCACGCTGATCGTGGCGGTGCTGTGCTTCTTCTTTATCCCGGTGGGCAGCGGACTGATGCTGGCCTTCCTGGTGGGCGCGGTGCTGCTGATCGTGGGCATGGGCCTGTTCACCCTGGGCGCGGAACTGTCCATGACCCAGATGGGCAACCTGGTGGGCGCGAAAATGACCAAGTCCCGCCGCCTGTGGCTGATCCTGGTGCTGGCCTTCCTGCTGGGCGTGGTCATCACCATCGCTGAGCCTGACCTGCAGGTCCTGGCCCAGAACGTGCCGGGCATCGACAAGACCATGCTGATCCTGACGGTGTCGGTGGGCGTGGGCATCTTCCTGACCATCTGCATGCTGCGTATCCTGCTGGGCATCTCCCTGCGGACGCTGCTGCTGATTTTCTATGCCATCGTGTTTATCCTGGCAGCCCTGTCCGACCCGGACTTCCTGTCCGTGGCCTTTGACTCCGGCGGCGTCACCACCGGCCCCATGACGGTGCCCTTCATCATGGCCCTGGGTGTCGGCGTCGC
>CAKTSA010000057.1 GCA_934597585.1 uncultured Oscillospiraceae bacterium
CTCTTGCTCCTATTGTACCACGGATTGGCTTCTATGGATTGAAATATAAGGCTTTTTCTATTATTCAGTGGACATTACTTAGAAACAAATAATTGCGAAAGGAGTATTGCACTATGAATGTCGCGCTGCTGTCTGCTTCTGCGGGTGATGCCGCTACCGTTACCGTTGCGTCGCTGTTGACCTCCATCGGTTCCGTGTTCACCTCTGCCATTGGCTGGGTGGGCACTGTCGCTTCCACCATCGCCGGTCAGCCTATCCTGCTGATCTCCTGCGTGGCGATCCCTCTGTGTGGTCTGGGCGTTGGCTTGTTCAAGCGCCTGCTGTCCGCCAAGGCCTGACCTCCGCCCTCTGAATCTGAAGAAAGGAAGATGTGAAAATGACTGAGATTATTTCCGCCATCAGCTCCGTATTCACCGCCGCCATCGGCTGGGTCGGTACGGTTGCCTCCACTATCGGTGATCAGCCCATCCTGCTGATCTCCTGCGTGGCCATTCCCCTGTGTGGTCTGGGCGTTGGTATGTTCAAGCGTCTGCTGTCTGCTCGTGCCTGACACCCCCCAAAAAGGGGTGGCGTGCGTGCGCTCGCCGCACGCCGCCCCTTTTTCTCTTTTGAATCTACACTTTCAAAATGGTGATTTGTATGAATAAACTGAATTTCAAGCTTCCCAAACTGAAACTGAAACCTCGCGCCAAACCCGTGGCGCTTTCTCTATATTTTGGTATCCCCGGCGCTGGTAAATCCACCTATGCCGCTTACCTTGCCAAGAAGGACATGAAGAAAGGCCGGAAGGTCTGGTCTAACTTCGGTATCACCGGCGCTCTCAAGTGTGAGAAATCCGACTTTGGCAAATACCTCATGACCGATGGCCGTCTCATCATTGATGAAGCTGGTTTGGAATATGATAACCGTAAAATGTCCATGACACCGGATGAGATATATTTCTTCAAGTACCACCGTCATTACCAGCTGGACGTTGATTTCTTTTCTCAGGGTCTGGACGTGGATATTAAAATTCGTAAGCTGGCCCGCCATATCTACCTTATCAAGCCCTCTCTGCTGCCCTTCTTCATCAAGAGAAAAGAGATCGGTCGGAAGGTCGGTATCAACGACATGACCAAGGAAATCTGTGATGAGTATTTTTTCGTTCCGTTCATCGCCGGTGGTACGAAGCTGATCTTCTCCCCGCCCCTCTGGAAGCTGTTCAATACCCTGTCCCGTAAGCCCCTGCCTGAAAAGCTGTGGGATAAGTGGTGATCTATGCTGCTGCCTGATTCGGTGTTTGCCAATTCAATACCCTGCGAGGATAGTTGTTCATCCAGTCCTGGACGGCGGCTATCCTCTTTTTGCTGACTTTGGTGAAATCTGTTCCCTTCGGGAAAAAACGGCGTATCATGCGGTTATGGTTTTCTACGCTGCCTTTTTCCCATGCTGAATAACTGTGGCAGTACCAGACTTGGAAGCGCTGGCCGCCGTAGATGCTTCGGCATAGCTTGTCATACTCCAGAAACTCGCTGCCGTTGTCGGTGGTCAGCGATTTGAAGCGCTGCGAGAAATCCGGGTATTTCCGCTCCAGCTTGTCAAATACCCCTCGGATGGTAGCCGCCTTTCTGTCTGGCAGTTTGAAAATAAGCTCCTGCCGACTGTATCGCTCCGTCAGTGTCAGCAGCACCGGCTTGGTCTCTGCCTTGCCTATGATGAGGTCCATCTCCCAATGGCCGCGCTCAGACCGCCGCCCTATCTGCTCCGGCCGGTTCTCAATGCTGGGCAGCTTCGGATGTGCAATGCGCTTCTCGGTATCGTCCTTCTTCTGTTTCTTCCTGCGCTTCTCCCATAGATGCTTGTTGCCCAGCGCGTAGAACACTTTCTTGTCGATGTAGCTATACAGAGTGCTGACGCATATGGACGTAGAAAAGCGGTGGTTTCTGGCTGCCGCCAGTGCCGCCGCTGGTGAATATCTGTCCTCTATGATCTTGTGTTCGATGTACTCGGCAAAGGCATAATCGCTGCCGATCTTCAGCGGCCTGCCCTTGGCGGTCTGGTTGTAGTCGTGTATTTGCTGTCCCTTCTGTGCCGAGTAGCGTTCTTCGTCCCAGAAGTCACAGGTGTGCATATAGCTGCCCCGCCGAAGCTCGTAGTAGATCGTCCGCTCGCAGAATCCCAACTGCCGTGCGATCTCCCGCACCGGTATCTTGTTCCGCCGCATGGCTTCCAGCTGGTGCCGCTCCGTCTCCGTCATGTTGTGCCGTTTCTTCATCTCCCTGTACCTCCTCAATAAGCGTTGTTGGAGTGTAGTTATTATAGCACGGCTTCCGGTGTTCCGCCGTTCTCCCAAAATGAAGTGTGAGTGAAGCGCAGCGCGGGCGCGCTGTGTTTCTTCACCTCCACGCAACGACAAAAGACCTGTCAAGGAGACCGTGGAATAAATCCAGTGCTCACACTGGTTTTATGCCGCGAAAGCTCCTTTACAGGTCTTTTTCGGTGTGGTATCTTCATCCCCCACTTTGATATTTTTTGTCAATACTGCAAAAACTTCTTGACATTTGCGCTTATTTTTCTAAAAATTTCAAGGAATTTTCGGCGTTCTGCCTGTCCCCGCTATGGTAGGGGACAAGTGTACGTAGGGGCGGGGTTCTACCCCGCCCGCCGTCCGACGGAAATATCATCGTATCACGAGCGGGAGGGGCAGAGCCCCTCCCCTATACATATCCCCCGCTCTCTACGCCATCGTCTGCACCGTCCCCACGAACAGCGGCACATCGTTGCCGTCGAAGATCACGAACGCAAACGGCCGGTCCAGCGTCATCTCCACCACAGGCGGCGTCTCCATTGCCGCGCTGTCATTGACGGCGATCTCCGTATAGGCGGCGGCCTCCACGCCCTCCTCGTCGACCTTGACGCGGGCGGCCTGCATGACGCTGTCCACCACAGCGCCGTTGTCGCTCAGCGGCGTGAAGTCCGCCTTATTCCCGTCAAAGGCATCGGTCACACCCAACGCCTTCAGAACATTTTCCAAGTCAGTGGAGGACTTCACATCGAACTTCGGCACCGACCAGATCACCTGCGCGCTGTCATAGCCTTCCGCCAGTTCCGTCAGGAATCCCTGCCGCTGCAGCAGGCTCTCCGGCGTCACGCCCTCCTCCGGCAGCACGAATACCATCCGTCCGTAGTCCAGCGGCTTGGTGGCGGCGGTGTAGCCCTCGCCCTTCCGGAAGCTCCCTTCCTCCTGCTTGTGCATGAAGCCCGTCTGCTGCTTGCTGCCGTCGGCGGCAGTAAAGGTATCTGTCTCCGTCTGGCCGCTCTCAAAGGCGTCCAGCCAGCCGGCCTTATAATATATGGTATTGTACAGCCGCAGCAGGTTCTCCTTCTTCGTATGGATGCTCCCCGTCTCCTCCGCCAGCAGCCCGCCGGTCTGCTGGTTCAGCCAGCTGGCGATGACCTGGTCGGCCTCCGCCGTCCCCATAGGCACCCGGTAGGAGGACGCGAAATACCACTGTGCCAGGGCGTCCACCGCCGCCTGCTTCACATTCGCGTTCTCCCGCAGGAATGCGGCGTTGGCCAGCCGGCACACCGCGTCGCCGTCCTGATAGACACTGGTCCACAGGCGGTGGATCTGCTGCCGCAGCGTCTCCGTATCGGCGGCACCCAGCAGATCCATCACCTGCCCCTTCGTCTCACCCTCCGTCAGCTCCGTCAGCATTCCCAGCGCCGCGTACAGGCTGATGGGCGAATACACCGTGTTCTCCCGCCCGGCAAAAATTTCCGCCGCCGTCCGCTCCGCAAAGCTCAGCACCGCGCCGCCATCCGGACGCTCGCCCTTGCCCATCTTCCGCAGTTCCTCCCGATAGGCCTCCTGCGCCGCGAAATAGGCGTCCCAGTCCCCCTCGCCGTTGTCGTCGATAAAATCTCCATACACCGGCTCCTTGGGGAACACCGGATACGCCGCCTCTACCACGGCGTATTGCGTCAGATCCATCGCCGGTGCCGGCCGCTCCGACTGGCAAACCGCTTCCTCCACTCCGCCGCACCCCGCCAGCATCAGCGCCGCCAGCAGGATGCACAGCATCATCCGTACCTTTTTCATCGTTCTTCCTCCCTGTTCTCTCTATAATTTAATAATGTCGTTTCTCCTATTTATGTGACGGAAAATTCCGCCAGAAGGTTCCCGCTTTTCGTTCTTCACAGAAAATTTTCACTTTGCTCCTTTACTTTCACGCGCGAAAGCGTTAAAATATGAAAGTAACAGCCGTCACACATATAGGGAATGTAGGTATTATAAGGGAGGAACCACCATGGCCGTGCATACCACCAAATGCAAGATCGCCAAGAAGGAAAAGAGCGACCGCCTGTACAAGGCGATCCTGACACTGGAGACCGAGGAGGAGTGCTATAACTTCTTTCAGGACCTGTGCACCATCCCGGAGCTGCGCTCCATGGAGCAGCGCTACGAGGTGGCTACACTGCTGAACAACGGTCTCATCTATAACGATATTCTCGAGCGCACCGGCGCCTCCAGCGCCACCATCAGCCGCGTCAACCGCAGCCTCATCTACGGCGCCGGCGGCTACGAGAGCGTGCTGGAGAAGATGAAGGACCTGGAGGAGCAGGAAGCCGCCGCCAAGGCCGCTGAACAGGAGTCCCAGGAATGAGCGCCTATGACGCCCTGGCCGCCAGCTATGACGACCTGACCACCGACGTCCAGTACGAAAAGCGGACGGACTTCATTGAAAAGCTCTTCCGCCACAGCCGCATCCCCGTCCACACCGTGCTGGACCTGGCCTGCGGCACCGGCGCCATGACCTGGCTGCTGACCGCCCGGGGCTACGAGCTCATCGCCGTGGACGGCAGCGAGGATATGCTGGCCGCCGCCATGAGCAAGAGCGGCACGGTGGAGGGCATTGCCCCCATCTTCCTGCACCAGTCCATGCCGAAGCTGGATCTGTACGGCACCGTGGACGCCGCCATCTGCTGCCTGGACAGTCTCAACTACCTGACCCGCCCCGCCGACGTGCAGCGCACCTTCCAGCGCCTGCACCTGTTCATCGCCCCCGGCGGCGTGCTGGTCTTTGATATCAACACCGTGGAGAAGCTATCCGCCCTGGACGGTCAGGTGTTCCTGGACGAGACGGAGGACACCTACTGCGTCTGGCGCACCGAGTACCGCCGCGGTCTGTGCACCTACTACGTGGACCTGTTCCGCCAGCAGCCGGACGGCGCCTGGGAGCGGGACTTCGAGGTCCACCGCCAGCGGGCCTACACCGTGGCGGAACTGACCGGGTGGCTGAAGGCCGCCGGCTTCACCGATATCCGCACCTATGGCGACATGGTCCGCCGCAGCCCCAAAGAGGGTGAACAGCGCATCTACTTCACCGCCATCCGCCAATAACCTCACAAGGAGTGATTTCTATGGATCGCATCGTAAGAGCCATTTCATCCGACGGCCTGGTCCAGGCCGCCGCCATCTGCAGCCGCGGCCTGACGGAGCGTGCCCGGCAGATCCACAAGCTGCTGCCAGTGGGCACCGCGGCCCTGGGCCGCACCCTGTCCGCCGCCAGCCTTATGGGCAACGCCCTGAAGGGTGTGGGTGCCAGCCTGACCCTCCAGATCAAGGGCGGCGGCCCCCTGGGCACCGTCCTGGCCGTGTCCGACAACCAGGGCAACGTCCGGGGCTACGTCACCAACCCCCAGGTGGACATCCCCCTGCGGCCCGACGGCAAACTGGACGTAGGCGGCGCTGTGGGCCACGAGGGCACCCTGACCGTCATCAAGGACCTCCACATGAAGGAGCCCTACGTGGGCACCATCGACCTGCTGGGCGGCGAGATCGCCGAAGACGTGGCCGCCTACTTCGTGGAGTCCGAGCAGATCCCCACCGCCTGCGGACTGGGCGTGCTGGTGGACCGTGACCAGAGCGTCAAGGCCGCCGGCGGCTATCTCATCCAGCTGCTGCCCGGCGCCACCGAGGATACCATCGTCAAGGTAGAGGGCGGCATCATGGCCGCCGGCAACGTCTCCGCCATCCTGGACAAGGATGACGACCCGGAGCATATGCTGCGGCAGGTCATGTCGGACTTCGACCTGAAGATCCTGGAGACCTGCCCCGTGGAGTACCGCTGCTACTGCAGCCGTCAGCGGGTAGAGCGGGCCCTGATCTCCCTGGGCAAAGACGAGCTCCAGCAGATCCTGGACCAGCAAGGCCACTGCAGCATGACCTGCCAGTTCTGCGACGCGGTGTATGACTTCTCCGCCGAGGAGCTGAAGGCCCTCATCGCCGGCCTGTAAGACTCTGGAAAAATTTTTTAGAAAATTTTCGTTTTTCTTGTTGACAGTCGGGGGAACTTTTAGTATAATAACACTCGCCGTTTATGAAAGCGGCAAGGACGGGAGCATAGCTCAGCTGGTTAGAGCACCTGCCTTACAAGCAGGGGGTCACTGGTTCGAGTCCAGTTGTTCCCACCACTGTCATGGCCAAGTAGTTCAGTTGGTTAGAACGCCAGCCTGTCACGCTGGAGGTCGAGGGTTCGAGCCCCTTCTTGGTCGCCATTTGCCTCGGTAGCTCAGTTGGTAGAGCAGCGGACTGAAAATCCGCGTGTCGCCGGTTCGACCCCGGCCTGAGGCACCATTTTGCGGGCGTAGCTCATCTGGTAGAGCGCGACCTTGCCAAGGTCGAGGTAGCGAGTTCGAGCCTCGTCGCCCGCTC
>CAKTSA010000058.1 GCA_934597585.1 uncultured Oscillospiraceae bacterium
GCGGAAATCGTCCAGAGAACCGGTGTATTGCAGCTCGCCGTCCTTGATAAAGGCAATGTGGGTGGCGCACTTCTCCAGATCGGAGGTGATGTGGGTAGAGAACAGCACGCTGCGCGTACCGTCCGCCACCAGACGGCGCAGCAGCTCCGTCAGCTCGTCGCGGCTTACCGGATCAAGGCCGCTGGTCGGCTCGTCCAGGATCAGCAGGCGGGCGTTGTGGCTCAGCGCCAGGGCGATCATGTACTTGACCTTCATGCCGCTGGAGAGCTGATCCACGCGCTTTTCCTCGTCGATGGCAAACAGGCGCAGATAGTGGCGGTATTTGTCCTCATCCCAGTTGTCATAGAAACGGCGGGTAACGTCGGTGATGACGCGGATCTTCTTTTTGGGGTAGAAGTCGATGCCGCCCAGCACCACGCCCAGCTCGCGCCGGATGGCGCGCTCGTTGGCGGCGTAGTCCATGCCGAACACTTTGACCTCGCCTGCGTCCGGATGCACCATGCCCAGAATGGATTTGAGCGTGGTGGATTTGCCTGCGCCGTTGCGCCCGATAAAGCCCATCACCGCGCCCTCCGGCACGGCGAAGGACACGCCGTTCAGCGTAAACGCAGGGTAACGCTTCGTCAGCCCCTGTACCTCCAATACGTTCATTCTTCCTCCTCGCTCGCGCTGGGCAGACTGTTGAATACGGTCTTCATCAGCGGGTTCAGCTTGTCCACGGTCTGCAGCGCTATGCCCTTTTTCTTGTCTGCCATCAGCACCAGCGTGTCCCCGGGCTGGAGGCCGAACATATCCCGCGCCTCCTTGGGAATGACGATCTGCCCCTTGGGGCCGATCTTCACGCTGCTCATAAAATACCGTTCGTCCTTGCTCATGTGATCGCTCCTCTCTGGTTGGATTGGTATAACTTTTCTTACTTTTTCGCAATTTAGCACACAAGACGGCAGATGTCAAGAGCAAAAGCGCTCGGCTATGCCGCATGAGCTTCCGAGCGAAGCGCCATGCGGCAAAAAAGCGGCGATGCCGGACTGACGGGGAGCAGGGGCGATACGGTATCGGGATATTTTCAGGACGGGACACTTGCCGTTCGACGTATAAAAAAACGGCGGCTCTGATTTCTCAAAGCCGCCGTTCAAACAGCCTGTCAGATCCTTCCTTTTTGTGTTTATGGCGGCAGAAAGCGCGCATTTTCATTTGACGGCCTTTGTTCTGAGATCGTTTTACAGCGTATTATCGCGCTTACCGCGGCATCGTGAGGCCCGCGGTCTCAAAAATGCCGGTTTTTGAGACTTCGTATTTTTGCGCGAAAGAGCGGTTTACTATTGATTATTTGCGCGTCCTGTGTTATATTTTCAGCAGAAAATGGCTTGGGATGCTATGCTCGATTCATTTATAGCGAACGGAATACAGATTCCGTCCGATACAGAGGAGCGGGCGACGGAAAGAGCCTGCGGACGATCTGCGGCGGGCGGCGCGGCAAACAGCGGCACAGCCCCGACCAAACGTCCGACCGCAGGAAGCTGCGGAAAGCAGACATAAGGAGGATCATTATGAAGAAAAGCAAGTTCCTATCCATCTTATTGGCGCTGTGCCTGACGCTGAGCCTGCTGCCAACGGCGGCGCTGGCGGAGGATGCGGCGGCCATCGACCTCGACACGTTTATCACATGGCTCAAGGACAGCAACTACACCGTTGATGGTGAAAGCTACACCGGTAATACGAACGCCGTTCAGGACGGTAAGCTCATCGTCAAGTGGAGTCCAGTCAGCGGCTGCCTTGGCAATAACTGCTCTCAGACGCATGAGGGTATTGAACATGGCAGTGTTACAACGAATCGTAATGTTCCCAATAAAGTGAACAGCGACCTTGCACAGTTCTATATTGCAAACAATGGTGAACAGGCTACCGGTGTTGCTGTCAGCATTTCCAACGTCAAGTTTGTCTATGAACCGGCTTCTTTCCAGCTTTACGGCAATACAGGTTATGCGGGAAGTTGGACAGCTGATGGCGTCCGCAGCGGTCAGCTCTACTTTATGACCTCTGGCGATGTGACCTTTGAGGGCTGCGAATTTGATAAGGTCGTGCTGACCATGTTCAATACCACCGGCACCAGCACGGTCAAGGATTGCAGTTTCAAGAACGTCTACAACAACTATGCCATCAAGGATATTCGCGGCGCGAATGTCTCCGTTACCGGCACGACCATTGAAAACTGCGGCGGCGGCATCATGGTCAGCCAGACGGCCAATACGAATGTCACGGCTGTGACCCTCACCGGCAACACGTTCAAAGATGTTGACGTGGCTGGCACTGCGCCCAGCGAAAAGGTCGGCACCCGCGCGATCCTTCAGGTCGCCAAGACCGGTGACTACACCGGTACGAACTTTGACCTAAGCGGCAACTCTGCTGCTGGCTGCGGCCCCGTTCTGCGCCAGCTGAATGAAAAAGCGACGGCCGGTATCGCTGATCAGGCGGACGCGCTTCAGACGATCGCCTCCGGCAGCAGCACGCTCTACACGACCGATTCTAAGCGTCCCTACGCCGCTGAGACGAAGGACGGCACAACGTACAACACGTTGGCGGAGGCCCTCACGGCCGTTTCCGCCGCGAATCCGCTGACCTGGGTCAGCGATACTGCGTGGCCCGCTGCCACCCCGGTGTACTACAATGGCAATCCCTATGCAACGATCGGCGAGCTTTTATATGACGCCCAGCAGAAAAGTGGCGTAATCAGTTCTCCCAACATTGAAACTGCCGTGATCTACTGCCGCCCCAATACGTTGATCCCCGCCGGAACGGCATCCCACCCCAGCTTTGTGACTTCCACGACCATTTTCGGCAACGGTGCGACTTTGAGCGGCGCTACCGAGTGGGATGTTGAGAATTACTACACCCTGACGAAGAATATCTCTATCAACATTTACGATCTGAACGGCGGCGCTTCCGTGTGGGGCACGAGAAGGTCCGACTATACCGTGACCGTCAACATGGAAAACTGCAAAGATGCCCATGAGGTCCTGTTTAATTACGGTTCCGGAAACGGCAAGGTCGATATCACTGTCAAGAACTGTACTTTCCTTAAAAATGGTGGCGCTTCCCACGGCTGGCCCATCTCCATCAACTGTCTCGGTTCCCTTCTGGTGGACGGCTGTACCTTTGACGGTGTGACCACCGGTGTTGTGGTGAATGTCAAGCAGCCCTCTGAAAACGGCACGATGGATGTTGCGGTAAAGAACAGCACGTTCAACAATGTGACCGGTCAGGATGGTAACAAGGGCGCGCTCCGCGTGACTGGTCAGCAGGCATGCAGCATCACGCTGACGATCGATGAGGTCGAATTTACCGGCACTCACGCTGACCCGAGCGACATTACGATCGGCAATGTGAAGGCTGCCGATAATCTCGGTATTGTTTCCTACACCATTACTAATACCTCCGGCACTATGGACGTCCACAAGCAGGATGAGACCGCCACAAAGGTGACCACCACGCTGGACGGCACCAGCACGCTTCCCTACACCGGCAGCAATGTTCCGGTCGCGCCGGCCTTCAATACGACGGACAAGACCATCACCAATGTCACGACGGACAATCTTCAGGACATTCTTGACGGTAAGTACGGCAGCATCGACGGTATGACGATCATCCTTCCTACCGGCAACTACGGCCAGCTTGAGCTGGGCCGCGCCACGAAGTATGAGGGCAGCAACACACGGTATTTTGCCGGCTTGAACGGGGATATGTCTGACGCGACCGAGTATTCCTATACGGACTTCATTGCCTTGAAGAACAATGGTCAATGGTCGCCTACGCCGCACTATATCCGCTCTATGAAAAATGTTACGCTCAAAGCGGCCGACGGTGCGACGGTCAACGTCGCGGGTATTTTTGCTTCGTCCGGCCATAAGTACGAGAACGCTTACGACTATGTGCTGGATCGCGATGTGGCGAACGGAAATTCTTATTACCTTGTGTTCGATTTTGCCAACATCAACTTTGAAGGACTGACCTTCACGGCAAAGAGCGACATCAACACTTCTCTGGAGCAGAGCGTCATCAACGGCGTCGCTTTCAGGAACTGCACGTTCGACATTGGCAGCACGGCGTCCGGCAATCAGGCGATCCGCTATTACAATGAGAACGACAATGGAAATGTCCGCAATCTCGTCGTCGATCACTGCAAGTTCTACTACTGCTTCCAGGGCGTTTACACGAATCATATCAAGAACATTACTGTGACAAATAACGAATTTGATACGACTGGTCACAACGCTATTGCCATTCAGGACTTCAAGGGTGCATGTGACCACGGCAGCGTTATTATCACCAACAACATCTTCAAGAACATCGGCGACCGCATCATTCGCTTTGGTGAGGTTGCAAATGGAACCAAAATCACCATCGTCGGGAACACGGCCACTAATAGCGGCGACAGCAATGGCGAGGTCATCAAGGCGACCGGCATTGCCGAGGGTGTGATCACCACCATTTACGACAACAGCTGGGGCTTCGGCACGAAGGTCGCCAACGACCAGCTCAAGGATATCCCTGTCTCCTCCGCTGGCGGCACCGACTGGTCCGGCTCCTATGTTTCCGTTCCCTCGACTCCCAACGGCACCGTGACCGTCAGCCCGAAGAACGCCGCCAAGGGCACGACCGTGACCATCAACGTCACGCCTGACGCGGGCTATGAGCTCGGCTCCCTGACGGTCACCGACAGCAAGGGCGACGAGCTTGCGCTCAGCGGCAGCGGCAGCAGCTTCACCTTCACCATGCCCGCGGGCAGCGTGGTCGTCAAGGCGACCTTCGTCAAGCGCACCGTGAGCTTCAGCGACGTTTCCGCGAACGACTACTTCGCGGGCGCCGTGACGTGGGCGGTCGAAAAGGGCATCACCGACGGCATCGGCAACGGCCTGTTCGGTCCGAACCAGCCTTGCACGCGCGGCCAGATCGTGACGTTCCTGTGGCGTGCGGCGGGCTCTCCCGAGCCGAAGGCTCTGAGCAGCTTCACCGACGTCCCCGCAAACGAGTACTATGCGAAGGCCGTTGCATGGGCGGTTGAAAACGGCATCACCACCGGCACGAGCGCGACGACGTTCTCCCCGAACGACACCTGCACGCGCGGCCAGGCTGTGACGTTCCTCTGCCGTGCCGTCGGCGCGCAGGGCGCGTATGACGGCGCATTCAGCGACGTGACGGGCGAGATGTACTGCGCCGGTTCCGTGGCGTGGGCGGTCGCAAACGGCGTGACCACGGGCGTCGGCGGCGGCAAGTTCGCTCCGGACGACTTCTGCACGCGCGGTCAGATCGTGACGTTCCTCTACCGCGCCTATCAGGGCAAGTAAACAGCGTTTCCAAAAAAGGCGAGCCAGACGGCTCGCCTTTTTTCGTTATCACAGCGTTTCAGGTGTATGCGGTGCAGGTGGAGCGGGGGCTTTTCGTATTTCGCGGACAGGCACGGTATAATGACCTCCCGACGAGAAAAAGCTATCCGTAACAGGAGGTATTGTCATGAACGAACGAAAGCTCACCGAATCAATGCTCGAAAGCTACGACCGCAAGCTGAAGGAGGACGAGCACGCTGCGGCGACGCGGGAGAAATACCTGCGCAGCATCCGCGCCTTTGCCAAATGGCTCGACGGGCGAGCCGTCACAAAGGAAACCGTGACCGAATGGAAAACACATCTAGTCGAGCGGCGGCAGGCCCCGTCCACCGTCAACACCGCGCTTGCCGCGCTGAACGGCTTGTTCCGCTTCCTCGGCTGGGAGGATTGCCGCACGAGGTTCCTCAAGGTCCAGCGCCGCATCTTCCGCGCGCCCGAGCGCGAGCTGACGCGCACGGAGTATGACCGTCTGCTCGCCGCTGCGGAGAGTGCCGGCGATGCCCGCCTTGCACTGCTGATGGAGAGCATCTGCGCGACCGGCATCCGCGTGGGCGAGGTCAAGTACCTCACCGTCGAGGCCGCCAGCCAAGGGCGCGCCGAAGTGGCGCTCAAGGGCAAGATCCGGACGATCCTGCTGCCCGCGAAGCTCTGCCGCAAGCTACTGAAATACGCCAGGAAACAAAAAATCGCCCACGGCGAGATCTTTCTCACCACGGGCGGGAGGAGTATGGACCGGCGGCAGATATGGAGTGCAATGAAGCGCCTATGCCAAAAGGCGGGCGTCGCGCCGTCGAAGGTGTTTCCACACAATTTGCGCCACCTGTTTGCTACAGCGTACTATCGTGTGTATCACGATATTGTGAAGCTCGCGGATATGCTCGGCCACAGCTCCATCGAGACGACGCGCATCTATCTCATTGA
>CAKTSA010000059.1 GCA_934597585.1 uncultured Oscillospiraceae bacterium
CATTGGGATGAACGCCGCCAAAGAAAGCTTGTGCCATTGTCTTCACCTCATCTTACTGCATTCGTATCTGATGGTGAGAATCACACGCGCGGGGGTTCCAAGTCCGCACGCCTGATCTTCACCATCGGCTACTTCAGGTGGTGAGATACCACCTCACACTGCGTTTTATCATACAACAAAAACTCGCTGTTGTCCAGTGTTATGCGGGAATTCTTCCTGAAAATTTGTCTTTTTTGTCGGTAACTTAGCCTGTTTTCCTCTCATTTTTTCTGGTCTTGCGTTCCCATTCTCCCCGTGATACAATATATTGAGGAAAGCGGCGGAGCGTCTCCGGCGGCTTTCCAGTAAAAGGAAGTCATTGCAGCCATGGAAAGGAGCTTTTCTTATGCTCGATCGGGTACAATTGAAATATGAGGCCAAGGCCATCACCAAAAACGCGAAGGTGTCGGCCTATCTGTTCACGCTGCTGTTTCTGGCCATCCGTGTGGCGCTGGACGGCATCGACTGGCTGATCACCGGCGGCCCCCAGGCGGAGATGGCCGCCTATGTGCAGGACTACATGCCGGAGCTTGGCGTCTATTTCTGGAGCACCGGGCCGCTGCTCCGGCTGCCGTCAGCGGCGGTGTGGTTCATCTCCATCGTGCTGTCGCTGGTGACGGTGGTGCTCAGCGCCGGATTCATCCAGTATCTGCTGAGCGTCCGCCGGGGGCAGGAGACTCCCTATTCCACCCTGTTTGACGGCTTTCTGTTCGCCGGCAAGGTCATCCTGCTGTCCATCGTGCAGTATATCTTCGTGTTCCTGTGGTCGCTGCTGTTCGTCATCCCCGGCATCATCGCCGGATACCGCTACCGCTTCGCCCTGTACAACCTGTGCGAGAATCCGCAGATGGGCGTGATGGAGGCCCTGAACATGAGCAAGGCCCAGACCCGGGGCCACAAGTGGGAGCTGTTCGTGCTGGATCTCAGCTTCATCGGCTGGGACATCCTGTGCACCCTGACCCTGGGCATCCTGAGCATCTGGATCATGCCCTACCGCAACCAGACGGACATCGGCTATTTCCAGGCCATCAAGCAGATGTCCGGCATCGGCTGCCAGCCGCCCCGGGACGACGATACCTTCCGCCAGGACGACCGCTTTGACGGTGGCCCCTCCGGCTGGGACCCGGAGCGATAAAGAGACAAACCGCCCCCGGAGTGTCCTCCGGGGGTGGTTTTTGTGTGGTTTTTGACGATTTGTACAAAGAAAGCCGTATATTTTTTGTGAATTTATTGATTTGCTTTTCCCGGGTTTTTCGTTATAATGAGAAAACAACCGTGATATGCGGTTGCAGGGTGTATCCTTATCGATACCCCGGCGATTTGTCGCCTTGTGGTTTATATGGTAGGGAAAAGGGAGGACGTAGGTCCTCCCTTTTCCTGTGTTTTGGGGTGTGGTTACAGCCATGTCATTGCGAGCCAGTCCGCAGACTGGTGTGGCAATCCGCATCCAAGGCCCCCTTGTGTAAAGGGGGCTGTCAGCGCTTTGCACTGACTGGGGGATTGTTGGTCACGGGACAATCCCTCCGGCGCTTCGCGCCACCTCCCTTTACACAAGGGAGGCGGGAAAAACGGATTCCCACGCCAGTGACGTCGGTCCCTGGCTCGGAATGACAGGACAAGATGCCCAATGCGTTCACCGGGCGGCGGGGTGAGGTCACTCCGCCCTACGCAAATACAGCAAGGCTCTGTAGGGCGGGGCCCATGTGTCCCGCCGCTATTCCCATCATGCCGCCGCAGGCGGCATACCGCAGCTCTTCACTTTTCACTCTTCTCTCTTTTCTTGTGTGCTTTATTCCGCCTGATAGGGGACCTCCAGCGTCTCTGGCTTGCGGAGGAACTTGCGGAAGTCGTTGCAGAAGGCGGCGTATTCGTAGCCGGTGCAGATGCGCTCGTCCATCACCACGCCCAGGGGCATGATCTTCTTGTTGAGATTGCCGCTCATGTAGTCCGGCACAGGCTTGCCCATGCAGACGAACACGCTGGTGGTGCCGAACTCGTAGCAGTGGTGGTGGATGTAGCTGGTCTTGATGGAGGCCAGGTTGGTGATGAACATGCTGGTGTGGAAGGGGCTCAGGTCGATGATCTTCCGGGGCAGCAGGCCCAGCTTGTCCAGGTGATAGGCCAGCCAGATGACGAGCTTGGGCAGCAGGGGGATGGAGAACATCATCCGGGCGAATTTGTCGGTGTTGTTCTTCTGCTCGGTGGCGGAGTTGGCGGACACGGCGTCGGTGATCTTCTGCTGGATGGAGAAGATGGTGTCCTCCGGCGTCAGGAAGATCTTCAGGGACGTCTCGTCAGGCCGTCCGTCCGCCAGCTTCTTCAGGATGACGAAGGACACGCAGAAGTGGTTGCGCTTGTAGACCTTGCTGTTCATGATGAAGTAGTTCAGCTTGGGGTTGTACATCACCGCCCGGTAGTAGGCGGCGATGATCACGGCCATATGGTTGATGCGCACGCCGGCGCGGCGCTTGTCCCGGATATAGGACTTGATGAGCTCCTCGTCGATATACTCGGTGATGGTATTCTGGGCGTCATACCGCTTGGGCATGATGTAGGGGATGGCCGCCACGATGGGCGGAAGGTCTTTGACCCGCTTGCCGTCAGGACGCATTGGGCAACTCCTCGATTCTATGTTTCTCGACACCATTATACGGGAAAGCGTTCAGGATTGCAACCGCGGCGGGGGAGATTTTTTTCTTTACCTTTTTCCGGATATTTGGTATACTATAATTTATTATAGAAGGAAGCGAAAGGAGGCGGGCGAACCATGAAATTTCCGTCCTGGCATGTGGCGCGGGAGAACCGCGGCGCGGCGGAACGTCTGGCGGACGCGGGCTATCCCTATCTGGTGTCCGGCGTGCTGGCCAGCCGCGGTGTGGAGCGGGCCGAGGATGCGGCCGAGTTCCTGACCCAGGAGACGACGCTGGCCCATTCCCCATTCCTGATGCGGGATATGGACAAGGCCGTGGACCGGATCGCACAGGCTATCGCCGCCGGAGAGAGGATCGCGATTTTTGGCGACTATGACGTGGACGGCATCACCGCCACGTGCATCATGGTGGACTATCTGAAAAGCCGGGGCGCCGACGTGGTGCACTACATCCCCCGCCGCATCGAGGATGGCTACGGCCTGAGCTGCGACGCCATCGAGGGGCTGCGCAAGGGCGGCGCCACGCTGCTGGTGACCGTGGACTGCGGCATCACCGGGGTGGACGAGGTGGCCTTCGCCCGCTCCATCGGCATGGACGTGGTGGTCACCGACCACCACGAGTGCAAGGAGACGCTGCCGGTGGCCTCCGCCGTGGTGGACCCCCGCAGAAGCGACTGTGAGTACCCCTTCAAGCATCTGGCCGGCTGCGGCGTGGCGCTGAAGCTGGTGCTGGCCCTGGGGGGAACGGACCGGGAGGAGGCCCTGTTCTCCCGCTACTGCACCCTGGCCGCCGTGGGCACCGTGGCCGACGTGATGCAGATGACCGGCGAGAACCGCACCATCGTGTCCCGGGGCCTTGCCACGCTGGACCGCTCGGACTTTATCGGCCTCCACGCCCTGCTGCGGGAGGCGGGCCTGGCGGGGAAGGAGATCTCCTCGGTGCAGATCGGCTTTGTGCTGGCGCCCCGCATCAACGCGGCGGGCCGCATGGGCGCGGCGGACATGGCGGCGGAGCTGCTGCTGTGTCAGGACCCCCTCCAGGCGGAGGAGCTGGCCCGGGCCCTGTGCGCCCTGAACCGGGAGCGCCAGTGCGTGGAGCAGACCATCTACTCCCAGGCGGAGGAGATGATCGAGGATCTGCCGGAGGAGGAGCGCCGTGCGCTGGTGCTGGCGTCGGAGACGTGGCACCAGGGCGTGGTGGGCATCGTGGCCTCCCGCCTCAGCGAGAAATATTCCCGCCCCAGCTTCATGATCCACCTCAACGGCGCCGTGGGGAAGGGCTCCTGCCGCAGCTGGGGCGGCTTCAACCTGTTCGCCGCGCTGGAGAGCTGCTCGGACCTGCTGCTGGGCTTCGGCGGCCACGAGCTGGCGGCGGGCTTTACCATTGAGGAGAAAAACATCCCCGCCTTCCGGGCGCGGATGAACCAATACGCCGCCGAGTACTGGGTGGGCAAGGCGCCGGAGTCGGCCCTGGAGATCGACATGGAGCTGCGCCAGCCCAGCCGGGTCACGCTGCAGGAGGTGGAGGCGCTGGGTGCGCTGGAGCCCTATGGCAGCGGCAACGCCCGGCCCCTGTTCTGCCTGATGGGCGCCACGCTGCTGCGGACCCAGAACGTGGGCCAGAACCGGCACCTGAAGCTGCGGCTGGGGAAGGGCAGCGTCCAGTTTGACGGCATCTTCTTCTCCACCACCGCCTCCGCCTGCGGCTGCGCCGAGGGCGACCGGGTGGACGCGGCGTTCTATCTGCAGGTCAACGAATTCCGGGGCAGCCGCACCGTGCAGCTGCAGATGGTGGACATCCGGCCCTCCCTCTCCGCCAGCAGCCGGGAGCAGGAGTGCCTGACGCTGGTGGAGCAGTGCACGGAGGGCGGAGAGGTCTCCGCCAAAAACGCCCGGCGGATGCTGCCCACACGGGAGCAGTACGTGGCCGCCTGGCGGCTGCTGGAGCACATGGTGCCGCCGGAGGGGCTGCACACGGCGTATCTGCCGCTGCTGCGGTCGCTGAGCGCCGTGCTGGGCAAGACGGACGCCTTTCTGCGGGGGGCCTTCTGCCTGGCGGTGTTCCGGGAGCGGGGGCTGCTGGACGTCACCGCCGGCGGCGACGAGGTGACGCTGCACCTGGCGGGCCGGGAGAAAAAGGTCCGGCTGGAGGATTCGGCATACATACAGCGTCTCACCGACGCGGAGACAGGACGGGGAGGAGGTGCCATCCAATGAAGACTGTGGATATCGAGGCCATGTACCAGCACCTGGAGGAAACCGTCCGGGGCTACAACCCCTCGGCCAATTTCCAGCAGATCCGGCAGGCCTATGACTTTGCCCGGGATCTGCACGGCCCCCAGCTGCGCAAGGACGGCTCCCCCTTCGTGACCCACCCCCTGGCGGTGGCCCAGATCGTGGCGGAGGAGCTGCACCTGGACAGCGAATCCATTGTGGCGGCGCTGCTCCACGACACCATTGAGGATACCGAGGCCACCCACGAGCAGCTGGCCAAGCTGTTTTCCCCCACCATCGCCGACCTGGTGGAGGGCGTCAGCAAGCTGACCCGGGTCCACTACACCTCCAAGGAGGAGGAGCAGATGGAGAATCTGCGGAAGATGCTGATGGCCATGAGCAAGGACATCCGGGTCATCCTCATCAAGATCTCCGACCGGCTGCACAACATGCGCACCATGGAGTACCAGACGCCGGAGAAGCAGAAGCAGAAGTCCTTCGAGACCATGGAGATCTACGCCCCCATCGCCCACCGGCTGGGCATGCAGAAGATGAAGTGGGAGCTGGAGGACCTCAGCCTGAAATATCTGGACCCTGTGGGCTACCGGGAGATCACCGAGGCCCTGGACGAGAAGGCGGCGGAGTACGACGGCTTTATGTCCGCCATCCACGACCAGATCGTCTCCCGCCTCAGGGAGGAGGGCATCGGGGCCACCGTCTACGGCCGCATGAAGCACCCCTACTCCATCTACCGCAAGATGTACACCCAGAACAAGAGCCTGGACGACGTGTTCGACCTGTTCGCCTTCCGGGTCATCGTGGACACGGTGGCGGACTGCTACAACGTGCTGGGTATCATCCACGACCTGTATAAGCCCATCCTGGGCCGGTTCAAGGACTATATCGGCACCCCCAAGCCCAATCTGTACCAGAGCCTGCACACCACCGTGGTGGGCGAGAGCGGCATCCCCTTCGAGGTGCAGATCCGCACCAAGGAGATGCACGAGGTGGCGGAATACGGCATCGCCGCCCACTGGAAGTACAAGCAGAACGGCCAGGGCGGCGGCGACGAGGGCCGCTACGAGTGGGTGCG
>CAKTSA010000060.1 GCA_934597585.1 uncultured Oscillospiraceae bacterium
CCTTTTGAGAATGCTCGCATATCTTCTGGAGATTCTCGCTCAGAACAAAAATTGGGCACTTGTTCAGTAGTTATTATTTATCATGAAAAAGATACTAGTAGCGCTTTTGTGTTTTTCCATTATTTCCTTTACTACTTCTTGTGGCAATGCCTCCAAAACCTGCACTTTCGATGGCTGTGAAGAACCCGCCTTAGAAGGTCGTGACGCTTGCCAAACGCATGCTTGCCTAATCTCCTCTTGCCCAAATAGCATTTGCGAAAATGAAGCTAAATATTGCAGTGAGCATAGCTGTAAAATGGAAGGGTGCTTAGAGCAAAGAGCATCTACATTTGAGTACTGCACTAAACATATTTGCCATAAAGGTTCATGCAATATGCCCGTAATAAAAGGCGAACAACTATGTAGTAACCATATTTCAGAAAAATGCAACTATGCTGGATGCCACAGTCTCGGAACTGTAGGCGGATATTGTCAAAGTCATCTCTGTTCTGAGATTAATTGTCAAAATGGCTGTGTAGATGGTTCCGGTTTTTGCATCGATCATCAATCTAACGCCTGTAAACATAGTGGCTGTATTTATCCTACTCAGAAGTACGAAAGTCCGTTAGATACCGCAAATGCAAATTACTGCTTTGAACATGGTTGTAGATATATAAACTGTAATGAAGAATCTATTGTAGGTTCTATTTGCTGTGCAAAGCATACAATAGCCGTGGAAGAAGCTGAAGCCGCTAAATACAAAGACACGCTTTCCGTTGACACGGCCGGGAAACAAATTTGGAAAGTCTATGCAAATTCTGCTGAATTTCATTTTGTTGCCACATGCTCTGGTTCTGGCTACTTCGGAATCAAGGTACTAGACAGCAACCAAGACTTCTTTGCTCTGGTCATGAACGAAGTCGGCTCATATGAACTGGATAAAACCGTTTCAGGTTTCACAGTAGGCGAACTCTATTACATTCAAGTTGAATATACAAATGGTTCCATTTCATATGGTTGGACTGGTTCTTATGGGCAATAACAACTCAGCTTAATACTCTTTTCTTTAGACTCGCCAAGTAAACCAATCTCTATATCGCCCATAAGCTATATATGAATAGCATAGTTACGAACATTTTCTATGGCAAAAGAGTGCCGCTCATATGAACGGCACTCTTTCCTGATTGACTTTCCCTCCCCTATCTGCTATACTACATCTGTTGGGGGAGTAGTCGGCGCGGCTGCGCGCGGTATGCCAACATGCTGGCAAACGCCTGGTATACCTTAATTGATGAGACTCATACAGTCGGAAGGCCGTATGTGTCTCAGGTTAGCAAGTGCTTACATGAGCGGATACGAGTCGTATCCGCTCATTTTATATGTGTGAGGGAGTTACTATGGGATTTCTGGAACTGTTTTTGCTGGCGGTGGGACTGAGTATGGACGCCTTTGCCGTGTCGGTGTGCAAGGGCCTTGCCATGCAGAAGGTCACCTTCCGCAGCGCCGCCATCTGCGGCGTGTGGTTCGGCGGCTTTCAGGCGCTGATGCCCTTCATCGGCTATCTGCTGGGCGCGGGCTTTGAAAAGTACATCAACGCCGTGGCGTCGTGGATCGCCTTCGTGCTGCTGGCGCTGATCGGCGGCAACATGATCCGCGAGGCCCTCAGCAAAGAGGAGGAAAACGCCTCTGCCGCACTGGACGTGAAAACCATGTTCCTGATGGCGGTGGCCACCAGCATCGACGCGCTGGCCGTAGGCATCACCTTTGCCTGCGTGCCGGTGGAGATCATGGCCGCCAGCCAGTTGATGAACACCGTCGTAGCCGTCTGTCTTATCGGCCTGACCACCTTCACCATCTCCTGTATCGGCGTCAAGGCCGGCAGCGTGTTTGGCGCCCGCTACAAGTCCAAGGCGGAGTTCGTGGGCGGCGCGATTTTGATCCTAATCGGCGTCAAAATCCTGCTGGAGCACCTGGGGGTATTATAAAAACTGCGCTGTGCGCATAAAAAAGAGGACGCGAAAGCGTCCTCTTTTTATGCTTGCTTTGGGCAAATCCGCGTTACATGGCCTTGATGATATCCACGATCTCCGCGCCGATGCGCTTCTGCGCCTCGACGGTGGCAGCGCCGATGTGAGGCGTGCAGGAAACCATGGGATGGCTGTACAGGGCCTTGTTGGTGGCGGGCTCGTCGGCGTAGACGTCCAGGCCGGCGGCGCGCACCTTGCCGGACTCCAGAGCGGCCAGCAGAGCAGCCTCGTCCACATTGGTGCCGCGGGAGGTGTTGATGACCACCACGCCGTCCTTCATCTTGGCGATATTCTCAGCGCTGATCAGGGCGCCGCCGTCCACAGCGGGAGCGTGGACAGAGATGAAGTCAGACTTGGCCAGCAGCTCGTCCATCTCCACATAGGGGATGCCCAGCTGCTCCTCGATGCCGGGGATGTGGAAGATATCGAAGGCGATGACGTTCATGCCGATGGCCTTGGCCATCACGCCCAGATGCTGGCCGATGCGGCCGAAGCCCACGATACCCAGGGTCTTGCCCTGCAGCTCGATGCCCTTGCCGTAGGCCTTCTTCTCCCACTGGTCGTTGCGCATGGTGTAGCCGGCGTGAGAGATGTAGCGGGCGCAGGAGAACATGTGACCCATAGCCAGCTCGGCCACGGACTGGGAGGAAGCCTTGGGGGTGTTCTTCACGGCAATGCCGTTGGCCTCGGCGTACTTCACGTCGATGTTGTCCACACCCACGCCGCCGCGGATGATCAGCTTCAGATTGCTGCCCTTGGCCTCGTCAATGTGGTTGGCGCGGACCTTGGTCTTGGAGCGAACCACGACCACGTCGAAGTCACGCAGGGCCTTGCCCAGCTGATCGGGCTCATAGAACTGCTCGACGACCTCGTGGCCCATCTCGCGCAGCTGCGCCATCGCGGTCTTATCCATACCGTCAGTAACCAGAATACGCATGGTAATTATCTCCTTTTTATTATTACAGTTTGTTGGTGCACTTCGCAATTGTCATTGCGAGGAGCGAAGCGACGTGGCAATCCGTCCTTTTATACTAAGTTACGGATTCCCACGCCAGTGTGAGCACTGGCTCGGAATGACATGGTAAGGGGCGACGGGGCAGTCCCCTAGAAATCACTTTGTCCCGCCCCTGACAAAAACATCAAATCATTTTTCTGACGACATGTGCGTCAGAAAAATACTCCGGCCCAGCCGCCTTGGGCGGCGACACCAGTCCGCAGACTGGTGAGGGGGGATCTAAAGGGGGGATTTCATCCCCCCTTTAGGGGCTTTTACTTGTGCTCCGCCTCGAACTTGGTCAGGAACTCCACCAGCGCCTGGGCGCCCTCGATGGGCATGGCGTTGTAGACGCTGGCGCGCAGGCCGCCCACGGACTTGTGGCCCTTCAGGTTGTCGAAGCCGGCTTCCTTGGAGGCGGCCACAACGGCGGCATCCAGATCCTTGTCGCCGGTGACGAAGGGGATGTTCATCAGGCTGCGATCCTCGGGCACCACAGCGCCCTTGAACAGCTTGGAACTGTCCAGGAAGTCATAGATGACCTTGGCCTTGGCGATGTTGCGCTTGTGCATCTCCTCCAGGCCGCCGATGCTCAGCAGATACTTGAACACCTTGCCACAGCAGTAGATGGCCCAGCAGTTGGGGGTATTGTACATGCTGTCGTTGTCGGCATGGGTCTTGTACTTCATGTAGATGGGGGTCTTGGGATCCAGATCGTCGCGGATCAGATCCTCGCGGATGATGACCACAGCCATACCGGCGGGGCCAACGTTCTTCTGGACACCGGCCCAGATCAGGCCGTAGTCAGCCACGTTGCAGGGCTTGGAGAGGAACATGGAGGACTGGTCGGACACCAGGACGTGACCCTTGGTGTTGGGCAGCTTGTTCCAGGTAGTGCCGTTGATGGTCTCATTCTCGCAGATGTAGACGTAGTCGGCGTCGGCGGGGATGTCCAGATCGGAGCAGTCGGGGATGTAGGAGAAGTTCTTGTCGGCGGAGGAGGCAACCACCTGCACCTCGCCGTACTTCTTGGCCTCGGCAATGGCCTTCTTGGACCAGGCGCCGGTCTCCACGTAGCAGGCCTTGCCGTTCTTCATCAGGTTCATGGCCACCATGGCGAACTGCAGGGTGCCGCCGCCCTGGATGAACAGAACCTTGTAGTTGTCGGGGATGTTCATCAGCTTGCGCAGGTCGGCCTCGGCCTCGTCAGCGATCTGCTGGAACACCTTGGAGCGATGACTCATCTCCATGACGCACATGCCGCTGCCGCGGTAGTTCATCATCTCGTCGCGGATCTCCTCCAGCACGCTCTCCGGCATCATGGCGGGACCGGCGGAGAAGTTAAAAGTACGACCGTATTTCATTTCGTTTTCCTCCTCAATTGTAAATAAGTAGGGCTTACAAATTTTGCTCGTAGCTATAGTATACGGCATAATTTTCGGATAATCAACCGGGAAAATCAAAAATTTGCAAAATTTGTATGGCTTGCTGACAAAATGTCAGTTTCCTCGTGCAAACCGCCCACACCCACCGATTGACAAGGGGTGAAGAGGGTGTTAAAATGGCGGAAGTTGAGGAAAAGGAGCACACCATGGAACGTGTCAAAGGCTTTTTTCAGCATATCTCCCTATATATTATCGCACTGGCCAAGTGGCTGTGCATCGGCGGCGGCGTGGGCCTGATCGGCGGCGTGGTAGGCGCGGCCTTCCACATCGGCGTGGAGCAGGCCACGGAACTGCGGCTCATGCACCCGTGGATCATCTGGCTGCTGCCGGTGGGCGGCGTAGTGATCGTGGGGCTGTACCGCCTGGCCCACATGGAGGGCCGGGGCACCAACAACATCATTGAATCCGTCCATTTCGGCAAGGATGTGCCGATCTTGCTGGTTCCCCTTATCTTTATCTCCACCTGCCTGACCCATCTGCTGGGTGGCTCGGCGGGACGCGAGGGCGCTGCGCTGCAGATCGGCGGCGGCATCGGCTACCGCACCGGCAAGGCGCTGCATCTGGGTGAAAAGGACCTGCCCCTGGCCACGCTGTGCGGCATGAGCGCCGTGTTCGCCGCCCTGTTCGGCACGCCGCTGACGGCCACCGTGTTCGCCCTGGAGGTCATCAGCGTAGGCGTCCTCTACTACGCGGGGCTGATCCCCTGCCTGATGTCTGCATCGGTGGCGTATCTCATTGCGTCCCTCTTCGGCGTGTCCCCCACCCGGTTCGCCGTGACGCTGCCCGCCCTAGACGTGTGGACGGTGTTTCTGGTGGTGCTGCTGGCCATCGGCTGTGCGCTGGTGTCCATCCTGTTCGTGCGGGGCATGCACTGGGTGGAGCACATGGCGGTGCGATTTTTGAAGAATTCCTATCTCCGTGCGGCGGCAGGCGGCTTCGCCATCATCGGCCTGACGCTGCTGCTGGGCCGGGACTACAACGGCGCGGGCATGGACATGATCGCCCGGGCGGTAGAACGGGGCCAGGCCGCGCCCTGGGCGTGGTTCCTGAAGATCCTGTTCACCGCGCTGACCATCGGCTGCGGCTTCAAGGGCGGCGAGGTGGTGCCCTCCTTCTTCGTGGGAGCCACCTTCGGCTGCGTGGCGGGACAGGCGCTGGGCCTGCCCGGCGGCTTCGGCGCCGCCATCGGTCTGGTGGCGGTGTTCTGCGGGGCGGTGAACTGCCCCATCGCCTCGGTACTGTTGAGCCTGGAGCTGTTCGGCGGTACCGACGGCGTGCTGTATTTCGCCTTTGCCTGCGCCATCAGCTACCTGCTGAGCGGCTACTGCGGGCTATACAGCAGCCAGACCATCCTCTACTCCAAGCTGCGGGCGGAGTTTATCAACGTCCACGCAAAGGAATAAAAAAACAGGCACCGGACGGTGCCTGTTTTTTCAGCCTATCAAAGAACGCCAGTTCTCGTTATGCGAGAGCTGGCGTTTTAATCGTATCAAAGAAGAAAAAGGGCAGAAAAACAAA
>CAKTSA010000061.1 GCA_934597585.1 uncultured Oscillospiraceae bacterium
AGGAGAACAATGAGCTATTTTGATACCATTTACGCTGACCACCTGCTGCCCCATAGGGCGCGGACGGTCTATATGTACCTGCGGGATCGGGGCGATGCCCAGCAAAAGTGCTGGCCCAGCATCAAGACCATTGCGGCAGACCTGCACCTGTCCCGCAGCACCGTCAAACGGGCTTTGGGTGAACTGGAACAGCACGGCTATCTGGAGCGTCTGCCCCGCTATCGCCCCAACGGCAGCAGCACCTCCAACCTCTATACGGTGCGATAAAAAACAGGCACAGCCGCTAAGGGGCGACTATGCCTGTTTGCTGAACCGAGGAGGGGGTCATGATGAACCACCCAGAAGGACTCACTCTATCGGAGGTATTAAGGCAGAAGAAAGAATAGGACAATGAATGTACTCTCTATTTCAGCACAGCTTGGCGCCGGCGGGGACGCTGTCATCAATGATCATCAGCTGCACCTTCTCCTCGCCCTTTTCCTTGTGGACGGCGGAGATCAGCATACCGTTGCTGGGGATGCCCATCATCTTGCGGGGCGGCAGGTTCAGGATGGCCACGGCGGTCTTGCCGATCAGGTCCTCCGGCTCATAGTAATGGTGGATGCCGGAAACGATGATGCGGTCGGTGCCGCTGCCGTCGTCCAGCGTGAACTTCAGCAGCTTGTCGGACTTCTTCACCGCCTCGCAGTTCTTGATCTTCACGGCGCGGAAATCGGACTTCAGGAAGGTGTCGAAGTCCACCTCCTGCTCCACATAGGGCTCCAGCTCGATGGCGGGCAGGGCGGCCTTCTTCTGGGCCTCCTGCATGGCGTTCAGCTCCGCCAGCGCCTTTTCCGTGTCCACACGGGGGAACAGGTTCTCGCCCTTGGCCACCTGCACCTCGGCGGGCAGGGTGCCCCAGACGTTGGCCTTCTCCCAAGTATGATCCCCGGCGGCTGCGCCGATCTTCACAAAGATCTTGTCGCAGCTTTCCGGCATCACGGGGGTCAGCAGGGTGGTGCAGACGCGGATGGTCTCCAGCAGGTTATAGAGGACGGTGGCCAGACGGGCGCGCTTGGTCTCGTCCTTGCCCAGCACCCAAGGCGCGGTCTCGTCGATATACTTGTTGGCGCGGTCGATGACCTTGAACACCTCGTCGATGCCGTTCTGCAACTGCAGCTTCTCCATCTCGGCCTCGTAGCGGTCGCGGAGGCCGCAGACGGTCTTTTTCAGGTCGCAGTCCTCCGGCGCGTCCTCACGGTCGGCGGGCAGCTTGCCGCCGAAGTACTTCTCCACCATGCCGGTGGTGCGGCTGACCAGATTGCCCAGCTTGTTGGCAAGGTCGGTGTTGATGGTGGAGATCAGCAGCTCGTTGGAGAAGTTGCCGTCGGAGCCGAAGGGGAAGGTGCGCAGCAGGAAGAAGCGCAGAGCGTCCACGCCGAACATCTCAGACAGGGCGTAGGGGTCAACAACATTGCCCTTGGACTTGGACATCTTGCCGCCGTCGATCACCAGCCAGCCGTGGCCGTACACATGCTTGGGCAGGGGTAGCCCCATGCTCATCAGCATGGCGGGCCAGATGATGGAGTGGAAGCGAACGATCTCCTTGCCCACGATGTGGTAATCGGCGGGCCAGTACTTGTCGAAATCGTGATACTTGTCGTTATACAGGCCCAGGGCGGTGGCGTAGTTGAACAGGGCGTCCACCCACACATACACCACATGGCCGGGGTCGAAGTCCACGGGGATGCCCCAGCTGAAGCTGGTACGGCTGACGCACAGGTCCTCCAGACCCGGCTTGATGAAGTTGTTGACCATCTCATTGACGCGGGTGCGGGGCTGCAGGAAGTCGGTGTCCTCCAGCAGGTGCTGCACCTTGTCGGCGTACTTGCTCAGGCGGAAGAAGTAGGCCTCCTCCTCGGCGTCGTGGACCTCGCGGCCGCAGTCGGGGCACTTGCCGTCCACCAGCTGGCTCTCCGTCCAGAAGCTCTCACAGGGAGTGCAGTACTTGCCCTTGTAGGCGCCCTTGTAGATGTCGCCGTTGTCGTACATCTTCTTAAAGATCTTCTGCACGGCCTCGCAGTGGTAGTCGTCGGTGGTGCGGATGAAGCGGTCGTTGGAGATGTTCATCAGCTTCCACAGGTCGCGGACGCCGCGAGGGCCGTCCACGATGCGGTCCACGAAGGCCTGGGGGGTCATGCCGGCCTCCTGGGCCTTGGTCTCGATCTTCTGGCCGTGCTCGTCGGTGCCGGTGAGGAACATGACGTCGTAGCCCTGCAGGCGCTTATAGCGGGCGATGGCGTCGGTGGCCACGGTGCAGTAGCTGTGGCCGATGTGGAGCTTATCTGAGGGGTAATAGATAGGAGTTGTAACAAAAAACTTTTTTGTTTCCATGGGAGTTTCTCCTTTCCTGCTGTTCAGGCTGAGCAGGTAGTATAAGAGTTATCCGCTGATGCACATATCGCAGCGGGTCTGTACGCCAAAGGCTTTAAAATACTTTTCCTCAAAGGGGATCCAGCGGTTGCGGAACATGACGGCCTTCTCCGGGCCATTGCGCTTTTCGATACGGCGCATCTGATCCTCTGAATCGATGGTCAGAAACACCCGCAGGTCGTAGTGCCCCCATAGCTCCGGATGGCAGGCATAGGCGCCCTCCACGATAGTGAGACGGTTAGGCTCCTCTGTTATCGGACTGCCCAGTTGCTGCTGCGCGCAGAGGAAGGGGCGATAGGTAACAGGCTGTGTGCCGTGGAGCGGCAGCAGTACTTCCTCCAGAAAACGCTCGTGATCCACATTTTCGCCAGGCTGGGACAGCCGTTCTTCTGTCCGCTGTTCGGGACGGGGAAAGAAGTCGTCCATGTGATACACGACGCACCGGAGATCCTTTTGCAGACGTGTTGCCAGCGTGGTCTTGCCAGAGCCGCACCGCCCGTCGATGGCGACAATGATCCGACCTCGCAGGATCAGCTTTTTCCAGATGGCCAGCACCAGCCGGGTATAGTCGCGATTTGTCATACCACCTGTTCGGCAGCCGGTTCAGGCTGATAGAAGCGCACCAGCTTCGTCCGATCCAGCAGTACCATCACGGCGGGGATCAGTACCAGCTGCAGGGCGATACCGGGCAGAGCGTTCAGCAGCGCGCCGCCGATGAACAGCTGCCAGGTAAAGGCGCTGCCGCCCAGCCCCATCAGCACGATCATCACCGCGCCCCACACCAGGCGACCCGCGATCATGGCGGGGATGAGACACTTGTAGAGCGCCTTGACGCACTGCCACTTGCTGTGGGCGTACAGATAGCCGATGACCAGACCGTAAACGGCCAGCTCAAAGGCCATGCCGATGGCGTTGGGGTACATGACCGGGAAGCCGAACAGCAGCGACCGCAGCAGCGGCAGCACGAAGCCGACACCCAGGCCCCACTGCCAGCCGCAGATCAGGCCGCACAGCAGTACGGGAATATGCATGGGCAGCAGCATCTTGCCGATAGCGGGGATCTGGCCGATAAAGAAGGGCAGTACGATGCCGATGGCCAGGAACATGGCGGACAACACCAGATTCTTCAGGGAAGTATGTTTTTTCATGATAGGAACTCCTCTCTTAACGTAAACGCTTGTTGTCAGAAGCGGAATTCGACGGACTGCATTTCCTGAGAGATCAGGTCCGCATATTTCAGCACCAGCTTGCGGGCGTTTTCGTAAGCGGCGTCGTCCATCCGGGCGGTGGGAGCGGAGATGGAAAGGGCGAACAGCAGCTTATTGCCGCCCAGATAGATGGGGGCGGCCACACAGCGCAGACCGGCGTTGAAGGCCTGATCGTCCAGAGCATAACCGTCCTTGCGGGCCTTGCGCAGCATCGCCAGGAATTCCTCCTGAGGCATCCCGATCGCCTCGGCACTGTTTTCGTAGACCCATTTCTGGGCCGCCTCGCTCATGTGGCTGAGAAACACGCGGCCAACACCGGTGCAGTGGGCCGGGAAGGGGCGGTACAGGAGAAAGTTGGGCCGCAGGACGAAATGCGTTTCGGCGGTATAGATGTTGGTGATCTGGTCGCCGGAGCAGGTGGCCAGATTGACATTTTCCTCGGTGATGCGGCACAGTTCGTCCACATACTTGACGGCGATCTGCTGATAGCGCTGATACTGGTCACATTTGCGGGAGTAGCTCAGCATCTTGCTGCCCAGTGCGTATTTTTTGCTCTCCTGGTTCTGCGACAGCAGTCCTTCAAATTCCAAGCTCTGAATAATACGGTGTACGGAACTGACGGGCAAACCCACCTTTGCAGAGATATCGGAAATGCCGATCTCCTGCTGGTCGTCATCGAAACAGTCCAGAATGTCAAACGCCTTTAGTAGCGTGGACATGTACAAATTGTTGTTCATGACTTGTTTCCTTTCTTATCTTATTTTCCTGTTGGTGCTATTATATCATGCTGTTTTTCAGAATTCAATATAAAAATTCGGAAACGAGCACAGTAAAAACGGAAAGTAGAAAAGCGAGTATTTCGGATTTTATATACATATATAATAGCAAAAAACGAAATCTCTCGCGACGAATACGCCAAAAAGGACGGAATTGACGCTGAAAACCACGAAAATTGGAGAGATGCACAAAAAAATCGAAGAATATTTGTAAAAATACTTTTCCGTATATTGGAAAATATGCTTGCAATCCTTTTTGCGTTTTGATAAGATAGCCACACAAAACGGAAGGGAAAGCAAAACCTGTTTCCGAATTTTCCTGTTGAAGAAAGCAGAAAAAGGAGAATACAAAATGGATTTCACGCTGTCCAAAGAGCACGAGATGCTCCGCAAGATGTACCGCGAATTCGCGCAGAATGAGGTAAAGCCTCTGGCGCAGGAGATCGACGAAGAAGAGCGCTTCCCCAGCGAGACCATCCCCAAGCTGGCGAAGCTGGGTCTGCTGGGTATCCCGTTCCCCAAGAAGTACGGCGGCGCCGGCGGCGACAACCTGGCCTACGCCATGGCTGTTGAAGAGATCGCCAAGACCTGCGGTACCACCTCTGTTATCGTTTGTGCCCACACGTCCCTGTGCTGCTACCCCATCTACGCCTACGGCACCGAGGAGCAGAAGATGAAGTATCTGCCTGACCTTCTCAGCGGCCGCAAGCTGGGTGCCTTTGGCCTGACCGAGCCCAATGCCGGTTCCGACGCTTCCGGACAGCAGACCGTCGCTGTGCTGGAGGGCGACCACTACGTTCTCAACGGCACCAAGTGCTTTATCACCAACGCTACCGAGGCCGACACCTTCGTGGTGTTCGCCATGACCGACCGCACCAAGGGCAACCACGGCATCTCCGCCTTCATCGTGGAGAAGGGCTTCAAGGGCTTCTCCATCGGCAAGCATGAGAAGAAGATGGGTATCCGCGGCAGCGCCACCTCCGACCTGATCTTCGAGGACTGCATCGTCCCCAAGGAGAACCTGCTGGGTCAGGAGGGCAAGGGCTTCAAGGTGGCCATGGGTACGCTGGACGGCGGCCGCGTAGGCGTGGCCGCACAGGCTCTAGGCATCGGCGAGGGCGCCATTGACGAGGCCATCGCCTATACCAAAGAGCGCATGCAGTTCAAGAAGCGTCTGAGCCAGTTCCAGAACACCCAGTTCCAACTGGCGGATATGAAGACCCGCGCCGACGCGGCCCAGCTGCTGGTGTACCGCGCCGCCAAGGCCAAGGATGTGGGCGACCCCAACTGCGGTTTCTATTCTTCCATGGCAAAGCTTTTTGCCGCGGAAATGGCTTCCGATGTGACCCGCCGCGCTGTCCAGCTTTTCGGTGGCTACGGCTACACCCGTGAGTATCCCGTGGAGCGCATGATGCGCGACGCGAAGATCACCGAGATCTACGAGGGCACTTC
>CAKTSA010000062.1 GCA_934597585.1 uncultured Oscillospiraceae bacterium
AGGTGTCCTGATTTTTATTATAGCAGACTTAAAAACTTTTTGCAAGAAACATTCCAAACATTTGGTGCTTATTTTGCAGCCACAAAGCCCACCTTGCGCTGCACCTTGCTGAGTGTCTTCTGCGCCAGACGGCGGGCACGCTCGGCGCCATCCTGATAGACGCTCTCCAGATAGGCCTTGTCGTCCATGATGCGCTGACTCTCCTCACGGATGGGGCGCAGCAGCTCCACCACGGCCTCGCCCACGGCGGGCTTGAACACGCCGTAGCCCTGGCCGGCAAACTCCGCCTCGGCCTCGGCAAGCGTCTTGCCGGTGGCGGCGCAGTAGATGGTCAGCAGGTTGGAGATCCCGGCCTTGTTCTCCTTGTCGTACTTGACGGCGGTTTCGCAGTCGGTAACGGCGCGCTTGAACTTCTTCATGATGACCTCCGGCGCGTCCATCAGGTTCACGCAGCCGTCAGGCAGGGATTTGCTCATTTTGGTGGTAGGATCGTCCAGGGACATGAGCCGTGCGCCGACCTTGGGGATAAAGGCCTCCGGCAGCACGAAGGTGTCGCTGTACACGCTGTTGAAGCGCTGGGCGATGTCGCGGGTCAGTTCCACATGCTGGCGCTGATCCTCGCCCACCGGCACCAGATCCGCCTGGTACAGCAGAATGTCGGCAGCCATCAGCACGGGATAGGTGAACAGGCCCGCCGTGATGTTGTCGGCGTGCTGGGCGGCCTTGGCCTTGAACTGGGTCATACGGCTCAGCTCGCCGAACTGGGTATAGCAGCCCAGGATCCAGCCCAGCTCCGCGTGCTGGGGCACGTGACTCTGGATGAACATGATGTTCTTCTGGGGATCCAGGCCACAGGCGATATACTGGGCCAGCTGGTTGACGCTGCGCTTGCGCAGCGTGGCGGGATCCTGCCGCACGGTGATGGCGTGCATGTCCACGATGCAGTACAGGCAATCGTACTCGTCCTGCAGGTCCACCCAATTTTTGATGGCGCCCATGTAGGAGCCCAGGGTCAGCTCACCGGAGGGCTGGATGCCGCTGAAGATTCTCTTTTTTGTATCAGCCATTTTTTACCTCACATTGCTGCGGACGTCCGTCCGCATTCTTCTTGCGTCCTTATCCTATCACGTTCGGTGCAAAAAATCAATGGAATCCGTCAAACGTCATTGACTTTTCCCCGGAAAACCATATAATAGATAAGTAAATTTGTCAAAAAGCCGGAGGAAAAGATTATGGCGATGGATATGAGCTATTTTACCCAGATGGAGGAAAAAATTCCCCATGGAAAGGTGCGTACCCGTTTCGCACCGTCTCCCACCGGCTATATGCACGTGGGCAACCTGCGCACGGCGCTGTATACCTGGCTGATTGCCCGAAATCAGGGCGGCACCTTCATTCTGCGGATTGAGGATACCGATCAGGGCCGCCTGGTGGAGGGCGCCACCGACGTCATCTACCGCACCATGGCCGAGTGCGGCCTGAACCACGATGAGGGGCCCGATGTGGGCGGCCCCGTGGCTCCCTATATTCAGTCCCAGCGCCGTGACACCTATGGCCATTACGCCCGGCTGCTGGTGGAAAAGGGCGGCGCGTACTACTGCTTCTGCGAAAAGGCGGAGTCCGAGGAGGATTCCGGCGAGTTTGACCGGGCCGCCGATCCCTGCCGCGACATACCCCTTGACGAGGCCATGAAGCGTGTGGAGGCGGGCGAGCCCTACGTGATCCGCCAGAAGATCCCCGCCGAGGGCACCACCACCTTCCACGACGCCATTTTCGGCGACATCACCGTGGAGAACAGCACCCTGGACGATCAGGTGCTGCTGAAGCGGGACGGCCTGCCCACCTATAACTTCGCCAACGTCATCGACGACCATCTGATGGGCATCACCCATGTGGTGCGGGGCAGCGAATACCTGTCCTCCGCCCCCAAGTACGATCTGCTGTACCACGCCTTTGGCTGGGAGGTGCCTACCTATGTCCACTGCTCCCCCGTCATGCGGGACGCCCAGAACAAAATGTCCAAGCGCCACGGCGATCCCAGCTACGAGGATCTGAAGGCCCAGGGTTATCTGACCGAGGCGATTCTGAACTATGTGGCGCTGCTGGGCTGGTCTCCCAAGGGCGAGTATGCCGAGCAGGAGATCTTCTCTCTGGAGGAACTGACGAAGGTCTTTGACATGACGGGTATCTCCAAGTCCCCCGCCATCTTCGATATCGCCAAGCTGGATCACTTCAACGCCGTATACCTGCGGGCCATGGAGCCTGCCGCCTTTGCCAAGGTGGCGGAGCCCTACATCCGTCAGAGCGTCAAGGGCGATTTCGATATCGCCGCCATCGCGGGTCTGCTGCAGGCCCGCTGCGAAAAGCTGACAGAGATCCCCGAAAAGGTGGATTTCTTCGACGCCTGCCCGGAATACGGCATCGACTTCTTCACCAACAAGAAATCCAAGACCAATCCCGAGGTCTGCAAGACTATGCTGGAGGCCGCCATTCCCATGCTGGAGCAGCTGCCCGACTGGACGACGGATGCCATCCACGACAGTCTCATCGCCCTGGCGGAGCAGCTGGGCGTGAAGAACGCCACCCTCATGTGGCCGGTGCGTATCGCCGCCGCCGGCAAACTGGTGACCCCCGGCGGCGCTGTGGAGATCTGCCAGATTTTGGGCCGGGACGAGACGCTGCGCCGCCTGAAGGCCGGTCTTGCCAAACTGGGGTAAGCCATGGGCTGGCTGAAGCAACAACACAGCGCTCTGTGGCGCTTCTATCGCGAGGAGTTGGGAGAGACGCTGCTCATCACTGCGGCGGCATTTGTGATCATCTGTCTGCTGGCCTTTGCCGCCGGGCTCTTCTTTCTAAACCTGCCGGACCTGGTGGTGAGCTATTTCCAGCAGATGCTGGAGGGCAACGACATTCTGACCGACGAGGGCGGCATCGACCTGCTGGCCCTGTTCGGAAATAACCTGCGGGCCTGCGGCGTCAGTATTCTGTATGGGTTTATCCCCTTTCTGTACCTGACGGCCCTGGCGCTGGGTACCAATGCCCTGATCCTGGGCGTGTTTGCCGCGTTTTTCATCAACAATGGCACCTCCCTTCTGGTGTACTTCGCCGGGATCATCCCCCACGGTATCTTTGAGCTGTCCGCTCTGCTGTTGGCCTTTTCCGGTGGCTTTCTGCTGTGCAGGCGGATCACCCAATACGTCCGCAAGAATACAAAGGGTGTGATGAAGCCCCTGATGCTGAACCTGCTGCGGGTGTTCATCATGCATATCCTGCCGCTGCTGGCGGTGGCCGCTGTGGTGGAGGTCTGTGTGACGCCCCGCGTGATGGCGCTTTTTATGTGATATCATCCGCCACAAGGCGGTGAAAGGAGAATCATACAATGAACGAGAATGTGACACGGATCCCCGACATCTTCGGCAGCATGGTGTTTACCGAGGAGAAGATGCGACAGCGTCTCAGCGCTGACGTCTATCAGGCTTGGCAGCAATGCCAGGTGCAGGGGAAGTCGCTGGATCGTTCCATTGCCGACGAGATCGCCTGCGCCATGAAGGACTGGGCCACGGAGCTGGGCGCTACCCACTTCACCCACTGGTTCCAGCCCATGACCGGCTTTACCGCCGAGAAGCACGACAGTTTTATCACCCCCACCGGAGACGGCCGCATCCTGATGGAACTGTCCGGCAAGGAGCTGAGCCGCGGCGAGGCGGACGCCTCCAGCTTCCCCTCCGGTGGTCTGCGGGCCACCTTCGAAGCCCGGGGCTATACCGCGTGGGATCCCACGTCCTACGCCTTTGTGAAGGATAAGACCCTGTGTATCCCCACCATTTTCTGCTCCTATTCCGGCAACACGCTGGACAAGAAAACGCCGCTGCTGCGATCCATGCACGCGCTGGATCAGCAGTGCATCCGCATTCTGCGGCTGTTCGGCAACACCGAGGCCCAGCACGTCATCCCCCAGGTAGGCGCAGAGCAGGAGTACTTCCTCATCGACAAGGAGGACTATCGCCGCCGCGAGGATCTGCGGCTGTGCGGTCGCACCTTGTTCGGTGCCAAGCCCCCCAAGGGACAGGAGCTGGACGACCACTACTACGGCGCCATCAAGCCCCGCGTGGCGGCCTTTATGCACGAGCTGGACGTGGAGCTGTGGAAGCTGGGCGTGTTTTCCAAGACGGAGCACAACGAGGTAGCCCCCGCCCAGCATGAGAACGCCCCTGTGTATTGCAACGCCAACATCGCCTGCGACCACAATCAGCTGACCATGGAAATGCTGAAAACGGTGGCCGAGCGCCATGGTCTGGTGTGCCTGCTGCACGAGAAGCCCTTCGCCGGCGTCAACGGCAGCGGCAAGCACGACAACTGGTCTTTGCAGACCGATACCGGAGAAAACCTCCTGAAGCCCGGCAAGACCCCCAGCCAGAACGCCCAGTTCCTGCTGTTTCTGGCGGCCTTTATCAAGGGTGTGGACGAGTATCAGGACATGCTGCGCTGCTGCGTGGCCTATCCCGGCAACGACCGCCGTCTGGGCGGCAACGAGGCCCCTCCCGCCATCGTGTCCGTGTTCCTGGGCGACGAGCTGACCGCCATTCTGGACTCCATCATTCAGGGTACGGAGTATGTGGACGTCACCAAGCGCCGTCTTGAGATCGGCGTGGACACCCTGCCGGAGATCCCCCAGGATACCACCGACCGGAACCGCACCTCTCCCCTGGCCTTTACCGGCAATAAGTTCGAGTTCCGCATGTTGGGCTCCAGCCAGTCCATCGCCAGCCCCAGCGCCGTGATGAACACCATCATGACCGAGGAGTTGGAGCAGTTCGCCGACATGCTGGAACAGGCTGAAGATTTCCAGTCCGCCCTGCAGACCCTGCTGCACGACACCTTTGCCGCCCATCAGCGGATCATCTTCAACGGCAACGGCTACAGCGACGAGTGGGTGGCCGAGGCCAAGCGCCGCGGCCTTTGCAACATGGGCAACACCGTGGACGCCCTGCCCGCCTACATCGCCGAGAAGAACGTGGCCATGTTCAGCCGCCACGGTGTACTGACCCGTGACGAGCTTGAGGCCCGCTACAACATCCACTTAGAGAACTACTGCAAGGTCATGACCATCGAGGGCAATACCTTGCTGGATATGGCCCGCCGCCAGATCATGCCCGCCGTCAGCAAGTACTCCGACGAACTGGCCACCACCCTGTTCCACAAGCAGAACTGCGGCATCCCCGTCTCTGTGAAGATGGAGGAGGCCACGCTGCGGAAGGTGGCCGGCCTCTCCGGCAAGCTGTACGACGCCTGCGAGGCGCTGGAGCGCGCCATCGCCAAGGCCCCCGCCATGGACGGCGGCATCAAGGCCGCCTGCTACTATCGCGACGAGGTGGACGCCCGCCGCCAGAAAGCCAGCGCCCTCATCAATCAGCTGGAAACCATCACCGGCGTCCAGCACTGGCCCCTGCCCACCTACGCGGATATCCTGTTCTCGGTGTGATATTGCGAGAGAAAAACCCCCGCAACTACAAGTTGCGGGGGTTTTTCTCAGCCTGTCAAAGAACGGCAGTTCTCGTTATGCGAGAGCTGGCGTTTTAGTCGTATCAAAGAAGAAATAGGGCAGAAAAACAAAGAAATCAGAGT
>CAKTSA010000063.1 GCA_934597585.1 uncultured Oscillospiraceae bacterium
ATTGCCCGGAAGGGCGGCAAATAGAACAGAACAAGACAATCAAAAAACGAGGAGGTATACACATGACAGAAATTCGCTGGCACGGACGCGGCGGTCTGGGCGCGTTCACCGCGGCACGACTGCTGGGCTGTGCCGTATCGCTTTTCGAGGGGAAATACGCTCTGGCGTTTCCCTCCTTCGGCCCGGAGCGCCGCGGCGCACCGGTGTTCGCCTTTACCCGCATCGACGACAAGGCCATCACCGACCGCAGCGAGGTGGTTTCCTGCGACTGCGCCGTGGTGCTGGATGACACCCTGTTCGGTGATCCCGTCAAGAACGGACTGAAGCCCGGTGCCACCGTTATCATCAATACCACAAAGGACAAGTCCCAGTTTGCCATTGACGGCGTGCAGGTGGTCACCGTGGACGCCACGGGCCTGGCGCTGGAGATCCTGGGCCGTCCCATCACCAACGTGCCCCTGCTGGGTGCGCTGATCGCCGCCACCGGCATCACCAGCATCCCCGCCGTGGAGGCCGCCATCGACGACCAGCTGGCCCCCAAGCTGCGGGAGAAGAACAAGAAGCTGCTGAACAAGACCTACGAGATCGTAAAGGAGGCGCTGTAAATGGAAAGACCTCTGGCTGATTTGACCTATGTTGTGAAGGAACTGCCTCTTGGCCCGTCCTTCCCCACCGGACAGCTGCATGACATCAGCTCCGGTATGCGTACCTTCCGTCCTGTCATCGACACCGAGAAATGCGTCAAGTGCCTGCGCTGCTTCCTGGTCTGTCCCGACGGCGCCATCGACAAGTCCGGCGCCGCGCTGGAGATCGACTATGACTACTGCAAGGGCTGCGGCGTGTGCAATCGCGCCTGCAAGCTGGGCGCTATCACCATGATCAAGGAGGCAGAAGTATGAGCGGAAAGCTGTTTGTTTCCGGCGACGAGGCTGTGGCACTGGCCGTGCGTCAGGCAAAGCCCCATGTGATCGCCGCTTACCCCATCACCCCGCAGACCATCGTGGTGGAGCGTCTGAGCGACTTCGTGGAGGACGGCTCTCTGGAGAGCGAATACCTGTATGTGGAGTCTGAGCACAGCGCCATGTCCGCCTGCCTGGGCGCCAGCGCTATGGGCGCACGCGCCTTTACCGCTACCTCCAGCCAGGGCCTGCTGTACATGGTGGAGGGCCTCCACTACGCCAGCGGCTCCCGTTTCCCCATTGTGATGATGAACGCCAACCGTTCCATCGCCACCCCCTGGAACATCTACGGCGACCAGCGTGACTCTCTGGCCGAGCTGGAATCCGGCTGGGTGCAACTGTATGCCGAGAACGCCCAGGAGGCCTACGACACCATCCTCCAGGCCTATAAGATCGCTGAGGACCCGGAAGTCATGCTGCCCGTCATGGTGAATCTGGACGGTTTCGTGCTGACCCACACCTATGAGCTGGTGAGCCTGGCCGAGCAGGGCAAAGTGGACGCCTACATCCCCTATCAGAAGTTTGAAAACCGTCTGGATCTGGACGCGCCCCGCGGCACCTGCATCACCGCAGGCCCTCCCTACAACACGGAGTTCCGCTATCAGCAGCATCTGGCGACCCTGAAGGCCGCCGAGAAGGTCAACGAGGCCGACACCGAGTTCGGCAAGCTGTTCGGCCGCAGCTACGGCGGCATGGTGGAAGCCTACCGCTGCGACGACGCCGAGGCCATCCTTATCACCCTGGGCAGCGTGGCCGGTACCACCCGCTGTGTGGTGGACGCGCTGCGTGAGCAGGGCAAGAAGGTGGGCCTGCTGAAGATCCGCTGCATGCGTCCCTTCCCCGGCAGGGAAGTGGCCGAGATCGTGAAGAACGCCAAGTTCGTGGGCGTGCTGGAAAAAGACATCAGCTTCGGCTTCGAGGGCGTTGTCTACACCGACGTCTGCTCCGCGCTGAAGAGCGCCGCCGTGGACGTTCCCGCCGCCAACTATGTGGGCGGTCTGGGCGGCCGCAGCATCTCCAAGGCCGACATCGAAGGCATCTACACTGAACTGCTGAACGGCAGCGCCAAGGTTGGCGAAGCCAACTTTGTGAATCTGAGGAGGGATATTTGTGGCGCTTAACGCAAAGACGATCACCAATAAGGAATATTTCTACGGTCATAAGGCCTGCGGCGGCTGCGGCGCGGCGCTGGCCATCCGTCTGGCCCTGAAGGTGCTGGGCGACCGCGCCATCGCGGTGATCCCCCCCAACTGCATGTCCACCGTGGCATTCATCTATCCCCACATGCCCCTGTTCACCAACGGCATGATCCCCCCCTTCGCCGGTACTGCCGCCGTGATGAGCGGCATCCTGGCGGGCGCCAAGGCCCAGGGCTTGGAGGATTATCACGTTGTGGGCTTCGCCGGTGACGGCGGCACCGCCGATATCGGCCTGCAGGCCCTGTCCGGCATGATCGACCGCAACGACAAGGCCATCTTCATCTGCTACGACAACGAGGCGTACATGAACACCGGCGTGCAGAAGTCCGGCCTGACCCCCTACGGCATGAAGACCACCAACACCCCCTCCGGCAGCCGCATCCACGGCAGCCAGTCCAGCAAGAAGCGCATGTTCGAGATCGTGGCCGCCCACGGCATCCCCTACGCCGCCACCGCCTCCCTGGGCTATCCCGAGGACTACCTGGCCAAGGTGGAGAAGGCCATGAACACCGACGGCACCTCCTACATCCATGTGATGGCGCCCTGTCCCACCGGCTGGGGCACCGCCTCCGATGTGACCGTGGACATCGGCAAGGAGGCCGTGGACTGCGGATTGTGGTATCTGGCGGAGTTCGAGAACGGTAAGTTCACCGTCAACCGTGACCCCAAGGAGTTCTCCTCCGTGGAGGATTACCTGAAGAAGCAGAGCCGCTTCACCAATCTGGACGACCACGATCTGGAGCGCATCATTGCCGAACGCGACGCCACCTGGCAGCGCATCCGCAACGACTGGGTGAAGTAAGGAGAAACGCCATGAAAACTGCCAAGGAATATAAAGACAGCCTCCGCGACCGGAAGATCAAGGTCTATCTGAAGGGCGAGCTGCTGGATCCCAAGACCCTTATCGACCATCCCTTTATCCGGGGTCACGTGAACTCTGCCGCCATGACCTACGCCCTGGCGGGCATGAAGGAGTACGAGGAGTTGATGACCGCCACCTCCCACCTGACCGGCAAGAAGATCAACCGCTTCACCCACATCCACCAGTCCACCGACGATCTGGTGAAGAAGGTGAAGATGCTGCGCATGATCTCCCAGAAGACCGGTACCTGCTACCAGCGCTGCGTGGGCTTCGACGCCATGAACGCTACCTACTCCGTCACCTACGAGATCGATCAGGCCATGGGCACTAACTACCATGAGCGGTTCAAGAAGTATCTGGAGTATGTGCAGGAGAATGACCTGATGATCGCCGGCGCTATGACCGACGTGAAGGGCGACCGCAGTCTGCGGCCCGGCCAGCAGAAGGATCCCGACCTGTTCGTCCATGTGGTGGAAAAGCGGGACGACGGTATCGTCATCCGGGGCGCCAAGGCCCACATGACCGGCATGGTCAACAGCCATGAAATGCTCATCATGCCCACCATGGGCATGAAGGAGGACGAGGCTGACTACGCCGTCTGCTGCGCCATTCCCGTGGACGCCGAGGGCGTGCTGCACATCTTCGGCCGCCAGACCAACGACGACCGCAAGTGCGAGGGCGACGTGGATCAGGGCAACGCCCAGTACGGTATCGTGGGCGGCGAGTGCCTGACGGTGCTGGAGAACGTGTTTGTCCCCTGGGATCGCGTGTTCATGTGCGGCGAGACCGCCTTTTCCGGCCTGCTGGTGGAGCGCTTTGCCTGCTATCACCGGGCCAACTACGGCGGCTGCAAGAGCGGCGTGTCCGATGTGGTCATCGGCGCGGCGGCCCTGATGGCCGACTACAGCGGCTACGGCAAGGCCAGTCACATCAAAGAAAAGCTTAACGAGATGATCCACAAGGAGGAGACACTGTTTGCCTGCTCCCTGGCCTGCTCCTGCGAGGGTAAGTGCACCGCCTCCGGCGCGTACTTCGTCGATCCGCTGCTGGCCAACGTGGGCAAGCACAACGTCACCCAGCTGATCTATGAGATCGACCGTCTGGCTCAGGATATCGGCGGCGGCATCATCGCCACCATGCCCTCCGAGTCCGACCTGAAGAACCCCGAGATCGGCCACTATGTGGACAAGTACCTCCGTGGTGTGGACTGCATCCCCACCGAGGATCGCATGCGTGTAGGCCGTCTCATCGAGAATATGACCGGCGGTACGGCGCTGGTGGAGTCCATGCACGGCGCTGGCTCTCCTCAGGCCCAGAAGGTCATGTATTCCAAGCTGTCCTCTCTGGAACAGAAGAAAAAATACGCCGCCGCCATCGCCGGCGTCGGCCACGGCGAGAAGAAGGAGTAAACCATGGAACTGCGTATTTCTGAGCTTGCCAAGCAGTACCCCGCTTCCGGTATCCGCAAGATGTTCGATTTGGCGGCGGGCTACGATGATGTCATCGCCCTGACGCTGGGCGAACCCAACTTCGAGACCCCGGCCTACATCAAGGAGGCCGCCAAGAAGGCATTGGACGAGAACTACACCCACTACGCACCCAACGCCGGTCTGCCCGTGCTGCGTCAGGCGGTGGCTGACCGCTACCAGTCCTACTGGGACGGCTATAAGGCCGACAACGTAGTGGTGACCGTGGGCGCGCTGGAGGGCTTGACCCTGTGCCTGTTGGCACTGCTGAATCCCGGCGATGAGATCCTTGTCCCGGATCCCTGCTTTGCCAACTACTACGGGCAGGCCATGATCGCCGGTGCAAGAGCTGTGCCGGTGCCTGCCCACGAGGAGAACGGCTTCAACATGACTGCCGCCGATGTGGAGAAGTGCATCACCCCCAAGACCCGCGCTATTATCCTCAACTCCCCCTGCAATCCCACCGGTGCGGTGATGAGCAGGGAGGATGTGCTGGCCATCGCCGAGGTGGTGAAGAAGCACGACCTGTGGGTGTTCTCCGATGAGCCCTATGACGCCATTGTCTATGACGGCGTGGAGGCCTTCTCCATGGCGCAGGTGGATGACGTGCGCGATCATGTGATCGTACTGAACAGCTTCTCCAAGACCTATGCCATGACCGGCTGGCGCGTGGGCTATCTGCTGGTGCCCGACGCCGCCTATGTGCCCAAGTTCGCCGCCTTGCAGGAGGGTCTGGTGTCCTGCGTGTCCAGCTTCTCTCAGGTGGCCTGTGCCGAGGCACTCAAGAGCACCGACTGCGTCAAGTCCATGCTGGCGGATTACACCCGCCGCCGTGACATTCTGGTGGACGGCATCAACGCCATCCC
>CAKTSA010000064.1 GCA_934597585.1 uncultured Oscillospiraceae bacterium
GAGTCCAACGTCAAGGAGATCTTCGACAAGACCTGGGAGCTGAAGCAGGATCCCACCATGATGATCTTCAACCAGTTCGCCGAGATGGGCAACCCCCTGTGGCACTACAATGTCACCGGTTACGCCCTGGCCGACCTGTTCGAGGCCATCAAGAAGCCCGGCCAGAACTTCGCCGGCGCCTGCTTTACCTCCGGTTCCGCCGGCACCATGTCCGCCGGTGACCTGCTGAAGGAGCGCTATCCCCACCTGAAGCTGGCCGTGGGCGAAGCCCTGCAGTGCCCCACCATCCTGAACAACGGCTTCGGCGGCCACCGCATCGAGGGCATCGGCGACAAGCACATCCCCTGGATCCACAACGTGAAGAACACCGACATGGCCATCGCCATCGACGATGAGGACAGCCAGCGCCTGCTGCGCCTGTTCAACACCCACGAGGGCCAGGAGTACATGAAGAAGGAACTGGGCATGACCGACGAGGAAGTCGAGAAGATGACCTGGCTGGGCATTTCCGGTATCGCCAACGTGCTGTGCTGCATCAAGATGGCCAAGTACTATGAGCTGACCGAGAACGATGTGGTGGGTACCGTCCTGACCGACTCCGCCGTCATGTACGGCAGCCGCATCGAGGAGCTCAACGAGATGCACGGCGCCTACAACGCTCACGAGGCTTCTCTGGATCACAACCTGCATATGCTGGGCCTGAAGACCGACAATATGCTGGAGCTGACCTATGCCGAGCGCAAGCGCGTCCACAACCTGAAGTACTACACCTGGGTCGAGCAGCAGCAGATGAACGTCGAGGATCTGAACGCCCAGTGGTACGACACCAAGGGCACCTGGGATGCCGTTCACGCCCAGGCCAAGGATCTGGACGAGCTGATCAACGAGTTCAACGAGGCCACCGGCCTGCTGAAGGCGCTTTAATTCCTAAAGGGGGAGCGGGCTCCCCCTTTAGATCCCCCACCACCAGTTTGCGAACTGGTGAACGCGCCCAGGGCGCTTGGGTCAACGTATTTTTCTGACGCGCATGTCGTCAGAAAAATGACAGGATACGCCTCAGGGCGGGGCTTTCGCCCCGCCCTGATTTCTTTTTGAATAAGGAGAACACCACCATGAAAAACGTGAAATACGGCAAGTGCGTCCGCTGCGGCAAGACCTATGACGCCGTGCCCGACCTGACCAACTGCGAATGCGGCGGTATTCTGGATATCGTCTATGACTACGACTACATCAAGACCGTGCTGACCAAGGAAAAGCTGGCCAAGCGGGACAACCGCTCCATGTGGCGCTATCGTGAGCTGCTGCCCGTGGAGGAGACCACCCCCGACACGCCCCTGCGCGTGGGCTGGAGTCCCCTGTACGAGGAGCCCAAGCTGGCGGAGCTGCTGGGCATCAAGAAGCTGTGGGTGAAGGACGACGGCCAGAACCCCACCGCCTCCCTGAAGGACCGCGCCAGCGCCATGGCGGTAGCCAAGGCCATGGAGGCGGGCGCCAAGACCATCGCCTGCTCCTCCACCGGCAACGCCGCCAGCTCTCTGGCCGGCAACGCCGCCGCCGCAGGCATCAAGACCTTCATCTTCGTGCCGGAGCGTGCGCCCCAGGGTAAGGTGGCCCAGCTGATGATTTTCGGCGCCAACGTGATCTCCGTCAAGGGCAACTATGAGGACACCTTCAAGATGTCCGCCGCCGCCATCGAGAAGTACGGCTGGTACAACCGCAACGCCGCCATCAACCCCTATCTCAGCGAGGGCAAGAAGACCGTGGCGCTGGAGATCGCCGAGCAGCTCAACTGGGAGATGCCCGACTATCTGGCCATCTCCGTGGGCGACGGCTGCACCATCGCCGGCGTGTGGAAGGGCTTCAAGGATCTGTACGCCATCGGCTTCATCGACAAGCTGCCCCGCCTGATCTCCGCCCAGTCCCTGGGCTGCTATCCCATCAACCGGGCCATCCAGGAGAACAAGCCCTGGGAGCCCATGGAAGAGAACACCATCGCCGATTCCATCAGCGTGGGCGTGCCCCGCAACGCCGACAAGGCCCTGGCGGCTATCCGTGAGTCCAACGGCATCGCTGTCAACGTGTCCGACGAGGAGATCCTGGCGGCGCAGCGTCTGCTGGGCCGTACCTGCGGCGTGTTCGGCGAGCCTGCCGGCGTCACCGGCGCGGCGGCCCTGAAGAAGGCCTGCGAGGAGGGCCTGATCCCCCACGACGCCACCGTGGTGTCCGTGGTCACCGGCAACGGCCTGAAGGACGTGGCCAACGCTATCAAGTCCGCCGGTTCCCCCGTTCACATCGAGCCTGATCTGGATCTGATGGTGGAGGAATTCAAGAAGCGCGGCGTGTTGGTTGAATAAAAAAACTGCGCAGCGCGAACTCTGCGAGGCTATTTTGAAAAGGAGCGGTGAAAACCGCTCCTTTTCTGATAAAAAATCAGGCTGACCGGCGAATTTCGCCTTGACTTTTTGAGAAAAATCGTGTATTATAATTCATGTTGTAAAGGATTGAAACTTTACATAAAGGCGAGACGCTTTACAGAAAGGGGGAACCGATCCGTGAAAAACCAGACCTACCGCATGACCATGCTGTTCGATTTTTACGGCGAGACCCTGACCGAGCGGCAGAAGGAATTCTTCGATCTGTACTATAACGAGGACCTCTCCTTGGGCGAGATCGCCGAAAACTACGGTATTTCCCGGCAGGGCGTGCGGGACGTGATCGTCCGGGCCGAGGCGTCCATGCAGGAGATCGAGGATAAAACAGGCCTCATCCGCCGTTTCATGCAGATGCAGCCCAGGATCGCCGCCATCGAGGAGGCGGCCCAGCAGATCAAGACCCTGAACTACCGCCAGTATGAGAACCCCCAGCTGGAAGCGCTGGCGACGGAGATCATGGAGAACACCGCCGGATTAAAGGAGTAAATATGGCATTTGAAGGACTGTCTGAAAAATTAAACGCCGTATTCAAAAGTCTGAAGGGCAAGGGCCGCCTGACCGAGTCCGATGTCCGCACCGGCATGCGCGAGGTGCGCCTCGCCCTGCTGGAGGCCGACGTCAGCTATAAGGTGGTCAAGGATTTCGTGGCCCAGGTCACGGAGCGCTGCGTGGGCAGCGACGTGCTGGACAGCCTGACCCCCGCCCAGCAGATCATCAAGATCGTCAACGAAGAGCTGACCAAACTGATGGGCAGCACCAACGCCCGGCTGAACACCGCCAACCGCGGCCCCACCGTGGTGATGATGGTGGGTCTGCAGGGCGCCGGTAAAACCACCAACGGCGCCAAGCTGGCGGGCCTGATGCGCCGCAGCTATGGCAAGCGCCCGCTGCTGGCGGCCTGCGACGTGTACCGTCCCGCCGCCATCAACCAGCTGCAGGTGGTGGGCAAGCAGCTGGACATCCCTGTGTTTGAAATGGGGCAGATCGACCCCGTGACCATCGCCAAGGAGGCGGTAAAATACGCCGCTGACCACGGCAACGACATGGTGTTCCTGGATACTGCCGGCCGTCTGCACATCGACGAGGCGCTGATGGACGAGCTGCGGAACATCAAGGCCGCGGTGAAGCCCAACGAGATCCTGCTGGTGGTGGACGCCATGACCGGCCAGGACGCCGTCAACGCCGCCAAGGCCTTTGACGACGCGCTGGGCATCGACGGCGTGATGCTGACCAAGCTGGACGGCGATGCCCGCGGCGGCGCGGCCCTGTCCATCCGGGCCACCACCGGAAAGCCCATTAAGTTCATCGGTACCGGCGAAAAGCTGGATATGATCGAGCTGTTCCACCCAGACCGCATGGCCTCCCGTATCCTGGGCATGGGCGACATGCTGTCCTTCATTGAGAAGGCTGAACAGCAGTATGACGAGCAGCAGGCCAAAAAGCTGGAGGAAAAGCTACGGAAGAACCGCCTGACCCTCAGCGATTACCTGGACCAGCTGGAGCAGCTGCAGAATATGGGCGACCTGAGCCAGATCGCCAGTATGCTGCCGGGTAACATGGCAAAGGGCTTTGACCCCGACCAGATCGACCCCAGGCAGTTCGCCCGCACCAAGGCCATTATCCAGTCCATGACCCTGCAGGAGCGTGAGAATCCCCAGATCCTCAACGCCAGCCGCAAGCGGCGCATCGCCGCAGGCTGCGGCCAGCAGGTGTCGGACGTGAACCGGCTGCTGAAGGGCTTCGAGACTATGCAGCAGATGACCAAGGCCCTGACCCGCGGCAAGCGGGGCATGGGAGCGCTGAGCGGCCTGATGGGCGGCAGCAGCGGTATGCACGGCTTCGGCCGCAGAAAAAGACTGAAATAAGTGCCCCGGCATTTATGATACATGACAACAAATAATTTATTTTGGAGGAAAAAACCATGGTTAAGATCAGACTGAGAAGAATGGGCGCCAAGAAGGCTCCTTACTACCGCGTGGTCGTCGCTGACAGCCGCTATCCTCGTGATGGCCGCTTTATCGAGGAGATCGGCACTTACAATCCCTGCGTGAGCCCTGCCGAGATCAAGATCGACGCCGACCGCGCCCGCGAGTGGATCAAGACCGGTGCCCAGCCCACCGATACCGTTCGCGCCCTGCTGAAGAAGGTCGACGTTCTGTAAGGCCGAGGGCACATCATGAAGGAATTGCTGCTCTATATCGCCAGAAGCCTCGTCCAGCATCCCGACCAGGTCACCGTGACTGAGGTCGAGAACGGCGATGAGCTGACGCTGGAGCTGCGCGTTGCCCCCGAGGATATGGGCAAGGTGATCGGCCGCCAGGGCCGCATCGCCAAGGAGATCCGCACCGTGGTGCGCTCCTACGCCCAGCGTACAGGCGCCAAAGTTTCTGTGGATATCGTTGACTGAGACAAGTCGATCAAAAAAACAGGCACCGTCCGGTGCCTGTTTTTTTCAGTCTGTCAAAAAACTACCCAAACGCCCCTGTTTCTGCTATAATAGAAGAAACGGGGGTGTTTACATGGAA
>CAKTSA010000065.1 GCA_934597585.1 uncultured Oscillospiraceae bacterium
CACCAGGCTCAGAGCCATGACCAGGGCGAGGATCAACGCAAGGAACTTCTTCATTCTTGTTTTCCTCCTTAAAATATATGACGTTCGGCTGAAGGTAAGGATAAAATTTGCCGACCGCCTGAATAACGGATCAGATCCGGCATTCAAATTGTTACAAAAGTATTATAAAGGATGTCCGCGTAAATTTCAACTAAAATTCTGTATTCCTGATAGATTTTTTGACACATCTGCCATTAGAAATACAGATGAAGAAATAGCTGAAATAAGTGAAAACGGTTCCGACGCGAATTACTGATGCACGCGAGTGCCCGTTTTACCCTCGATACCTGCGGCGGCGCCGCAGGCGCTTTCGCTGCGCGAAAGGCCCAAATTGAAGTAGGACGGTATCTCGGGCGGGAACCGGCATCACCTGTCCGGATGCTGAGGGCGCGGATTACTGATGTACGCGAGTACCGGTCTTGCCCTCAATACCGTCTTTGGCCTTTTCCAGCAGCGTGATGAGGGCGGTGCGGCCGGGCTTGGACTCGGCGAACTTCACGGCGGCCTCCACCTTGGGCAGCATGGAGCCCTTGGCGAACTGGCCCTGGGCGATGTACTCCCTGGCCTCGGCGGGGGTCAGCTCGTCCAGACCCTTCTGGTCGGGCTTGTTGAAGTTGATGGCCACCTTCTCCACGGCGGTGAGGATGATCAGCATGTCGGCGTCCAGCTGCTCGGCCAGCAGCTCGGAGGCGAAGTCCTTGTCAATAACGGCGGCCGCGCCCTTCAGGTGGTTGTGCTCAGTGCGATAGACGGGGATGCCGCCGCCGCCGCAGCAGATGACGATGTTGCCGCTGTCGCTCAGCGCGCGGATGGCGCCCAGCTCCACGATCTGCTGGGGCTTGGGGGAGGCCACATAGCGGCGCCAGCCGCGGCCCGCGTCCTCTTTGAACAGGAAGCCGGTCTTGGCGGCCATGACCTTGGCCTCTTCCTCAGACAGGAACTTGCCGATGGGCTTGCTGGGATCGTTGAAGGCGGGATCCTTGGGATCCACCTCCACCTGGGTGACCATGGTGACCACGGGCTCATCGATGCCGCGGTTCATCATCTCCTCGTGCAGGGCGTTCTGCAGGTCATAGCCGATGTAGGCCTGGCTCATGGCGCCGCAGACGGACAGGGGCGTGCTGTCCTGACGGGGGTCTTCGTGCATCAGAGCCAGCATGGCGTTGTTGATGATGCCCACCTGGGGACCGTTGCCGTGGGCCACGATGACCTCGTGACCTTCGGCGATCAGGTCCACGATGGCGCGGGCGGTGATCTGAACGGCGTCGGCCTGCTCGTGCAGGGTGCTGCCCAGGGCGTTGCCGCCCAGGGCAATGACGATTTTTTTAGCCATAATGGGTAATTCTCCTTTTATTTCCTTGGTGATTTGCTGTAAAAAAGACAGCGGCGGCGTTGCCGCCGCTGTCGCGGGTCATATTCGCATTGCAAAAAAGCGTCGCAGACTTTGCGCCGCACCCCAAGGGTACTTGTTTCGCTTCGCTTCACGGCGCGCACGGCGCAAACAGGTTGGATACGTCCCGGAGGACGGTCTCGTTGCGTCAGCCAATTTCCCGCGCCTTTCAGTCGCGGAAATTGGGACGCTTCCTTGAAAACGCCTCGCTTTTTCCGCTACAGGCGGCGCGTCGGTGTTTTCCATGTGCGTCCGCAGGGACACCCTGCAAAAATTGACGCGGTGAGCGGCAATTTTTGAAACCTGCCTTAATTAAAACGCTTGCGTTTTAATTAAAAGATTTTCCGGGTATCCTTGGTCTCGTCCAGCTCCATCAGGGCCTTGACGGGATCCTTCACCTGGGCCAGGAAGATCATGGCGGCGATGATGTAGGGCTTGTAGGAGGCCTGCTTGTACAGAGGCACGATGTAGCGGTCGAACACGGAGTTGTCCACTTCGCCCTCGGCGCAGCTCAGACCGGTGATGTCGGCGGGCAGGCAGTGCAGGTACAGAGCCTTGCCGTCCTTGGTGAGCTTCATCATCTCTTCGGTGCAGGCCCAATCCTTGTGCTGGGCGTTCTGGGCCAGCAGGCGCTTCTCCAGCGCGTCGATGCCGTCCTTATCGCCGGCGGCGTACAGCTTGGTGCGCTCTTCCATGGCGGCATAGGAAGCCCAGCTCTTGGGATACACGATATCGGCATCCTTGAAGGCCTCGGCCATGCTGTTGGTCTTGTGGAACTTGGAGCCGTACTTCTCGCAGTTCTTGCGGGCGACTTCCTCCACCTCGGGCATCACGTCGTATCCCTCGGGATGGGCCAGGGTCACGTCCATGCCGAAGCGGGTGAACAGACCGATCACGCCCTGGGGCACGGACAGGGGCTTGCCGTAGCTGGGAGAATAGGCCCAGGTCATGGCGACCTTCTTGCCCTTCAGGTTCTCCACGCCGCCGAAGTAGTGGATGACATGCAGCATGTCGGCCATGCACTGGGTGGGGTGATCCACGTCGCACTGCAGGTTCACCAGAGTGGGCTGCTGCTCCAGAATGCCGTCACGATAGCCTTCCTTCACGGCGTCCATGAAGGTCTTCTGATACTTGTGGCCCTCGCCGATGAACATGTCGTCACGGATACCGATGACGTCGGCCATGAAGGACACCATGTTGGCGGTCTCACGGACAGTCTCGCCGTGGGCGATCTGGGACTTCTTCTCGTCCAGGTCCTGAACCTCCAGGCCCAGCAGGTTGCAGGCGGAGGCGAAGGAGAAGCGGGTACGGGTGGAGTTGTCGCGGAAGATGGAGATGCCCAGGCCGGAATCGAACACGCGGGTGCTCTTGTTGCGCTCACGCAGGTCGCGCAGGGCGTCGGCCACGGTAAACACGGCGTCGATCTCATCATCGGTCTTGTCCCAAGTCCAATAGAAATCGTTCTTGTACATGTTGTTGATATTCAGCGTGGACAGATGACGTGCCAGCTCAACAGTCTTGCTCATTTTCGTTCTTTCTCCTTATTGATATATGTGGGTGAATGGTTTTACTTGATGTCGTTGCCGGTCAGCTCCTGGCGGAAGGAGGTGGCGGAGCCATCCTTGTTCTCGGGATGATACAGGCCGGGAACAGCGGCGTACAGGGCGGCGCAGGTTACCAGATCCTGCTTGAAGGTCACCTCGTTGGGAGCGTGGGCCTGAGACTCGGCGCCGGGGCCGAAGCCCACGCAGGGGATGCCGTAGCGGCCCTGGATGGACACGCCGTTGGTGGAGAAGGTCCACTTGTCGGTCAGGGGACGGCCCTCGCGCTTGGAGGCGGCCAGCTCGGTGGGCATCAGGCGCTTGTCGCCCCACAGGTTGTGGTGAGCGTCCACCAGAGCCTGCACGTGGGGAGCGGTCTCCTTGTTGATCCAGGTGGGGAAGAAGCACTCGGTCTCATACACGTGGCCGGTCCATGCGGGACGGTCGTACATGTACATGGAGACCTTCACGTCGTCGGCGTACTTCTTGCAGGCGGGCAGATCCTCGATCTCCTTCAGGCAGGAGAGGTAGGTCTCGCCGGCGGTCATGCGGCGGTCGATGGAGATGGAGCAGCTATCGGCCACAGCGCAGCGGGAGGGGGAGGTATAGAAGATCTGGCTGGTGGTGCAGGTGCCGCGGCCCAGGAAACGGGCGTCCTCGTAATGGTCGGGGTTGAACTTGGGATCCAGCATCTTCACCAGGCCGTTGATCTCGGTGGAGCCGTCGGCGGGGTTCTCGTTCAGGTCGCGGACGTTCAGGATGACCTCGGCCATCTTGTGGATGGCGTTGTCGCCGCGCTCGGGAGCGGAGCCGTGGCAGGAGACGCCGTGCATGTCCACGCGGATCTCCATACGGCCGCGGTGACCGCGGTAGATGCCGCCGTCAGTGGGCTCGGTGGAGATGACGAACTCGATCTTCTCGCGGGCATCCTCGGGACCGTTGAAATACTCGTTGACGATGGACTGCCAGCACATACCGTCGCAGTCCTCTTCCTGGACGGAACCGACGACCATCATCTTGTAGCCCTTGGGCAGCAGGTCCAGATCCTTCATGATCTTTACGCCGTAAGCGGCGGCGGCCATGCCGCCCTCCTGGTCAGAACCGCCGCGGCCGTAGATGATATCCTCGGTCTCATAGCCCTTGTAGGGGTCGGCTTCCCAGTTGTTGATGTTGCCGATGCCCACGGTGTCGATGTGGCTGTCGATGGCGATGATCTTGTCGCCCTCGCCCATCCAGCCGATGACATTGCCCAGCTTGTCGAACTCGACCTTGTCATAGCCCAGGGACTTCAGCTCCTCGGCGATGCGTTTCACCACGCCCTCTTCCTCGCAGGACTCGGAAGGGATGGCGATCATATCCCGCAGGAACTTCACCATAGCGGGCTTATAGCCCTCGGCTGCTTTTCTGATGGCCTCAAAATCCATAATATACCTCCAACAAATGATATGATGATACATTCTTTTCTTCAATGAGACATTTTTCCTACTACCTATAATAGCACATAGCGACAGGATGTCAAACAAAAAATTATTTTTCCTAAAAAATTTTTTGGAAAAGCGTTGATTTCTGCTTAAAGTATGATATGATAGGAGTGGAAGTGAGTGGGAGTATGGTTGCAGGAACACTATATATCTCCGGAACGAACCAAAATTACATATTTGATAAG
>CAKTSA010000066.1 GCA_934597585.1 uncultured Oscillospiraceae bacterium
CCATAGCCTAAAAACCAGCGGTAGGAGAGCGTATCCTGGATCCTCTGGTAAGTCTGCCGCAAAGACGGTATTCCAAATAAATGCTGAATGAGTACCATCTTGACCAGCACAACCGGATCTGTGCCGGGACGGCCATTGTCATGGCAGTAGTACGGGTCCAGCCGTTCATACAGCCACTCATAATCCATGACCCTTTCTATTTTCCGCAGCAGATGCTCCTTTGGCACCAGCGCCTCCAAATCTACGATGATTGCCTCATGCCGTGCGTCTTTTCTCCAGCCTTCCATGTAAACACCCCCCTTTCTTCTATTATAGCAGAAACAGGGGCGTTTGGGTAGTTTTTTGACAGACTGAGCCAGCGCCTTTTAGGCGCTGGCTGTATTAAGCCCTTATAGGGCTTTGTCAAGCCACCCCTTAGAGGGGTGGTCTTGACTCAGGATCAGTTCTTTTACGTTCATACCTCACCTTCCTTTGGAAAAGTGTGCAATCATTGCACGCTTTTTCTGATGAAAAACCGGAGGTCTATAACCGTACTTCGACCTCCGAGGGGAAAGTTTTCTCGTGGCTTCCGCAGCCAGTTATAGCAACGACCCGAAACATTGAACAGGGGTCACATAACCCAATAACAAATAGAATAACCCGCCTCCGCAGCAACATTGAACACGATCGGAGGTCACTACTTGTCATAAAAAATGGTGCGGACAGCGCGACGGAACGGCTTTTACTCCGCCAGTTCAAACGTGTCCTGCTGGTTCACGGCATCCAGCGCCAGCTGGGCTCGGGACAGCTCATCGCTGACCTTTTCGTAATTGGCTTCTACTGCCGCCAGGTCGTAGTTGGCATAGGTGTAATCAATGATATTGGACTACCGCCCGTACTGCTCCTCCACCCGCTGCTTGGGCAGACGGGCTTTCATGTCGGCCAGCTTGTTCTTGCGCTGGGTCAACTGAGGGATGTAGACCAACATCTCATCGATGGTCATGTTGAACTCAGGGATAACATGGGTGGCGTTGAACACGTTGATGGCGTGCTTCACCTTGCGGATGCGCTGCTCCAGTTCCGCCAACTTCTTCTGCGTGTCGGCGTAATCGTAGGTGGGGCGCACGGACTCCACGTCCTCGCCCATAGCGGCGCGGAAGTCCTTGCTGCGGTTCTCCTTGTCCAGCAGGGCGGCGTGCTCATCGTTGAGCTTTTTCAGCAGCTTGTTGGCTTGTGCGGAGGTATATGTCATGGTCGGTCGTCCTTTCTCTTTTGTAAATTTCTGCTCCCATTGTACCTGATTTTGCGGTGCAAGTCCAGCAGATGATGGTGCTTTCATCGGCCATATTTTCGCTTCTTTCTGCCGGGAAAAGTGTGCAATGATTGCACACTTTTCCCCGACTGTTCTCACGCACTTTGACGGATCACGATGCCCTCCTCGTCCCATGTAGCCAACCGGAAGTTGTAGGGACGTCCATCAGGTGCGGTCAGGGTGTTCAGGATATCCCGCAGCTCCTTCACCTCTGCCGAGTGGCGCTTGGCGATCAACACGGCCTCATCCACAGGCTTGTTGTCCAGCGCGCAGCCGTCCACATACATGCGGAGCTGATACAAGTCCAGCGCCTTGGTCTTGCCGGCCTTGGCTTCGTAGATGGTCACGCGGTCGATGTAGCCCACGAACAGGTCAACCTTGGCCTTCAGCCCGATCTTCTGGAAAACAGGCTCCTCGCGGCTCACCCGCAGGGCGGTAGGGTCGTTTTCCCGCTTGGCGGTCAGTTCCTTGACATACCGCAGTTCCACCGAGTCCACATCCTTGGCCGGGGCAGGGACGTAGGAGGCAATCCAGCTGAGGATGTTCTTCAGGCGCGGATCGGCTTCACAGAACGAGGTTTTCGTATTCTTCGTGGCGGGCAGCGCGGCGGGGTTGTCCGAGATAAGATCCACCTGCACCAGAAAGCGGTTCTGGCTGGGGTGAATGGCCTCGCCCCAGACGCGGTCAAACATTCCATGTTCGATGGCGCGCCCGTTGATACGAAGCTCCACGCCGCTGGACTCCATGTTGCACTTGTAGTAGATGGCGTTGGACGGGTTCTTCAGAATGTTACCGTACTTACAGCGGATGGTCAGAGGGCCGCCGCCCAGGTTGCAGGGGATCTCACCGTAATCCTTCACGCTGCCCTCCTCCCACACCGGCAGCAGCGGCTTCAGCGTATGCTGCGTTTCCTCGCTGCCGCTGATCTCCCACACCTCCATGGTGATGGATGTATTTGCTAGAATGCCTGCGTAGACGTACCGCAGTTCTTCAATGATGTACCGCACCAGATTGTGGAAGTCGGAGGGTGCCGCCTTACGGTCAGGCTTCACCGTCCGGAACTTCGCCATAGGGCAGCGGACAGAGATCGACGTGCCGGTGGGGTGGGGCAGGTCGCCCGTACCTGAATAGAACCGCACCTTCATGGGCTTGTCCAGCTCAGACGTGCCCATGGAATACGGCGCCTTGACCTCACGGTACTGGTTCGCCGCCGCGTCGGCCTTCGTGCGGGTGCGGATGCTCCACTTCTGTTCAGGGCTGCTGTCGCAGGAGGCCAGTGCGTGCTTCAGTCCGAAGCCGTGTTCGTTCAACGGCGTCTGCGCACCGTCCCGACATGCGATGGTCAGGGCACTACTGAGGTCGGCAATGCCCGTGCCGCCGTCTGTCACAGTGATCTCCACGGCATCACCAAGATTTTCCAGCGACAGCACTACCCTCATGGACAGTTCGGGATCGTCCCTGTTGGCGCGGAGGTTGGAGACCGCGTCGTCCATCAGCTCGCAGATAACCTGCGCCACGCTGTTGAAATTGTCCCCGATACCTGCAAACAGGCCGTGACCGGTGGGATTGTTGCGGATGATCTCCTCCGCAATGGGCGTCTTGTTTTCGATTTTCATAGGTGCAGTTCCTCCTGTTATCGGTTGAGTTGATCGGCCATGTCGGAGCGAATGGCGGCGGCGATAATGCGCAGCAGCGCCTGCTGACGGATGACCTCCTGGCAAAATGCCACAGTCAGATCCTCCGGCGTCAGGTTGATGTCCTCGCACAAGCACAGCAGTTCGATCCACTCGTCATCGGTCATGTTCACTTCGATGGTTGTCTTACGTTCGTCGTTCATAATGGTAACTCCTCATTCGTTTCAAATTTGATTTATACCGCCCAGATGATCTCTGCGCTGTCCTCCGCCACCTCGATGCGGCGAATGAACTGGGCGGCCACAGCCTTTTTCTCCTCAAAGGATAGTTCGCAGAACACCAGCTTTTCCGGCAGCGGGACGCGGCCAGCTTCACGCCGTTGAGCCTGCCGGAGCGCTTCGCGCTCCTTTTCGATTTTCCCCAACGCCTTCTGCAGATAGGATGCAGGCAAATCCTCGCTCTCGGCAAAGGCGTCCATCAGACGCTCGGCGCGGCGATCCAGCTCCAGCAGCCGCTGGGTGTAGCTGTCCTCCTCCGGCTTCGGCACAACGGGCTCCTGCGGACACTGAGCCAGCAACTTTTCGATCTCCGTCTGCACCACTGCTTCCAGCTCCGCCAGCTTGACGTGGATAGCGGCGTCGCAGCGGTTCATGTTGTACCGCCCGCTGCACGCTAACCAACGATAGGACTTGTCCGCCACGACGGACAGGCTGTAGCCGCACTTGGCGCATTTCAGCAGGCCGGACAGCCATGTGTGCTTGCCCTTCCCGCTGTTGCCCACCTGACGATTGTGAGCCAGCTTTGCCTGCACCGATAGAAACAGCGGCGATGCCACGACGCCCACGCTGTTCAGCACAGACGCCCGATGGTTCTCGGTCTTGGTGTACTTCCGCGCGTTGGCCTCCCGCTTGCCCACCAGCAACACGCCGTGTACGCCGTCGAAGGCCTCAGGCGGGCTGGTGATCTCCACTCCCTGTCCCAGATAGTGGAGCCGCACCTGCTCGTCCGCCATCACATACGCAGGATTGTGCAGCAGGCGGGAAAGCGTCACGTTGTCCCACGTGGCGCGCTTGGGGGCGGGGACGCCCTCGGCAGTCAGTTTGCGGGCCAGCAGCCCCAGCGACATGCCCTCCGCAGCGTACTCCTGAAAGATCCGCTGTACCACCGCCGCCCTGTCGTTGGGGATAAGGGACGGGACTTCCCTACCATCCCGCCCCCGGGCGCGGCCATTGTCGAAGCCGTAGGGTGCTGGGCCTCCCGGCCACGCGCCCAGCGCCGCACGGCGGTAATAGTTGTCCCGCACGCGCTCCGCGGTGGTCTCCCGCTCCAGCTGGGCGAACACCATGATGATGTGCAGCATGGCCCGCCCCATAGGCGTCTTGGTGTCGAAGTTCTCGTTGACCGACACGAACTCCACATGGTGCTCCTGCAGCACCTCCCACAGCTGGCCGAAGTCCGCCACGCTGCGGGAGAACCTGTCCAGCCGGTAGACGTACAGCGT
>CAKTSA010000067.1 GCA_934597585.1 uncultured Oscillospiraceae bacterium
GAAGTGCTCCAGCACCTCCAGATGGACGGCGCTGTCACGGACGACGCCCTTTTTGCCCACCTTTTCCCGGCCCGCCTCGAACTGGGGCTTGATGAGGCAGGCTACCTCGCCGCCCTCACGCAGCAGGGGGTAAATCGCCGGAAAGATCAGCTTCAGCGAGATAAAGGACACGTCGATAGAGGCGAAATCCAGCGGCTCCGGCACCTGCTCCGTGGTCAGCGTCCGGGCGTTGGTCTTTTCCAGACACACCACCCTTGGATCGGTGCGTAGCTTCCACGCCAGCTGATTGGTGCCCACGTCCACAGCATAGACCTTCCGTGCGCCGTTCTGCAGCATACAGTCGGTAAAGCCGCCGGTGGAGGAGCCAATGTCGGCACAGGTCCTGCCCTCCAGCACAATGGGCCAGGTCTGCATGGCCTTTTCCAGTTTCAGGCCGCCCCGACTCACATACCGCAGCGTCTTGCCCCGCACCTCGATATGGGCGTCGTTGGGGACCGCCGTGCCCGGCTTGTCCACCTTCTGGTTGTTGACATACACGATGCCCGCCATAATGGTGGCCTGAGCCTTCTGTCGGCTCTCCTGCAGGCCCTGCTCCACCAGAAGAACATCCAGTCTTGTTTTATTGCTCATGGCACGCCTCCTTCAGCGCGGCCGCTACGCTCTCCGCGTCCAGGCCCATCTGCTCATATAGCTGCGGCACGCTGCCGTGGCAGGGGATCGTGTCGCCCAGGTTCTTCAGGATCAGCCGCCCCGGCATCCGGCCCTGCTGGGCCAGAATGGTCGTCAGCCGCTGGCCCACGCAGCCGCTGCCCATGCAGTCCTCCAGCACCAGCAGCCGCTTTTCCGCGCCCAGTGCCGCCAGCACCTGGTCACTGTCCAGCGGCGCAATGGCGTTCAGCTTCACCACCCGGGCCTGGATGCCCGCCTGGTGCAGCAGCTCCGCCGCCTCCAGTGCCTGATTGATCAGAATGCCGTAAGCCAGGATGGTGCAGTCGTCGCCCCGGCGCAGCTCCGTAAAGGTTTCGTCGCCGCAGCAGCCACGGTACACGCCCTCCCCACCCCGGGGATAGCGGACAGCCACCGGGCCGGTCAGCTCCAATACCGCCCGCCGCAGCATCTGCCGCAGCTCGGCAAAGCTGGCGGGACATAGCACCGTCATATGGGGGATCTGGGCCAGATACAGCGCGTCAAAACAGCCGTGATGGGTCTCGCCGTCGGCGCCCACCAGGCCCGCACGATCCACGCCCAGCACCACGTGCAGACCGTCCAGCGCTACATCCTGGATCAGCTGGTCATAGCCCCGCTGCAGAAAGCTGGAATACACCGCAAACACCGGCAGGAGCCCCTGCTTGGCCATGCCGCCCGCCATAGAGACGGCGTGGCCTTCGGCAATGCCCACGTCAAAGAGCCGTTTGGGGTAAGTCCTGGCGAACTCCGTCAGGCCGGTACCCTCCTGCATGGCGGCGGTGATGGCGCACACGCGGCCATCCTCCCCCGCCAGAGCCGTCAGCTCCTGACCGAACACATGGGAGAAATCCATACCGGCGGTATGCAGCGGCTTACCGGTGGTCGGATCAAAGGGCGACACGCCGTGATAGTCGGCGGGGCGCGCCTCCGCGGGAGGATAGCCTTTTCCCTTCACCGTACGCACGTGCAGCAGCACAGGGCACCGCTGTTCCCGGGCCCACTGCAGGGATTGCGCCAGCGCCTCCACATCGTGGCCGTCCACCGGGCCCATATAGGCAAAGCCCATGCTCTCAAACATGGAGCTGCCCGGCAGCAGCGTCTTTTTCAGGGCCGTCTTGACGTCGTGGCTCACCTGATAGATCTTTCCGCCCACCGGTCCGGTGCCCAGCAGCTGGCGATAGCGCTTCTTGAATTGATAGTACCCCGGTCTCGTCCGCAGCCGGGACAGATGACGGCTGACCGCTCCCACATTGGGGGCGATGGACATGCCGTTGTCGTTGAGGATGACGATCATGGGCTCGCCGGAGGCGCCGGCGTTGTTGAGCCCTTCGAAGCTCAGGCCGCCGCCCAGGGCGCCGTCGCCGATCAGGGCGATCACGTCATAGTCCTGATGCCGCATGGTGCGGGCCTTGGCCATGCCCAGGGCCACAGAGACGGAGTTGGAGGCATGGCCCGCCACAAAGGCGTCGTGGACGCTCTCGTAGGGCTTGGGGAAGCCGGAAAGCCCGCCCAGCTGCCGCAGGGTATCGAACCGCTCAGCACGGCCCGTCAGGATCTTGTGCACATAGCACTGGTGCCCCACATCAAACACCAGCCGGTCCCGGGAGGTGTCAAATACCCGGTGGATGGCCACCGTCAACTCCACTACGCCCAGGTTAGACGCCAAATGACCGCCTGTCTTTGCCACGTTTTGCACCAAAAAGTCGCGCAATTCGTCGCAGAGCCGGCGGGTCTGGTCGATATTCAGCCGCTTCACGTCAGAAGGGCTGTGAATGGATTCCAGCATCAGGTGTCATTCCTCATTTCAGCGATAGAGATGCAGCGCGTGCATGATCCGCGCCACCCGGTACACCACGGCGGTACACTCGTTGATGGCCACCTTTTTGAACAGGGCCTTGCCGCCGATGGTCAGTCCGGAGATCAGCGCCGTCACACCGATGGAGATCATCACGTTGGTGGTGCTGAAGTCCCGCTGCAGGGCCGCCACGATCACCGCCGCGGTGGAACCACTGACGATGCCGCAGATATCGCCCACCACGTCGTTGCACACCGAGCTCACCTGGCTGGCGCTGGACAGCAGACGGATGGCCTCCTTGCCGCCCTTTTCTTTGTGGGCGGCCATAGAGTGAAAGGGCTTTGGGTCCGCTGCCGTCACCGCCACGCCGATCATGTCAAACACGATGCCCAGGGCGATAAAGGCCAACAGCACCAGCACGGCCACCACATAGCCCGCGCCGCTGAGGGCGGTGGAGGAGAAAAAGCTCAGCAGTGCGCTGAGCACCACTGCCAGGAAAAATACCCGCAGCGGCCAGTGGTCGTTCTTTTTTTTGGGCTTGCCTTTGTCACTACTCAAGATGAAAAAACCTCATTTCAAAACGCCGGATCGTCTCCGGCAGATCATAGTCAAATACTGAACAGGGCAGCGTTGGGAGTAAATCTTGCGGCTTAGGTACGGGTTGGTTTTCCCCACAGCATGCCTTCCGTCGCCGGTCAGGTGGTTTCCCCTTAGATGCTGTATCACGGCGTTGCCGCATCGTGATACCCGACTGCCACTTAGTCCGCACTGCAATCCTCCCAAGGCCCCACGAAAGTGGACAGCCTAGGTGATTTCCACTGCAGTCACGCCGCCTCTTATCCTCTTTTGCAGACAGGGTTTCAAGGGAATCGCACGCGGGCCCTGGCCGGGGCCTTTGGTGCTTCAGCTCCCCTATCCACCGTGCCCACGCAAGGCAGGCTACTCTGCACACAGCGTTCACGGCACAAAGACCGGGTAGCACCGCGATGCAGGTTTCTTGCCATCGGGGTCGATGACATCAACTGCCTCGTACACAGGTCGCATACCGCAAAGGGAGTACGCCTGTGCACAACAGCAGGTCTCCACGGAAGCAGGGTCGGGTCCCTCATGCCATTGAGGGGCGCCCTACATCCGCAGGCGGGCATTTCGCACGCCTCCCTCCAGCACCCACCCCAAACTGGGCGTAAGAAGCAAGCACCAGAGGTTTCACAGTTGTGCCCTTCAAAGGATTTTTAGGCCCTTCTTAGGAGACGGCAGATCTGACTAGGATACTGCGCCACTGTTCAGTAATTTCATATCATACCATACTCTTCTCCATTTCGCAACTGGTTTTATGCAGAATATTCTGTATATTTTAGTTTCTATACGCATCTCTCACGATTCGTAAAAGATTTTACTTGCCCTTTCCCTCTTTTTATGGTATACTGATGGCACACATACCAGGTAAGGCAGTCGTCCTTACTGATGGATAAAGACCACACTTGAAATGCTCTCCCCGTGTAGATTTTTTAGGCAGAGAAAAGGACAGACGCTTTCGCGCCTGTCCTTCAGCCTGTCAAAGAACGCCAGTTCTCGTTATGCGAGAGCTGGCGTTTTAATCGTATCAAAGAAGAAATAGGGCA
>CAKTSA010000068.1 GCA_934597585.1 uncultured Oscillospiraceae bacterium
GATTTTCACCCACTTTTTTCCACTGTTCATTGACTTTAGCGGGCAAATGCATTAACATAGCATGTGGAATAAAATTGATTTGGAGGTCTCTCAATGAATACGGCAGAACTTTCCAGCGTATGCAAGCAGGTGCGCCGTGACATCATCACCATGATCGCCAACGCGGGCAGCGGCCATCCCGGCGGCTCCCTGTCCATGGTGGAGCTGATGACCAGCGTATTCTACAACCACATGCGCATCGATCCCAAAAATCCCAAGAACCCCGACCGTGACCGCTTTGTGCTGAGCAAGGGCCACGCCGCCCCCTGCTATTACGCAGTGTTGGCAGAGCTGGGCTTTATCAGCCGCGACGAATTCGCCAACTTCCGCCAGCTCCACAGCATCCTGCAGGGCCACCCCGACTGCAAGAAGGTCCCCGGCGTGGACGCCTCCACCGGCTCTCTGGGCCAGGGCTGCTCCATCGCGGTAGGTATGGCGCTGGGTGCCAAGCAGCTGAAGAAAGACACCAGGGTCTACACCATCCTGGGCGACGGCGAATGCCAGGAGGGCCAGATCTGGGAGGCCTTCATGGCGGCCAACCACTATAAGCTGGACAATCTGACCGTCATCATCGACAACAACGGCCTGCAGATCGACGGCAGCAACGACGAGGTCATGAGCCTGGGCGACCTGCCCGCCAAGCTCCGTGCCTTCGGCTTCGACTTCTACGAGATCGACGGCCACGATCTGGACGCTATCGAGGCTGCGCTCAGCGCGCCGGTGGTCCCCGGCAAGCCCCGCTGCATCCTGGCGCACACCGTCAAGGGCAAGGGCGTGTCCTACATGGAAAATCAGGCCGGCTGGCACGGCAAGGCTCCCAACGCGGAGCAGCGCGACCAGGCATTGCAGGAATTGGAGGGCTGAGACATGAGTGAAAAAATCGCGACCCGTGAAGCCTACGGCAAGGCGCTGGTAGACCTGGGCAGCCAGAACGACAAGGTAGTGGTGCTGGACGCCGACCTGGCGGGCGCCACCATGACCAAGTATTTCAAGGCGGCCCATCCCGACCGCTTCTATGACTGCGGCATCGCCGAGGCCAACATGATGAACATCGCCGCCGGCCTGTCCACCATGGGCCTGATCCCCTTCTGCTCCACCTTCGCCATGTTCGGCGCTGGCCGTGCCTACGAGCAGATCCGCAACTCCATCGCCTACCCCAAGTTCAACGTGAAGATCTGCTGCTCCCACGCCGGTGTTTCCGTGGGCGAGGATGGCGGCAGCCACCAGTCCGTCGAGGATATCGGCCTGATGCGCATGATCCCCGGCATGACCGTCATCGTCCCTGCCGACGCCAACGAGGCCCGCAAGGCCACCTTCGCCCTGGCGGAGTTCCAGGGCCCCGTGTATATGCGTCTGGCCCGTCTGGCCACCCCCGTGTTCGAGGAGGACTATCCCTTCCAGATCGGCAAGGCCAACGTTCTGCGGGAGGGCAAGGACGCGGCGGTATTCGCCTGCGGCCTGATGGTCAACGAAGCCCTGGAGGCCGCCAAGCTGCTGTCCGCCGAGGGTATCGAGATCACCGTCATCAACATGCACACCATCAAGCCTCTGGACGCTGACTGTGTGGTGAAGTACGCCGAGAAGTGCGGCAACGTCGTCACCGTGGAGGAGCACAGCGTCATCGGCGGCCTGGGCGACGCCGTGGCCGACGCGCTGATGGGCAAGGTCTGCTGCAAGTTCAAAAAGATCGGCATCAACGACCAGTTCGGCCAGTCCGGCAAGGCCGCCGACGTGCTGCGGGAATACGGCCTGACCGCCGACCAGATCGCGGCAAAGATCAAGGAGTCTCTGTAAAAAGGAGGTTCGAGATCATGGATATCCCGAAATGCCCCTATTGCTCCGGCGAAATGCGGCCCGGTGTGCTGCGGACAGCCCAGAGCGCCGGTGTCTCCTTCGAGCCGACGCCGGGCCTCAGCGACACTGTCGATCTGGCCGGGCCGTACATGTTCCGCCGGGACATCCAGTTTCAGGCGTTCGGCTGCCTCAAGTGCCACGCCATCGTCCTGCGCTATGAGGAAGATTGACCTATCAAAATATCCGGTGCCCTTGCACCGGATATTTTTTTCGCAAAATCTGTAAGAGACTGCTGTCCAGTGCGTCTTATAAGGGAAAGGAGGTGGCAGTGAATGGAGTTTGAACAGGTCTATGACCTGTATTTTCAGGATGTGTACCGCTACATCCTGAAGCTTTCCGGCAGCGAACATATCGCCGAGGAAATCACCAGCGAGACCTTTTTCAAAGCCCTGCACAGCATTGGAAAATTTCGCGGCCAGTGCGACATCCGGGTATGGCTATGCCAGATCGCCAGAAACTGCTACATCTCCTCTCTGCGCAAGGAGAAGCGGACCGCGCCGCTGGACGAGCTGCCGGAGCAGGTGGACGGCAGCTCGTCCCCGGAGGAGCTGCTTACCGTCCGCGAGGAGGCCCGGCGCATCCAGTCCGTCCTGCATGACCTGCCGGAGCCGTACCGTGAGGTATTCATGTGGCGAGTATTCGCGGAGCTTTCCTACAAGCAGATCGGAGAGATCTTCTCCAAGACGGACAACTGGGCCTGCGTGACCTATCACCGGGCCAGAAAAATGATCAAAAACAGATTGGAGGACAGCAGCCATGAAACATGAATGTCATATCGTCCGGGACCTGATGCCGCTGTACACGGAGCACATGCTCAGTGACGAGAGCGCCGCATTTGTCAAAGCGCATCTGGAGACCTGTGAGGAGTGCCGCGCGGCATACGGCGGCGAGGAAAAGCCCCCTGTCACCGAAGCTGACACCGCACAGCAGCGCGCCGGTGAGGCTGGCGTACTGCGGACACTGAAAAAGAAGCTGCGGAAGCAGACATGGTGCGCCATCATCATTACATTGGCGGTAGTGCTGCTGGTGACGCTGATGCTGAGGTTAAATTCCATCGACTATCTGGCGGATATCAGCGCCACCAAGGAATACACCCTCAGCGACCGCATGGCGCTGCTGTTCAAGGGCGGGATTTCCGACCGTGCCACGGCATTGTCCGTTCTGAACAGCGTACACATCGTATTTGAGAATAAAGAGGAAGACGTGTACAGTAAGATGGCGATGTCAAGGGAGGAAATTTCCTATTACTTCGGCGCACTGATGAACTACTGTGTCCCGGAGGTGTTTGACGGAGAAATTCTGACCACCTATCACATCGATCTTCTGTCGGCGCATTTCGACGGCAGCTCCGGGAAAATGTGGGTCAAATACGGGTACAGCCATTTCGATAAAACCCATGATCTCAGACAATACGACGGCACCGGTGCGATAGACCATATCGCACTTTGGAAGCTGGAGAAGCGGGATGACGGTTACTGGCGCGTTGTGGAGATTGTCAACAATATGGAGCTTGGCTGCATATATAGCGAGTGGTATAAGGATTACGCAAGAGGCGATACAGAGTTGAATATGTCCTGGTACGCTGATTGAAAAAACTCCCGGCTCCGCAGAGCCGGGAGTTTTTTCAGCCTGTCAAAGAACGCCAGTTCTCGTTATGCGAGAACTGGCGTTTTAGTCGTATCAAAGAAGAAATAGGGCA
>CAKTSA010000069.1 GCA_934597585.1 uncultured Oscillospiraceae bacterium
GATGTGGTATCCACACACTTCAAATTCAACGGAGTGAACGTCCTAGCAGCAAAGCTTCGCAAGAAGCTCCGAAGGCAACTCCGAGAAACTGCACTCCCGCGCTCTGCGGCGCACTTCTGACCGCTGCATATCCGCGTTTTCCTGACGCAGTATCTTCTTGCAATAGCTGTCGAATATATGCCGGACGCTCTCTTTCTGATTCCAAGGAAGCTTCAAAGCGTCATCCTCCTTTGCTGCCGGGAAAGGGTTCTCTCTTTCCCTCTTACTAAATACTCCGTTTGAAGTGATCCGTTTTGGCCAACTTTTTGAAAAATTTTTCTTCTTTTTCACGGCGTTTTTCCTCCATTCCGTCATTTTGAAAAATTCGCAAATGACGGAAACGGAGGGCCACGGCAGCGAGGGAAAAAACGGCAGCTTTGTGTGACTTGAGTTGCAGTACTGCGGTACGGAGTCGCAGAGCTGGTCGTAATAGAGACCGGCACTGACATAAGCCAGCGGTCGGATAATGCGTTCATCCGGCGTATTATCCGGCGTGAGCAGCCCCATCCGCCGCAGCCGCATGGCGGCGGAATCATCAAAGGGCGTGGTAATGTGCGGCGGCATTCGTTGTGCGTGCATGTTGATCCTCCTTAGTGTGTAATAGAGAAGGCCCGATACCTTGCGGTATCGAGCCTTTTTGCATGAAAATGGTTATGCCTGTGGCGTTAATGCTTTGATGGCTTGTTGGTTATGCTGTTTGCCAATATCTGTGATATGCTTGAGCATTGCTTCGCAGCTGCGGCCGCTGTCGCCGTAGGGCTGATACTGGGATAGCTGCATGATCTGTAGTCGAGCCGCGGCATCTGCCAGCCTGCGATTGGCGGGAATGATGTCCATGCCGGTATCGCTATGTAGGATAGCCTTTTGCAGATGCTGCGCAATGTCCTCCGGATAGTCGATGGCGGCCAGCAGCAGGGAAGCCAGTGTGTGCTTCATCTCACCAGCCGTATAACCCAGCGCCGCAGTCAGATTTCCCTGCGGGTCGTTGTCAATGAGCAGGACTTTCTGCCCTTCAGCGGCCAGTGCGGCGCCAAGGTTCAAGGCCGTCGTGGTTTTGCCAACGCCGCCCTTGAAATTTGTAATGGCTATGATAGTTGAATCCTTCATAAATAGAAGCTCCCTTCAAAAATGAGACCTGAATCGATCTGCTTGAGATGATCACCTCCCTTGGGCAGCTGCGGTGGATTTCGTATTGCGCAAATACGGCCTATTTCATGTCAGTGAAAATAGGGACAACGCCAGAAACCCTTGTAAAATCAAGGCTTTCCCGTGTTGTCCCTATTATATATCACTCACATCCCTTGCACGATCCCCCCCGTCGCTGCCAGCAGCTGGGGGTCCGTTACCTTCAGCATCAGATTCCGTGTATCCTGTCCGCTGCCATACAACCGCAGGATCTCCACCTGATACTCCCTTGTCTCGCTGCCGTTGACGGTGGAGAGAATGGTGGCCGGGCCGCATTTGACCTCCCGGGCCGCCGCCACAGGAATGGCCTGGGCCTGGTCGATGAAATCCGCGTCCGCCACCTTACCGAAGATGCCGCCGCTGGTGTTGGCTGTCAGGGTGCCCACGTCCCGCTGCACGGTGAAATCGCCCCGCAGCTCGCCGGGATCGCCCTTCTGGCCCTTTTTCACCGCCTTCACCGTGGTCTCCATGATGGAGCCGCCGCTGAGTGTCATCAGCTGGGCCGTGTCCACATCGGTGATGCCGTGGCCCAGTGCGCCGTAGCTGGCGGTCTGGGGATCATAATAGGTCAGCGTGCCGATGCCGGCCATGCTGTCCCGGATCCATGCGCCCAGCCGGTAAACGCCGTCACTGCCCAGCTGGGGCGTGTCGGTAAAGGTCACCAGCCGTTCGCCCCGCCGCACCTGCATGGACACCGGCATGCTGCCGTTCCTCTGCAGCAGCGCCTGCAGCTGCTCTGTGGACTGCACCCGGGTGTCGTTGACCTTCAGCAGAAGGTCTCCCACCTTCAGCGTGTCGCTGCCCTCCAGCGACACCACCAGCGCGCCGTCAGCGAACAGCTTGATGCCCACCGCCTTGCCCAGCGGGATCAAGGTGCGCTCTCCCTCTGCCGCCCACGCGGGAGAGATAAGGGAAAACGCCAGCAGACAGGAGAAGAGAAGGGAAAGCCATCGTTTTTTTCGCGTCTCATACAAATCGATCACCCTTTCTCAGCGAAACGCCGCCGCGCCTCGCCTGATCTGTCACCGGTGACTGCGTTATTTTCTGTCGAAACCGCGGCGCTATGCCCGTTAAAAACAGGCAGCGCTGACAATGCAAAAAAATGACATTTTTTGCCAGCGTATGCGGGGTGGAAAAAGCAAATTGACAAAATACCGTCCTGTCAGTATAATAATAAGGTACGTAATGCGCATTATTACATGCCACAAGGAGGCACAATGGATATTTTTGAAAAATGCTACGCCCCGTCCCTGGCCAGTGAGCTGAAGGAAAAGGGTGTGTACCCCTATTTTCACGCCCTGCAGTCCCGCCAGGATGTGGAGGTCACCATGGAGGGCAAGCGCCGCATCATGCTGGGCTCCAACAACTACCTGGGCCTGACCATCCAGCCGGAGGTCGTCGAGGCCGGTGTGAAGGCCCTGGAGCAGTACGGCACCGGCTGCTCCGGCTCCCGCTTCCTCAACGGCACGCTGGAGCTGCATCTGGAGCTGGAGGCGGAGCTGGCCAAGTTCCTGCGGAAGGACGGCGTTGTCACCTTCGGCACCGGCTTCCAGTCCAACGTGGGCATCATCTCCGCCCTGGTGGACCGCCATGACTATGTGATCTGCGACAAGGAGAACCACGCCAGCATCTACGCCGGGTGCCAGATGAGCTACGGTAAGATGCTGCGCTACCGCCACAACGACATGGCGGAGCTGGAGCGCATCCTGCAGAAGATCGACGGCAAGAACGGCGTGCTGATCGTCACCGACGGCGTGTTCTCCATGGGCGGCGACATCGCCAAGCTGCCGGAGATCTGCGCCCTGGCCAGGAAGTACGGCGCCCGCGTCATGGTGGACGACGCCCACGGCCTGGGCGTGCTGGGCGAGGGCGGCCGCGGCACCGCCAGCTATTTTGGCCTGGAGGATCAGGTGGACATCTACATGGGCACCTTCTCCAAGTCCCTGGCGTCCCTGGGCGGCTATATGGCGGCCTCTGCCGAGGTGGCGGAGTTTGTGCGCCACGCCTCCCGTCCCTTCATCTTCTCCGCCTCCATCCCGCCCGCCAACTGCGCCACGGCGCTGGCTGCCCTGCGGTATCTGGAGGCACACCCCCGGCTGCCGGAGCGTCTGCGGGATCTGAGCCTGTACGCCCGCAAGGGCTTCACCGACCGGGGCATCAAGATCCGGGAGAGCGCGCTGGAAGCGCCTACGCCCATCATCCCCCTGTATACCTATGAGACCTACTGGACGCTGGAAGCGGCGGCGGAGATCTATGACCGGGGCGTGTATGTGAATCCCACGCTGCCGCCGGCCACGCCGGAGGGGGAGGCGCTGCTGCGCACCAGCTACATGG
>CAKTSA010000070.1 GCA_934597585.1 uncultured Oscillospiraceae bacterium
GCATACTGGACAGGGATACGACGCTCGGCGCCGTTGACCCAGGTGATCAGTACGATCAGCGCCAGCATACCCACCACCACCAGAGCCACGGCCCACCACTTGGTGGGATCCATGCGGACGTAGCTGATGCCGGTGCCCACCATCGTGGGAACACGGGACAGAATGCCCGCGAACAGGATGATGGAGATACCATTGCCGATACCGAACTCGGTGATCTGCTCGCCCATCCACATGACGAAGGAGGAACCGGCGATGAAAGAGGCAATGATGACCAGTGCGGGCCATACGCCCTGAGCGGTCAGGATGCTGTTGCTCTTCATCAGCACGTAGTAGCCCCAGCCCTGCAGAATGGCGATAGCCACGGTGGCATAACGGGTGATGGACTGGATCTTCTTCTTGCCCTCTTCGCCGCCGTCCTGCGCCATGCGCTGCAGGGCGGGGATGGCGATGGTCAACAGCTGGATGATGATGGAGCTGTTGATGTAGGGCTGCACGCCCAAGGCAAAGACAGTGGCGTTGGCGAACGCGCCGCCGGACATGACGTTGTACAGACCCAGCACGGTGGTGCTCATCTGGTTCATGTACGTCTCCATCATGGCGGTATCCACATAGGGGACGGGGATCGCGTTACCGATGCGGAAAATCAGCAGGATCAGCGCCGTAAACACCAGCTTTTTGCGCAGCTCGGGAATGGCCCATGCCTTACGGATCGTCTGAATCACGTTAGATCACCTCTGCCTTTCCACCGGCTGCTTCGATCGCTTCCTTAGCAGCCTGGGAGAAAGCAGCGGCCTGCACGGTCACCTTCTTGGTAACTTTGCCGTTACCCAGGACCTTGTAGCCGTACTCGCACTTGCTCAGGATACCCTTGGCAAGGAGGGCTTCAGCGGTGACGATCTCGCCGTCCTCAAACTTGTTGAGGGCGCTCAGGTTGATGATTTCCAGGGGCTTTGCAAAAATGTTGTTGAAACCGCGCTTGGGGATGCGGCGTGCCAGAGGCATCTGGCCGCCTTCAAAGCCGATGCGGGTGCCGCCGCCGGAGCGGGCCTTCTGACCCTTGTGACCACGGCCAGCGGTCTTGCCGTTACCGGAGCCGCTGCCGCGGCCCTTGCGGTAAGCTTCCTTAACGGAGCCGGCTGCGGGAGACAGTTCGTTCAGTTTCATTCTCTCGCACCTCCTTAGTTCTCTTCGGTGACCTGCAGCAGATAGCCGATCTTGGCGATCTTGCCGCGGGTCTGATCGTTGTCGGGCTGAACGGTGATATCACCGATCTTGCGCAGGCCCAGGGAGTTGGCAGTGGCGATGTGCTTCTGCAGTCTGCCGTTCAGGCTCTTGACCAGCTTGATGTTCAGATTCTTAGCCATTGTTCACTGCCTCCTTAACCTACGATCTCGTCCACGCTCTTGCCGCGGGTGCGGGCGACCTCTTCCGGGGTACGCAGGGCCTTCAGGCCCTCAAAGGTGGCGGCGACCACGTTCACAGCGGTGTTGGAACGCAGGCACTTGGTACGGATATCCTTGATACCGGCAGCTTCCATGATGATACGCACGGGGCCGCCGGCGATCACGCCGGTACCGGGGGCGGCGGGCTTCATCAGCACGCGGCCTGCGCCGGCCTCGCCGGTGATCTCGTGGGGAATGGTGCTGCCGGACAGGGACACGGTGATCATGTTCTTCTTGGCGTCCTCGATGCCCTTGCGGATCGCTTCGGGAACCTCGGCGGCCTTACCCAAACCGTAGCCGACCTTGCCCTTGCCGTCGCCGACGACCATCAGGGCGGAGAACTTCATGACACGACCGCCCTTAACGGTCTTGGATACGCGGTTGGTAGCGACTACTTTTTCAATGTACTCGCTCTGCTCTCTTTCAAATCTAGCCATTGATAAGTCCTCCTTCCTTAGAATTCCAGGCCGCCCTCGCGGGCGCCTTCAGCCAGCTCGGCCACACGGCCGTGGTACAGGTAACCACCGCGGTCGAACACGACCTGGTCGATGCCCTTGGCCTTGCAGCGCTCGGCCACCAGCTTACCCACAGCGCGGGCGGCGGTCTTGTTGCCGCCGTTGCCCTCGATCTCCTTGTCCAGGGAGGAGGCAGCCACCAGCGTGTTGCCGGCGACGTCGTCGATGACCTGGGCGTAGATGTTCTTCTCGCTGCGGAACACGTTCAGACGGGGACGCTCGGTAGTGCCGAACACCTTGGAGCGGACTCTCTTATGACGCTTCAAACGCTGGGCGTTTGTATTGGGTCTCTTAATCATTTACGGCACACCTCCTTACTTCTTAGCGCCAGTCTTACCCACCTTGCGGCGGATGGTCTCATCGGCATACTTGATGCCCTTGCCCTTATAAGGCTCGGGGGGACGCTTCTCGCGCACGTTGGCGGCGAACTGGCCCACCTTCTGCTTATCGGGACCGGAAATGACGATCTGGTTCTGAGAGGGGACATCAATGGTGATACCCTCGATCTCGGCCACCTTCACAGGGTGAGAGTAGCCCAGGTTCATGACCAGCTCGTTGCCTTCCTTGGCGGCACGATAGCCGACGCCGTTGATCTCCAGCGTCTTCTTGAAACCTTCGCTGACGCCGACGACCATGTTGTGCAGCAGGGCGCGGGTCATGCCGTGCATTGCCACATGCATCTTGTCGTCGGAGGGGCGCTTGACATGGATGACGTTGCCTTCCTGCTCGATGATCATCTCGGGACGCAGGGCCTGGGTCAGGGTACCCTTGGGGCCCTTGACGGTAACAACGTTGTTCTCCGCCACGTTGACCTCAACACCGGCGGGGACGGTAATGGGCATTCTACCAATTCTCGACATTGTTCAATACCCTCCTTACCAAATGAATGCCAGGACTTCGCCGCCGACATGCGCTGCGCGAGCAGCCTTGTCGGTCATGACGCCCTTGGACGTGGACACGATTGCGATACCGAGACCGCGCAGCACCTGGGGCAGCTCATCGGCGCCCACGTACACGCGCAGACCGGGCTTGGAGACGCGGCGCAGGCCGGAGATGACCTTCTCCTTGCCGGCGTTGTACTTCAGGGTGATGCGGATGATGCCCTGAGTGCCGTCCTCCACGATCTGGAAGGCCTTGATGTAGCCCTCGTCCAGCAGGATCTGAGCGATGCTCTTCTTCATGTTGGAAGCGGGGACGTCAACGGTCTCATGCTTTGCGTTGTTGGCGTTGCGGATACGGGTCAGCATATCAGCAACAGGATCAGTGATGTGCATTACGAATTTCCTCCTAATTTAGAGTTACAGG
>CAKTSA010000071.1 GCA_934597585.1 uncultured Oscillospiraceae bacterium
CTGCCCTATTTCTTCTTTGATACGACTAAAACGCCAGCTCTCGCATAACGAGAACTGGCGTTCTTTGACAGGCTGAAAGAGAGGGCCGCACGTATGTGCGGCCCTCTCTTCAGCTTATGACGGGGATGTGATCTTCAGACCCACGATGCCGATCAGCAGCAGCGCGGCGAAAAACATGCGCCACGCGGTGGCGGTCTCCTTGAACAGCACCAGGCCCACTACCACGGCGCCCAGCGCGCCGATGCCGGTCCAGATACCGTAGGCTGTGCCCAGCGGCAGCGTTTTCATGGCCTGCGACAAAAGGCCGAAGCTGATCAGCATCCCGATGATGGTCAGCGCCGAATAGCCCAGCTTGCTGAAGCCGTCTGACAGCTTCAGGCACGTGGACCAGAATACCTCCATGATCCCGGCGATCCCCAGAAACACCCATGCCATATCACCATTTCCTCCTGACAAACAAAAAATCGCGTCCCTCCTGCATCTTCAAAGGCCTAACGATGCAGAAAAAACGCGTTGGACCACCCGGCGGTGTGTCCTATGAAAATATACCACATTCAGGGCCCAAGGTCAAGTCATCATTTTTTTATTTTCCATTACTTTTTTGCCACTTTGGAGCACTTGAAAACGGTCGTTTTTTGTGGTATCCTAATGGCATCAAAATTTGCAATATTCATCTGCAGGGATCACGCCGCTTCAGTGAAGTCGCAGAAAGGACGTATTTACATGATCGATTTTGAAAATGGGGCCTTATTCAAGTTAAAGCCAGATAATGGCAAAAGTGCACGCCTGGTGGAAGATATTCTGATCCCAGGCGAGACTGTGATCGGCTCCTATACCGTTGTGCGCGACTTTGTGGTGTTTACCGACAAGCGCGTGATCTCCTGTAATATTCAGGGCGTTACTGGTATGAGGCGGGATTTCACCTCCATGCCATACAGTAAGGTTTCGGTGTTCTCCATTGAGACCGCCGGACTGCTTGATCTGGATTCCGAGCTGGAGATGTATTTCCCTGGCGTCGGACGAGTCCATTTTGAATTCACTGGTAATTCCGATATCAGGGCGATCGGACAGGCCATTGGTAAATACGTCCTGATGTAATTTTGATAAAAAGAAGGAGACTAACTTATGGAACTCAAGCTGCATGACCTTTCTCCGGAGGTACGTGAAACGTTGGACCGCTGCGTCGCTTACGGTTGGAGACCCGCTGTCGCCGCCAAAGTCTTAAACTGCCAGTTCGGTTTTTCTCTGGTAGCCAAGGACGTTACAAAGGTTCTGGCCGAGTTGACCGAAATAGCCAACGCAAAGAAAGCCGCTGCGAAGGAGTCGGCCACAAAGTGATCCCCATGATCAGATGACAAAAGGGCGCTGCACAGCAGCGCCCTTTTTGTTCGTTATGCTTTGGTGATATGCTTACTTGACCGCTTCCTCCACCGCCACGGCGACAGCGACGGTAGCACCCACCATGGGGTTGTTGCCCATGCCCAGGAAGCCCATCATCTCCACGTGAGCGGGGACGGAGCTGGAGCCGGCGAACTGTGCGTCGGAGTGCATACGGCCCATGGTATCGGTCATACCATAGCTGGCGGGACCGGCGGCCATGTTGTCGGGATGCAGGGTTCGGCCGGTGCCGCCGCCGGAAGCCACGGAGAAGTACTTCTTCCCCTGCTCGATGCATTCCTTCTTATAGGTGCCCGCCACGGGATGCTGGAAGCGGGTGGGGTTGGTGGAGTTGCCGGTGATGGACACGTCCACACCCTCGTGATGCATGATGGCCACGCCCTCGCGGACATCGTCGGCGCCGTAGCAGCGGACGTCGGCACGCTCGGTCTCGGAATAGCGGATCTCGCGGACGATGTTCAGCTTGCCGGTGTAGTAGTCAAACTGGGTCTGCACGTAGGTGAAGCCGTTGATGCGGCTGATGATCTGGGCAGCGTCCTTGCCCAGGCCGTTCAGGATGACGCGCAGGGGCTGCTTGCGGGCCTTGTTGGCGTTCTTGACGATGCCGATAGCACCCTCGGCGGCGGCGAAGGACTCGTGGCCGGCCAGGAAGGCGAAGCACTTGGACTCGTCGCTCAGCAGCATGGCACCCAGGTTGCCGTGGCCCAGACCGACCTTACGATCCTCGGCCACAGAGCCGTCGATGCAGAAGGACTGGAGACCTACGCCGATCATCTTGGCAGCCTCGGCAGCGGTCTTGACGCCGGCCTTGATGGCGATGGCCGCGCCCACGGTGTATGCCCAGCAGGCGTTCTCGAAGCAGATGGGCTGGATGCCCTTTACGATCTCATAGGGGTCAAAGCCCTTGGCCTTGCAGATCTCGCGGCACTCCTCCACGGAGCCGATGCCGTACTGGGCGAGGACGCCGTTGATCTTGTCGATTCTTCTCTCGTAACTTTCAAACAGAGCCATGATTTCGTCCTCCTCCCTTACTCGTGGCGGGGGTCAATATACTTGACCGCGCTGTCCCACTGGCCATAATGGCCGGTGGCCTTCTTCAGTGCCTCGTTGGCGTCGTCGCCCTTTTTGATGAAGTCCATCATCTTGCCAAGGCTGATAAACTCGTAGCCGATGATCTCATCGTCCTTGTTCAGCGCCAGCTTGCTGCAATAGCCCTCGGCCATCTCCAGATAGCGGGGACCCTTCTCCTTGGTGGCGAACATGGTGCCCACCTGAGAGCGCAGACCCTTGCCCAGATCCTCCAGGGAAGCGCCCACGGACAGGCCGCCCTCGGAGAACGCGGACTGGGTGCGGCCATAGACGATCTGCAGGAACAGCTCCCGCATGGCGGTATTGATGGCGTCGCACACCAGGTCGGTATTCAGTGCCTCCAGAATGGTCTTGCCGATCAGGATCTCGGAAGCCATGGCGGCGGAATGGGTCATGCCGGAGCAGCCGATGGTCTCCACCAGCGCTTCCTCAATGACGCCGTTTTTCACATTCAGGGTCAGCTTGCAGGCGCCCTGCTGGGGAGCGCACCAGCCGATACCATGGGTAAAACCGGAGATATCGCTGATCTCCTTGGCCTGCACCCACTTGCCCTCTTCAGGAATGGGAGCCGGGCCGTGATAAGCGCCCTTGGCTACAGGGCACATATGCTGAACCTCAGTCGTATAGATCATAATGACGATGTTCCTTTCTTTGTTTTGAAATGATCGCCGGGATCCCCCGGAGGTGTCCTGATTTTTATTATAGCAGACTTAAAAACTTTTTGCAAGAAACATTCCAAACATTTGGTGCTTATTTTGC
>CAKTSA010000072.1 GCA_934597585.1 uncultured Oscillospiraceae bacterium
GGGCCAAGGAATACTGCCCCGCCTTCCTGTGCTCCATCGTCCAGTCCGCCCTGGAGCTGGGCATCAACGGCGCGTATAACGGTGCCTCCGCCATCGTCATCTCCTCCCTGTGCGACACCCTGAAGACCATGGGCGAGAACTGGAAGTACGCCGTGCCCTCCATCCCCTTCATCCCCATGACCTATCCCCAGAACCGCAAGCCCGCCTACGGCGTGGCCTTCACCAAGGCCGGCTACGAGCGCGTGATCCGCGATCTGGAGAAGCTGGGCGGCAAATTCGACGACGCCAAGCTGGCCCAGTCCAACGCTATCTATAACCGCCACAACGCCGCTATGCGGAAACTGGACGAGGTGCTCTCCAAGCACCCCGAAGTCACCGCCGCCCAGCGCAGCGACGCCTTCAAGTCCGCCTTCTTCATGACCAAGGAAGAGCACACCGCCCTCATCGACGAGCTGATCGCCGCCCTGGAGGCCCAGACCCCCGCCGCGGAAAAGACCCCCATCCTGCTGTCCGGCATCCTCGCCGACGCCCCCGGCTTCAACGCCATTCTGGATGACCTGGGCCTGCACATCGTGGCGGACGACGTGGCCGCCCAGTCCCGCCAGTACCGCACCGACGTGCCCGCCGGCGACGACGCCCTCACCGCCCTGGCCCAGAAGTTCGCCGACATGGACAACTGCTCCGTGCTCTATAACGCCGCCAAGCCCCGTGTCCAGTGGATCGTGGACACCGCCAAGGCCCGCGGCGCCAAGGGTGTCCTGGTGGCTCTCACCAAGTTCTGCGACCCCGAGGAATTCGACTACGTCATGATCAAGAAGGCCTGCGAGGCCGCCGGCATCCCTGTCACCGTGGTGGAGATCGACCGCCAGATGGTGCAGTTTGAGCAGGCCCGCACCAACATCGAGACCTTCCGCGACATGCTGACTATGTAATTACGCAAAAAAGAACAATATAGGAGGAACCTAACCCATGAGTGAGATCAAACGCCCGCTGGAGGGCATCAAGGTCGTCGAGCTGGCCACCTTCATCGCCGCCCCCTGCTGTGCCCGCTTCCTGGCCGACCTGGGCGCCGAGGTCATCAAGATCGAGGCTCCCGCCGGCGACCCCCTGCGCTACACCGCCGTCAACGAGGGCCGTCCCCAGGACCAGAAGGAGAACACCACCTACGATCTGGAGAACGCCAACAAGACCTGCATCGCCCTGAACACCAAGTCCCCCGCCGGCCGCGAGGCCCTGGAGAAGCTCATCGCCGGTGCTGATATCTTCATCACCAACTGGCGCCAGAACCCCCTGAAGAAGGCGGGCCTGGACTACGACACCCTCCACGCCAAGTACCCCGCCCTGGTGTACGGCTTCGTCTCCGGCTACGGCGAAAAGGGCCCCGACAAGGATCTCCCCGGCTTCGACTTCACCGCCTTCTTCGCCCGCGGCGGCGTGCTGGGCACCCTGTTTGATAAGGACTCCCTGCCCATGCTGACCATCGCCGGCTTCGGTGACCATCAGGTGGGCCTGTACCTGGCCTCCGGCGTGCTGGCGGCCCTGTACCGCGCCAAGCAGACCGGCCAGGGCGACCGCGTCGTCGTCTCCCTGTTCCACAGCGCCATCTGGGACGTCTCCCTGATGCTCCAGTCCAACCAGTACGGCGACCCCGCCACCCAGTTCCCCCTGTCCCGCCGCACCCTGCCCAACCCCCTGGTTGTGGCCCACAAGACCAAGGACAACAAGTGGCTCCAGATCGCCATGCCCCAGTATAACCGCCACTATCCCATCTTCATGCGCGCCATCGGCCACCCCGAAATGGCCGAGGATCCCCGCTACTATCCCCAGACCAACCTCCAGGCCAACATCGAGGAGTTCTATGACTTCCTGGTGGCCGAGATGGCTACCCGCACCCTGGACGAGTGGTGCGCCCTGATGGACGCCAACGACCTGCCCTACGCCATCGCCCAGACCTGGGATCAGCTGCTGGTGGATAAGCAGGCCTGGGCCTCCGACTGCTTCTACGAGATGGAGTACCCCAACGGCGCCAAGCGCACCATGGTCCGTCCCCCCGTCATGTTCGAGGAGACCCCCCTGCCCCCCTACAAGCGCGGCCCGTACCTGGGCGAGCAGACCGAGGAGATCCTGAAGAAGCTGGGCTACACCGACGAGCAGGTCTCCGCCATGATCGCCGCCGGCGACGCCGCCGCCATGGACCCCGCCCTGAAGGACTGAGCAATACCCCATTCAAAAACGGAAAAGTAGGAAATGTCACCCAGGCCGTCCGCTGTTGAGGAGCGGCGGACGGTCCTGCCGGAAGAAGGAGAAAATAATATGAAGATCGCTGCTTACGAAGTGCGTCCCGACGAAAAGCCCGTTATCGAGTCCCTGTGCAAGGAATACGGTATCGAGCTGGTATCCACCCCCGCCAATCTGGATCCCACCACTGCCAACATGGCCGTGGGCTGTGACGGCGTCACCACCCTGGGCCAGTCCGACTACTGCAATGAGGTCCTGGACGAGCTGAAGGGCTACGGCGTCAAGGTCCTGGCCAGCCGCTGCGTGGGCTACAACCACATGAACTGCGACTATGCCCGCTCCCTGGGCTTCCGCCTGTGCAACGGTGCCTACGCTCCCAACGGCGTGGCCGAGTACACCGTCATGGCTATCCTGATGTGCATCCGCAAGTTCAAGAAGGCCCTGTACAACACCAACGACAACGACTTCACCCTGAAGGGCAAGATGGGCCGCGAGCTGCGCACCATGACCGTCGGCGTTATGGGTACCGGCAAGATCGGCTACACCGTCATCAAGTGCCTCAGCGGCTTCGGCTGCCGCATCCTGGCCAACGACGTGTATCAGAACGACGCTGTCCGTGAATACGCCGAGTATGTGGACCTGGACACCCTGTATCGTGAGTCCGATATCATCACCATCCATACCCCCCTGCTGCCCGACACCACCGGCATGATCAATCGTGAGGCCCTGTCCAAGATGAAGGACGGCGTGGTGCTGATCGACAACGCCCGCGGCGAACTGGTGGACATTGACGCCATTATCGAGGGTGTGGAGACCGAGAAGATCGGCGCTCTGTTTATGGACGCCTTCCCCGGCGAGACCGGCATCATCCACGTTCCCCACAACGACGACATCATCAAGACCCCCGGCATGCCCTACTTCAAGCTGAAGTACCTGCGTTCCTTCGTGAACGTGTATCACACCCCCCA
>CAKTSA010000073.1 GCA_934597585.1 uncultured Oscillospiraceae bacterium
TTCCATGTAAACACCCCCGTTTCTTCTATTATAGCAGAAACAGGGGCGTTTGGGTAGTTTTTTGACAGACTGCAAAAGCAGAGGGCTTAACGCCCTCTGCTTTTTCCTGCCTTTTCATGCCCCAAATTTCTTCTTGTTATTTGCCCCCATCTGGTATATAATACATGGTATTATGTGATTATTATGCTCACAATGTCCATTATACCCTCCGACAAAGCGGCATGAACGCTTCGCAGAATTCGCCGCCCGCAGGCGGCGAACCGGTTCAATCGTTTTTCACGGTGGCATGTACATCGTGAAAAACACTTTGCGCGGAGAGAGTGTTTTTCGCGCATTCTGTGCGGAAAACGCGGGGCGGAGCGAATTCTATTTTGACAAAAAGGGCGGCGGTCCTTTTTGTCAAGGCAAAGAAAGGAAGGCTGCTATGATAAAGATCAACAGTGAACACGGAGATATCACCATCTCCAATGCGGTGTTCACCACCATTACCGGCGCCGCCGCCACCAACTGCTTCGGCGTCAAGGGCATGGCCTACCGCTCCATGACGGACGGCCTTGTCCACCTGCTGCGCCCCGAGGCCATGAGCAAGGGCGTGAAAGTTACCTATAACGACGACAACACCGTGTCCATCGAGCTGCACATCATGGTGGACGCCGGGGTGAACATCGCCACCGTCTGCCGCGCCATTATGAGCGAGGTCAAGTACGTGGTCACCTGCAACACCGGTGTGGAGGTCCGGGACGTGAACGTCTGCGTGGACTCCGTCAGTAAAAGCTAAGGGAGGATCACTGCAAGATGATTGAAAAGATCAACGGCGCCGCCTTCAAGGATATGGTGCTGTTCGGTGCGGCCTGCATCGCCGGACAAAAACAGGCCATCAACGACCTGAACGTATTCCCCGTGCCGGACGGCGACACCGGCACCAATATGTACCTGACCATCCAGACCGCCTGCGCCGAGCTGAAAAAGGCCGAGCCCGCCACCGTGGACGAGGCCGCCAAGATCACCGCCCGCGGCCTGCTGCGGGGCGCCCGGGGCAACTCCGGCGTCATCCTGTCCCTGCTGTTCCGGGGCATGTCCAAGTCCTTCAAGGACCTGGCCGAGGCGGACGGCGCGGCCCTGGCCGCCGCCATGCAGGAGGGCGTGGCCACCGCCTACGGCGCGGTGATGAAGCCCGCCGAGGGCACGGTGCTGACCGTCTCCCGCCTGGCCGCCCAGCGCGCCGCCGAGGCCGCCCAGGAGAACAACGCCGTGGAGTTCGTGCTGGAGGAGGCCATCCGCGCCGGCGAGGTGACCCTGGCCGAGACGGTGGAGATGAACCCCGTGCTGAAAAAGGCCGGCGTGGTAGACGCCGGCGGCAAGGGCTATCTCATCATTCTGGACGGCATGCTGCGCTGCCTGCGGGGCGAGGCCATCCCCGAGATCACCGACGAGCCGGAGGTCAAGGAAAAGGCCGACTTTGCCGCCCTGGAGGATGAGATCACCTTCACCTTCGACACCGTGTTCATCGTCCGCAAGACCATGGGTGAGAAGTCCCTGGAGCCCCTGCGGGCCTATCTGGACAGCATCGGCGACAGTCTGGTCATCGGCGAGGATGACGAGTGCTTCAAGGTCCACGTCCACACCGACATCCCCGGCCACGCCCTGACCGAGGCCCAGAAGTACGGCACCCTGGAGCTGGCCAAGATCGAGAACATGCGCACCCAGCGGGACGACCTGGCGGCCGGCCGCCAGGCCCACAGCACCGACGACCTGGATGCTGTGGAGGAGGAACTTGAGGCCCAGGAGAACGCCGTGGCCCCCGCCGAAAAGCGCTTCGGCTTCGTAGCCGTCTGCGCTGGCCAGGGTCTGGCCGACACCTTCCGCGCCCTGGGCGTGGACACCATCGTCTCCGGCGGCCAGACCATGAACCCCTCCACCGAGGCCATTCTCAAGGAGGTCAACCGCACCCCCAGCGAGGTGGTGTTCATCCTGCCCAACAACAAGAATATCATCATGGCCGCCCAGCAGTGCGAGGGTCTGACGGAGAAGCAGATCGTCGTCATCCCCACCAGCACCGTTCCCCAGGGCATCACCGCCATGATGAGCTTCGACCCCGACGAGAACGATCCCCAGACCATCGCCCAGGCCATGGTGGCCGCCGCCCAGACGGTCTCCACCGCCCAGATCACCTACGCCGCCCGCAACTCCGACTTTGACGGCTTCGCCATCAACGAGGGCGACTATCTGGCCCTGCTGGACGGCAAGCTCTTCGGCACCAGCCGCAGCATGGACGAGCTGCTGGAGAAGCTGAGCCAGCACGCCGCCCAGGCCGGCGCCGAGTACATCAACATCTATACCGGCGAGGGCGTCTCCGACGATGAGGGCGCCAAGACCGAGGCCCTCTTCGCCCAGTCCTGCCCCGACGCCGAAGTCGCCGCCATCCCCGGCGGCCAGAGCGTGTACTTCTATATCATTTCCATCGAATAAGAAAAAGGAGGGCGCTGCCCTCCTTTTCCATTTCATCATAGGGTAAGCTTCTCGTAGGGGCAACCCCTGCGGTTGCCCACCATTTTGTCATTCCGAGCCAGTGCGCACACTGGCGTGGGAATCCGTATCTCCACCTTATTCGGTCTGTGCAGGGATGTTCCGCGCTCCGGCGCGGGTCACTTTTGGCCGCTGTTCCAAAAGTGACCAAAAGAACAGCTAGAAACCCAGGTTTCTGGACTTCCTGCGCGCTATGCTCTGTGTAAAATTGTGGTCTTTTACCACACGTTCACCAAGCTTTTCTTTTTCGCATCATCAAAAGGATCATCTCTGCTCCTGCGCCGCTGCCGCTAGTGCTGATAACGAACAACGCTTTCGCGTCTACCGTTGATAACGTCAGCGGCAGCGGCGCAAGAAGAAAGTCGATGCGTCATACGTACTGACAACCACCGTGTCCTGTGAACGCGCGGTATAAGGCATCATATGGGTAAAAGGCATAGCGCGGGCGGATTCTTAAACCGCAGGTTTAAGTGGCGTTTTTGGGTACTTTTGCCGCCATGGGCAAAAGTACCTCGTGGCCGCAGCCACGAAACTCTCCCCTCGCGCCCGCAGGACGAAACATAACTTTACCACGAAAAAAGGGCCGCTGCTTTCGCAGCGGCTCTTCAGCCTGTCAAAGAACGCCAGTTCTCGTTATGCGAGAGCTGGCGTTTTAATCGTATCAAAGAAGAAATAG
>CAKTSA010000074.1 GCA_934597585.1 uncultured Oscillospiraceae bacterium
TTCCATGTAAACACCCCCGTTTCTTCTATTATAGCAGAAACAGGGGCGTTTGGGTAGTTTTTTGACAGACTGAGAGGGATGCTGCCGCAGGCAGCATCCCTCTTCTGCTCAGAATACGTCGGGGCGGTCGGTATAGGCCAGGTCGGCGGTGGCGGTTTTCAGCTCCTCCATGCTGCGGATGTCCCGCTTCCGCAGGTCCATCTGGGTCTGGGGCGGCAGGGCGTAGAAATAGGTATACGCCTGGGGATCGTTGTTGAGAAGATCGGTAAGATCGGCTGCATATTTCATAAAAAATCACCTCCGCGGTCAGTATGCGCGGCGGAGGTGCGGTTTATGCGGTTATGCGGTCAGCGCTGGTATTCAAACTCCAGGTCGTACATGCTGACGATGTGGCCGTCCTGGATGCCCATCTGCTCCAGCTGGTCGAACAGACCGCTCTGGCGCAGCATCTTGTCGAAATACATCCGGCTCTCATAGTCGGAGAAGTTGATGTTGGCCATGAGCCGCTGCAGCCACGGGCCCTCCACCAGCCAGGTGTTGTCCTCCCGCTCAATGTGCAGGGGCTCAGTGGTGTCGATCTGGGGCGGACGGGGCACATACTCCGGCTCGTACACCGTGACGGGGGGCAGCTCGCTGAGCCGCTGGGCGATGTGCCGCACCAGCTCCCGGGTGCCCTGATGGGTGGCGGCGGACATGGCGAAGAACTCGTACCCCAGCTCCTCCACATGGGCGCGGAAGGCATCCAGCTGCTCCTGGTCCATGAGAAGGTCGGTCTTGTTGGCCACGGCGATCTGGGGACGGGTGGCCAGCTCGGGGCTGTACTCCTTCAGCTCGGCGTTGATGGCGTCAAAATCCGCAATGGGGTCCCGCCCCTCGCTGCCGGAGACGTCCACCAGATGCACCAGCAGACGGCAGCGGTCGATGTGCCGCAGGAAGTCGTGTCCCAGCCCCGCGCCCTCGCTGGCGCCCTCGATGATACCGGGGATGTCGGCCATCACAAAGCTGACGCCCTCGTCCACGTACACCACGCCCAGATTGGGATACAGGGTGGTGAAGTGATAGTTGGCGATCTTGGGGTGGGCCTTGGTGACCACGCTCAGCAGCGTGGACTTGCCCACGTTGGGAAAGCCCACCAGCCCCACGTCCGCCAGCAGCTTCAGCTCCAGCACCACGTCGTGGCTCTCGCCGGGCAGACCCGCCTTGGCAAAGCGTGGCACCTGCCGGGTGGGGGTGGCGAAGTGCTGGTTGCCCCAGCCGCCCCGGCCGCCCTTGCACAGCACGAAGGGCTGGTCGTCGGACATATCCTTGATGATCTCGCCGGTCTCGGCGTCCCGCACCAGCGTGCCGCGGGGGACGCGGATGGTGAGGCTCTGGCCGTCCTTGCCGGACTTCCGGCCGCCCTGGCCGTCCACGCCGTTGGAGGCCACATATTTGCGCTTGTAGCGGAAGTCCATCAGGGTGGACATGTTGTCGTCCACCTTCAGGATGATGGAGCCGCCGTCTCCGCCGTCTCCGCCGTCCGGGCCGCCGGCGGCAATGTATTTCTCCCGGTGAAAGGCCACCGCGCCGTTGCCGCCGTTGCCGGCGCGGCAGGTGATGCGTGCCTTGTCGATGAATCCGTTTGCCATGGTGTTACCTCGTTCTATCTGAAAAATGTGCCTATTGTACCTAGTATATCCTATTTTAACGGAAAAATGGGGGTACGTCAAGGGTAAGGGGAGTTTCGCGCTTCCGAGCGCGAGGTACTTTTGCCCGCAGCGGCAAAAGTACCCAAAAACGCTGCTTAAACCTGCGGTTTAAGAATCCGCCCGCGCTGTTTTGCGTTGTAAATCTGTGACCTTTTACCACGCGTTTGCGGGGGATATTTGATTTCGTATCGTATGACGCATCGTCTGTCCCTCCTGCGCCGCTGCCGCTCATGCGGTGCAACGGTAGAAAATGAATCGTTGTACGGCGGGGCGATGTGGGCATCGCCCCCTACGAACGGGTACGGTAGATTTTCGTAGGGGCCGATGCCCACATCGGCCCGCACGGTAGACGCAAAGATATCTTCTCCGCACCGGTCAGCGGCAGCGGCGCTGGTGATGAGACGATCCTTTTACGAATCGAAAAAGAAAATCCCACGTGATCGTGTGGTAAAATCCAACATACCCGTACCACGTATAGCGCGCCGGGAGGTGAAGGAACCGGAGGTTCCTTCTGGCGGTTTTGGGTACTTTTGCCGCCATGGCCAAAAGTACCTCGCGCCCGGGGGCGCGAAATCCCCCTGACCAGCCTACAACGAAAAAACACGCCTGCCTTTCGGCAGACGTGCTTTTGATCAAGACAAAATTACTCGGCGGGGTAAACAGAAACCTGCTTACGATCCTTGCCCAGACGCTCAAAGCGGACAACGCCGTCAGCCTTGGCGAACAGGGTGTCGTCGGTACCCTTGCCCACGTTGGTGCCGGGGTGAATGTGGGTGCCGCGCTGGCGAACAAGGATGTTGCCAGCCAGAACGAACTGACCGTCAGCGCGCTTGGGGCCAAGGCGCTTGGACTCGGAGTCGCGGCCGTTCTTGGTGGAGCCCATACCTTTTTTATGGGCGAAGAACTGCAGACCAATGTGCAACATTTCGCAGTACCATCCTTTCTAAAAGATACGAAGGGCGGAAGCCTACGCCTCCATCACCTCGATGTGTTCCGGATATTCGTCGTGAAGCTGGGCCAGATAGACCATCAGCCCCGTCATGAGATTCTGACAGGTGGATTCCGCAGTGGGCGCCAGTCCTCCGGGCAAACGGAGGGAGATGGCGGCGGTCTCCTGGTTGACCTTCACGGAGGCACACAGCCCCATCACGTCGTTGACGGTGGCTTCCACCAGCCTTACGGCGCTGGTCACGGCGGCGCAGACGATATCCTCGCCCTCTTCGCCGTATCCGCTGTGTCCCTGTGCATCAA
>CAKTSA010000075.1 GCA_934597585.1 uncultured Oscillospiraceae bacterium
TCCCGCCAGGCGGTCAGCCGGTGGGAATCCGGCCGCAGCTACCCGGAGGTGGATAAGATCCTCTATATCTGCAACCGCTACGGCGTGTCCATCGGCACACTGTTTGCCGAGGAGAATCCCATCCCGGAAAGCGGCGCCCCCCAGCCGCCCCAGGAGACGCCCCAGCCCCCCAAGGACAGCCTGTTCACCTCCCTGGATTCTTTCATCACCAACCTGTCCCCCAAGAGCAAGTGGATCGGCACGGGCATACTGTTCGGCTCAGCGCTGCTGGCGCTGCTGATCGGCGCGTGCCTGAAAGGAGGAAGCGGAGATATGTCAACGATCATCTGGATCGCCGCCATCGTCATCTTCGGCGTGGTAGAGGCGGCCACCGTGGGCCTGGTGTCCATCTGGTTCGTCATCGGCAGCGTGGCGGGCCTCATCGCCGCGGTGCTGGGCGCGGCCATCTGGCTGCAGGTGGTGCTGTTCTTCATCGTGTCCATCGCGGCGCTGATCGCCACCCGGCCCCTGGTGAAGAAGCTCAGCAGCAAGGACGGCACGGCCACCAACGCCGACCGTGTCCTGGGCGGCACCGCCCGCGTCACCGAGACCATCGACAACACCATCCCCACCGGCGAGGTGTACATCGACGGCAAGACCTGGACGGCCCGCAGCGTCTCCGGCGCCGTCATCGCCCCGGAGACCCTGGTGAAGGTCGTCCGTCTGGAGGGCGTCAAGCTCTATGTGGACGTCCCCCACAACGTATAAAACCGTAAGCAAGCAGAAAACTGTACATGATATTTTTAAGAAAATAAGGAGGAAAAGAAAATGGGAGGCTATATTGCGATCGGCGTACTGGTGGTTCTGATCCTGATCCTTGTGGTCAGCAGCATCCACGTGGTACAGCAGTCCAAGGCATTTGTGGTGGAGCGTCTGGGCTCCTTCAGCGCGGTGTGGGGCAACGGCCTCCACTGGAAGTGGCCCTTTATCGAGCGTGTGGTGAAGAAGATCAGCCTGAAGGAGCAGGTGGCGGACTTCGATCCCCAGCCGGTGATCACCAAGGATAACGTCACCATGCAGATCGACACCGTCATCTACTTCCAGATCACTGACCCCAAGCTGTACACCTACGGCGTGGAGTACCCCATGAGCGCCATCGAGAACCTGACCGCCACCACCCTGCGCAACATCATCGGCGAGATGGAGCTGGATCAGTCCCTTACCAGCCGCGACGTGATCAACGCCAAGATGCGCTCCATTCTGGACGAGGCCACCGACCCCTGGGGCATCAAGGTCAACCGCGTGGAGCTGAAGAACATCCTGCCGCCCCGCGAGATCCAGAACGCCATGGAGAAGCAGATGAAGGCCGAGCGTGAGCGCCGTGAATCCATCCTGCAGGCCGAGGGCCAGAAGGCCAGCCAGATCCTGGTGGCCGAGGGCGAGCAGCAGTCCGCCATTCTGCGGGCCGACGCCGCAAAGCAGGCCAAGATCATGGCCGCCGAGGCCGAGGCCCAGTCCATCCTGAAGGTGCAGCAGGCCATGGCCGACTCCATGCGGCTGCTGAACGAGAACGCCCCCAACGACCAGGTCATCAAGCTGAAGGCCCTGGAGGCCATGCAGAAGATGGCCGACGGTAAGGCCACCAAGATCATCATCCCCAGCGAGATCCAGGGCCTGGCCGGTCTGGCCGCCAGCGCCAAGACGCTGCTGGAGAGCGACAAGGCGGAGTAAATCATGACAAAGAAAAAAGGGACCCGTTTTACCAAGGTCCTGGAGGAGGGCTGTCTGCTGGGCGGCAGCGAGATCTGGGTGGATACCCAGACCGGCGTGCAGTACCTGTATCACTGCGCCGGCAACTCCGGCGGCATGTGCATGCTGGTAGATGCTGAGGGCAAACCCCTGCTGTACCGCCGCACACCGGACGCACCGGAATTTTGACCCGCGAAAGGGGCAGGGCATTGCCCTGCCCCTTTATGGTATAATAAGATGTTTCGCCCTCCGGGGCGAGGTACTTTTGCCCGCAGCGGCAAAAGTACCCAAAAACGCTGCTTAAACCTGCGGTTTAAGAATCCGCACACGCTATACTTTTTACAATTATGATACCTTATACCACGTGTTCACAGTACACGGTGGTTGTCGTTACGTATGATGCATCGTCTGTCCCTTTTGCGCCGCTGCCGCTCACGTTCTCAACGGTAGACACCGAAGCGTTGTTCGGCGTAGGCATCAGCGGCAGCGGCACAGGAGCAGAGACGATCCTTTTATCGAATCGAAAAAGGAAATCTACCGTGAACGTGCGGTAAAAGCACACAAAGCAGCACAAGGCATAGCGCGCCCGGAAGTGAAGGAACCGGAGGTTCCTTCTGGCGCTTTTGCCTACTTTTGCCGCTATTGGCAAAAGTAGGTCGCTCCGGAGAGCGAAACTCCCCTCCAACAAAAGAAAGGAGCCGACCATGACATACGACTATCCAGTTCCCCATTGTCTCCGCTGCCCGGATACGGCGCTGCGGCTCATTGACCGGGGCGCCTTCGCGGTGTCGCCGGACGTGACCCCGTTTCCCACCGCCATCCGGGACAGCACCCTGACGGCGGAGGTCTGGGTCTGCCCCGTCTGCCGCCGCATGGAGCTGCACTATCCGGCGGAGCTTTCCCTGCCGGAGACGGCGGAGGAGCAGCAGACCCGCTGTCTGGAGCTGCGCATGAACCAATACCCCGCCGATAAGCTGCGGCATATGGCCGCGGACCCGGCGCTGACGGAGGAGGAACGGGCGGCCGCCGCCCGCGTTCTG
>CAKTSA010000076.1 GCA_934597585.1 uncultured Oscillospiraceae bacterium
GAAGTGCCCTCGTAGATCTCGGTGATCTTCGCGTCGCGCATCATGCGCTCCACGGGATACTCACGGGTGTAGCCGTAACCACCGAACAGCTGAACGGCGCGGCGGGTCACATCGGAAGCGGCCTCGGCGGCGAACAGCTTGGCCATAGCGGCGTCAGCGGAATAGGGCTCGTGATTCTGCTTCTTCATAGCAGCGGAGTACACCAGATACTTGGCAGCCTCCATGCGGGTGTGCATGTCAGCCAGCTGGAACTGGGTGTTCTGGAACTGGGAGATGCGCTTACCGAACTGGACGCGCTCCTTGGTGTACTTGACAGCCTCGTCAACAGCACCCTCGCCGATACCCAGAGCCTGGGAAGCGATACCGATACGGCCGCCGTCCAGGGTCTTCATGGCGATCTTGAAGCCCTCGCCCTTCTTGCCCAGCATACGATCCTTGGGGATGACGCAATCCTCGAAGATCAGGTCGCAGGTAGAGGAACCGCGGATACCCATCTTCTTCTCGTGCTTGCCCTGGGAGAAGCCCTTGTCGTCCTTCTCGACGATGAAGGCGGAGATCTCCTTCATGGAGCGGCCGCGCTTGTCGACGACCTTGCCGGTGACGGCGATGATGACGAAGGTATCAGCCACGTTGCCGTTGGTGATGAAGCACTTGGAGCCGTTCAGGATGTAGTTCTCGCCGGACTCATCCAGCACAGCGGTGGTCTGCTGGCCCTGAGCATCGGTACCAGCGCCGGGCTCGGTCAGACCGAAGGCGCCGATCTTGCGGCCGGAGCACAGGTCGGGCAGATACTTCATCTTCTGCTCCTCGGTGCCGTTCTCGAAGATGGGGGCGGCGCACAGGGAGGTGTGAGCGGACACGATGACTGCGGTGGTGCCGCAGACCTTGGCCAGCTCCTCAACGCACATGGCATAGCTGAGGACGTCGGCGCCAGCGCCGCCGTACTCCTTGGGGAAGTAAATGCCCATCATGCCCAGCTTTGCCATCTTCTCGACGGTTTCCATGGGGAAACGCTCTTCCTCGTCGATTTCGGTGGCCAGGGGCTTGACCTCGTTCTCCGCGAACTCGCGGTACATCTTCTGAACGAGCAGCTGTTCCTTAGTCAGATGGAAATCCATACTATTTTCTCCTTTTCCAGAAATTTACTTGTTGTAGTTGAAGAAGCCCTCACCGGACTTGATACCCAGTTTGCCGGCGCGGACCATCTTGCGGATCAGCACGTTGGCGCGATACTTGCTGTCGTGAGTCTCGTTGTACAGCACGTCCATGATGTTCAGCACCACGTCCCAGCCGATCAGATCGCCCAGGTGCAGGGGGCCCATGGGGTGGTTGCAGCCCAGCTGCATGGCGATGTCGATATCCTCGGCAGAGGCGACGCCCTCCTGCAGGACGCAGACGCCCTCGTTGCAGTAGGGGATCAGGATCTTGTTGACCACGAAGCCGGGAGCCTCGTTGACGACCACGGGGGTCTTGCCGATCTCGACGGACAGATTCTTGATGTAGTCCACCAGCTCAGCGGGGGTGTTGCCGCCGGCGATGACCTCAACCAGCTTCATAGCGGGCACGGGGTTGAAGAAGTGCATACCGATCAGGTTGTGCTTCAGACCCTGAGCCATCTCGGTGATGGACAGAGAAGAAGTGTTGGAAGCGAAGATGGCGCTCTCCTTGCAGATGGCGTCCAGACGGCCCAGCAGCTCCTTCTTGGTGGCCATGTTCTCGGCGACGCACTCGATGACCAGATCGGCATCGGCAGCAGCCTCGAACTCCTCCACCAGGACGCGGCTCATCAGATCATCCGCGGCTTCCTGCGTCATCTTGCCCTTGGCGACCTTCTTGTTCAGAGAGGCAGCCAGCTTGTCCTTATGACGCTGGGCGCTTGCCACGCTGGAAGCATACATCAGAGCGGTGTGGCCCTTCGCTGCGAAAACCTGGGCAATGCCGCTGCCCATAGTACCGGCACCAAATACTGCGACTTTCATGTGTTTTCCTCCTATAATATATTCTTTAATCATCAGGCGAACCTGTTAATTAACGTTGTTGGCCTTACTTGTTCTGATAAGGCTCGTGCTTGCGCTTTTCGAGGAATGCGGACATGCCCTCGATCTGGTCGGCGGTCTTGAAGCAGCTGCCGAAGAGCTTCTCCTCGATGACGATGGCGTCGTCCATCTTGGCCTCCAGACCGTCGTTGATGGCCTTCTTGCAGGCGCGGACGGCGATGGGGGCGTTCTTGGCGATGGTCTCGGCCAGCTTTTCGGCGGCGGCCATCAGGTCGGCCAGGGGATAGACGGCGTTCACCAGGCCGATGCGCAGGGCCTCGTCCGCCTTGATATTCTTGGCGGTGTAGATCAGCTGCTTGGCCATGCCGGGGCCCACCAGGCGGGCCAGACGCTGGGTGCCGCCGAAGCCAGGGGTGATGCCCAGGCCGGTCTCGGGCTGGCCGAAGACGGCGGTATCCGCGCAGATGCGGATGTCACAGCTCATGCTGAGCTCGCAGCCGCCGCCCAGAGCAAAGCCGTTGATGGCGGCGATGGTGGGGATGGGCAGGGTCTCGATGCGGCGGAACACGTCGTTGCCGTGCTTGCCGAAGGCCTCGCCCTCTTCGGGGGTCAGGGTGCTCATCTCGCCGATGTCAGCGCCGGCCACGAAGGCCTTTTCGCCGCTGCCGGTCAGCACCAGGGCGCGGATCTCGCTGTCAGCGTTGACGATATCCACCAGCTCGCCCAGATCGGTGAG
>CAKTSA010000077.1 GCA_934597585.1 uncultured Oscillospiraceae bacterium
TATCCGGGTGCCGGTGTATCTGTCAGATAGGACGGAGCAGGTAACTGCGGAAATTCAGATCCGCACGATTGCTATGGACTTTTGGGCCAGTCTAGAGCACGATATTCGGTATAAGGTAGATAAGACAAAGTTGCCGGAGGGCATCAACGAGGAGATGCTTGAATGCGCGGGCAAGATCGCCGAAATTGACCGACAGATGCAGGAGATGTATCGGAGGATCAAATCCGCTCAAGGAAATATGGATTGTTAGGGGATATCAAATCTTTAATAAGCGACATACGCAAAAAGGCACTGTACCTTTTCAGTGATGCTTGTACAGTGCCTTGGTTACTTATAGAATTCTATCATGATTCTCTACTGGGGCGGCTTGAGTGTCACGGCGCAGAGCCGCCTCGCGCAAAATGATCTCTCGCTCGGAAAACGGAATCTTCTCGCCGTTGATTAGCTGATAGGTTTCGTGACCCTTTCCGGCGCAGAGAATGATGTCACCCGTCTCTGCCATGTGTACTGCTGCACGAACGGCGTCTTTTCTATCCTCAAAAAGCAGATAGGGCTTCGTTTGATCGTAGTAGGACAGAATCTCCCGGTTGATCTCATTGGGATCTTCAGTGTCCGGATTGTCTGCCGTAATGATTGCGAAATCGGCGTATTTTCCAGCTGCCTCACCCAGCTCTTTGCGGCGCTTTTTTGTCCGGCATCCGACAGAGCCGAGCAGACATATCAGCCGATGGGGATGGTATGTCCGAAGAGCCTGAAGCGCATTTTCAAGGCTGAACCCATTGTGCGCATAGTCAAGGACAAAGGTCACTCCCGGCAGTGCGCCCACCACCTCAAAGCGTCCGGGGACGGAAAGCGTCTGCAGAATCTGGGCGGCGTCTGCCGCTGACACACCGTAAATTGAGGCTGCCGCAATGGCGCCCAGCCCATTATACACGGAAAGCTCTCCGGGAGCGCAAAGCCTGACGGCGGTATTCCCACCCTGTGAAACACAGGTAAAGTCGCTGCCCAGCGCAGCTTTTCCGCGAAAGGGACGGGTTTCCGCGGCAGTGAACCGGCAATGGTCGGACAGGGGCTGGTGCAGAGAAAAACCAATGAAATCCGTGTTCTCGCCCGGATTCCCAACGACAGCCCTCCAATGGGAATCATCGAGATTGCAGACAATGTGTTCCGGCGCAAAATCGCGGAACAGTCGTGCCTTCGCCGCTCGATAGGCGGCAAACGAGGGATGCTCCACCTCTCCTATATGGTCATCTGCCAGATTCGTAAACAAGCAGGTATCGAAGCGGACTCCCTCCACTCTGTGTGTGGCCAGCGCTTGCGAGGAAACCTCCATTACCACATGTGTGATGCCACGATCCACCATCATGCGAAAATAGCGGTGAAGCTCACTGCTTTCCGGTGTCGTGTTGACGGTATCAAACCAATCCTTTTCCATCAGCACGCCATTGGAGCCGACATACGCACACGGAAAGCCGCAGCCAGAGAGAATCTCCCGCAGGAAAAATGCCGTTGTTGTTTTGCCCTTGGTTCCGGTAATGCCGATAACGGTCAGCTTCTCCGCAGGGCGGCCATAGAATGACGCCGACAGACAGGCTAGCGCGTGGCGCGGATTCTTCACAAGAATCTGCACCGCGTCTTCCGGGAGCGAGACAAGCCTACGGCTGCATACAAAAGCACGGCAGCCGGCGGCATAGGCAAGCGGCGCGAAGCGGTGTCCGTCCGCATGAGCGCCGGGCAGGCAGAAGAACAGAGAACCGGCAGAGACGCGGCGGGAATCGTAGTCGATGGAATGAATCTGCTGCTCCATTTGGCCAGACAGAAACGCCTCGGCAATAGGGCGGTCAGAGACAGAAAGAACAGGGTAGTCCTTGAGTATGGAGGAAAGCTTCATGGTTTCAAATCCTTTTGTGTGGCAGGGTTGGCTTACGAACAGACAAGCTTTAGAGCTACGGCTTGGTACGAAGCAGATATATACGCCCAAGGAAATCAGGCGCCCTCTGTAATATCGGTGAAATATTGCCTTTTCCGGCATATCAAAGATGGTGACTTGATGTGTCTTGCTAAGTATTCTAAGTCTATCAGCTTTTTCTTATCCCGTCAATCGCTTTTGAAATCAGCCATCCTTGGCAAAGCTCAACAATCGCGGAACTTCTCATGTAGGTTTTGTGAAGATGCAGTCCGCTGAAAAAACGTGGGAACATGGAGACACAAGTATCCGTCCAAAAAAGTAAAAGAATCTCAAGCATAAAAAGAAGGTGTAAGAAAATGAACTATGGATAGTTCTATAAAGACACCGATAAAGGCCAATCAGGACCAACTGATAATGGGCCATCTTCTGGAGCCGATTGCCGCCTATTGGTATCAGCAGAAAACCGGCAATACGGTCTATGACGATACCAATTTGTATCAGCACGCAGATCATCCATGGGCGCTTGCGGATTTTGACCTCCGCTTCGTGCGAAAGGAGCATTTGCTTTCTGCGTTCAGCAAGGACATCCGTCCGTTGATGCTGAACTGTCCGCCGTGCCATATCCAGCAGCTCCCCGATCTCTCGGTCGCTCATGTCCATGAAGTAAGACAGCAGGATCACGTCGTGCTTCTCCCGCAGGAGCTTGGCCAGCGCCGCCGCAAGGCGGTCATCGTTGACGGGGATGTGGTATCCACACACTTCAAATTCAACGGAGTGAACGTCCTAGCAGCAAAGCTTCGCAAGAAGCTCCGAAGGCA
>CAKTSA010000078.1 GCA_934597585.1 uncultured Oscillospiraceae bacterium
GGTCTGAACACCACCGATCCCAGAAAGGAAATGTATTGATCCCCTGTATATCCCCCCAAAAGGGATAGAGATATGGTAGAGAATTCAGCAAAATAAGAGAAAAGAGGTGTCAAATGTGGTTAGAGTAACCATCAATGAAAACCTTTGCAAGGGCTGCGGTCTGTGCGTCAGAGCTTGTCCCAAGGGTATCATTGAACTGTCCAAGGCAAAGATCAACGCGAAGGGCTATCACCCTGCAGAGGTCACCAACATGGAAGCATGCGTGGGCTGCACTTCCTGCGCTCGCACCTGTCCCGATGTGGTAATCCGTATCGAAAAAGACTAAGGAGGAAAAAACATGGCTTTGACTCTTATGAAGGGTAGCGAAGCTATCGCGGAGGCCGCTATTCGCGCCGGCGCCCGTTATTTCTTCGGTTACCCCATCACTCCGCAAACGGAGATCCCTGAATACATGTCCGCCCGTATGCCCGAGGTCGACGGCTGCTTCCTGCAGGCCGAGTCCGAGGTGGCGGCCATCAACATGGTGTACGGTGCTGCCGGTACCGGCGCCCGTGTCATCACTTCTTCTTCCAGCCCCGGCGTCTCCCTGAAGCAGGAGGGTATCTCCTACTGCGCAGGCGCCATGGTTCCCGCTGTCATCATCAACGTGATGCGCGGTGGCCCCGGTCTGGGCAACATCCAGGCTTCCCAGGGCGACTATTTCCAGGGCGTCAAGGGCGGCGGCAACGGTGACTATCACCTGCTGACCTTCGCTCCCGCTTCCGTGCAGGAGGCCATCGACCTGATGATGATCGCCTATGACAAGGCCGAAAAGTATCGTATCCCCGTGCTGTTCCTGGCGGACGGCATCATCGCTCAGATGATGGAGCCCGTGGAGCTGCCCGAGATGGTGGACTACAAGGTGGATCCCGAGAAGAAGCCTTGGGCCTGCACCGGCTGGAAGCCCGGCGACGATCCCGCAAAGCGCGGCATCATCAACTCTATCTACATCGACACCGAGAGCCTGGCCATCCACAACGATGAGCTGCAGGCCATGTATAAGGAAGTCGTTGACAACGAGCAGCAGTGGGAAGAGTTCAACTGCGAGAACGCTGATTACATCATCACTGCGTTCGGCACCGTGGCCCGTATCGCCAAGAGCGCCATCACCGAGCTGAAGGCCCAGGGCATCAACGTCGGCCTGCTGCGCCCCATCACCGTATGGCCCTTCCCCTATGACGCCGTCCGCAAGGTCGTCGATCAGCCCTCCGTCAAGGCTGTCCTGGACGTTGAGCTGAACGAAGGCCAGATGCTGGAGGATGTCAAGCTGGCCATCAACGGCACCAAGGAAGTCGATTTCTTCGGTCACTGCGGCAGCCAGATGCCCACCACCGCCGAGATCGTCACCAAGATTCTCAGCATGAAGGAGGGTAAATAAGATGGCTGTTCTGTTTGAAAAGACCAAGTATCTGACCGACAAGCAGTTCCATTACTGCCCCGGCTGCAACCACGGTATCATCCACCGTCTGGTGGCCGAGGTCATCGACGAACTGAGCGATGAGCTGAACCTGGACGGCAAGGTCGTCGGCGTGGCCCCCGTTGGCTGCTCCGTGTTTGCTTACGATTACTTCAACTGCGATATGTACGAGGCTGCCCACGGCCGCGCTCCCGCTGTCGCTACCGGTATCAAGCGTTCCGCCAAGGATCGCCTGGTCTTCACCTATCAGGGCGACGGCGACCTGGCCTCCATCGGTACCGCTGAGATCGTTCACGCTGCTCACCGCGGCGAGAAGATCTGCACCATCTTCGTCAACAATGCCATCTATGGTATGACCGGCGGCCAGATGGCTCCCACCACCCTGATCGGCCAGAAGGCCACCACCTGCCCCGCTGGCCGCAGCGAGGAGTGGAGCGGTCTGCCCATCAAGATGAGCGAGATGCTGTCTGCTGTTCCCAGCTCTTACTATATTGAGCGCGTGGCCGTCGATACCACCGCCAATATCGTCAAGGCGAAGAAGGCCATCAAGAAGGCTTTCAAGTATCAGATGGAAGGCAAGGGCTTCTGCATGGTCGAAGTTCTGTCCACCTGCCCCACCAACTGGGGTATGTCTCCCGTGGAGGCTATGAAGTGGCTGGAAGAGAACATGATTCCTTACTATCCTCTGGGCGTTTACAAAGACAAGGGGGCCGAATAACATGGAAAAAACTTTCATTTTTGCCGGTTTCGGCGGTCAGGGCATGCTCCTGATCGGTAAGTTCATGGCTATGTCCTGCATGCTGGACGGCAAGCACGTCTCCTGGCTGCCTTCTTACGGCCCTGAGATGCGCGGCGGCACGGCCAACTGCTCCGTCATCGTTTCCGATGAGCCCGTTGCTTCTCCTCTGGTGGACAAGGCTGACGTCATCGTCGCCATGAACCGTCCTTCTCTGGATAAGTTTGAAGAGCACGTCAAGCCCGG
>CAKTSA010000079.1 GCA_934597585.1 uncultured Oscillospiraceae bacterium
ATCTCGGTCATCACCAGACCCTTGTCGGTGACTTCCATGACGCACATCTCGGTGATGATCTTGTTGACGCAGTGGGAGGCGGTCAGGGGCAGACGGCACTTCTCGAAGATCTTGGGGTTGCCCTTGGCGGTGTGCTCCATGCAGACGATGCACTTCTTGGCGCCGACGCACAGGTCCATGGCGCCGCCCATGCCGGGCATCTTCTTGCCGGGGATGATCCAGTTGGCCAGATTGCCCTCCTGGTCGACCTCCAGGGCGCCCAGGAAGCAGGCGTCCACATGGCCGCCGCGGATCAGGCCGAAGTTGGCTGCGGAGTCAATGAAGCCGCCGCCGTAGGCCACGGAGGAGGGAGAACCACCGGCGTCCACAACGTGGTAGGGATCGTAGTTGGCGTCGCCCTCTTTGGGGGACTTGCCGGCGGAGACGATGCCCAGCTCGGCGTGGATGATCAGCTCAACGCCCTCGGGCAGGTAGTTGGGGATCATGGTGGGCAGGCCGATACCCAGATTGACGACATCGCCGTCCTTCAGTTCTTTCGCGCAGCGCTTGGCGATAAAGCCTTTGATCTCGGACTTTTCCATTACTTTCTTTCTCCTTCCACGATGTAATCCACGCACATGCCGTAGGTATGAACGTTCTCGGGCTCGATCTCGCCCACGGGGACGATATACTCGCACTCGGCAATAACGGTGTCAGCGGCGGTGGCCATGACGACGTTGAAGTTGCGCATGGTGCCCTTGTACCAGCAGTTGCCGAACTCGTCGCACTTGTAGGCGCCCAGCAGAGCGAAGTCAGCGTGGACGGGCTTCATCAGCAGGTAATCCTTGCCGTCGATGGTCTGGCGGCCCAGGCAGAAGGGGGACTCCTCCACCAGGGTATCGATACCCACGGGGGTCAGGACGCCGCCCAGACCGGCGCCGTCGGCGCGGATGCACTCAGCCAGGGTGCCCTGGGGCAGCAGGCAGACCTCCAGGGTGCCGTCGGTGTTCTGCTGGCCCACCTCGGGGGTCATGCCCACGTGGGTGGCGATGACGCGCTTGACCTGATGATTGTGGATCAGCTCGGCGATGCCGAAGAACTCCTCGCCCTTGGGGCCGGTAGCGCGGCCCATGTCGTTGGCGATGAGGGTCAGATCCTTGGTACCCAGCTTGACCAGTTCCTTGACAATGGCGCGGGCCTGGCCGCAGGCCAGGAAGCCGCCGCACATAATGGTAGCGCCGTCGGGGATCATTTTTGCTGCCTCAGCGGCAGTCAGTACAGGTTTCTTTGCCATTTCTGTTCCTCCTACTTTTTTATGACAGCGGCCACTGAGCCACCTGCATATGCAGCCGGCCCAGTGGCGCTGTTCGCGTTTTACTTCATGCCACGCTTGACCATCTCGGTCACAGCGAAGGAAGCCACGTCGTCGGCGTACTTGCCGGCGCCGAAACCAGCGTCAAAGCCCAGCTCCTTGGCCAGCTCATGGGTGATACGGGGGCCGCCGCAGCAGACCACGAACTTATCACGCAGGCCCTCGGCCTCCAGCAGCTCGATGAGGTTGGTCAGATTCTGGATGTGAACGTCCTTCTGGGTAACGGTCTGGCTGACCAGCAGAACGTCTGCCTTCAGCTCCAGCGCCTTCTTGATGAACTCTTCGTTGGGGACCTGAGAGCCCAGGTTATAGGCCTCGATCATCTCATAGCGCTCCAGGCCGTAGTGACCGGCGAAGCCCTTGCGGTTCATGATGGCGTCGATGCCCACGGTGTGGGCGTCGGTGCCGGTGGAGGCACCCACCATCACGACCTTGCGGCCGATATGCTCACGGATGTAGTCGTTAGTGTCTTCCATGCTCATCACGTCGGACTCCACGGTGATGACGTGGATATCCTCGTAGTTGACGGAATGGACACAGCTGCCGTAGACCACATAGAAGGTGAACTCCTTGTCCAGCGGGGCGTGGTACGCCACGTTGGGCTCTTCCAGGCCCATCTTCTTGGCGATCTGACGGGCGGCCTCTTCGCCGCGCTCGTCATCCTTGATGGGCAGGGTGAAGCTGGTCTGCACCTTGCCGTCGTTCATGGTGTCGCCGTAGGGCTTCAGACGGGTCAGGTCCAGCGTGGTATCGAAATCGATCTTATGGGTATTATACAGTCCGCTGCTCATGCTCCCACCTTACCTTTCATCTCTTCAATGAAGGGATTGAAGTACTTGTCGTCCTTGACCACAACGCCGGCCAGGCCCTTGCCGCCGTCCTTGGGACGCTTGACGTCGGCGAAGATGCCCTTCTCGATGGTGGTGAACAGGCCCAGCTTCTCGATCTCCTTCAGCAGGTCGGTGGCCTTCACCAGCACCTCGTTGGCGCGGCTGCGGATGATGCCGCCCTCTTTGTAGGTCAGCTCGTCGCC
>CAKTSA010000080.1 GCA_934597585.1 uncultured Oscillospiraceae bacterium
ATGATCCAGGAGGCCAAGGCGGCGGGCTGCAAGGCCGCCGTGGGCGGCATCGGCATGCTGCTGTGGCAGGGCGTGGCGGCCTTTAAGCTGTTCACCGGCAAGGATATGCCCGCCCAGGAAGTGCTGGAGAAGTTCTTCTCCTGACGCGAGATGAGAGAGTGAGGTGCAACGATGAAATTCCCGACCATGTTTTCTCCCGTGCAGATCGGCACGGTGACGGTTCCCAACCGCTTTGTGGTGCCCCCTATGGGCAACAATCTGGCGAATACCGACGGCAGTCTCAGCGACCGCTCCCTGTCCTACTATCAGGCCCGGGCCAAGGGCGGCTTCGGATTGATCACCATCGAGTCCACGGTGGTGTACCGGGAGGCCAAGGGCGGCCCCCGGAAGCCCTGCCTGTTCTCTGACGACACGGTGGAGAGCTTCCGCCGTGTGGCGGACGCCTGTCACGCCTACGGGGCAAAGGTGTCCATCCAGCTGCAGCACGCGGGACCTGAGGGCAACTCCGCCCTGACGGGCTATCCCCTGAAGGCGGCCAGTGCCATGCCCGCCTCGGCAGGCCGGGAGATCCCGGAGGCGGTGTCCAATGAGGAGGTCTACCGCATCATCGAGTGCTACGGCGACGCGGCGCGGCGGGCCCAGCAGGCGGGCATCGACATGGTGGAGGTGCACTGCGCCCACGGGTATCTGGTCAGCACCTTCATCTCCCAGCGGACCAACAACCGCACCGACGAGTTCGGCGGCTGCTTTGAAAACCGCATGCGGCTGCCCCGGCTCATCATTGAGAACATCCGCCGCAAGACCGGCGGCAACCTGCCCATTCTGTGCCGCATCAACGCCTGCGACGAGGTGGAGGGCGGCCAGAGCGTGCAGGACGCGGCGGCGGTGGCGGCCTATCTGGAGCAGGAGTGCGGCGTGGACGCCCTGCATGTGACCCGGGCCGTCCACCTGCATGACGAGTTCATGTGGGCCCCCGGCGTCACCCACGGCGGCTTCAACGCCGATCTGGTGACGGAGATCAAGCGGGCGGTGTCTGTGCCCGTCATCGCCGTGGGCCGGTTTACCGAGCCCCAGTACGCCGAGCTGCTGGTGAAGCAGGGCCGGGCCGACCTCATCGCCTTCGGTCGCCAGAGCATCGCCGACCCCGAGCTGCCCGCCAAGGCCCGGAATGGCCAGCTGGAGACGCTCTCGCCCTGCATCGGCTGCCTGCTGGGCTGCGTGCCCAACATGTTTGCCGGCAAGGCCATCACCTGTGCGGTGAATCCCTGCGTGGGCCGGGAGAATGAGCTGTCCCCCGCCCCGGAGAAGAAGCGCGTCACGGTGGTGGGCGGCGGCCCCGGCGGCCTGTACGCCGCGTGGGCCTGCGCCATCCGCGGCCATCAGGTGACGCTGGTGGAGAAGGCCAGCGAGCTGGGCGGCAACTTCCGCATCGCCGCCTATCCCACCGGCAAGGGGCAGCTGACGGAGGCCATCCGCTCCATGATCGTCAAGTGCCGGCTGGCAGGTGTGGATCTGCGCTGCGGCGTGGAGGCCGACGAGATGCTGCTGCGGTCGCTGGCTCCCGACGCCATCATTCTGGCCACCGGCTCCACGCCCCTGATCCTGCCCATTCCCGGTCTCTCCGACTGCGGCTATGTGACCGCCCAGGACATGCTGGACGGCAAGGCTCCTATGGGGCAGAAGGTACTGGTAGTGGGCGGCGGCATGGTGGGCTGCGAGGCCGCCGAGTATCTGGCGGAGCGGGGTCATCAGGTGGCAGTCATCGAGATGAAGGACGTCATCGCCGCCGACGTAACGCCGGAGAACCGCCGCTACATGTTCGAGAATTTCGAGGAGAATCACGTGCTGCTGCGGCCCGGCGCCAAGGTGACCCAGTTCTATACTGACGGGGTGGATTACGTCCTGGCGGAGGGCACCGCCGGTTCTCTGCGGGGGTATGACAACGTCGTGCTGGCCATGGGCTCCCGCTCCAACACCGCCCTGAAGGAGACGGCGGAGAAGGTGGCTGGCCAGGTGCTGGTCATCGGCGAGGCCGCCAAGGCCCCCGGCAACGCCGTGCTGGCCACCGGCGACGCGCTGGAGGCGGCGCTGCAGATCTGATCTCTCAACAGCGCACGCGAAAGCGGCGCCCGGATCAACCGGGCGCCGCTTTCAGCCTGTCAAAGAACGGCAGTTCTCGTTATGCGAGAGCTGGCGTTTTAATCGTATCAAAGAAGAAAAAGGGCA
>CAKTSA010000081.1 GCA_934597585.1 uncultured Oscillospiraceae bacterium
CCTTCCATGTAAACACCCCCGTTTCTTCTATTATAGCAGAAACAGGGGCGTTTGGGTAGTTTTTTGACAGACTGAGAAAAACCCCCGCAACTACAAGTTGCGGGGGTTTTTCTTCGTATGCAAGCTGAAGTTGCTGGACACCGCGGTGATCAGAAGGTAGAATAAAAGGAAACAAGAACAGGAGGGTTTTCCCTATATGAAGCTCTATTTCAAGCAGCGGATGTTTTCCTGGTTTGACAGCTACGATATCTATTATATGGACGACAGCGGCGCCGTGGCCTTCACGGTGGAGGGCAAGCTGGCGTGGGGACACTGCCTGCATATCCTCGATCCCATGGGGCAGCATATCGCCACCGTGAAGCAGCAGGTTTTTACGTTCCTGCCCAAGTTTGACCTGTACATCGGCGAACAGTGCGTGGGCACCATCCGCAAGGAATTCACCTTCCTGCGGCCCTCCTTCACCCTGGACTGCAATGGCTGGCGGGTGGAGGGCAGCTTCATGGAGTGGGACTATACCATTCTGGATGCCCAGAACCGACAGGTAGCGACAGTCTCCAAGGAGCTGTTCCACTGGACGGATACCTATGTGATCGACGTGGCAGAGGAGCGGGACGCCCTGTATGCCCTGATGATCGTGCTGGCCATTGACGCGGAAAAGTGCTCCCGCAACTAGTGATCTATCCAATAAACAAAGAATCCGTGGCTTTCGCCACGGATTCTTTGTTTGAGCTATATCATGGTCAGTGATATAAACAAGGAATAGGGTCTTGGAGGAAACCTTATACCAAAACAGCGCGATGGAAGACTTTCTTGCCCTTCTTGATGATCACGCCGTCGCCGGTAAACTGCTCGCAGCCGAAGGTGGTCTCAATGGCGGGCACCTTCTCGTCGTTGACGGTTACGCCGCCCTGCTGCACCAGACGGCGGGCCTCGCCCTTGGAAGCGGCCAGGCCGCACTTCACCAGCAGACTCAGCACGTCAATGGAACCGCCGCCGAAGTCGTCATTGGTCAGCTCGGTGGTGGGCATATGCTCGGTATCGCCAGCGCCGGAGAACAGGGCCTGAGAGGCGGTACGGGCCTTCTCGGCCTCCTCCTCGCCGTGGACCAGCTTGGTCAGCTCATAGGCCAGGATGTCCTTGGCCTCGTTGAGCTGGGAGCCTTCCCAGGAGGACATGGCGTCGATCTGCTCCAGGGGCAGGAAGGTCAGCATACGGATGCACTTCAGCACGTCGGCGTCGCCCACGTTGCGCCAGTACTGATAGAACTCGAAGGGGCTGGTCTTGTTGGGATCCAGCCACACAGCGCCACTGGCGGTCTTGCCCATCTTCTTGCCCTCGGAGTTCATCAGCAGGGTGATGGTCATGGCGTGGGCGTCCTTGCCCAGCTTCTTGCGGATCAGCTCGGTGCCGCCCAGCATGTTGCTCCACTGATCGTCGCCGCCGAACTGCATGTTGCAGCCGTAATGCTGGAACATGTAGTAGAAGTCGTAGCTCTGCATGATCATGTAGTTGAACTCCAGGAAGCTCAGACCACGCTCCATGCGCTGCTCATAGCAGCGGGCACGCAGCATGTTGTTGACGGAGAAGCATCCGCCCACTTCGCGCAGCAGCTCGATATAGTTCAGGGGCTTCAGCCACTCGGAGTTATACAGCATCAGTGCCTTGCCGTCGGAGAAGTCGATGAACTTTTCCATCTGGCGCTTGAAGCACTCCGCGTTGTGCTTGATGGTCTCCGTCGTCAGCATCTGGCGCATGTCGGTACGGCCGGAGGGGTCGCCGATCAGGGTGGTGCCGTCGCCGATCAGGGCGATGGGCTTGTTGCCCGCCATCTGCAGACGCTTCATCAGGCACAGGGCCATAAAGTGACCCACATGCAGGGAATCGGCCGTGCAGTCAAAGCCGATGTAGAAGGTGGCCTTGCCGTTGTTGACCATCTCGCGGATCTCTTCTTCATTGGTGACCTGGGCGATCAAGCCGCGGGCCTGCAGTTCTTCATAAATACCCATTTTTCTTACATTCCTTTCCTATACGATCTGTGATGTTGAGTTTTTGACAAGAGGGGCGGCAAAATAAAAACGCCCCCTGTCCTTGGACAGAGGGCGACAAATTATCGCGGTACCACCTCATGTTCGCCGTCCCCTCACGGAAAACGGCCTCGTCGGGTGCTGACACACCCTATCGCTGTAACGGGCGAACCCGACACATCCCTACTGACCTC
>CAKTSA010000082.1 GCA_934597585.1 uncultured Oscillospiraceae bacterium
CGGTGCTTGGCGGCTTGGATGCTCTTTTGACCGATCTCGTGGATCAACTGGTCAATATCGACCACCATCTCAATTTGCTTCTGGATGGCCCGCAGCACCACATCCTCTAAAGCAGTCTGCGAAATGGAGTGGCTGCTGCACAGCTTGGAGCGCTTGTGGGTGGAGCAGACGTAATAGTAAAACGTGCGGTTGCCGCGCTTTACGCTGCGCCTGCACATGGCGCGGCCGCAATCGGCGCAGTACAGCATTCCGGCCAAAGGCTGTACCACCTCCTCGGAAGGGGATGTGCGGGTATCCAGTGACAGCAGGTGCTGTACCGAAGTAAATAGCTCCTCGCTGATAATGGGTGCGTGGTTCTTCTCCACAACGCACCAATCCTCTTTGCTGCGCAGCTTCATCTGCTTGATCTTATAGTTGGGTGTTCCGCGCTTGCCCTGCACCAACGTCCCAATATAGATGGGATTTCCCAGAATGGCCCGCACCGCGACGGGCGACCAGACGTTATTATCGCCAACTGCCTGAAATCCGGACTGATATTTTAGTCCCTGTTGCTGTTTATATGCTGCTGGCGGCAGAACACCCTCCGAGGAGAGATAGTTGGCAATAGCCTGCTGGCTGTAGCCCTCCATTTTCAGTTGGAAGATGGTGCGGACCACCATAGCGGCATATTCGTCAATGATAAGCTTGTGCTTGTCGGTAGGATCTTTCAGATAACCGTAACAGGCAAAGGCACCGAGAAATTCTCCCGCCTTGCGCTGGACACGGAACTGCGCCCGCAGCTTCTGGGAAAGGCTGCGGCAGTACGCCTCGTTCATGATGTTCTTGATGGGGATGGAAATATCATCGCACAGCGGCGTGTGTTCACTGTCCAGATCATCATTGACGGAGATGAACCGGATGCCCATATCCGGGAAAATGGTTTCCAGATATTTGCCGGTCTCGATATATTCACGGCCAAGGCGGGACAGGTCTTTTACAATGACGCAGTTTGCCTTCTTTTCCCGGATAGCGTCCATGACACCGCGAAAACCCGGCCGGTCATAGTTGGTGCCGGTGTAACCGTCGTCTACTTGTTCACCCACCAGCGTGATCTCCGGGTGCCGCTGCACGAACTCGTGGATCAGCTTTCGCTGGTTGTCGATACTCTCGCTCTCATAGCGCTTGCCCAGCTTTGACAGGCGAAGATAGGAAATGCCATACCAATGCTGCCCGGAGAGTTCTTCTGTTTGTGGGCAAAAAAATGCAGCCATAAAACGTACCTCCTAAAAATTCAGGAAAGCGGTTTCTGGCTGTCATTGCCGGGCGGCAACATTATTTTCACTGACGGGTCTATTATGCTTTCCCGCTTTGCTTTTGTCAACAGGGAAACTTTGGAGGATCAGGACAAGCTGCACGCATAGGCCCGCAGGCGGTCTTGCAGGCTCACATCTGTGTTGGAGTACGCAAGCTTTACCACAATGCCGCTGTCCGTATAGCAGTACGGATCGCCTACCTGCTCCACATACTGCTTGATGCGTTCGGCGCAGGAAGCAGAGGTGTCGATACTTACACAGGTGATATCCCGCGGCGCTGTATGGGTGGTGTGGCTAGTGTCCGAGCGGTTGGATTTCATGAAGATTCCTCTTTTCCAATGGCGTTATCGGTAGTATTGCCAGATCTCGGCGTTTTATGAAAATGCTGATAAAAGAGCAACGCCTCCCAGCGCAATGCCGGGAAGCGTTGTCTATGATTCTGTATTCTAAAGAATACCAGCTTCAAGATGCCCTTTCAAGGTAAAACTTGGTGAACAATAGGTGAAGCCTTTGAGAAAAAGATGGGAACGCCAAGAATTTACCGCTGCAGATCAGCAGTCAGCGCATACATTTCCGCCAGTTCTTCAACCGCTTGGTTGCGGATCTTATACAGCGTTCTCGTTGTGATCTGGGTCTTGGCGCTGATCTGCTGCCATGTGAGGCCCTCGAAGTAGGCGAGTCGAATGACCTCGGCCTGTCGCGGTTCCAGGAGCGCCACATAGTGCTCCAGCCGGTTGATCTCCTGCTCCAGCGGCACGAGGCGGCTGACCAGATCGTGCGTCAATGCGGCATTTGCCTCGTCCGCCGTACTCTGGAAGTTCGTGGCGATGTAAAGCGTCTTGTTGGATA
>CAKTSA010000083.1 GCA_934597585.1 uncultured Oscillospiraceae bacterium
ATCAATTTCCCGGATGCTGCCGTCTGTTTTAGGCTGCTTCAGCATAATGCTTGTTTTTGTTCCGGGGTAAAGATTCGAAAAGGTAAAGAGAATTTGCATTTTCGGGAGCTTTGCGTTTTCCTTGCCAATACGGTCAATAACGCGATCAATATCATTAGAGGGGTATCAAAATTATCCAATGATCCAGAACGGCCCACCGGCGCCGGCGCGACCGCTGGCTTCATTCAGAATGATGGACAGATCCCATGTCTGTTGGCTTCTGGTATAGCTGGCGGGATCGGCCACCAGTATCTTTCCGTTCTCCACGCCGCGCAGCACGATGAAGTGGCCGGAACTGGTGAAATGGCCTTTCAGCATGATAGCCACCACCAGCTTGCCTTGAGAAAGGGCGTCCACAATGCGCTGTCCCTCCGTTTTTCCACAGCCCTGCACCGGCAGGCCCCACGCTTTGGCGGCACCGGGGATCAAAGAGTGGTAGGAGCCGCTTTTGCTGCACCAATAGCCGTTTTCATAGGCCCAGCGTGCCATCTCAACGGGATCGACCGTCTCATTGGTCAGGGACGATACCACCATCGCCATACAGGTGGGGCCGCAGCCATAAGTGCCGATATCGTCGGTGCCATAGGGTTTGCTTGCGTACCGCTTGTCCAACTGATTATAGTAGACCACCTGTGTCGCGCCATCTGAGAAACGAATATCGCCCAGAGATACGCGGTCGGCGGACTCGGCAGGGAGCAGGCCCTGCATCATGCCATCGCCCAGAAACACGCTCAGGTTCTGCGCGTAGTTTTCCGCCAGTTCCTTTTGTTCATCTGATAGGGCAAATATCTTATCCTCAAAATAGGCTTCTCCGTTGTAGACAATAGTATAGATCTTCCATATCTCCGTGACTTCCGTTTCTGTCACTGTGACCTTGCCGGTCTTTTCATCAATGGTCGTGTCTGTCGCCGTTGTCGTGCGAGGCTCCTCGGTGCTTGTGAAGGTGTAGAGGGCGTCCTTGGCCTTGCGGATCAGCGCCTCCATATCCTTGAGGGAGATAGATGCGTAGTCCTGATCCTTGGCGGCACAGTACATGGCGATGAAGCGGTTGGCGTTGTAGGCCGGGGAACTCTTCTCATAGGGATTGATGATCTCCTTCTGATCAGCACCGGAAGCGGCAAAATCCGCATCAATACGGGCGCGAACATCCTCCTGTCCTTCCTCCAGCAAATCGCTGATCGCCTGCGAGATCTGATTGATGTTCTCCACAATGGCGGCGTTGTCGTTGAGGATCGGAGAGTCAGGATTCCCCTCAGAGCCTGCCTGCGTCAGTCCGCCGAAGATCAGGGAGGGCAGCAGCATGATGAACAGGACGGGGATTGCCAGCAATCCGGCAATGATGGCGACGACTGTCTTGCGATGTGTCCAGAGTGCCGCTGCCGCCGCACCGTAAGGGCCGGCGGCAGCGGCGCCTTTTGCCGCGCCGCTTACCGCTTTTCCTGTCTTGACGGCGCCGCGCACAGCACCGGCAGCGTGTGCGCTTATCTCGGCGGCTTCGTTCAGGCCGCTGCGTTCCTGCTGGGCCATATCAGACCTTGTCCTTTCTGCGCGGTGGGTCGGGCAGACGCCGGATCAGGCTCTCGCGGTAGGAAATGCCGCCATCCGGATTCTGATAAGGCGTTTTCTCCACCACGTCCTGCGCGTACTGTTTATACCACATAGTACCATCCACGGTGGTGACAGTGGTGTATTCCCGCTTGGGCTCCATATACTGTTCGGTGCTGTACATGGCAAAGGAGCGTCCCGCAGGTTCGTCCTCGGAGGTCTCTGTGCCGGTGATATGCCCGCCGCCGATCTCCACGTTGGAGAAGGAAGGGATATCCGCCGCGCCTTCGCCCAGCGCTGTATAACCCATGTAGGACATGAGGGCGTCCGCCGCCATATTGCCGGACATGACATCGCCGGCTCCCGACCTGCCGGTAGCGATACGGCTGATCACATTGTTGGCAACATCGCC
>CAKTSA010000084.1 GCA_934597585.1 uncultured Oscillospiraceae bacterium
TGCGGAGGGTATCTCCACCATGCGGCTGGTGCCTGTGCAAAAGGATTGGAACGAGGACTTGGTGGCACAGGAGGTGTCAACATGACCGGAAACCTCTGGATTCTGCTGGCGGCGGGCGGTGCGGTGGTGGCGGTGTTCGTCGCGCTGTCGCTGCTGACGGATAACTATAACCTCAACAATATCAAATCCAGAACCGTGGGCGATGGTCAGCACGGCACGGCCCGCTGGGCCACGGAGCAGGAGATCCGCAGCAGCTATGCGCTGGTGCCGTTCCGAGTGGCCGACTGGCGAGCAGGCAAGAATCTGCCCGAAGCCCAAGGCTTGGTGCTGGGCAGCCGCGACAGCAGAAAAGGCGGCGTCACGGCGCTGGTGGACAGCGATGACATTCACTGCCTCATGATCGGCGCATCCGGTGTGGGCAAGACTGCCTACTTCCTGTACCCGAATCTGGAGTACGCCTGCGCCTGCGGTATGAGTTTTTTTGCTACTGACACCAAGGGTGATCTCGCCCGCAACTACGGTGCGGTGGCAGAGAAATACTATGGCTATCACGTCTCTGTGGTAGACTTGCGAAACCCGACACGCTCGGATGGCTACAATCTCATGACGCTCATCAACCGCTACATGGACAAAGCAATCCATGAGCACAGCATCGAGGCATATGGCAAAGCGGAGAACCTGATCAATATTCTGGCACACAGCATCATCTCGCCGAAAGACGAGGAGAGCCGCGGCCAGAATGAATATTTTTATAAAGCCGCCGAGGGCGTGGTGGCCTCGGTGCTTCTGCTGCTGGCGGAGTTCCTGCCGCCGGACAAGGATCACCCAACAGAGCGGCGGCATCTGGTGTCGGTGTTTATTCTGATTCAGCAGCTTCTGGCACCCTCCGGCATGCGGGGACAAAGCTATTTCAAGCAACTGATGGATATGCTGCCCGCTCACCACAGAGCGCGGAATCTGGCTTCATCCGCTCTGGAATCATCAGATCAGGCAACGGCTTCCGCTATGTCCACGGCACTGGCGCAGATGAATACATTTATGGATATCGCATTGGAGCAGGTGATCTGCTTCGACAACAACATAGACGCGGAGAAATTTGCCAAAGAAAAGACCGCCCTCTTCCTTATACTTCCGGAAGAGGACAGGACGAAGAATTTCATGGCAGGACTTATGATACAGAATCTGTCCAAAGAGCTGTTTGAATTGGCCGAAAAAGGCAGCGGACGCTTGCCCAACCGTGTCGTTTTTTATTGTGATGAGTTCGGCACCATGCCCGCTTTCGATGTGGAGGCACTGTTCAGCGCGGGCCGCTCCCGTGGTATCACACTGGTGCCTATCATCCAATCGCTGGCGCAGCTCGGTAAAAACTACGGCGACAAAGGTGCGGAGTCAATAATTGATAATTGCCAGGACACGATCTTCGGTGGCTTCGCGCCCAACAGCCAGACGGCGGAGAAACTCTCAAAAGCGCTGGGCAACCGCACGGTACTGAGCGGTTCGGTCAGCAAGGGAAAGAACGACCCCAGTCAGAGTCTGCAAATGATAGAGCGTCCTTTGATGACAGCGGACGAGCTGAAGTCGCTTCCGAAAGGCAACTTCGTGGTAATGAAAACGGGAACACACCCCATGCAGACAAAGCTGAAACTGTTCTTTGATTGGGGCATTGTATTCGATGAGCTATATGCCATCCCAGAACACGCCGTGCGAAAGGTGGCCTATGCCAGCCGGGAAGAACTGTTCCGGAGCGTCAGGAAAGCGCAGCAAGAACAGACCGCTCAGACTGCACAATCGAAACAGTCGGAAAAGTCTGACACCCGCAAGTCACCGCAACCGGCTATGAAACTCTATGACGATGGAGGAGAACAATGAGCTATTTTGATACCATTTACGCTGACCACCTGCTGCCCCATAGGGCGCGGACGGTCTATATGTA
>CAKTSA010000085.1 GCA_934597585.1 uncultured Oscillospiraceae bacterium
CTCCAATTATACCACAGATTGGCTTCTATCGATTGAAATATAAGGCTTTTTCTATTATTCAGTGTACATTAAATAATCTCCCTCTGAAAAGCAAAACAGCGAATGTAGTCCATAGGCTTACAAAATATATTTTAACAGCGGCTATTGATGCTGTCAAGAAAAATGTAAGCTTAGAGATAACGGAAATGAAACTGTAAGCGAATAGAAGGTAATTGCATGGATAAAAAATTATTGGGGAAGAGAATTAGTATTGCACGTAAGGATCGAGGTTGGACAAGTGAACATTTATCTGAAGTGTGCAATATAAATGCTACCTATTTGCGGCAAATCGAATCCGGTGCAAAAGTTCCCAGTTTACAGGTGTTTGTGTTATTATGCGAAGCGTTAAAGGTTTCACCGTCTTATCTATTGGTGGAAGTGTTGCCGCAACAAGAAAAAAGAGATATTGATGCTTTGATAAACTTGCTACAAATGGCAACACCAAAACAGCTTAACATGATGACATCCATGATTCGCAGTGCGCTAGAGGCAGCGACAGACTAAAGAAACTGATTTATTACTTTATGGTAGAATTCTGAAATGATGATAGTAAAGAAAGGAGCGCCGGTCATGAGACCGGCGCTCTTTCTAGGATATGAAAACGTAAGAATGATGTTTTATCCCTTCCACTCCACGTACAGCTCGCGGACGGCGTTGGGGTCGCCGGCGGGCTTGGCGGCGGGGGCGGGAGCTGCCGCGGGGGCGGCGCCCGCCGCGGGATGATCCCGCTTTTCGATGAACTTGGGGGCTACCTGAGGGAAAAGAGCCAGACTCAGGACGTCCTCCTCGCTTTTGGCGATGTCCTTGTATTCGGCCTTGTACTTCTCCAGCTCCGGCTCCAGCAGGTCGGCGGGACGGCAGGTGATGACGTCCTCGGGGGCGATGCCCGCCTTGGCGCGGACTTCCTCGTTGACCTCGCCGGGCAGCTTGCCGTATTCGCCCTTCAGCATGGCGCGGCTCTCCTTGGGGAAGGTCTTGTACCGCTCGCCCATGATGATGTTCATGACGGCCTGGGTGCCCACGATCTGGCTGGAGGGCGTCACCAGCGGGGGATAGCCGAAGTCCTTACGGACGCGGGGGATCTCCGCCAGCACGTCGTAGTACTTGTCCTCCTTGCCCGCCTGCTTCAGCTGGGAGATCAGGTTGCTGAGCATACCGCCCGGCACCTGATACAGCAGGGTGTTGGTGTCCACGCGCAGCACCTTGGGGTCGAGGATACCGGCGTCCTGCAGACGCTGGGCCACCTTGCGGAAGTGGACGGCGGCGTCGGACATCTTGCCCAGATCAAGGCCCGTGTCACGGACGGTGCCCTTCAGCGTGGCCACCAGAGACTCGGTGGCGGGCTGGCTGGTGCCGTTGGCCATGGGGCTCAAAGCGGTGTCCACGATATCCACACCGGCATAGGCCGCCATCAGCAGCGTCATGTCGCCGGTGCCGGAGGTGTTGTGGGTGTGCAGGTGGATGGGGACCTTCACCGTTTCCTTCAGCGCCTTCACCAGAGAATAGGCGTCCATGGGCAGCAGCAGGTTGGCCATGTCCTTGATGCAGATCATGTCCGCGCCCATATCCTCCAGCTCACGGGCCAGCTTCACGAAGTAGGCCTCGTTGTGGATGGGGGACATGGTGTAGCTGAGGGTGGCCTCCACCTGTCCGCCGTACTTCTTGGTGGACTTGATGGCCTGCTCCAGATTGCGCAC
>CAKTSA010000086.1 GCA_934597585.1 uncultured Oscillospiraceae bacterium
CCCTTTTGAGAATGCTCGCATATCTTCTGGAGATTCTCGCTCAGAACAAAAATTGGGCACTTGTTCAGTAGTTATTAGTTACCCCGTGGTAAAATGGTATGCCCTCGAAAAATAGCCCTTTGCTTTTTGTGAACTTCCAAAACTGCTTTGAAAAGGGGAAGATCGGGCTTTTGGTAATCAGCACCAAAGCCCTATCTCTCTCTTTTTCTAAAGCAAGCCGTATCTAACGATCTCAACCGCTCATAGAGTTATCGCCTACGTCCGCACCCAAATCGCAGGTGTAGACCCAGCAGATCGCATCGCCGTCTTCTACCTGATAGCGGGAACAGCCGTAGTTGGGAAACCAACCCTTGACTTTGTACATCCAGCCGGATTCATTGCCTACATCAAACCCATAGAGAGTATGCTTCGCCTCGAAGCATTAATAAAATTTCTCTACTCAAAGCATACTACCTGTTGCAGATGCTCCAGACCCGGAGCAGGCTGAAAGTCGCTAAAATTGGTACAGTTTTGGTGTCGGTAGAGATGAGCAAGCTTTCCAAAAATCATGGTCTGCTGAGTAAATGGATGGTTATTGTGATGTAGGAGGGGGGAGCCTGCCCACGGGTCGTGGAGTGTATCCGCAATGTAAGAAGAGAAGGAAGAAAGCGTATTTACTTGGCAGCCTTTTGGGTCTTGATGGACTCGATCAGTTCGGGAACGACCTTGAACAGGTCGCCGGTGATGCCGTAATCGGCAACCTCGAAGATGGGAGCGGTCTCGTTCTTGTTGACGGCGATGATGCACTCGGAATCCTGCATACCAGCCTTGTGCTGGATAGCGCCGGAGATGCCCAGAGCAACATAGACCTTGGGATGGACGGTCTTGCCGGTCTGGCCGACCTGATGGTCAGCGGAGATCCAGCCGGCGTCCACGCAGGCACGGGAGGAACCCACGACGCCGCCCAGAACCTCAGCCAGCTCCTCGGCCAGCTTGATGCCCTTCTCCACGTCCTTGGAGATACCGCGGCCCACGGACACGATGAAGTCAGCGCCGATCAGGTCAACCAGCTTCTTGGCGGCCTTGACGGTCTCGGTGACCTCGGTGTGGATGTCGGCAGCTTCCAGAGCGAACGCGGGATGCAGGATCTCCACGTTCTTCTTGCACTCGCGCTTCTTCATAACGCCGGGGCGCACAGTGGCCATGGCGGGACGGAAACGGGGGCAGATGATGGAGGCCATCAGGTGGCCGCCGAAAGCGGGACGGGTCATCTTCAGGTCGCGGTCCACGGGATGGGGCTCGCGGTTGATCATGACGGTGCCCAGCTTCTCGATACGCTCGGCGGGCAGAGTGGAAGCTTCCTTCAGGAAGTTCTTGTAGTTGGGCATGTCGATGTCCAGGTGGGTGCAGTCGGCGCACAGACCGGTGTGCAGACGGGCTGCGCAGCGGGGCGCCAGGTCACGGCCGATGTTGGAAGCGCCGAACAGCAGCACTTCGGGCTTGATCTCCTCCACGGCCTCCACGATCACCTTGGTATAACCATCGGTGGTGAAGTCCTTCAGCAGGGGAGAATTGTACACATAAACCTTATCCGCGCCGTACTCGCCCAGCTCAGCGGCGATGCCGTCCACGTTGTCGCCCAGCAGGATGCCGCACAGCTC
>CAKTSA010000087.1 GCA_934597585.1 uncultured Oscillospiraceae bacterium
CCGTAGCCGCGCTCCAGGGGTTCGATCACATATTTGCCATAGGAAGCATCACCAGGTGTCTCAACACACTCGATCTGGGGCTTCTCAATTTCGATCATGCAGTACCCTCCTTCAAATTCATGTGGCGATACGGGTAGACCCGTACATTCGTGGTTGCTTCGTTGTGAGGGTCAGTTCCCCGATTACTTGGAGTACAACTCGACGATGAGGTGCTCCTCGATGGGCATATCAATGTCCTCACGAGCGGGCATCTGCAGTACAGTACCCTTCAGCGCGTTCTTGTCGCGCTGGAGCCACTGGGGTACGTTCACCATGGGAGCGTCCTCGGCGGTCAGGCGCTTGAAGCAGGCGGCGCTGCGGCTGCCTTCCTTCACCTCGATCACATCACCCACGCGGACCAGATAGGAAGGAATATTGACCTTCTGGCCGTTGACGGTGAAGTGAGCGTGGCTGACCAGCTGACGGGCCTCGCGGCGGGTCATGGCAAAGCCCAGACGATACACCACGTTGTCCAGACGGCGCTCCACCAGCGTCAGCAGGTTCTCGCCGGTCTTGCCGGGCATGGCGGAAGCCTTCTCATAGTATGCGTGGAACTGCTTTTCCAGGATACCATAGACGAACTTCACCTTCTGCTTCTCGTTCAGCTGGATGGCATATTCGCTCTTTTTCTTTCTCATCTGACCGCCGGGGTTGCGCTTGGTCTCCTTCTTGGAGTAACCCATAACGGCAGGAGAGATACCCAGCGCCTTGCAGCGCTTGGCGATAGGCTGCATATTCTTAGCCATATTCTAATGATCCTCCTTATTCCGATTACACACGACGACGCTTGGGCGGGCGGCAGCCGTTGTGAGGAATGGGAGTGACGTCCTTGATCATGGTCACTTCCAGACCCACGGCCTGCAGCGCGCGGATAGCGGCCTCACGACCCTGACCGGGGCCCTTGACGAAGACCTCGACGGTCTTCAGGCCGTGCTCCATGGCGGCCTTGGCGGCGGTCTCAGCGGCGCTCTGTGCGGCGAAGGGAGTGGACTTCTTGCTGCCACGGAAACCCAGGCCGCCGGAGGAGGCCCAGCTCAGAGCGTTGCCCTGAGAGTCAGTGACGGTCACCATGGTGTTGTTGAAGGAAGAACGGATATGGACCTGGCCTTTTTCAATGTTCTTCTTTTCGCGGCGACGGCGGATAACCTTCTTGCCTTTTACATTAGCTGCCATAATCTACTCTTCCCTCCTTTACTTCTTCTTGTTAGCGATGGTCTTCTTGGGACCCTTGCGGGTACGTGCATTGGTCTTGCTGCGCTGACCGCGGACGGGCAGGCCGCGGCGATGACGCATACCGCGATAGCAGCCGATCTCAGTCAGACGCTTGATGTCCAGCGCCACCTGACGGCGCAGGTCGCCCTCCACCACGTAGCTCTGGTCGATGGCTTCACGAAGCTTGGCTTCGTCGGCCTCGGTCAGATCCTTCACGCGGGTGTCGGGGTTGATACCAGTCTGCGCCAGGATGTCCTGGGCGCTCTTTCTGCCAATACCGTAGATATAGGTCAAACCGATCTCGATTCGCTTATCCTTGGGCAGGTCAATACCGGCAATACGTGCCATACTCTTAAA
>CAKTSA010000088.1 GCA_934597585.1 uncultured Oscillospiraceae bacterium
ACCAGCACCTCGTTGGCGCGGCTGCGGATGATGCCGCCCTCTTTGTAGGTCAGCTCGTCGCCCAGATCCTTCATGGTGCGGAAGATGTACTGTGCATTCTCGATGGACAGCGCACGGTCGGACATGAAGGGGGTGTGGATGGCCTCGGTCATCATGCCCAGCAGGCACAGCTTCTGGTTGGTCAGGATGGTCACCATGTTGAACAGGGCGTCCTGGATGTGACCGCGGAAGATGTTGCCGGTCATGAACTTGGTGGGAGGCATGTACTTCAGGGGTGCATTGGGGAAGATCTCGCGGGCCATCTGCGCCTGGGCCAGCTCGTACAGGAAGGTATCCTCCACGGCGGGGTCCATCTCGAAGGCGTGGCCCAGACCCATCTGCTCCTCACGCATACCGGCGGTCTTGGCGAACGCCTCGTTGATGAACTGGGAGGCCAGGACGGTATGAGCGGAGGTGATGGCGTCATCGGTGGTCAGGTAGTTATCCTCACCGGTGTTGATGATAACGCCGGCATAGCCGTTGATGACGCGGGAGAAATACTGGTCGACGATGGTGCGCTGCATGTTGATGTCGCGGAACAGGATGCCGTACAGAGCGTCGTTCAGCATCACGTCCAGGCGCTCCAGGGCGCCCATGGCGGCGATCTCGGGCATGCACAGGCCGGAGCAGTAGTTGCACAGGCGGATGTAGCGGTGCTGCTCCTCGCCCACCTCGTCCAGGGCGGCGCGCATCAGGCGGAAGTTCTCCTGGGTGGCGTAGGTGCCGCCGAAGCCCTCGGTGGTAGCGCCGTAGGGCACGTAGTCCAGCAGGGACTGGCCGGTGGTACGGATGACAGCGATGATGTCGGCACCCTGCTTGGCGCCGGCCTTGGCCTGGATGATATCCTCGTAGATATTGCCGGTAGCCACGATGATATACAGATAGGGGCCTTCCTTGTCGCCCCACTCATTCAGGTAGGAATTGCGCTTGGCAACGTTGCCGTTGATGCGCTGGATGGTCGCCTTCACCACGGGGTCGATGGCGGCGCGGATCTCCGCGTCGGAGTGGGCGGGGATCTTGCTGAGATCCAGCTCGCCGGCGCTGACAGCCTCTGCCACGCCCTGGGGATCCTTGCCGGTCTCCACCATAGCGTTGCCGATGGCCCAGGAGGCGCCCATGGGCAGGAAGGAGTTTGCCATCAGGTGGTCCACCACCACGTTGGGCAGAGGCACGTCCATATCGTTGACGCCATCGATACCCAGCAGACGGCAAACCGCGCGCTCCACCGTGACGGTGGTGTGCTGGTCGATAAAGCGCTGGGTGTCATCCGCCACCTTGGCGGCAGAGGCACGCGCCTGATTGACCAGTTCAAAATTCAAGCCGAGTTTGCTTTCCATATAGTTACCTCAAAAATTTCGTAAAATCATCAGTTCCCCGCTGAAAACGGGGCAGATACGTCAGGTATCCCGGCGCGGCGCGCCGGGATATCTGGGACGTATACAGGTCTTACTTCTTGACGTGACGCTCGTTGCGCAGCAGCTTGGTGGGCTCCAGATAGCGCTGCTTGGTGCCTTCGGCGACCCATGCCACGCCGGTCTTCTCCACCTT
>CAKTSA010000089.1 GCA_934597585.1 uncultured Oscillospiraceae bacterium
ACCATATCTCTATCCCTTTTGGGGGGATATACAGGGGATCAATACATTTCCTTTCTGGGATCGGTGGTGTTCAGACCATACTCGATGTAGGAATCCCAGTCACGGTGCATGTACACGTCGATGGCGATGGGACGGCCCACATACTTGGGGTCCGGGTTCCTGGCCAGGAAGGCATCCAGAAATTCTTTCTTTCCGGTGGTGTAGGCCACAGGGATGCCGGAGGCGTCCGAGACCTGCCGCAGCAGCTCATAGCCGTCCCACAGCTCATCCGCCGTGGTCATGGTGGCAAGATTCGTGTTGTTGATCATGCCGGTGATCTGCAGACGGGAATGGGCCTGCATGCCCTCCTGCAGACGATGGATCTTGTCCAGCGTGCTGGCCAGGGGGCGGCGGATATTGACAACGTTCAGGACCTCCAGGGACCCCTCGGGCAGGTCCACAAAGTCCTGGTGGTAGCGGCCCAGCGCCGTGGCGCCTACATCGTCGCCGCCCACGTCAAAGATGACGCTGTCCCAGTCCAGGACGAAAGCGGACTGCACCTCGGCGGGGAGGGAGAGCGTTTCGATACCGGAACAGGCAAAGTTAGGAGAGACGAGACGGATCTCCTTCTGCTCTACCATTTTACCACGCTCTGTCAAGCGGAAATAGGTGTTCACCATATCCAGATCGATCAGCTCCGTGCGTTCGCCTCTGGCGGCGGACTGCATGGCGAAATTCAACGCCAGCTCGCTCTTGCCGCTGCCATAGTTGCCGATGAGTACCTTGACTTTCTTCATCCGCCGTGTTCTCCTTTACCATCAGGTATGCTGTGCCCTGCGGACGTTCGGCCGCGGGCGTATGGGTGGAATCACAGTATCCCCTCCCCGGGGGAGGGGATACTGTGGTATGCAGCTTTTTCTTACTTCAGGTTCTCGCGAATGGTCTGGCACAGTGCGGTGATGCCCTGAACGATCTTCTCCTCGGGCATGCAGCTGTAGTTCAGACGCAGGGTGTTCTCGTGGCCGCCGTTGGGGAAGAAGGAACCGCCGGGAACGAAGGCAACCTTCTTCTCCAGGCACTTCATCTGCAGCTCCTTGGCGTCCATGTAGTCAGGCAGGACAACCCAGGCGAACAGACCGCCGTCGGGACGGGTGAAAGTGCAGGGAGCGGGCAGCTCCTTGGCCAGGGTGTCCAGCATCACGGCGCGGCGTTTCTTGTAGCACTCGCGGATGGTGTTGACGTGAGCGTCCAGATCGAACATGTCGATCCACTTGGAGGTCTCCATCTGGCCGATGGTGGAAGCCTGCAGGGAGGCAGCCTGCTCCATGAAGTTGTACTTGGCCAGGATCTCATCCTCGGCGCAGACCCAGCCCAGACGATAGCCGGGAGCCAGGATCTTGGAGAAGGTGCCCAGATAGACCACCAGGCCCTTGGTGTCCAGGCTCTTCAGAGCGGGCATGTACTCGCCCTCGAAGCGCAGCTCACCGTAGGGGTTATCCTCGATGACGGGGATCTCGTAACGGTTGACGATCTCCATGAACTTATGACGGCGATCCAGATCCCAGGTACGGCCGGTGGGGTTCTGGAAATCGGGGATGACGTAGA